>NZ_JBTKYW010000005.1:0-156354 GCF_054459035.1 Synechococcus sp. LTW-G | reverse complement strand
ATGCTCTCAAAGAGCAAGGCAACCTAGACGCTGCCATTGCCTCATACAACACTGCTCTTCAACTCAAGCCCAACTACACAGAAGCTCACAACAACCTCGGCAATGCTCTCAAAGAGCAAGGCAACCTAGACGCTGCCATTGCCTCATACAACACTGCTCTTCAACTCAAGCCCAACTACCCAGAAGCTCACTGGAACTCTTCGCTGACAATGCTTCTTTGCGGCGACTACAAGAATGGCTGGGAGAAATACGAATGGCGAACAAAGAAAAAGAAAAACGCCTCAAAGCCACACGCCCAACCCCAATGCAGCCTATGGGATGGATTGAAACCAGATCCAAGCAGCCAATTTCTCCTGGTCAGCGAGCAAGGTCTTGGCGACACGCTCCAGTTCATGCGTTATGCCATTGCCCTAAGAGAACAAGGAGCTTCTGTTTCCATCTGCGCCCAAGCCAAGCTACACACCCTGATCCAGGCATCAGGAATTGATACATCACCTCTCACGCCACAACAAGCCAACAAAATCAATGATGGGCAATGGATACCTCTTCTATCTGTTCCTCGCCACTTAGAAGTCAGCCCAGACAACCCCGTCATCACCGAGCCATACATCAAAACCACTGACGAACTAACCTCCAAGTGGCAAGACATTCTGGATACCGAGAAACAACCCATCATTGGCATCAACTGGCAGGGAAATCCAAAAACAGAAAAAACAGCTCTGCGTGGTCGCTCGCTCCCACTTGAGAGCTTCGCGCCAATTGCTCAGCTGACAGACGCCTCATTGCTCTCACTCCAAAAAGGCTTTGGCAGTGAGCAGCTAGAAACCTGTTCATTCAAGGATCGTTTTGTCAGCTGTCAGCCGCAGGTAGATGAAACCTGGGATTTTCTTGAAACCGCAGCCATCATTGCCAACTGCAATCTCGTCATCACCAGCGACACCTCTGTGGCACACCTTGCGGGCGGAATGGGCAAAGCCACCTGGCTGCTGCTCCATAAAGTTCCTGATTGGCGATGGGGGTTAGAAGGCGACACCACCTTCTGGTATCCCTCTATGCGCCTCTTCCGCCAGAACGAGCGGGGAAACTGGAATGAGGCGCTTCAACGGGTGGCAGAGGCACTTCAGGAGCAGTTTCCAGGGGTATCAGCTGGCAATCATGCCGATCTCAAACCACAGCAGGCATAGAGCAATCCACCTCACCAAAACCACTCGCCGAAATCCAAGCGCCCATCTCCGTTGGCGAACTGATTGACAAGATCACCATTCTCCAAATCAAGACCAACCATCTCCAAGGAAAGGCTCTGCGGAATGTGCAGAAAGAGCTATCAGCCCTACAACAGACGCTGGATGCTCTGGATCTTCAGGTAGATCAAACGCTCATCCAGCGCCTCAAGGAAGTCAATCAAGACCTCTGGCTGATAGAAGATGACATCCGCGATCAAGAGCGAAAGAACAGCTTTGGTGAAACCTTCATCCGTCTAGCAAGATCGGTCTATCAGCAGAACGACAGGCGGGCAGCCATCAAAAAAGAGATCAACACCACCTATGGATCTGCCCTAGTGGAAGAGAAGGCATACCAGGATTACTAATCATTGCTTAGCTGCCTTAGCTGCTGGGGTCTTGGCGTATTCCTGATGGATTTGCTGGATCAACAGTTGCTGCAGATCCCTGAATGCCTTGTTCCTCTTCTGCACTTCCACCAGCATCGCCGCTTCCACATTAGGCAACCGAATAGTGATGGTCTTCATTGGATGACCTCTTTGCTCTCCAACTGCTCTAATCGCTCCAGCTTCTCTGCAATCGCTGCACGACAGAATGCTGAGATATTCAGGCAACGGCTTCTCTTCAAGTGCAGCATTGCCTGATGGAGCTGCTGGGCGTCGCCTTCTGGGTAGGTAATCGTGAGTTGGTTTCGTCTCATTGTTTTCTGGGTGATAGGTCGCTGTTGAATGGGTCAAGGGCAATCAGCTCCAGATTGGTCTGCTTATCCAAATAGCTGCTGATGCGTCTGTAGTCATCTTCTGCTTGGTTGATGCGTTGAACATCCACAGATTTCCATTTAGACAACGCTTTGACCTTATGGGGCAATCGCTTGTGAAACAGGGTTTCCATCCCATATTGGTTATTTAGGCTCTCTGGCAGCTTCTCCACAATCAGGTGCGTATGAAACTGACCTGTGCATTGGTGGCTGGTTTCGTGGAAAAACAGCATCCTTGGATAAGAGTATTCACCAGCACCCTTGATGGTCTTATCACGGCTCTTATAGATGATGCGGTGGAGTTTCCGTTTCAGGTCAGCCACATCCTCAAGCAACTCATCCTCCTTGCTGTGGTGGTCTTGGTAGTGGAAGCTGATGAACCACCACGGGCTGATGCAGCTGAGCTCGTCGTGGATAAGGCGTTTGATATTTCGTTTCAGCCTTTGGGCTTGCTGGCGGTCTTGTAGTTGATATTGAGTTTTCATTGAAGTCATTTGAGTTCCCCCTGTTTCTTCTCACGCTGAAGCACTGGCACACTCATACTCATTGGCATCCAGCATTTCTCTTCTGTTGAGTTGCTCGCAGCTATCGCTCCTCAATCCACCGAGTGAGCACTGCAGGCGATGATTATTTATTCAGGTTGTTGTTTTTACACGGCATCAATATGCAGCTTTACTAACACTCCAATATTTGCAGGCAAAGCCAACAAGAAGGATACATTGCACAAGCTTATTTTTATTGCCATTCCTCTGTTGCATCGCTTAGCGACGCACCCACTTTTATAGCTTAGCTCATAACATCTTTTCCATTTTCAGCTTCAGGTTGTCTGCCAACTCGGCATCTTCAATCTGCCTGTGGGTTTGGCATAGGTATCCAGCAGCATCTTGGTGGAGTGCCCTGCTGCCGCTGCCAAGTCAGCTGGTGAATTTCCTATCGCTAACGCGTGAGACAAAAAGCTATGGCGTTGGGCATAAAGGCGGCGGGGCTTCAAGCCACAACGCTGCAATGACCGCCTCCACACACGACCCACCAGATGGTCATAGACATTGCTGAAACTCGTTGGGGTCACAAAGACAAGCCCATAAGGCTCATACACGCCCAGATGCTCCATCTGCACCTTGTGCTGTCTCAACACCTGCAGCACCTGTGCGGTCAAGGGCACAACCCGCTCTCTCCCTGTCTTCGTCGTTGCCCAACTGTGATGACCTGAGGAATAGCCATCACGCCTCAAGCTCTTGCAGACCAGCAGCTCACCTTCTTCCCAGCGGATGCAATCCCAGGTCAATCCCCTGATTTCGGCATTTCTCAGCCCCGTGCTCAGCCCAAGCAAAAACAGCGGGTAATACCAGCTCTCATTGCTCTGCAGGTAAGTAAGCACAGCCTGGATTTTATCCACGCTCAGCACATCGCTGTGCACCGACCGCCGCTGCCACTTCAGCTTGTGAGAAAACAGATGGCGATTGCCGCCTGAGCATTGCCGGTAGTGGGTCATCAAGCCAGCAATGGTGCAGTCGCTCAGCCCCTCTGCTCGTAACCACGCCAGAAATGCCTCAGCGTCACTGCGGTTACGCATGGGCTGCCCATATCGCTGGAGCACCCTGTAGGCGTGGATAGCAGCAGCTTGGCGTTTGGTCTCTGCCCTGACCCTCAGTGCCTCCAGCAGCCCCACCTCCTTGCCATTGATGAGCGGCTGATATGCCATCAGGCTGCGGTCAAATACTCCCTGCTGGTAGTCGCTCCAGATTTGGGCACTAATGGCGTGTGCCTTTGCTACTGCCACAGGGTCGCTCCAACGCCCCAAGCGATTGATGAAGGCATCTCGCCCATCAATCCTCACGCGCACCTGCAGGCTGCCGTTGTTGTTTCTCAGGGAAGGTGGTTTCTTCAAGGGAGTGCTGCTGCTGCTGACAAAGGGCTACGGCTGCACAACTGACCCAGCCAAGACAGCCGCGTCCGCCCGTAGCTCTTCTTAGCTGTGGGGGTCTCTGGGAAGAAAAAATCGGGGAGTTTTCTGGGCGGCGGCTTGGGAGTTGGCTGGGAGACCTGCGGCAACTGCTGAAATCTCAAGCCCAGCTTTGGGTCTTCTGCTTCACGGCTCGCTTCACGCAGTGGTGAATGCCATAGCTCACATAGACATAAAAACGCCCTGGCTCACCAAAGAGCGTTTCGTTGCTGGGTGAGCGGCGGCGGAAGCCGTGGCAGGCGGGGTCGTCCTGGGAATACGCCTCGGTTTCCACCACCACACCCCAAAGCAAGCTGCCGTCTGTTTGGCGTTTCACCAGCAGGCAACCGATGAGGTCGGGGGCGACCAGTTCGGCAGGGCGGGCGAAAAAGACTTTGGGGAGCGCTGGGGGGTGCTTCGGCATCGGCCGCCTCCAGGCAGGCAGGTCACAGTTAACCGACCCTGCGCTGCGCGCGAAAGCCGCGGACGCCAGAATCAGCCCATCGGCTCAGCCCCGGCGATGCACACCGAAGGATTCACCCTGGCAACGGTCTTGATTGGCGCCAGCGGGCTGTTTGTCTTGGCCACCTTGTTCTTCGGAACCAAAGGCGGCTACTACGACACGGACAAGTACGACGGCAACGGCACCGCGCACTGACACGGCCGAGATCTAGGGATACTGAAGCGATCTCACGCCTCACCCCCGTGACTGCTCACTGCACCGAAGACATCCGACTGCAGCTGCGGAGCTGGCCTGAAGTGGAGGCCTATCTGACCCAGAACAAAGGGGTGATCATTCCCCTGGGCTCCACCGAGCAGCACGGACCCACCGGCGCCATCGGCACCGACGCCCTCACCGCCGAAGCCGTGGCCCTGGAGGTCGGACGGCGCCTAGGAGTCCTGGTCACCCCGGCCCAGGCCTTCGGAATGGCGGAACACCATCTGGGCTTTGCCGGGACCATGAGCCTGCAGCCCTCCACCCTGCTGGCGGTACTGCATGACCTGATCCTCTCCTTGGCCCGCCACGGGTTTGAGCGGATCTACGTGATCAATGGCCATGGCGGAAACATCGCCACCTGCAAGGCAGCCTTTGCCCAGGCCTACGGGACCGCTGCAGCCCGCGGGCTGCCCAATGCCGCTCGACTGCGCTGCAAGCTGGCCAACTGGTTCATGACCTCGGAAGCCATGGGCCTAGCCAGAGAGCTCTACGGGGACAAGGAAGGACACCACGCCACCCCCAGTGAAATCGCCATCACCCTGGCGCTCGAGCCCAGCCTGGAGAGCAAGCAACAACCTTTGCCCGATCCAGCACCCGCCGGACCAATTCACAGCCCCGAGGACTTCCGCCGCCGCCACCCCGATGGCCGCATGGGCTCCCATCCCTCCTTGGCCACTGCAGAGGACGGCCGCCGCTTTTTGGACGAGGCCGCGACGGGGCTCGTGGCTGATCTGGAGCGCTTTTTAAGCGAGTCGGCCAGCTAGGTTCACCCCATGAGCAACATCAGCGCCGACGACGTCCGCAAGGTGGCCAAGCTGGCTCGCCTCGATCTGCCCGAAGACATAATCGCGACCTACACCGGTCAGCTCGAGCGGATTCTCGATTACGTCGACCACCTGCAGGCCGTCGATACCGATGGCGTTCCCGCCACCACCCGGGCTGTCGAAGTGGTCAACGTGACGCGCGAAGACACCGTTGTTGCGACCGACGTGCGGGAGCAACTGCTCAACGAAGCGCCTCTGCGCGAAGGCGACTTCTTCAGGGTTCCAAAAATCCTGGCTGAGTGAAGCTCAGCGCCTGGGCGAGACAGCCGTGCGGTGAAGCAGAGCCACAACGTGGCGCCTTGCCCTGAAGGAAGGCAACAGTCCAGCAATCGGACGAAGTTTGCTGCGGCGGCGGCGGTGACTGCGCACGCCAAGAACGATGTCGTAGAGAAAGTTCGTTAGATCGCTCTTGGTTTCAAACAAACCGAGGCGCTGAGGCGAGCCCTTGGCATCCAGGATTGGCTTGGTGGCGTGATAGGCCGGCCGATACTCAAACCAGGGAATTGAAGGCCATAGGTGATGAACCAAGTGATAGTTCTGACCCATGATCAGCCAATTCATTAAACGCCCTGGATAGACCCTGGCGTTGTGCCAACGGTTGCGGGACGAGAAGGGGCGGTGGGGGAGGTAATCAAAGAACAAGCCCAGGGTCACCCCGACCATCAGGGCTGGCGCGAACCAGACATTGAAGATGAAATCAATGAAGCCATATTTGATCCCAGCTAGCACAATCGCGAAGAAGATTCCCCGGGCAATCCCCCACTCAAGAAGCTCATGTCCGCGCCAAAGCTTGCGCTGGAAAAAGAAGTACTCGTGATAGAAAAAACGGGGCGCAATCAGCCAAAGCGGACCGAAGGTGCTGACGATGTGATCCGGATCATTCTTCGGATCATTCACATGGGCGTGGTGCTGCAAATGCACCCGGGTGAAGACCGGAAAGCTGAAGCCCAACAGCAACGCCGCCCCATGCCCCATGAAGGCATTCCAGAAGCGACTGGGGTGCGCAGCGTTGTGGCAAGCGTCGTGAATGACCGTCCCTTCGAGATGCAGGGCGAGAAAACCCGTGGCCAGAAGCACAGGCAGGGGCCAACCCCAGAGGAACCAGCCCGCGATGCTCAACGCCGCAAGGGCATATCCCCCGAGGAACAGACCCACCGTTGGGTTCCAGGGCGCCGGGGGATCGAGGTATTCCCGAGGCACTGCGCTGACGGAAGCACGCACCTCTTGGCGTCCAAGCTCTTGCAACTCAGATGGGGCCAAGGTTTGCGTCATTCCTACTGAATAAGGGCCAGCTTAGAAAAACCGACCTCTCGAACGGATGCCCACCGGGGGACTTGAACCCCCACGACCGAAGCCACTGGTACCTAAAACCAGCGCGTCTACCAATTCCGCCAGGTGGGCAGGCGACGACTGTAGAGAGCGGCCCAGAATGGGGTCAACGCCTCAAATCCGATGCTGGCCACCCTTGGCGGAACCCTTGCCCTGCTGGTGGGCCTGACGGTGATGCTGCTGCCGCTGCTCGCCACCGAGCTCAGTCGCCCCCGCGATGCCGCCTGGGGGGCTGTGGTTCTGCTGCTGGGGCTGACCCTGGTCACCAGCGCGGACCGGCTGACGGGCTCCCCGATGCTGGCCGTGCTCTGCGGAGGCCTACTCATTGCCCGCCTCGGCAGCGAGGTCCTGCAAAGCCGTTGGCGCATGCTGAGCGTCGAGGAACAGCAGCGCATCGCGTCCATCGAGCGCTGGCAAACAAGTCTGAGTGAACTGTTCAGCAGCAGCACCCAGGCCGCTTCGGTCCTGAACGAAACGGGTGGATCGCTCCTGAACGCTTTCAAAGGCGGGCCCAAACAGGGCAAGAGCAGCAAGCGCTGGGTTCGCGTTGAAACCGAGAACGCCGCTGAACCCCCTTCCGCTGTTGAGCCCACCATCGAACCCATTGTGGTGGCGTCCTTTGATGAAGTGGAGGAGCTGATCGAGGCCTCCAGCCCCCAAGCGGGATAATCGACCCTTGCTGCCCCAAGCGCTGTGACCGCCAGCACTGCTTCCGAGTCCTCCGCCAACGCCGGGCAGATTTCCTACAAGGACACCCTGAACCTGCTGAAAACGCCCTTCAACATGAGGGCCAATTCACAGGTGCGCGAGCCCGAGATCCAGGCGTTCTGGGCTGAGCAGCGGCTCTATGAGCGCCTGAGCGAAGAGAACACAGGTCCCTGCTTCACCCTCCACGACGGGCCGCCCTACGCCAACGGCGCCCTGCACGTCGGGCACGCGCTGAACAAGATCCTCAAGGACATCATTAATAAGACCGCCCTGCTCCAGGGCAAGCGGGCTCGCTTCGTCCCCGGTTGGGACTGCCACGGTCTACCGATTGAGCTGAAGGTGCTGCAGGAGCTCAAGAGCAGCGAGCGGGCCGAGCTCACCCCCGTCAGCCTGCGCAAGAAGGCCCATGCCTACGCCCTCGAGCAGGTGGAAGGCCAGAAGGCTGGTTTCCGCCGCTGGGGCATCTGGGCCGACTGGGATCAGCCCTACCTGACCCTGCAGAAGGACTACGAGGCCGCCCAGATCGGGGTGTTCGGCGCCATGGTGCTGGCCGGTCACATCTACCGGGGCCTCAAGCCGGTCCACTGGAGCCCCAGCTCCCGCACGGCCCTCGCTGAAGCCGAGCTCGAGTACCCCGACGGCCACAGCTCCCCCAGCGTGTTTGCCGCCTTCCCTGCTGTGGAACTCCCCAGCGAGCTGGCCGGCACCCTCGAGCAGGCGGGCCTGAGCCCCGCACAAGCCACGGCCAAAGGCGGCCTGGCTGTCGCCATCTGGACCACGACCCCCTGGACGCTGCCGGCCAACCTGGCGGTCTCCGTCAATGAACGGCTCGACTACGCCATCTGTGCCATTGAGGCCCAGGGCGACAACCCCGCACCAGCCGCCACCCACCTGGTGGTGGCCGCCGAACTGCGGGAAAGCCTGGAAACCAGCCTGGGGCTGAGCCTCAAACCCCTGGTCAGCGTCAAAGGGAGTGCTCTTGAAGGCCTGCAATACCGCCATCCACTGCTAGAGCGCACCAGTCCGGTCGTGATCGGCGGGGACTACATCACCACCGAAGCAGGCACCGGCCTGGTCCACACCGCCCCGGGCCATGGCGTCGACGACTTCAATACCGGCCGCAAGTACAAACTCCCGGTGCTCTGCCCGGTGGATGAGGCCGGGAACCTGACGGCAGAAGCCGGCCCCTTCGCCGGAACCAATGTCCTCAAGGACGCCAACCCAACGATCATCAGCGCCCTGGAAGAGACGGGCCTGCTGCTGAAGCAGGAGCGCTACGAGCACCGCTACCCCTACGACTGGCGCACCAAAAAGCCGACGATTTTCCGGGCCACCGAGCAGTGGTTCGCCTCGGTGGAGGGCTTCCGCCAGGCCGCCCTCGATGCCATTGCCCAGGTGGAGTGGCTACCAGCCAGTGGCCGCAACCGCATCGAAGCGATGGTGAGCGAGCGGGGGGACTGGTGCATCAGCCGTCAGCGCACCTGGGGTGTGCCGATTCCCGTCTTCTATCACCGTGAAACCGGTGAGGTGCTGCTGAACGAAGCCACCCTCAGCCACATCCAAGGGCTGATCGCTGAGCACGGCGCCGATGTCTGGTGGGAGCGCGACGAAGCAGGGCTTCTGCCTGAGACCTACGCCGCGGAAGCAAGCCAATGGCGCAAGGGCACCGACACGATGGATGTCTGGTTTGACTCCGGCTCCTCATGGGCAGGCGTGCTCGGCGGCATCGAGGGCGCCAGCAGCCGCGCACCCCAACTGCACTACCCGGCTGATCTCTACCTCGAGGGCAGCGATCAACACCGCGGCTGGTTCCAAAGCAGCCTGCTCACCTCCGTTGCAGTCAACGGACACGCCCCCTACAAGCGGGTGCTCACCCACGGCTTCACCCTCGATGAGAAGGGCCGCAAGATGAGCAAATCCCTGGGGAACGTCGTCGATCCGGCGGTGCTGGTCTCGGGCGGCAAGAACCAGAAGCAGGAACCGCCCTATGGCGCCGATGTCCTTCGGCTCTGGGTGAGTTCCGTCGACTACTCCGCCGACGTCCCCCTGGGCCCCGGCATCGTCAAACAGCTGGCGGACGTCTACCGCAAGGTGCGCAACACGGCGCGCTACCTGCTAGGCAACCTCCACGACTTTGATCCCAGCAAAGACGCCGTTCCCTACGAAGAGCTACCGCTGTTGGATCAGTGGATGCTGCAGCGCACCGCGTCATTGATTGACAGCGTCAGCGGAGACTTCGAGCGCTACGAGTTCTACCGCTTCTTCCAGGCCCTACAGAACTTCTGCGTCGTCGATCTCTCGAACGTCTACCTGGACATCGCCAAGGATCGCCTGTACGTCAGCGGCGCCAATGACTTCCGCCGCCGCAGCTGCCAAACGGTTCTGGCGCTGGTGGTGGAGCGACTCGCGGGCTTGATCGCCCCAGTGCTGTGCCACATGGCAGAGGACATCTGGCAGAACTTGCCCTACTCCGTTGCCGAGACCTCAGTGTTTGAGAGGGGCTGGCCCACGGCACCCGAGCAATGGCGCAACAGTGCCCTTGAGCAACCGATGAACCAGATCCTGGAGCTGCGCGCCCTGGTCAATCGGCAACTGGAAAGCTGCCGCAGCGCCGCCAAGCTGGGGGCCTCCTTGGAAGCGCAGGTTCAGCTGAGCCTCGGCGAAGGCAGCGAAGCGACCCAAGCAGCCCTCACCTGGCTCGAGAACAGCGCCCACCCCAAGGTCGACAACCTGGCGGATTGGCTCCTGGTCTCGGCCTTGGAAATCGGCGGCTCAAACCCCGAAGCCGTGCTGGCCGAAGCCAGTGAGAACGGCATCACCGTCCAGATCCGCAAAGCGGCCGGTCAGAAGTGCGAGCGCTGCTGGCACTACGAGAGCGACATTGGCGAGCACGCTGCGCACCCGACCCTCTGCGGCCGCTGCGTCGAGGTTCTCGCTTAAAGCCAGGCGGATGGGTCGAGGTAAGTCTCGGCCCCGGAGGCGCGCGCGAGGCACTGCTCGGCCTGTGGCTTGAGCGGGCCCTGCAGCAGCTCGGCCTGCTCGATCCGGGCTGCCTCAGGCAGCAGGGGCTGATCAGGATCGAAATCCGTGGGGTGGGAGACGCTGCTGGAGAAGCCACGGAAGATCAGCAGCTCAAACGGCTCCCATCCCTCACCCACCGGCAAAGCCCCCCGCAAACGCAAGACCCGATCAGCCCGGCTTCGGCTGATCTCCTCCAGCTGGTGCAGCAGTTCAGCCACGCTGATCGCCATCGGCCCGACCTAGAAGCCGCCTGCGACCCGGCCCTGCTTGGGCAGGCGCACGATCAGCCATTGCAGAAGGCCAACGCCATAGGCCACGAGGGAGACGTAGCCGACAAAGGCAGCGATGGCCGCGGTCCAGCTGCCACCAAAGACGAAATCAAAGAAACCGGCGACTCCACCATGGAGATCATCGGGGGCCTCGAGCCAAACCCTGCAGATCGGACGGGTCAATCCGCCACCAACGCAGTTGAGGGCCACGGCACTCAAGGCCGCACCAAGCAGGCCGAACACCGTGAGCCCCCAACGCCAGGCGCGCACCACAAAGGGCAAAGGGCGCCAGGGGGGCAAGTCCGCCAACTCCTCGTTGAGATCCACCCAGAACCAGACGCTGATCACCACCAGCAGCTGGGAGAGGACCGCCAGCAGATAACCCAGGGGACGGTTGTCCGTCAGCAGCAGCACCGTGATCAGCAGCAGGCTGGCGACCTTCCAATAGATCCCCATCAAGCGGGTGAGCGCCTGCTCCCGCTTCAATGCCGACCAAATCAGCAGCACCAGGGGCAACCCCAGGGCAAAAACCGCAGCCAAGCGGTAATCCAGCCAGACGAGGGTGCGATAGAGCAGCAGATCTGGCACTCAGCAACAGGCAGTCAGTGGTCATTATCCAGCGGCTGTAAGGTCCGCCGATGGCCTGGAACGCTCGCCTCTCTTCGTTGTTGCCCTGGCGACAAGCGCCGCAGCAGGCGCAGTGCACCACGGCACTGAGCTGCGAACCCGCCCTCGAAGCCGCCATCGCCGATCTGGCACAGCAGCTCAAACAGGCCGGTCAAAGGGGCCCGGCGGACCTTGGTCTGGTCTTCTGCTCCAGCGCCTATGCCAGCGATCTGCAGCGGTTCATGCCCCTGCTGAAGCAGGCCATCGGAGCCCAGCACTGGCTGGGGTGCTGCGGCGGCGGCGTGGTCGGCACCAACACCGAGGGATTGGCCCAGGAGCTGGAACACCAGCCCGCCATCAGCGTGACCCTGCTCACCCTGCCCCAGACGCAGATCGAGCTCTTCAGCCTCAACAGCGAAACCTTGCCTGATCTCGACGGATCCCGGCAGAGCTGGATCAACTGGGCCGGGGTCGACCCCAACGGCGGGCATTCCATGCTTCTGCTCCTGGATCCCACCTGTACGTCGATCAACGACGTCATCAGCGGTTTGGACTTCGCCTACCCCGAGGCCCAAAAGATCGGAGGCATTGCTGGACAACACAGCGCCCAGCACGGCTCACTCTTGATCGGCGATGGCGTCGTCAATGGTGCCGTTGGCTGTTTGATCAAAGGGGACTGGCGCCTTGATCCGGTTGTCGCTCAGGGCTGCAAGCCGATCGGCCCAGTCTTTGAAATTGAGCAGGCCGAACGCAACGTGCTGCTGCGTCTCAGCCACGACGGGGAAGCCGACACGCCCGTGGCCTGCCTGCAAACAATCCTCAAGGGCCTCTCTCCAGAGGAGAAGGAGCTCGTGCGGCACTCGCTGTTTTTAGGGGTGGCCAAAACCAACTTCCAGCTGCCCAGCGATGGCGCCCCGGCATCAGGGCCAGCGGTCCTGGTCCGCAACCTGATCGGCGTCGACCCACGCACCGGTTCCGTGGCGGTGGCCGAGCGGCTGCGGGTGGGGCAGCAGGTGCAGTTTCAATTGCGGGACGCCGAGACCTCCAGACAGGAACAACAGCAACTCCTGGGGCAACAGCGAAGCCGCAACGCCGAGCCAATGGCCGCACTGCTCTTTGCCTGCCTAGGCCGCGGGGAGGGGCTCTACGGCTCCCCCAATGGCGATGTGGACGGATGCCGTCAACAATTCCCTGCTGTTCCCATCAGCGGTGCCTTCTGCAACGGCGAGATTGGCCCCGTCGCCGGTGCAACCCACCTGCATGGCTACACCGCCAGCTGGGGCTTTCTGGTGCCGAACACTCCCTGACTTCCGATGGTGCGCCAACACGTCAACCCGCTGAGCCGCTTCTTCCAGTTGCCGCTGGAGCTGCCCCCACCCCAGGAGCTGTTCAGCGATCCAGGCCAACCCGTGCACCTCGACATTGGCTGTGCCCGGGGCCGCTTTCTCCTGGCGCTGGCCCAGCAGCAACCCGAGCTCAACCACCTGGGGGTCGAGATCCGGCGCGCCCTGGTGGCCGCAGCGGAAGCGGACCGTCAGGAGCTCGGCCTTGGCAATCTGCACTACCTCTTCTGCAACGCCAACATCAGCGTTGAGGGTTGGCTGACGGCATTGGCTCCGGGTCAGTTGGATCTGGTCTCCATCCAATTCCCCGATCCCTGGTTCAAAAAAAGGCACCACAAGCGACGGGTCCTGCAGCCTGCGCTGCTGCTGGCCATCGCCGCGGCCCTGGAGCCAGGTAAGCGGCTCTTTATGCAGAGCGACATTTTGGACGTCATCGAACCGATGGTCGCCGTCACCGAAGCGAGCGGCTGCTTCAGCCGACCGGCAACTGACGCCCGCCCCTGGCGGGCAACCAACCCCCTGCCCGTGCCAACCGAGCGGGAGACCTACGTCCTCGAGCAAGGGCTACCGGTCTACCGAGTGCTCTATGAACGCAACGAAACGCCGTTGCCGAGCCTCCAAGAGCTGGAGCAACAGCTCGAAGCCGCCGATAATCCCGAGACATCAACCCACCCCTCGGCATGAGCGCAGGATCGGCGCCATCCACCCCCTGGCTGTTGCGTTGGCAGGGGATCTTGGGCGACGCCAGCGAAGGGCCCCTGGGATCACGGTTGAGCCTGATCGCCGGAAGCGTGCTCTGCGTGCTTCTGGCCGCAATGCCCTTCGTCACGCGGGCAGGCCTCAGCCTGCTGATCCTCGCGTCGGGATTGCTCTGGCTGATCTGGTCGCTCTGCCTCCCCGCCGGTCGCATCGGCCGCATCAGCGGTTGGCTCCTGCTGATGCTCGGCATCGCCGTTCTGGCCACAGGGTTTTCACCGGTCACTCCAGCCGCCTTCAAAGGTCTGCTGAAGCTGATCAGCTATCTGGGGGTCTACGCCCTACTGCGGCAGCTGCTCGAGCAGGCGCCGCTCTGGTGGGATCGGCTCGTGGCAGCCCTCTTGGGGGGTGAACTGCTCAGCAGCGTCCTCGCCATACGGCAGCTCTATGGCGACACCAGTGAGCTGGCCCGCTGGGCCGATCCCAACTCCGTCGCCGACGGAACGATCCGGGTCTACGGCCCCCTGGAGAACCCGAATCTGCTGGCGGGCTACCTGATCCCGATCCTGCCCATTGCCTTGATCGCTCTGCTGCGATGGCGCTCATGGCCCCAGCGTCTCTTTGCCGCCAGTGCCCTGCTCTTGGGCAGTAGCGCCCTCTTCCTCAGCTACAGCCGGGGCGGCTGGCTTGGGATGGTGGCAGCCCTCGGCGTTGCGGTCCTGCTCCTGGTGCTGCGGCAAACACGCCATTGGCCGCCCCTGTGGCGCCGCCTCTTCCCCCTGCTTCTGATCGCGGCAGCCGTCTGCGTGCTGGTGGTCGCCGTGACGCAAATTGAGCCCCTACGGATCCGGGTGATGAGCCTCGCGGCAGGCCGCGTGGATAGCTCCAACAACTTCCGCATCAACGTCTGGCTCGCCGCCATCGAGATGATCCAGGAGCGGCCCTGGCTGGGGATCGGCCCCGGCAACAGCGCCTTCAACCTGATTTATCCCCTCTATCAACAGCCGAAGTTCAATGCCCTGAGCGCCTACTCGGTGCCGCTTGAGCTGCTGGTGGAAGGAGGCATCTCCAATCTCATCGCGGGGCTCGGTCTGCTCTTCGCCAGCCTTAGGGCTGGCTTGAGCCAACTCAAAGGCGAGTCCAGCTGGGCCCTGCCGGCCCTGGCCGCCGTAGCCGCCATCGCTGGCCTCTGCGTCCAGGGCGCCACCGACACGATCTTCTTCCGGCCCGAAGTCCAACTCACCGGCTGGTTCTGCCTGGCCACCTTGAGTGCCAGCAGCAGCGATGGCTGAAGGGCAGCTACTCGCTGGCTTTGATGCTGGACAAACCCATACCAGCTGCAAACTGGCTCGACTGACGAGCACGGGAGCGCTGATCCCCATCGCCCTGGGCCGGGGTTCGGGGGTTCGCCATCTGGCCGCACCAGGAGCTGACGCCTCTTTCCAAGATGCTCTCCAAACGAGCCTGCGCGATGGGCTGATGCAGGCCGGGCTGGGCGGCGAGCAGCCCATCGCCGCAGCGGGAGTGGGGGCCAGCGGCATTGAGCGGGGCAGCGCCGTCCAAAGCCAAGGGGAGGCCTTGGCGGCCGCCGCCCTACAGCTTCCCAGGGCCGCTGTTCAAGTCAGCGGTGATGAGCACACCGCCCTGCTGGGCGCCCATGGCGAGGCCGCTGGCGTGCTCGTCATCAGTGGCACGGGCTGCATTGCACTGGGTCAAACGAGCTCCGGGCACTGGCATCGCACGGGCGGCTGGGGCTGGCTGCTGGATGGGGCGGGCTCGGCGATGGATCTAGGCCGGGACGGCTTAGCGATCAGCGTGCAGATGGCCGATGGACGGCTGAGGGAAACCTGCCTCAAGCAACAGCTCTGGCAAGCCCTCGGGGTCAGCACCCCGCAAGAGCTCAAGGCCGCCGTCGTCGCCGAAGGGTTTGGCGCGGCCGGCTTTGCCCAGCTCGCTCCCGTGGTGGACGCCTGCGCCGCAGGCGGCGATGACCACGCTCAACGCATCGTTGAACGTTCAGCGCTGGCCCTCAGCCAGATGGTGCGCACCATTGCCTCCACCCTCGAGCTGCAAGCTCCGCGGGTCTGTTGCAGCGGCGGCGCGCTCACACACTTGGGGACACTGCGCCGCGCCTTCGCCGCGGACCTCGAGCAACGCTGCCCCGGTGCCGCCTTGGTGGCCCCCAAGGGCGATTCCTGTGATGGCGCCCTGCAACTGGCCGTTCAGGCGGCGTTGAGGTGCTGATCGGCGAGTTCCGCCAACTGGCGACTCCAATGGTCGACATCAGCCTGCTCAGCGGCCTCCACCATCACCCGAAGCAACGGCTCGGTACCGCTGGCCCGCACCAACACACGCCCAGTACCGTCCATCGCCGCTTCCGCAGCCTGCACAGCCTCAAGCAGCGGCGCGCAGCTCTCCCACCCGGTGCGCCTGCTGCGATCCGGAACGGTGACATTCACCAGCTTCTGGGGATAGGGCTGGAAGCTGCCATCGAGCCAGTCGCTCAGGGAACCCCCCTGGGCCTGAATCAATCGCGCCACCTGCAGCGCCGTCAGCAGACCATCACCACTCATGCCGTGGCGGGCCGAGAGGATGTGACCGGATTGTTCACCGCCCAGGGACGCGCCGAGTTGCTCCATGGCGGCATGCACGTATTGATCACCGACGGCAGTGCGCTCCAGCACGCCACCTCGCGCTTGCCACGCACGCTCAAAGCCGAGGTTGCTCATCACCGTCGCGACGATCCGGTTGTCCGGAAGGGCCCCCTCGGCCATCAGGGCCTGGCCCCAGAGGTAGAGGATCTGGTCGCCATCGACGACCCGACCACGGCCATCGACCGCGAGCATCCGATCGGCATCGCCATCAAAGGCAAAACCCATGGCCGCCCCCTGGGCGATCACCTCCGCCTGGAGAGCCTCGAGATGGGTGCTGCCGCAGCCCTGGTTAATCCGGGTCCCATCGGGCTGGCCATGGAGCACCGTGACCTCAGCGCCCAACTCACGGAAGACGCGTTCACCGCAGCTGGTCGCCGAACCCCAGCAAAGATCCAGCACCACCTTGGCGCCATCCAACCGAGCTGAACCCACGCTCTCCAGCAGGCGCTGGCGGTAGTCGTTCAGCAGATCCGGGCGCTGCACAAGCCGTCCATTGGCGCTGAAGCCGCCCAGCACATCGCCGCGGCCATGCAGACCCGCTTCGATCTCGGCCTGCTGCTGCTTGGCCAGCTTCGCCCCGCAGGCTCCAAACACTTTGATGCCGTTGTCATGGGGCGGGTTATGGCTGGCCGACACCATCAGGCCGCCACTGGCTCCGAGCTGACGAATGGCGCCGGGAACGGCGGGGGTGGGACAAAGGCCGATATCCAACACCTCACGGCCCGCTGCGGTCAGCCCAGCGGCCAAGGCGGCCACCAACATCGGTCCGCTGCTGCGGGAATCCATCCCCAACACGACCGGACCACCCGCGGGGAGGACCCGGCCGCACCAGTAGCCAACCTGAAGGGCCAGGGCGGGCGTGATGACCTGCCCAACCCGGCCGCGGATGCCATCGGTTCCAAAACTCGCCGTACCAGAAGGGAATGGCGCCCCAAGCGGAGACATGGCGAGCTGATGGATCAAGGCTCGCGGCAGATTACGCCTGGTTTGCGATGCAAGCGGGGCGCATCTCACCAAGAATGCGCAGAGTTATCCCACTGCTTTGGCCCAGCGCCCCCGTTCCGCTGAAGGACGCCAAAGCCTTCTTGGCACAGCACTGCTTGGTCTCTGCTGCCTGGGAACGGGCGTTGCCCTGGCCGCCGGGCGGCAACTTCTGGTGCAGCTGGCTCCGCCACTCACCCCCAACAGCAGCGCAGCCGAGCTGACCCGCAGCCGCAAACACAGCCTCGATCCAGACCGGCGGCGGGATGCGGCACTGCTGCTGAGTGGACAAGCCAAGAGCAGCCCTGAAGAGCGGCGCTATTGGCTCCAGGGCCAGGGCTGGGGCAACCACAGCAACAGCAGAGTGCTGGCGGCGATCAGCCTCAAACGCGCGGCCCTCGCCGCCCAAGCGAGTGGGCGCCCCCAGGAAGCCCAAGCTCTCTGGGCAGAACTGCTGCGGCGCTTTCCGCAGGAACCCGCCAGTGCCGATGCCCTCTATGCCCTGGGCCGGCAGCAACCCAAGTTGCGGCTGACGCTGCTGAAGCGCTTTGCCGCCCACCCGGCGGCCCTCGCGGCAGCGCTCGAAGCAGGCGACGCCCTACACCTCGCCCGCTGGGGTGCCCGCTGGCCCGGTGCCGAAGCGCTCCTGCTGCAAACCTGCGAGACCCGTGCCGCTGCGCTCAGCGCCGAAGACAAGCAGCTGCTCGCCGCAGGGCTCGCGCAACTGGGACGCAGCGAAGCCGCCCTGCGCTGCCTTGGGACTACCCCCGCCACAGCAGAACTGCAGCTGCGCCTGGCTCAAACCCTGCTGCGGGGGAACCGCACGCAACAAACGCAGGCCGAAGACTGGCTCTTGCGCATCGCCAAGAGCGAAGGCCCGCAGGGTGCAGAGGCAGCACGCCTCTTGGCGCAATCTCCGGCAGCAGGAGCGGTTGAACGGCTCCAACAACTGCCGCCAACCCTCCAGGACAGCGCCCCCGTGCAGGCTCGCCTTGCCGAAGCGGGACAGGTCGATCCAGCCACCGTGCTCAGCCGCTGGCCCGATGACCCAGCCAGCTGGGAACTCCAGTGGAGCGAGGCGCGCAAGGCCTTGCTGCAGCGGGACTGGCGCCAAGCGAGTGGCTGGCTCAACCAACTGGAGAGCGCCAACCTGCCCGCACCACTAGCGGCGCGCCAGTTGTTCTGGCGCGGCTGGAGTGCCCAGCAGCAGGGGGACCAGGCGAGCGCGGAGCAGTTCTGGCGGCAAACCCAACGGAGCCAACCCCTGGGCTACTACAGCTGGCGGGCCAGCGAACGCCTGGGACAGTCCCACCAGGAACTCAGCAGCGCAGAGCCGCTTCAGCCCTGGCAACCCCTGGCCAGTGGTGACGCACGCATCGATGCCCTCTGGCAGCGGGGGCAAGCACTGGAGGCCTGGGAAAGCTGGCGCACCAAGCAAGGGGGCAGTTCCCCCAGCCGACCTGAGGAGTTTCTGATCGAAGGTCGACTGCGCACGGCAATCGGCGATGACTGGACCGGACTCGGACAACTCGAGCGGGCCAGCTTTCGCCTGCCCCAGATCAGCTGCCGGGGACAACTCGAGCGGGAACAGCAGCTGCACCCCCGGCGTTTTGGCGCAGAACTGGGCGCCGCCAGCGAAGCGACGGGTGTCGATCTCGCCCTCTTGCTGGCGGTCGCCAAGCAGGAATCCCGCTTCAGCCCAAGTGTGCGCTCAGGGGCTGGAGCCAGTGGCCTGCTGCAACTGATGCCAGCCACCGCCAGCGAACTAGCGGGCGACCCCCTGGACCATCAGTCCCTGATCGATCCAGCCCGCAACGCAGCCCTGGGGGCGGCCTACCTCAAGCAACTGCTCAGCAGCACCGGGGGCAACCTCTTCCAAACCGTCGCCAGTTACAACGCTGGCCCCGGTGCCGTCGCCAGTTGGCTCAACTCTCGGGGCTTTGATCTGCAGCGCGAACCGGAGCTCTGGACCGAGGCCATCCCCTACCCCGAGACTCGTCTGTACACCAAAAAAGTGCTGGGCAACTACTGGAGCTACCGGCGGCTCGCAGAAAGCGCCGAGACCCTCTGCCGCTGATGCCGGCCCCTAAGCAAAGACGAACCCGAGGTGGGCATAGAGGGAGCGGCCCACCAGGATTCCCGCCAGGACCCAACTGCAAAGCACAAAGGCTCCAAGCAGGGGCGCCGGTGCAATCCGAAGCCGGGTGAGATCAAGCCGGGCGAGCAAGACCGCCGAAGCCAAGACCAACACTTCAGAGAGCACCGCCAGGTGCAGGAGGTAAAGGCCCCCGGTGATCACCACCAGCAAGGTCACCACCAGGGTCAGCGCCTTACTGGCCGCCATCAACTGCGAGAGCTCCCGCAGAAGCAGATCGGGCATGGTGCAGAGCACCACCACCAGAAGCGCCTGCATGCACTGCAGCGGCCAGAACCAAGGGCCCGCGAACTCCTGCTGCACCGGCGTGCTGGCCTGGGTCAGCAACTGCGGAGACACATCAGCCCAGTGCAGTCCCATAAAGGCGCTGACAGCAAAGAGCACCAGCAACATCGGTGCCCGCAGCGGCAGGACCAGGAAGCGAAGAACAGCAGTCACAGGGCGCATGAACGGGCGCATCACTGGGCAGCGCCCACAGCTTGATCCAACACCAGGGCGATCGCTTCAAACGGACACGAGGGGATGCATTGCTCGCAGACCAGGCAGCGCTGCGCGTTGAACTCCAGTCGCCAGTGGGGAGTGGTGAAACTCAGGGCACCACTCGGGCAAACGCTGCTGCAGATGCCGCAGTCCACACAACGCTGGGGATCAATCGCGATCTCACCGGAGGCCCGGTTCAAGCCCAGACCCTCCCCCTCCAACCACTGCTCAGCCGCATCGAGATCATCGATGTCGCCCGAGAGCTCCACCACCATCGTTCCGCTCTGGTTCGGAGCGATCTGCGCCCGCAGAATCTTGGCGGCGATATCAAATTCGACCGCAAGGCGATAGGTAATCGGCTGATGCACCGCCTCCCGCGGGAAGTGAAGGGTGATGCGGCGTTTCAAGGGCGCAACTCAGCCACCGTCAGGGTATCGACGCGGAATGGGAACAGCCCTGGCAGATTGGCGCCAAGGATCAACACACCACCTGTGGACAGCAACACGGCAGCCCTGGGACGGCGCGAGCGCATGCTGCTGGCTGCAGTGGCCGCTCTGCTGGCCTTAGGGCTCTTCCTTCTGCGCGGCGGGCTCTCACCGACGGCGCCCCTGGAGAAGCTGGCCCGCCAGTCGCTGGAGCCCGCCGTTGCCCTCAACAATGGCCGGCCCAGCGTGGTCGAGTTCTATGCGGACTGGTGTGAGGCCTGCCAAGCCATGGCCCCAGCGATGGAGAAGGTCGAGAGCCAACACCACGATCAACTCGATGTGGTGCTGCTGAACGTCGACAACCCCCGCTGGCAACCGGAGGTGGATCGCTACGACGTCAACGGCATCCCGCAGCTGGAATTCTTCGATGCCAGTGGCACCCGCGTGGGCCGCGCCGTCGGCGCCCGCAGCCAAAGCGAATTGGAAGCCCTGACTGAAGCCTTGGTGGCAGGCACCCCCTTACCGGCCATGGCGGGCGTTGCCGAGACCAGCGTCCTGCCGCAAGCGGAGGCGACCACCATGGCAGGCCCCCGCAGCCACAGCTGAGTCCCCCAAAGCCCGTTACCCTGCAGCACCAGCTCCCCACGCCATCGCCCGCCCATGAAACGCTTTCGGGTTGAGCTGATTGCAGCGACCCCCAACCCCCAGCAGTGCGTCTATGCGGGGATGCACCAGGACTACAGCGAAGGGTTTGTGGCGGCCGATCGCGCTGAATGGCCTGATGAGACCAAGGCCGGCGAGATCTGCGTCAAACGTCTCCTGGCTGGTGAGCGCGGTCACTACGGTCCGCTGGAGCACGCCCAGATTGTGCTGAACGTGGGCTGGTTCCCCCACTCCGTGATGCAGCAGGCCCGCACCCACCGGGTGGGCGTGAGCTTTGACGTCCAATCCATGCGCTACACCGGCGATCGGATCTGCCGGGCCGCCAACGGCGAGCTGGAACTCGAAGAGGTCTTCTACCTGCGCCCCGAAGGGCAGTACAGCGATCGGCAAGGCAAGAAGTACACCTACAGCGCAGACGAGCGCGCCAAGGATCTCGCCCTTTGCCAAGCCGCGGCCGAGCGCTATCGCGACATGCTCGCGGCGGGGTTCGCCGAGGAGCATGCCCGCGGCATCCTTCCCTTCGATTACCGCCAGCACTTCGTGGTGAGCTTCTCGCTGCGGGCGTTCCTGCACTTCATGGACCTACGCGCCAAACTCGATGCCCAGGAGGAAATCCGGGTGCTCTGCGATCTGATGTGGCCCCACCTCCAGGCCTGGGCCCCAGAGATCGCTGCTTGGTACGAGAAGACTCGCCTACACAAGGCACGCCTGGCCCCTTAGGGCTCAGACCTTGGCCAAGGTGACCCGCTCGGGCTGGTGCTGGTACTTGCCAGCCCGGTCCTTGTAGGTCGTCTCGCAGGGATCGCCCTCGAAGAAGAGCAGCTGGCAAATGCCCTCGTTGGCATAGATGCGGCAGTCCGCGCCGGAGGAATTGCTGAACTCCAGGGTCAGGTGACCTTCCCAACTGGCCTCAGCTGGGGTGGTGTTAACGATGATCCCCAGACGGGCATAGGTGCTCTTGCCCAGGCAAATCACGGTGATGTTGGGAGGAACGCACATCTTCTCGAGCGCCACACCCAAGCCATAGGAGTGGGCTGGGAGGATGAAGTACGAGCCGTCCTCGTCCTCGTGCAGAGGCACCGGCTCCAGGTTGGCGGGGTTGAAGCGCTTTGGATTCATGATCGTTCCGGGGACGTGCCGGAAGATCAGGAACTCCTGCGGCGAGAGGCGCAGGTCGTAGCCATAGGACGAACAGCCAAAGCTAAGAACCGGCTTTTCGCTGTTCTCCGGATCGAGATGACGAACCAGCTGCGGCTGAAAGGGCTCGAGCATGCCCAAGGCGGCCTGCTCGTTGATCCAACGGTCGTTTTTGAGCATCAGAAACCTCGGCGCAGCTGGGTGACCTGATCGGCCATGGCCAACAGAGCAGTGGGCATGGAGGGCCCCGTCAGGATCACATCCAGGTGGGACGGCCGCTGCTCCAGGGCTGAAACGACCTCCGCCTCGGACAAGTAGCCCAGTTCGACGGCCAGGCCCAACTCATCGAGCACCAACTGATCCAGCTGACCGCTCAGCAGCTGCTCACGGGTGTACGCCCAGATCTCGCGCACAGCCTCGACATCGGCCTGTGAGGCCGGCACGGGCTCAGCCAGGCAACCCGCCACGGCTGGCCTCAGCCACTGAAGACGGCCACAGAGCCACACACTGCGCTCCAGCCCCTGATCGACCCCACCTTTGAGGAACTGGCTCACCAGAACGCGGCTGCCAAGTCCGGCGCTGCGCAGGGCCTGACTGAATACCCCACTGAAGCTGCCGCGGAAGGGAGCGGTGTGCACCTGAAGCTGACCCTCCTGCTGGGCCGCCAGGCGCACACTGCGCGCGGGGGCCGACGCGGGGACCACAGCCAATGGACGCAGGTGTCCAGCACGGGGCGTGGCTGCAATGCTGGCCGTCATCGAGTGCATGGCTGCCGCTTGGGATCCTGAATGTAGCGGCGTTAGGCCGTCCGGCAAGCAACAAGCACTACCTGTAGTGCAAACACCCGTACCATCGAGGCACTGAGCCAGCCCGCGATGAGCAGCACCCAACCCAGGCGGGACGGCCGCTGCGCAACGGACCTGCGCAGCACGCGCTTCGTTTGGGATCCGATGGGCTTCGCCCTGAGTTCCGTCACGGTGTACACAGGCAACACGGCTGTGATCTGTAGCGTTTGCTTAGAGGAGGGTGTTCCGAAGTGGCGTAAAGGCTCCGGCAAGGGCTGGCTGAGCGCCGACTACCGGCTGCTCCCAGCCAGCACCCCCAGTCGGCAGCCACGGGAGCTGATGAAGCTTTCCGGTCGCACCCAAGAAATCCAACGCCTCATCGCCCGCAGCCTCAGGGCCTGCCTTGATTTGGAGGTTCTGGGGGAGCGGACCCTGCAAATCGACTGTGACGTCCTTCAAGCCGATGCCGGCACCCGCACCGCAAGCATCACTGGAGCCTGGGCCGCCTTAGCCGTCGGCCTGCAACGCCTGGAGCAGCGCGGAGTGCTGGAACGATCGCCCCTGGTGGGGCAGGTGGCGGCGGTTTCCGTTGGCCTCGTGAATGGGGCCGCACTCCTCGATCTCGACTACAGCGAGGACAGCCGAGCAGAAGTCGATCTCAACGTGGTGATGAATCAAGAGCAACATTTGCTCGAAATTCAAGGCACTGCCGAGGGCGCACCCTTCAGTCGCCAACAGCTTTCCAGCCTGGTTGACCTAGCGGAAAGCGGCATCGATCAACTGATGCAGGCCCAGAAGCAGGCCTTGGCAGAGGCAGCAAATTAGTTTCAATGGCTACAGGGCGGCCCTGGACTGATCCGTAGGTTCCAGGCAACTCAGTCGCGCTGACATGGTCGTGGCCACGCAAGGATTCAGCCGCTACTCCCCTAGCCCTACGACCGGTACGTCAGTGATCGCACCGATCGCGGGGAGTCCCCTGCCGCCCAATGCCACGCTGCTGGATGTCATCCGGGGCCTGAGCGGTAGCACCACCGAAATCGTTGAGCGTGGCAAAACAATCTTTTTCCCCGGCGACCCCGCGGAAAAGGTTTATCTGCTGAAACGGGGTGCGGTCCGACTCTCCAGGGTCTACGAATCCGGCGAGGAAATCACCGTGGCACTGCTGCGGGAGAACAGCCTCTTCGGCGTGCTGTCTCTACTGACAGGCCAGCGTTCGGACCGCTTCTATCACTCGATTGCCTTTACTCGCGTCGAGCTGGTGACGGCTCCCGCCACCTCCGTCCGCAAGGCGATCGAACAAGACCCGGCGGTTGGTCTACTGCTTCTGCAGGGTCTCTCCTCTCGGATCCTGCAAACCGAGACCATGATCGAAACCCTCACCCACCGCGACATGTCCTCGCGACTGGTGAGTTTCCTGCTGGTGCTCTGCCGCGACTTTGGTGTACCCAGCAGCGAAGGAATCACGATCGACCTGCGCCTCTCCCACCAGGCCATCGCCGAAGCAATCGGATCGACCCGCGTCACGATCACCCGACTCTTGGGCGACCTCCGCAACGACGGGCTGGTGCAAATCGACCGCAAGAAGATCACCGTCTTCGATCCGTTGGCCCTCGCCAAACGCTTCAGCTAAACGGCTGAACTGGTGGCCGATCCCAGCTGCGTTCCAAGCCACCGCAACCGATACTGACCGTCGTCGCCCAACGTCGTGTCCGGCTGGATCCTGATCCTGGCGTTGCTGATCCTCGGGGGAGTGCTCTCCACCCTGGGGGATCGCTTGGGATCCAAGGTCGGCAAGGCGCGGCTGAGCTTGTTCCGGTTGCGGCCCAAGAAAACCGCCGTGGTGATCACGGTGCTGACCGGCAGCTTGATCAGTGCCATCTCCCTTGGCCTGATGCTGCTCGTCAGTGATCGCTTGCGCACGGGGCTCTTCGAACTCGATCAGATCGAGCAGCGCCTGCGGGACAGCCGCGATGCCCTGAGCTCAAGTCGCAAGGACCTGGCCCAAAGTCGGAGCGCCCTGCAGAGCGCAGAGAACGAGCGCAGCGAGGCCCAACGCCAACTCAAGGTGGTGGCCGAGCAGGCCAGCCGGCTGCAGAAGGAACTGGCTCCCCTGATGGAGCAACGCAAACAACTGGAGGCCGAGCGCGACCGCCTGAGCCGTGACATCGCCGCGAAGGATTCCGATCTCCAGCGCAACCGCACTGAGCTCGCCAAGCTCAACAGCAAGATCAAAAGCAGCAGCCAAGAGCTCGAGCGTCTCGAACGCAACCTGATTGCCTTACGTCAGGGTGATGTGGTGATCAGCAGTGGCCAAATCCTGGAGGTGGCCAAGGTTCGGATCGAGAAGCCCAGCCAGGCCCGAGACGTGATCCACGCCCTGCTGCAGCGCACGAATTTGAACGTCTACCAGCGCGTGCTGCCGGGCGAAACACCGAACCGTCAAATCCTGTTGGTGCCGCGCAGCGACATCAGCAAATTGGAGACCACCCTCAGCAAACGCGGCGAGTGGGTCGTGAGTCTGATCTCAGCGGCCAATGTGCTCAAAGGGGAGCGTCAGGTCGTGGCCTTCCCGGATGTCAGACCCAACAAACGGGTGGTGCGTAGTGGAGAACAACTGGCCACCACCGTGCTGGAGACCGATGAGCGCTCCCCGGATCAGGTGCGTAGCCGTCTGAACCTGCTCCTGGCAGCAGCCTTTACCCGAGCGCAACGTCAAGGGGCCCTGGCCAACGGCCTGCAATTTGACCCAGCACGCCTCAATCAACTGGCTGAGGCCCTCGTCAACCGCCCCCTGGGCGAGACCGCCAAGCTCGAGGCCGTCTCCAGAGGCAACAGTGATCTGGCCGACCCGATTGCCGTCGACATTCGCTGGCAGCGCCCGCAATGACTTGGATCGGACTCGATCCCGGCCGCAGCAAATGCGGCTTGGTCCTTTCTGACCACAGCACAGGCCAGATCGAGGTTGCCGCCGTGCTCTCCCCGGAGGAATGCTTCAAGCAGATTGCGATCTGGCAAGAGCGCCCGGGGATTGAGGGCGTTGTGCTCGGTGATGGAACGGGCAGCAAGCACTGGCAGCGGCAACTGAACGACCTTGGCCTGGCTGTCCAGGTCATCCCTGAAGCGGGAACCACCCTGGCCGCACGAGCCCGCTACTGGCAGCTGGAGCCCCCCAGGGGCTGGCGGCGAATGCTCCCCGAGGGCCTGAGGCTGCCCCCACGGGACTACGACGATGTCGTGGCTCAACTGCTGCTGGAGCGCCATTGGAGAACGGAGCTCAAGCGGGAACCTGGCTTGGTCGTCTTGCGCCAGCTCGCTGCCTAAAATCTGGCCCGCACGCTGAAGGCGTAGTCCCCACCCGCCTCCAGCTGGTAGTCGGTTTTCAACAGGAAGCGCAGCAACGCGTCCTGGATCAAGGCCCGGCCCAGGGAGGGCTCCACCTGCAGCTCGCCGCGGTCAAAGAACCAGGCGAACGTCCACTCGAACCCTCCAGCGCTGACCTCGCCCTCCAACACCCGCTGGCTAAAGCTTTGGCGCAGCACCCGCAATTGCGCCGTTGTCGTGGGGAGGCGACTCACGCGGACTCAGGCAGTGGGTTGCTCGACCAGCTTGGCGGCAGAGGGAGCAACAAAACCGTTGAGCCTGTTACCAGCCCGCTCAAACCCCAGGCGCTGAATCAGATCCAGACCAGCCAAGACCTCATCGATGACCTCCTCGAGCACCGGCTGTTCGGCGACGGCAAAGCGGCCGAGGACGTGGCCGACAGTGCGCTGCTTACGCTCCACCGGATTCAAGGCCGGAGCGCCAATCCCGATGCGCAAGCGGGGGAACTCTTGGCCGCCGAGATGGGCAATGGTGCTGCGCAGACCGTTGTGGCCGCCAGCACCGCCCGAGAGCCGCAGGCGCAAGCGACCGAGGGGGAGATCCATGTCGTCCACCAGGATCAGCATCTGGTTTGGCTCGAACCCAAACCAATCGAGAGCAGCACGAATCGAACGACCGCTGTCGTTCATGTAGGTCTGAGGCATCAACAGACGCAGGCGTTCAGCACCCTGTCCCACCTCCGCGGCGAGGGCGTGGAGCTTGGACTGCTGCTTAAAGCTGCTGTTTTGACGCTTGGCAAGCTGCTCCAGCGCCATAAATCCGACGTTGTGGCGGGTTCCGGCGTACTTCTCGCCCGGGTTCCCTAAACCAACAACAAGACTCAGAGGAGTCATGGAGTCCTTCAACCGGCCGCTTGCTCGTCGTCGGCCTTGAGTTGAGGCTGGGGCTCAGCAGAAGCCTGGGTGACTTCCGCTTCCACCGTGTCGACCGCCTTTCGGAACTCCTGCTCGAATTCCTTGGAGGCGGACTGAAAACCCTTCAGGGTTTTTCCAAGGGTGCGACCCAATTCGGGTAAGCGCTTGGGACCGAACACCAAGAGACCCACGGCGGCAATCACCGCCATCTCAGGCAATCCGATCCCAAACACGTTCATCGGATCAGCCGATGCCGTTCCAGTTGACGGTGATGCCGTCGAGGATCAGGGACTTGTTGTACAGCTGGAGGATCACCAGCAGGAACACCAGGAACAGGGCCATGAACACGCCCATCACGGGGGTCGTGCCCCAGCCGGGCACAACCTTGCCGTACTCGGAGTTCAGGGGGCGAAGCAGATCTCCCAGGCGGGTGCGTTGAGCCATGTCGGGCTGTGCTCTCTGGCAAGGAGTAGGTCTCGTTACTGTAAGGGGCCTGGCCGCCTGAGCGGCTGGCCCCGTCGAGAGTTGTGATGGAAACCACCTCCCCAGCCATGTCCGTGGCACTGGCAGTCTTGGCTGTGCTGCTGGGCCTCACCGGCTTCGGGATCTACACCGCCTTTGGTCCTCCGTCGAAGCAGCTCAGCGACCCCTTTGACGACCACGACGACTAAACCAGCTCTAACGAGACGACCTGCCAGGGCTTGAGCACAAGAGCTCCGCTCTGCCAGGTCTCAGCATTCCCCCGGCGCCAACGCCGTGGCGAGTCCAGCGTCCAGCTCTGTCGCTGAGGGCTGAGGTTCTGCAGCCGCAGCGCCAGCTGCCCTGGGGTTGAGCCGGGCCTGCAGCTGAGCACGCGGATCTGGGGATTGGCTGGACCCATGCCCTCCATCAAGTCGATCGGAGCGAAGATCTCCGCCTGCTGGGCCGCCTTTTGGGCCGGGCGAATCCAAAGCGGTTCTCGAAAACGCTGCGCCAAACGAGGCACCCCGGCCGACGCCCACCCGGCTGCGCAAGGGACCAACGCGAGCCGAAGCCGTTGGTGTCCGTTATCGGCCGAGGGGTCAGGCCAGGTGGGTGCTCTAAGCAAGGAGACCCCCAGCTGAGCGGGGGTGGCGGAGACGCCCTGGGGCCCATCCAGCAGCACCGCCAGACCACCCGCTCCAGCCTTCGCCTGACTAGCCAGCCAACTGATGGCCGTCACTTCCCAGCGCGCCTGCTCCCTGACCGTCAGGGCATGGGCCGGCCGCTCAAGCACCCCCGCAGAGGTGTCCGCGGCATAGCGCTGAGCAACCTGCGCCAAGGGCAATTCCAATCGCAACAGCTCATGGCGCTGACGCCAATCGACCGTCAAGGCCAGCTCCAGATACGGCGAGGCTGCCCGCAGCTGAATGTCGAGTCGAAGCGCGCTTTGGCCGCAGCGGCCGCGGACGACAAAGCGGCAACAGAGCGGTCCCTGCTCCACCAGTTCCGGTGCTCCCTGCCAAGTCAAAGGCAGCGGCTGCTCGCGGTAGTCCGCCGCAATGTCCCAGGCATCCCAAAACTCGCCCTGATCGCTCCAACGGCGCCATTGCAAAGGGCCCGAGAGTTGGGGCACACCATCAGCTCCCCAGAGCTGCTGAACGCCGTCCGCCCCGATCTCGACGCGCACCAAGCCGTTGTCCAAGCGCCAGTGCCCAGCGCTCGCCTCGCACACAACCGGGGCTGTGATTGCTGCCGAGGCCTGCGGCAGCCAATCCGCGCGCTCAAGGGGAAGCGCCTGAACAGCCGAATCCAAGGGGAGCTGAACCCATGTCCCACCGGCTGGCCGTCGCTGACTGGGGAGCTGCTCCTGGGCCCCCTCGATGCACCAGGCGCCAGCGGGCAGGCGCAGGGTGACCCGCTCCGCAGGCTGGGGCTGGAGTTGCACCAGCCACCAAGGTTCAGCTCCGCCGCGCGCGGGGAGCAGCGCCTGCAGCCCGTGGTCGCGTCGACGGGCCGCCAAGCGCCGCGCTTGGCGCCACTGCGGTTCCGCCTGCTCAAACACCTCAGGGATTGAGGTGCCCGGAAGGATGTCGTGGAACTGCTGAAACAGCAGCGTCCGCCAGTCCGCACCGGGCTGCTCGCTGCCGCGGAGGTGCAGCAGGGCATGGACCCAATCGAGCTCCCGAAGCAAGCGCTCAAGAGTGCGGTTATGGCGCTTTTGATCCGGGCGGGTGGTTGCACAGCCGCGGTGCAGTTCGAGATAGAGCTCGTCTCGCCAGACCGGCAATCGGCTCGCCAGTGGCTCCAGTCCCTCGAGATAACTGCGCAGGGTTCCGTGCTTCTGGGGGCAGGCCACGGGCTGCTGCTGCCAGAGGGCCAGCTGCTCCAGCATCTCGGCGGTTGGGCCACCGCCGTGGTCGCCAACCCCCGGAAGCCATAGGGCCTGATCCACACCCGTCGCCGCCTGCCACTGCTGGCGGTAGGTCTCCATCCCCTGGGGATCGCCGGCCGTACCGATGGGAGCCGTCGCCAGGGCCAACAGCTCCGAGCCGTCGGCGCTGCGCCAGCGAAACAGGCGATGGGGGAAAGGGTTGCTGCTGTTCCAGGCCAACTTGTGGGTGCAGAACCAACGCACTCCGCTCAGCTGGGCGATGGCAGGAAGCCCAGCTGCGAAGCCAAAACTGTCGGGCAACCAGCAGAGCTCGTGCGTCCACTGGGGGAAGCGGGTGCGGCTATAAGCCTGCCCCTCCTCGAACTGCCGCAGCAGCGAGGGGGCTCCAACCAAGACGCAATCGGTTTCCACCCAGGGGCCATTGACCGGCTCAAAACGACCCTGCGCCGCTGCCACTTGCAGGCGGGAAAAGAGCTCCGGACGGTGCTGCTCCATCCAGGCGTAGAGCGCCGGGGTGGAGTGAGCGAAGTGGAGCTCGGGAAAACGCTCCATCAACGTCAGGGCCGAATCGAAGGTGCGAATCGCCGCCTGCCAGGTGTCCGCCACCGGCCAGAGCCAGGCCAAATCCAAATGGGCGTGGCCCAAGAGATGGAAACCGCCAGGGGGGCGAGCCTGGGCCATCCGCGCCAACAGGTTGGGAAAGGCTCCCTTCTCGAGCTCTGGCTTCAACGCAGCCAAGGCGTCCCCAGAGAGACGCGAGGCACCGAGGTAAAGAGCTTCGGCCGCCAGCACCCCAGCAGGGTCAGCGGGATCCGTCGGCTCCTGCTCGAGCCGGCTGTGGATCAAGGCCCCGTCGTCATGCAGCGGGGAGCGCAGCCGCAGCTCCAGCTGCAATGGCTGGCCTTCCCACCAAGGGGACGGCAGGACCCAGCGGCAGGCGCTGTCGAACAGGTCACCCTGGTGCACCAAGGCCCCATCGGCCCAGAGCTCCACGGCATCGGCCCACCAACAGAGGGCCAGACGGGCACGCCGATCACCGCGCTGAGCCACTTGCCAGGACTCAGGGCAGACCAGCTGCAGGCGCAGGCTGATCCATCGCCCGCCGCGCGGCCAGCTCAGCAATCCACGTTGATGCCAGTCGGGGCGGTGGCATGCCCCCCAGGGGTCATCCAGGGCCAAAACGCTGTCTCCGTCTGGCGCCTGCACGCTCCAGAGCGGCAGCAGGTCCCAACGGGTTTGTGCCTGAAACGTTTCAATCCAGGAGCGAACAGCGCCCTCTGGCCCCTCTGACATCGGTCAACGCGTTCACGACCCATAGGATGATGCGGCTGCCGCCGGCTCGTTCAGGGCCCATTTGGCGCTTGTCACTCCCTGTCACCCGCCGGACAGACCCATGCTTGCCCTCAAGATCTCGGTTTACTCGGTCGTTTTCTTCTTTATCGGGATCTTCGTTTTCGGCTTTCTGGCCAGCGATCCCAGCCGGACGCCCAGCCGCAAAGACCTGGAGGAGTGATCCTCAGGTGGGCTGAGCAACCGGCACCACCTCGCCCTTTTTGACCAGTTAGCCGTGGCAAGATCGCGGCCTTACGCGACCCCTTGGTGACTCAGCTCCGGAAGAGACTGATCCAAGGGGTTTCTGCATGTTCCATTGCCGCCACGAGCCTGGTCCCCTTGGGTGCTGCCTGGGCGGCAGAGCCGGCAGCGGTCACCCCTGTTTCAGAGCTCACCCAGGCCAGTGCTGATCAATCACCACCTGTGGTGATCAAGCTGCTCGCCAACGAGCAGGGCTTTGATCAACGCATCAACCGTTTCGTCGCGCGAGGCGATGTCCAGATTGACCTGGCCGGGGGCCGGGTTCTGGCGGATCGGCTGGAATACGAGACCGCAACACGCACCCTGCTGCTGAGCGGGCGCGTTCGTTTCCAACGCGGTGAGCAGTACTTCCAGGCCAACAGCCTGCGTTACAGCCTGATCGAAAACAGTGGCGATGCCGATGCGGTCTATGGCGTCCTTGATTTCGACACCAGTGAGGTCGACTTCGATCTCAAGGCCTACCCCTCCGTCGCTCTGCCCTCGCTGAGCTACTGGCCAACCTCCAGCCCTTACGAGAAAGCGACGTTTGGAACGGCAACGCCAGAGCTGATTCGCAAAGGCCCCCGCGGAGAGATTCTGGTCAGTGCCGACTGGAGCAACCAAGCCAGCACGGCTGAGCTGGCGCTGACTCAATCGCCGCTCGAAAGATCCGGCGAATCACTGCTGCCGGGGTTAGCCCTCAACGGAGTCACCAGCCCCGAACAACTCCTGGGTCTACCGGAGCGCCCGGACCTCGCGGAGTGGCGCGTTCCACCGATTGCTGTTGCTCCTGCGGCTCAGTCGATGGCCTGCGCGCCACTGATCCCGCCCGTTCCGGATTGGCATCCCTATCCCCTTGCCGTCACGGCCTGGGGTTACGGACAAGCGATCGATGCCAACTTCGGCGACTCCTTCACCTTCAACGGGCGCTGGCGCCCAGAAAACGTCTGGGGCCTGAACTTCAACAAACGCCTGGTCGATGCGGGTCCCCTGGCCCTGGAATTTGACTCCAACGCCCTGCTGCACAAGACCAGCTGGCAGCCCGGCGGGGAGTTCAACAACAGCGAACCCTTTGCTCCGCTCCCCCCCCAAACCTTTGGGGAGTTCACTGCAGCCCTGGGTCTACGGGCATGGCTGCAGCCCTGGCTGAGCCTGGGTTTCTTCGAAGGCGTGAGCCTTCTCACAAGCAACAGCCTCTACGAGCAGACTTTCCGCGAGAACTATCAGACCTTCCTCAATTACTTGGGCTTTGAAGTCGAGGCCCTGGTCAAACCCCAGTGGTCCGTGGTCGGCCGCCTGCATCACCGTTCTGGTGCCTACGGCACCTACGGCGGCGTCAGCGAAGGCAGCAACGCGTATCTCGTCGGGGTTCGCTACCGCTACGGCCAATCCCAGCCGCCGCGGATTGCGCCGCTGATGCCTCCGGCGGCCGGCTGTCCTGGCGCACCAAGCCCAGAGGCCGAAGAGGACATGAAGCCCCTGGCCGATCAGCTGAACGCCGTAGCTGAGGCCATGCCCTCCCAGGCCACCAGTGCCAGCCAACCCCCTGCACTGCCAGCCCTTTCGACTGTCCCAGCCGCGGAACTCGAGGCGGAACGGCACAAGGCGATCGAAGCCACAGTCGATCAGCGCGTGAGCGACCTCTACTACGTCCGCAGCTTGAAAGTGGAGCGGCGCGCGGGAACACAGTTCGCCAGCCGCGCCGAAGAAGAGGAGGAATTCGGCACGGTTGAGCCAAGTCAGTTGGCGAACCCCAATGGGGATCAAAAACTGATCGAAGGCTTCATCAGTCGCTGGCGCTTTCAGGCGGCCCGCATCTGGATCACGCCGGAGGGATGGACCGCAAATCGCGCCGCCTTCAGCAACGACCCGTTCACGCCAGCGCAATCCTGGATCGATCTCGAGAGCGTCGTCGCTGTTCAAGAAAGCGATGAACGCACCAAGATCAGCGCCAAGCGCAGTCGCTTGATTCTTGAAAACCGTCTTCCGATTCCGATGCGGAAGAACATCGTCCTCGAAAAGGATCAACCCGCCGACAACCCTTGGGTCATTGCGGATGACGGCGTGGATCGCAGCGGCATCTACTTCGGCTACAACCTCAAACCGATTGAGCTCGTCAAAGCAAAGAGCTTTAAGAAAGCAAACGGGATTCAGGTCGATCAGCAGTCCTTGAGACTTGAGCTACAGCCTCAGTTCATGGTGGCTCGAGCTCTGAATGGGCAGGTCAATAGCTTCGTTCTCCCCGGAGATCCCGTTGGCGGTCCAACAGGATCACAACCCGCTCAGATTGGCGATTTGTTTGGCGCACTCATCAAGCTAAAAGGATCCGTATTTGGCTACTCAACGAGCGACTTTACCGTCAGCCTGCCAACACTAAACCCCCAAAACATCGCTAACGGGACTAGGAGCTGGGGCGATTTCTCCAGGGAGATCTTCATCCCGAGACTCGGATTCATTGGAGGCGGAACTTACACCACACGACTCTTCGGGGCTTATCGCTACAAAACCTACAATGGCTCCCTAGGCCAACAGGATGTGTATTCCGCGTTGGGGGCATCTCTTGAGAAAAAAGGTGAGCTAAGGCCCTGGGGAAAGATCAACCACAACTATTACTGGCGCGCAGCCTTCGGCAATTTCCAAGGCACCGAATTCGAGACCTCCAACCTGATCGACAGCACCCGGGGCAGTTTCTATGGGGCTGTGAACAGCAGCTTGCAGCTCTGGCGAGGCAAAGCGGGCGATCGGGACAACCCCAGGACCACCCAAAACACTCCCCGTCCGATCGAGCCCGGACTTCGGCTCAACACCAACACCAACGTCCGGCTCGACTACTACGGCGACGGAACAAGCCAAAACACCATCACCCTGACCGGCGGTCCGACGCTCACCTTGGGCCGGCTTGAGAAAAACTTCTTCGACTTCACCGAGATCTCCATCTCAGGCGGCGGCAGCCTCCAGCAAGGTCAAAGCCCCTTCAGCTTTGATCGCAATGTCGACCTCGCCACCCTGGCCTTCGGCTGGAAGCAACAGCTCTTTGGTCCATTGCTCTTCAGCGGTGGCATCGGCGTAAACGTCGATGGCAATTCGGGCTACTACGGCGACATCACCGGATCCTTCGCTGAGCTGATCTGGCAGCGTCGCGGCTACGAATTCGCCATCTACTACAGCCCCTACGAGCAGGTCGGTGGCGTTCGCGTGAAGCTGAACGACTTCAACTACAGGGGGACGGGCCTGCCATTTGTGCCATACACCCCAACCGATTTCACCAAACAACGCCAGGGCCTCTATTGAGGCGGTAACGCCGGCAACGGGCTGGGGCCATCGAGAACTTCACCGCCAACCATCACCTGGCTGCCGGTGAAATCAACACCGACGAGGATGGCCTGATCAAGCCTCAGCCCAGGCGTCAGGGCCTGAATCATCACAGCTCCGCTCAAATCGGCGCTGCTCAAGTTGGCCCTAGAGAGATCCGCATTGCTCAGCCGGGTCTCCTGCAGCCGTGCACCCTCCAAGTTGGCTCCACTGAGGTCAGCTCCCTCCAAGTTGCTGCCCCTGAGGTCCGCACCGCGCAGATCCGCTTCGCGCAGATCGATGCCGTTCAGCATCAACCCACTTAGGTCCGCACCGCGCAGATCACACCCTCGGCAGTCAGACCAAGCCGGAGCAACCAGCGCCGGCGCCTCCGTAAACGGCTCCACAGTCAGAGGAGCAGATCGCCCGGCGCCAGGGCAGCCGATCAAAGCGAGCACCAGGGCTGTCGATCCGCCCCCAAGCCAGCCGCTCGCCATAGCCCCTACGCCGCTATCTCATTCATAGACAGTGGAGCAACTGTCCGCCACAGATCAGGCGGCTTGGAACTGACGCAGATAGGGAAGGCGCTGGGCCGTGGCCTTGAGTGCCTCGTCATTGGCCAGCAACTGGCCCGTGGCATCCCACTGGCCGCTCAGCAGCATCTGCTTGGGACCCGCCGCCAAGGTCAACGCCCACTGCTGGTCGCCGCACGAGAGCGTCAAGGACTCCACATCCACCACGAAAGCGGCCGTTGCATCGGCTTCAGCGACGGACTGAATGGCCAGCATGGTGTCGTGGTCGGCTGAGAGACAGGGGATCCCCAGAGCCAGGCAGTTCCCGTAGAAGATCTCGGCGAAGCTCTCGCCGACCACGGCCCGGATACCCCAGCGCATCAGGGCCTGCGGGGCATGCTCGCGGCTGGAGCCACAGCCGAAATTGCGGTTCACCAGCAGCACAGAGGCCTCTTGATGCTCCGGGCGATCAAAGGGATGGGCACCGGCCAACTCAGCGCGGTCATCCGCGAAGGCCGCGGGCCCGAGGGCATCAAAGGTGACGCACTTGAGGAAACGGGCCGGAATGATCCGGTCGGTGTCGATGTCATCGCCGCGCACCACAACGCTGGTGCCAGAGACGCGGCCGATTGAACCGGAGGGGAAAGAAATGGAGCTAGCCATCGGTTAAGAAGAAAAACGCGAGCAATCAGGCGTTGAGCAACGCGCGCACATCACTGACGCGGCCATGAATGGCTGCCGCGGCCACCATCGCTGGGCTCATCAGCAGGGTGCGGCCACTGGCAGAGCCCTGGCGTCCCTTGAAGTTGCGGTTACTCGAGCTGGCACTGATCTGGCGGCCTTCCAAACGATCAGGGTTCATGGCCAGACACATCGAGCAGCCGGGCTCGCGCCACTCAAAGCCCGCCGCTTCAAAGACCTTGTCGAGACCTTCAGCCTCGGCGGCGGCCGCCACCTGCTCGCTGCCGGGAACCACAAAGGCCTTGATCCCTTCTGCCACATGGCGTCCCTTCGCCACTGCTGCCGCGGCCTGAAGATCGCTCAAGCGGCCATTGGTGCAGCTGCCGATGAAGCAGACATCGACCGGCAGACCGGCGATCGGGGCGCCGGGTTGCAAATCCATGTAGCGGTAGGCCTCTTCCGCCAGGGGCCGCTCATCGGGCTCGGTCTGCTCCAGGGTGGGCACGGCCTCGTCGACCCCGATCCCTTGGCCCGGGGTGATGCCCCAGGTGACCGTCGGCGCAATCGAAACTGCGTCAAAGCGCACTTCATCGTCAAAGACCGCGTCGCTGCCGCTGGCCAAGCCACTCCACCAGCGCACCGCCTCAGCCCAAGCCTCACCGCTCGGAGCAAAGGGACGGCCCTTCAAATAGTCAAAGGTGACCTGATCGGGATTGACGTAACCGCAACGGGCGCCGCCCTCAATCGCCATGTTGCAGAGGGTCATGCGCTCCTCCATCGAGAGGGCCTCAATCGCTGGACCGGCGAATTCGTAGGCGTAACCCACACCACCCTTCACCCCCAGGGTGCGGATGACATGCAACACCAGGTCCTTGGCGTAGACCCCTCGCTGGAGCTGACCATCCACCCAGATCCGGCGGACCTTGAGCTTGCCCATCGCCAGGCTCTGGCTCGCCAGCACATCACGCACCTGACTGGTGCCGATGCCAAACGCAATCGCGCCGAAGGCCCCGTGGGTGGAGGTGTGGGAGTCACCGCAGGCCACGGTCATGCCCGGCTGGGTCAAACCCAGCTCGGGGGCAATCACGTGCACGATCCCCTGGCGACCGCTGCCGATGCCGTGCAGGGTGATGCCGTGCTCGGCGCAGTTGGCCTCGAGCGTCGCCAACATCTCCTCCGCCAGGGGATCAGCGAAGGGGCGCGCCTGGGAGGTGGTCGGAACGATGTGATCCACCGTCGCGACTGTGCGCTCGGGGTGCCGCACCGTCAGGCCCAAGTCCTTCAAACCAGCAAAGGCCTGGGGACTAGTGACCTCGTGGATCAGATGCAGGCCAATGAACAGCTGGGTGGCCCCACCCGGCAGCTGGGAGACCTGGTGTAGATCCCAAACCTTGTCGTAGAGGGTGCCGGAGCTCACGCCGATGCCTGCAGCGGAATCGACGAGCCTACTCAGGCCAACTGCAGCCTCAATCGGTTGAGGGCCTCACCGGCGCTGAGGGTCTGAATCCAGGTCCGCCCACGACTCGTACCGAAGCGCACCCCCTCGCTGCTGCAGCCATCCGGACCGGCGATCGCCAGATGCACCAAGCCCACGGGTTTCTCGTCGCTGCCACCACCGGGTCCAGCCACGCCGGTGATCGCCAGCCCCCAATCGGAACCCGTTACGCGCCGCGCCCCTTCTGCCATGGACTGCGCGACCGGATCACTCACGGCACCGTGGGCCTGCAGCAGCTCCGCCGGCACGCCCAACAGTCCCTGCTTCACGCCATTGGCATAGGCAATCACCCCACCCAGGAACACATCAGACGCCCCAGGAACAGCGGCCAAGGCCGCGCCCAATCCACCACCGGTGCAACTCTCGGCAACAGCGACCGTCTGCCCCCGCAGCCGCAGCTGTTGCAGAACAACCTCAGCCAGGCTCTGCTCATCCACACCAAAACAGCTCTGCCCGGTGCGGCGGCGGATCTCGCGCTCCACGGGCAGAAGCAGGGCTTCAGCATCCGCCTGATGCTCGGCCCTGGCCGTGATGCGCAACTTGACCTCCCCGGCACCGGCATAGGGGGCCACGGTCGGGTTGGCCTGCTTAAGCAGATCCGCCATCTCCTCCGCCAAGGCTGATTCCGAGACCCCCCAGAACCGCAGCATCCGGCTGGCGAAGACCCCCGCGGCCAAGCCGGACTGACGCAGCCAGGGGGCCGCGGTGTGCTGCCACATCGCCTTCATCTCACTGGGAACCCCCGGGAAGGTCAGGACCGTGAAGCCTGGAACTGGGCTCCAGATCATTCCCGGGGCCGTTCCGGTGGGGTTCGGCAGCACGGCAGCACCCTCAGGCAGAAAGGCCTGGCGGCGGTTGCTCGGGGAGCAGGTTCGGCCGCGAGCGGATAGGCGCGCCTGGATCTCGGCCCAGATTTCGGGGTGCTCCACCAAGGGGGTCTCAAACGCGGCGGCGATGGCCTCCGTTGTGAGGTCGTCTGGGGTGGGACCCAGCCCCCCGGTGGTGATCAAGACGCGGCAGCGCCCAGCCGCCTGCCGCACCTCAGCCATTAATCGCTCTCGGTTATCGCCCACCACCATCTGGCGCTGGTGGGGCACCCCAAGGGCTGCCAGTTGCTCCGCAATCCAGCGGGCATTGCCGTTGGTGATGTTGCCCAGCAGCAATTCGCTACCGACGCAGAGGACCTCAGCCGTCAACGCCCTGGTCCTGCTGGGCCCGCTCACGGCTCAAGCTGCGGCGGCAGATCGTCACCGCCGCAATCAAGACCGCGGTGGCCAACGTCAACCAAAGGAAACGCAGTTCCGCCCCGGCAAAGACCAGCGCCAGAGCCGCCAGCCACTGGGTGAAGGCGTAGATCAACAGCACCGTGCGGCGGTGGCTGAAGCCCGCTCTGAGCAAGCGGTGATGCAGGTGGCGGCGATCGGGATAGAAGGGCGAATGTCCCTCACTCACCCGGCCCATGATCACGGCGGACATGTCCGCCAGCGGCAGGGCCAGGATCAATAAGGGGAACAGCAGGCTGACGCTCGTCAAACCCTTTGCCGGGCCAATGATGCTGATGGCGGCCAAGGCAAAGCCCAAGAAATAGGAGCCGCCATCGCCCATAAAAATCTTGGCTGGATTGAAGTTGTGGCGCAGAAAGCCAAGGCAACTGCCAGCCAATGCCGCGGCCAGCAGACCAGGGGCCGGCTGCGAGAGGCTGTAGCTCACCGAAAGCAAGGCAACCGCTGCAATGCCGCTGACACCGGCAGCCAAGCCATCCAAGCCATCGAGCCAGTTGATGGCGTTGGTGATCCCCACAAGCCAGATCACGGTGAATAGCAGGCTCAGCGGTTCAGACAGGGGAATGACCCCTGCACTGCCAGCGAAGGGCAGATCGATGGCACCAATACGAACGCCTTGACTCCAGACGGCCATCGCCACCGCGACCTGCCCTCCGAGGCGGGGCAACGGTGGCAAGGCAAACAGGTCATCGGCCAGGCCAATGACGAAGTAGCAAAGGGAGCCGGCCAGGGTGGTCCAAATCAGGGCATCCCGCTGAGGCGGCAGCTCCACAAAGCCGCCTAAACGCCAAATCAAGAGCAGCCCGAGCACAAAGCCGGCAACGATGCCAACACCTCCCAGGCGCACCATCGGCGTGGTGTGCTGCTTTCTGGGGTCAGGCTGGTCAATCAGACCCCAGCGCAGCCCGAGTTGGCGCACCAGAGGGACGATCAAGGCGGTCAGCAGTGCAGCGCTTCCGAAGGCCAGAACAGCGGCAAGATCCGGCCGGCTGGAAATCATCGAAGGCGGTGCTCAATGCAGTGCGCAGTAGCCCAAACAAAAGGCCCTGCCTGCCAAATCTTAAGCAGGGCCTGGGAGTTCGGCGATAGGCAAGACCCCCTGAGGGGCCAGTCGCTCAAGCGGGCTGCAGCTCGCGCTGGTGGGCGTAGAGGGGGAAACGCTCACACAGCGCAGCGACGCGCTGGCGGCAACGCTCCTCAATCGCTGCGTCCTCCGGATTCAGCAGGCGATCGGCAATCACATCGGCCACCTCACGGAAGGCCTCTTCATCGAATCCGCGGGTGGTGCAAGCGGCGGTTCCCAGCCGCAGACCGCTCGTCACAAAGGGGGACTGGGGATCAAAGGGAACCGTGTTCTTGTTCGCCGTGATGTGCACATCGCTCACGAGGAGGTCGGCGACCTTGCCGGTCATGCCGATGCCCCGGAGATCCAACAGGACGATGTGGTTGTCGGTGCCCGCACTCACCACATCAATGCCGCGCTCTTTGATGCGCGCCGCCAGGGCATGAGCGTTGGCAACCACCTGCTTGGCATAGGCCTTGAAGCTGGGCTGCAGGGCCTCACCAAAGGCCACTGCCTTGGCCGCGATCACATGTTCCAGAGGACCGCCCTGGCTGCCGGGGAAGACGGCTTTATCGAACTGCTTGGCGAACTCCGCATCACGGCAAAGGATCAGGCCGCCGCGGGGACCACGCAGGGTCTTGTGGGTGGTGGTGGTGACCACATCACAGACGGGCACGGGGTTGGGGTGAACACCCGCAGCCACCAACCCAGCGATGTGGGCCATGTCGGCCAACAGGTAGGCGCCGACCTCATCGGCGATGGCTCGGAAGGCCTGGAAGTCGATCGTGCGGGGGTAGGCGGAGTAGCCGCAGACGATCAGCTTGGGCTTGTGCTCGAGCGCCAGCTTGCGAATGGACTCGAAGTTGAGCTGCTGGGTGGTCTCATCGACGCCGTACTGGACGACGTTGAACCACTTGCCACTGACGTTGACGGGTGAACCGTGGGTCAGGTGACCGCCATGGCTCAGGTCCATCCCCATGATCGTGTCGCCGGGCTTTAACAGCGCCAGGAACACCGCGAAGTTGGCCTGAGCGCCGCTGTGGGGCTGGACATTCGCCCAGGCCGCCCCAAAGAGCTGCTTGGCCCGCTCAATCGCCAGCTCTTCGATCGCATCGACGTGCTCGCAACCGCCGTAGTAGCGCTTCGAGGGCAGACCTTCGGCGTACTTATTCGTGAGAACGGAGCCCTGGGCTTCCATCACAGCCTGGGAGGCGAAGTTCTCCGAGGCGATCAGCTCCAGGTGGGTCTGCTGACGCTGCAGCTCCTTGCCAATCAGGGCAGCGATGGCGGGATCGCTGGCAGCCAAGGGGCGGTTGGTGGCTGCTGCGGTGGACTCCGCCATGACAAATCAGGGCTCAGGTTGACCTGAATCGTAAGAAACCGCAGCACTGCACGCTGGCCGGTGCCTCGCAAATAAAAAAGTCGCCCCGAAGGACGACTCTTTGAAGGCGCGCCTGGAGAGATTCGAACTCCCGACCCTCTGATCCGTAGTCAGATGCTCTAATCCGCTGAGCTACAAGCGCCTGCGCCTGCCTGGACATTCTGCCCACATCGAGGGCCCACACGTCAACCGACCAGACTGGAGTCAACGAGGAGCCGCCCAGACATGCCGATCCGTTGGTATGGCCCTGCCAACCCTGAGGACCCCACCTACCGGCACTTCAACCGGATCGTGAATCTGGTGCTGCACGGCATGGTCTTTGCCGCCCTCAACAGCGGCCTCTGGTTTGTCCAGGAAATGCGGCACCCCTGGAGCCACCTCAACTGGCTCACCAGCACCTGGGCCGTGCTGTTGGTGGCCCACCTGATCAGCGTGGCCGCGCAACGTCCGAAGGCGTCATCCTGAGCGCAGCTCTGAGCTCGGCTGGCATGGCCCTCTCCCCTGGCGAGATCCGCGACCTGCAACTCGCGATTGCCGATCGCCTCTACATCCAAATCGGAGGCTGGCACCTCTACCTCGGAGACGCTGGCCTCGCCGAAACCCTGGCGATTGAATGCGCCGCCAGGCTCGATCAAGGGGCCTGTGTCTGCGCACGGCAGTCCCTCGAAGCCGTGCAAGTGCCGATTGGTGGCGGGAGCAGCAAGCTTCCCCTGGCCCGACTGGTCCCGGCCGGACAACTGCAGGACCTGGAGGATCTGCTCGAGAACCACAGTTAGGGTTGCTCCCACCTGCCAGGGCCCAGTGCTGGTCATCGAGGTCACCAACGCTCGCGAGGTGGTGCGTCAGCGCATCGGTCGTCTGGGCAGCCGTTTGATCGGCAAAGTCGTCGATGCGGAGGCCCAGGTCGAGAAAGCCTTGATCCAAGAAATGGAAACGGCCTTTCGCGACTTCGGCATCGAAGCCCGGATCTACTCCGTCGATGGTCCAGCGATGGTGGGCAAAAGCCACCTGGAGCTGCCGATCCAGGTCCGCGAGGAGCGGGTCGTCGAGCTCTAACCCCGGCCGGGCAGACGCGCCCGCAGCTGACGGCCGATCTCTAGGGCCTCAGGCACCTTCGCTCCGCCTGCAATCAAGCCATAAACCAAAAGGCCCAGGCCACCGCTGAAGCTGCACTGCAGCACTAGGCCCAGAAGATCCTGGGGCCAAGCAATCGCCTGGGCCGTCGCCCAAGCGATCAAACCAGCCACCAGAGCTGCCGCCAGCAAGAGCACGCTGTCCCGTGCCCAGTTGGCGAGCGGCATCCCTGGAACGCGGCGCTGCAGGGCCAACAGCAGACCGAAGCAGGTGATCAGATTCACGCCAACCGTGGCGAGCACCAGCCCAGGCGCGCCGAAGTTCAACGCGGGCAGCTGCAGCCCCCAGGGCGTCGGACCACCCACCAGGACCCAATCGAACAGGGCATTCAGCGCGATCCCCGCCATCGAGAAGCGAAACGGGGTCGTGCCATCGCCGAGGGCATAAAAGACGCGCACCAGCACGTCCCGCCCCAGGTAGGCCGGCATCCCGACGCCGTAGGCCATCAGCAAACCGCCCACCAGGGCCGCCGCTCCAGCGTTGAAGGCGCCGCGCTCGTAGACCAAAGCGACGATCGGACCCGCCAAGGCCACCATCAGCGCCCCCAGCGGGAGCATCGAGGCATTGGAGAGCATCAAGCCCTGACGAATCCGAGCAATCAGCTCCGGGCGATCCTCAGGGGCTGTGAGCCGGGCAAAGACCGGCAGCAGCGGCACCAGCAGCGCATTGGAGAGCAGACCCAAAGGGGTCTGCACCAGAAGGTTGGCGTAGCCCAAACCTGCCGCCGCACCGACGATCCCTGAGGCAAAGAAGAGATCGGTGAAGACGTTGATCTGCAACATCCCCGACGAGAGGGTGGCCGGACCCATCACCTGAAGCACCTCCTGAACACCAGGGTGCTTCCAATCCCAAACCAGCTGGAATTTGTGCAGCCCCTGCTTGGCCAGGGCCGGCACCTGAATCAACCACTGAAAGATGGCCCCCAGCAGGGTCGTTCCTGCCAAGACCGCACCGCCCAGGAAGGCGTACTGGGGAAGAGCAATGTCGGAACCCAGGTGCAACCACAGAATCCCCAGGCCGGCGATCACCGCCACGCTGGAGAGCAGGGGACTGACCGAGGGCAGCCAGAACTCATCGGCGGCGTTCAGGGCCCCAAAACCCAGGCCAATCAAGCCGGCGAACAGCGCCATCGGCGCCATCCAACGCAGCTCCAGCACCGCGATCGCATGGCGCTCGGCATCCAGCCCCGGACCCACCAGGTCGATGAGCGGATCAGCAGCCACAAACAACAGCAGGGTGACGCCAATCAGCGCCGCACCGACCAGGGTGTTGATAGCGGCGAGGACATGGGCACCTTCTTCGCGGGGACGACGGGCCAGGGCGCTGACCATGGCGCTGTGGAACGGGCCGTTAATCCCTCCGAGCAGGATCAACAGAAAGCCCGGAAGCACATAGGCGTAGTTGTAGGCGTCGTAGGCCGCCCCCACGCCAAAGGCAGCGGCGATGGCCTGCTGGCGCACCAGGCCAGCCAATTTGCTGAGGGCCGTTGCGACCGCCACGATGAGGGCGATTCGCCGCAGTGAGCGGTTGGATTGGCTCATCGAGGCGCCGCAGGGCCCAAACTCGGGCGATTCTTGCCGCTCTGCATGCCAGCTGCCACTTCCCTGCCAGTCCTGGCACTGGAGGACCTGCATGAGGGGGTCCTGCTCAAGCGCTACAAGCGCTTTCTGGCGGATGTGCAGCTGAGCAGCGGCGAGGTCGTCACGGCCCACTGCGCCAACACCGGACCGATGACCGGCGTGCTGCACGTCGGCGGGCGCGTCAGGCTGCGCTACGCCCCATCACCGACCCGCAAGCTCGCCTGGACCTGGGAGCAGGCCGAGGTGCCCGGTGCCGATAGCCAGCCGGTCTGGGTCGGGATCAATACGGCCCTGCCCAACCGACTGGTGCGAGCCACGATCGAGACCGGCTGCCTTGAACCCTGGCTGGGTCCGATCGAGAGCATCCGCGCGGAGGTGGCCTATGGCCTCAATCGCCGCAGCCGCATTGACCTGCTGCTCACCCCAGCAGAGGGAGCGGAGGACCCGCGACCGATTTACCTCGAGGTCAAAAACACCACCTGGTGCGACGGCGATCTAGCGCTCTTCCCAGACACGGTCACGGAACGGGGGCAGAAACACTTGCAGGAGCTGATGGGGGTCCTCCCGGAGGCCCGGGCGGTGCTCGTGCCCTGCCTGAGCCGCTCCGATCTCGGGCGCTTCGCCCCCGGCGATCAAGCCGACCCGCGCTACGGCGAACTTTTCCGCGAAGCCCTGGAGGCTGGCGTGGAGATCCTCCCCTGTCGCTACAGCTTCAGTGCAACGAGCATCGACTGGCTTGGGGTGGCCAGCGTCCAAGCCCAGAGCGAGGGCTCATAGAGTTAGGGACCTCGAGCCAGCCGCTGTGGATACCCGCGCGTTTAAGCGATCGCTGCATCACTCCGATCGCTACAACCGCCGCGGCTTTGGTCTGGGGGAAGAGGTGGCCGGCAGCCTTGAGCAGGCTTACCAAAGCAATCTGATCGCCAGCATCCGTGAAAACGGATACGAGCTCAAACATGGTCGACTTCAGGTGAAGTTGGCCGAAGCCTTCGGTTTCTGCTGGGGGGTCGAGCGGGCCGTGGCCATGGCCTACGAAACCCGCAGGCACTATCCGACTGAGCGGATCTGGATCACGAACGAGATCATTCACAACCCCTCGGTGAACGATCACCTGCGGGAGATGAACGTGTTGTTCATCGACGTCGAGAACGGAGTCAAAGACTTCTCCAAGGTCGCCAGTGGCGATGTTGTGATCCTTCCCGCCTTTGGCGCCACCGTCCAGGAGATGCAACTGCTCAACGAGCGGGGCTGCCACATCGTCGACACCACCTGCCCCTGGGTCTCCAAGGTATGGAACACCGTGGAGAAGCACAAGAAGCACGACATCACCTCGATCATTCACGGCAAGGTGAAGCACGAGGAGACCCTCGCCACCAGCTCCTTTGCCGGCACCTACCTGGTGGTCCTCGATCTGGCCGAAGCGCAGCTGGTCTGCGATTACATCCTCGCCAGCAGCGGTGGAGCAAACCCCAGTGCGGAGCAACGTCAGGCGTTTATGGAGCGCTTCTCCAATGCCTGCTCACCGGGCTTTGATCCCGACCGGGATCTCGCTCGCGTCGGCGTGGCGAACCAGACCACCATGCTCAAGAGCGAAACCGAAGAAATCGGTCGCTTGTTCGAGCGCACGATGCTCAGGCGCTTTGGTCCCGCTGAGCTCAACGACCACTTCCTGGCCTTCAACACCATCTGCGACGCCACCCAGGAGCGACAGGACGCGATGTTCGCCCTGGTGGATGAGCCCCTCGATTTGATGGTGGTCATTGGCGGCTACAACTCCTCCAACACCACCCACCTCCAGGAAATCGCCATCACGCGCGGGATTCGCTCCTTCCACATCGACACCCCTGAGCGCATTGGCCCCAGCAACCGAATTGAGCACAAGCCCCTGGGGACCGAGCTGGAGGTCGTTGAGCCCTTCCTCCCTAGCGGTCCGCTGCGGGTGGGCATCACCTCCGGCGCCTCCACTCCCGATCGCGTTGTAGAGGATGTGATTAGCCGCTTAATGGCCTTAGCCGACGCCTAGTCGAGCTGTCACAGACGCTGCAGAGCCGGGCCCCGAGCGCGCTTTACATTGATTCATCTGACCCACAGCCAGGCCCTCCAACAGAGCCTTCTGCGTTGATCTCATCGGTGACCACACCAGAACCTGAGGTCGACGCCAGCGACCTGCCCCTGCGGCGCAGCGAGGACACACGAGTCCGCTGCTACAGCAGCCAATTCGCTGATGTGATGGAGATGCGGGCCCCCGCCAAAACAGTGGCGGCCTACCTCGATCGCCACGAAGGTTGGTTCCGCCGTTGCGCGGCGCCCATGGAGGTCAACAGCCTGGGACAAAACGGCTATCGGCTCACCCTCGGCCGCTTCGGCAACTTTGGCTTCGAAGTGGAACCGACGATTGGCCTTGAGCTCCTGCCTCAAAGTCAAGGGGTCTACCGCATTTGCACAGTGCCGCCCGAGCAGTTCCAACCGGGCCTGCGGGACCTGTATGACGTGGAGTTCAATGCAGCCCTCCGCCTGGAAGAGCAAAACGCCGAGATCCCCCAGACCGATGTGCGCTGGGAACTAGACCTCAGCGTCTGGATCAAGCTCCCGGCGGTGATTGGCCTCCTGCCCGAGAGCCTGGTTCAGAGCAGCGGAGACCATCTATTACGTCAGATCGTGCGCCAAATCTCCAGGCGCCTGACCTGGAAAGTCCAAGAGGACTTCCACGCCACCCATGGGCTGGACTGCCCGCCAAGACGGCGGGCCCAGTTCTGATCAAGCGGGGCGGTTTTCCCAGATCTTGTTGAGGATCTGCATCCCGCTCACGGCTTGCCAAAGAAACAGGGTGAAGACACCCATGTTCAGCATCACGTGCAGCTTGCGGGCGATCAGATTGCCCTGCTGCATCAGCGGGGACAGGGCAGCCGCCATCGCGAGTCCGCAGGTCATGGCGATGCCCACAAGCAGGTGAGGGCCGACGAACAGCTTGCCGTTGTTCAAGTAGGTGACGGCCATGCCGCCAAAAGTGCCCAGCACCATCACCGCCAAGACGGCACTGCCATAGAGGTAATGGCGTTTCGCGAACTGCCCCTTGATCAGGGTCTTACGCGCTTCGGCATCAGCGGTACGCGTTTTCTTGGCCTTGATGCCAAGGAACATCGCGTAGCCGCTCAGAGCCAGCAGGCCCCACATGGCCAGCGGGTGCAGGAAGTTGAGATTGAAGGCGAGAGCTTCCGGCATGGAGCGCTGGCGTGGTGGACGGACCGCGCGACGCTAGATCAGTGCAGGAAATGGCGGCGGCCCGTGGTGACCATCGCCAGGCCCAACTCGTCGCAGGCGGCAATCGAATCCGCGTCGCGGACGCTGCCCCCGGGCTGAATCACGGCCGTGATGCCGTACTGGGCCGCCAAGCGAACGGTGTCATCGAAGGGGAAGAAGCCATCGCTGGCCAGTACGGCTCCACGGGCCTTGTCCCCAGCGGTCTCCAGGGCAATCTTGGCCGAACCCACGCGGTTCATCTGACCGGCGCCGATGCCGAGGCTTTGACCGCCACGGGCAACAGTGATGGCGTTGGAGCGCACGTGACGCACCAAGCGCCAACAGAAGGCCAAATCCGCCAGTTCTTGGGGGCTGGGCTGACGCTTGCTGACGACCTGCCAAGCGGTCTCGTCGACGGGCTGATCGTCCAGGTCCTGCACTAGCAGTCCACCCAGGACGCTGCGGAGTTGTTGCCGGCTGGCCCGCTCAATCGCCTCCGGTGCCAGCTCGAGCAAACGCAAATTGGCCTTCGCCGAGAGCAGCTCGCGGGCTTCCGGATCAAAGGAGGGCGCAACCACGCACTCCAGGAACAGGCTGGTCAAATGCCCTGCGGTGGCGCCATCGACGGGACCATTGATCGCAACAATGCCGCCAAACGCCGAGAGGCGATCGGCATCGAGTGCCCGCTCAATCGCATTGGCGCTGCCTCTGCCAGTGGCCACGCCGCAGGGATTGGTGTGCTTGACCACGACCGCCGCAGGCTTGAAGGCGTTGCCCCCCGCAGGCTGTCCGCCGTAGCCGAACTCGCGCACCGTGGCGAGGGCAGCCTCGAGATCAAGAATGTTGTTGTAGCTGAGCTCCTTGCCCTGAAGCTGCTCGCCCGCACCCAGGCCAGCCCCAGGCTGGGCGTACCAGGTGGCGCTTTGGTGGGGATTTTCGCCGTAGCGCAGGCTTTGGCGCGCGGGCAACTCCAGGCTGAACGTGCCGGCGCTCTGCGATGCCAGCTGCGCACTCAGCCACTGGCTGATGGCGGTGTCGTACTCCGCGGTGTGGCTGAAGGCTTCCAGGGCCAGCTGACGCCGCAGCTCAGGGCTAATCGCTCCGGCGGCCAAGGCCTTCAGAAAGGCGGGATATTGCGCCGGACTGGTCAGGACCGCCACGTCCGCATGGTTCTTGGCGGCTGCGCGCACCATCGCTGGCCCGCCGATGTCGATGTTCTCAATCGCCGCGTCCCAGCTGACATCGGGCCGAGCAATCGTCTCGCGGAAGGGATAGAGATTGACCACGACCACATCGATCGGGGCAATGCCCTGGTCAACCAGATCACTCTGGTGGGAGGACTCCGAGCGCTTTGCCAGGATTCCGCCATGAATCCGGGGGTGCAGGGTTTTCACGCGTCCCCCAAGGATCTCGGGGGCACCGGTGTGCTCAGCGACCTTGGTCACCGGAACCCCAGCGGCCGACAACGCTGCTGCCGTACCGCCGCTTGAAATCAGCTGATAACCAGCCGCCAACAGCCCCTGGGCCAAGGGCACCAGCCCTTCCTTATTGGACACGCTGAGCAGGGCCGTGGGCGCCATGGCGATGCAGAGGTCGGCAGAAGGTCCAACCTACGCAGGAGCAGCTCCCGGATCCGCCCATGACCAGCCATCCCGACCAGCTCCAACTCGGGCCTGAGAACGCGCAACAGCGACTCGTTCTGCTGCACGGCTGGGGAGCCGATGCCGATGACCTCCTGGATCTCGGAGAACTGCTCGTCAACCCAGAGACCAGTGTTGTCGCCCTGCGGGCGCCAGAGGCCCACCCCTACGGGAGCGGACGGCAGTGGTACGACCTGCAGCCCATCAATTGGGACGCCCTGCCCGCAGCACGCTCCGGCCTCCAAGCCCGGCTTCTCGCCCTCGCCGAGAGCGTCCCCCTCGAGCGGACCGTGCTGCTGGGGTTCTCCCAGGGCGCAGCCATGGCCCTTGACGTCGGTACAGCACTGCCCTTGGCCGGCATCGCCGCCTGCAGCGGCTACCCCCATCAAGGCTGGCAAGCGCCGTCTGCTTGCCCCCCCGTGCTCCTGACCCATGGCCGCCAGGATCCGGTGGTGCCGTTCATGGCCAGCGAAGAACTGCTGCAGCAACTCCAAGCCAGCGGACAGTCAGCGCAACTGCTGGCCTTTGACGGCGGCCATGGCATCGATGAATCGCTCTTCCCTGAGCTCAAACGCTTCATCACTGAACGGATCGCGCCCAGCCAAGGCCTGCCTCAGTGAGCAACAAAAAAGCCGGCCCCATCGGGAGGCCGGCTGATGCCCTTCTGAAAGCAGAGTCTGAGAATCAGACGAAGGCGTATTCGTACTCTTCCATTTCTTCCCAGTCGTCGGCGGCCATCGCCTCGAGACCAGCAAAGAGGTTGTCTTCGCCAATGCGATCGACGATCTCACGCAGGGAAGGGAAGAGGAAGTGGTTCTCCTCGGCGTATTGGGCACTAAACAGACCTTTTTCGCCCCAGAAGAAGCGGTCCGTGGTGTGCTCGTTGCGACGCACGTTCACCAGAGCGGGAGGAACGATCCCTGACTCGGCGATGTAGCGACGGGCAGCCGTCACAGGCTTGTATTCACCGGTCTCGATGTTGTGAACACCGACATGGGCCAGGACTCGCTGGCCAGCAAGCCGGCGGCGGCTGATGCGCTTGCGCTTTTTGGACATGGTTCAGGAACCCCGAAGGGCGGAGGGGACGAAGAGACGAAGGCAAGAGACCTTCAACAACGCCCAAACGTCTGACAGCCCAAACTGACAGCAAAGCGAGCGTTGGCGTTCAACCAGCAAAGAGACGTGTCTCTCCTGCTGTAACCTCGATGCAACAAAGTTGCAACCAAAGGCAGAAGCCATCGCCGTGCTGCCTGCGTCAGGCCGCTCGGTATTGGTCGATACCCAAAATCTTAAGACTTTTTCTCGGATTTGAACCAAGTCTCCGAAAAAAAGTTCCGTTTAAGGCCGTGGACCACCACCAGAACGCCGCCTAGATGCAAGTCTCCAAGCGGTTTCTCGCGCTGCTGAAACAGCAACTTGCCCAATTCGCAGATCGTCCTGATCTGCGGTCATTGGTGGTGTACGTGGCCCTCCCCAGCGCCAGTGGAGAACCCTCCCTGCTCTCGATTGGCGGCTGGCCCAAGCAGGTCTTGGCCCTCGAAAGCGATGCCAGTAGGCCATCGCCAGACGAGCGCAGTACGCGCCGTTGGCTCGCCCTGCGCGATGGGCCGCTCCTGCTTGGAGCCCTGCGAATCGACACCGACTGCTGGCCCTGGCCCACGCCCCTGAGTGATCGGCTAGAAGCAACAGCGCTCTGCCTCACCGAAGCGCTCAAGCTCGATCTGGAGCAACAACGACTCGGCCGTCAACTGGCCCTTCGGGACGACCAGCTCAAGCTGCTGGTCCATCAACTGCGCAATCCCCTGGCGGCCCTGCGCACCTTTGGACAACTGCTCAGGCGTCGCCTCGATGGCGATAGCGCCAATCAAGCGTTGGTGGACAACCTGCTGAGCGAGCAGCACCAGATCAATCGCTATCTCGAAGCGATCGATCAACTCACCCAAACTCCGCTGCTGCCCCCCGCCCAACACGGCCTGCAACCGCTGCTGCTGCCGCCAGCCTTCAGCAGTGAGGACCTGCACTCCCTCAACCAAGTGCTGGAGCCCTTGCTGGAGCGCGCCGCTGGAACCGCCGCCCTGCAAGGCCGGCGCTGGGTGCCGCCTGGAGAGCTTCCGACGCAAGCGTGCAATGCCGCGGCCGTCTCCGAAATCGTGGCCAACCTGCTGGAGAACGCCTTCCGCTACAGCCGCCCTGGTGGCGGCGTCGGCCTGGTTTGTCAGGAGCAGGGCGATCAGCTCGTCCTAGCGGTTTGGGACGAAGGGCCCGAAATCCCCAGCGCCGAACGGGAGCAGATCTTCCGCAAAGGGGAACGGGGCAGCACCGGCCTTGCCTTCGACGGCAGCGGTCTGGGGCTGGCGCTCGGCCGGGACCTCGCGGAACGCATCGGCGGTGCACTGGAGCTACGGGTGCCGCCCTCCGGTCTCGATCCCAAATTGCCCAGCGCTGGCAATGCCTTCCAACTCAGCCTGCCGAAACGGCCAACAGCAACAGGATCCAGCTAAGGCTCCACTCCACGCAGGCGCCGTAGCTGTCGCCGCTGTGACCGCCCAAGCGCCGGCCCAACACCCAAGGAATCAGCATGGCCGGCAACACACCGAGCCAGCCCAACCCAGCCCATGGACTGTGGCCGAGTCCCAGCAGCAGGCCGCTGAGGGCAAAAGCCAACAGCAACGAGGGCACCAATTCAGCCAGCAGACCCTGCCAATGGCGCAGGTGAAAAGCCGCCGTGCCCTCGCTCTGGCGCAGATAGGGAAACCACTGCATCGCAAACAGCGGTGAAACCCGCGCCCAAACCGAAGCCCAGACCAGGGCGAAAGGCGCCAAGGAGCCAAGCCAGGCCAACGCCGCAGCGCGCAGCAAGAGAGCCACCACCAGCGCCTGGACCCCGCTCGCCCCGACCCTGCTGTCGTCCATGGCCTCCAGACGGCGTTCAGCAGGGGCGGCCAAGCCATCGGCCGTATCCATCAGCCCATCGAGATGCAGCCCGCCGCTCAGACTGATGCCCAGGGTCAAGACCAGGGGGATCTGCACCAGCGGACCCGCGGGCGCGAGCAGCTGCCACAGCGCTGCCTCCAACAGCCCAATCGCCAGACCCACCCAAGGGGCAAAGCGGGCAATGCGCTCAAAGCGCGGCGTGACCCCGGGCAGCAGCGGAAGGACGCTGTAAAAAATCCAGGCTCCAGCCCAATCCCTGAGCATGCAGGCGGCCAGCAACGATGGGGCTAGATGATCCTGCCGCCTCGATGAGCTTCCACTTCGAGATCACGGCCCGCTGCACGCGCACCGCCGCCCGTTGCGGCTGCTTTCACACCCCCCATGGCGTCGTTACCACCCCGCGCTTCATGCCCGTGGGGACGCTGGCCACGGTGAAGGGCGTCACGCCGGCGCAACTCAAAGCGACAGGGGCGGAGATGGTGCTCTCCAACACCTTCCACCTGCACCTGCAACCCGGTGAGCAGATCGTGGCCGACGGCGGCGGCTTGCACCGCTTCATGGCCTGGGACGGGCCAATGCTCACCGACTCCGGCGGCTTTCAGGTCTTCAGCCTGGGAGACATCAACACCATCAACGACCGCGGCGTGGTCTTTCGCTCCCCGCGCGATGGGGCCCGGATCGATCTCACCCCAGAGCGATCCATGGCGATCCAAATGGCCCTGGGGGCCGATGTGGCAATGGCCTTTGACCAGTGCCCGCCCTATCCCGCCACTGAAAGCGAGGTGGAGACCGCCTGCCGCCGCACCCATGCCTGGCTGGAGCGCTGCATCACGAGCCACACCAAGGACGATCAGGCTCTATTCGGGATCGTGCAGGGGGGCTGCTTCCCGCACCTACGCGAAGAATCGGCACGCGTCATCAGCGCCATGGGACTGCCAGGCATCGCCGTCGGTGGCGTGAGCGTGGGCGAGCCCGCCGAAGAAATGCACCGGATCGTGCGCCAGGTCGGCCCCTTATTGCCCGATGACAAGCCCCACTACCTGATGGGCGTTGGCACCCTCCCTGAAATGGCCATCGCCGTGGCCAATGGCTTCGATCTCTTTGATTGCGTGCTGCCCACCCGCCTGGGACGCCACGGAGCGGCCCTCGTGGGCGGCGAGCGCTGGAACTTGAAAAACGCCCGCTTCCGCCATGACCACAGCCCACTGGATCCCAGCTGCAGCTGCCCGGCCTGCACGGTCCACAGCCGCGCCTACCTCCACCATCTGATCAAAACGGATGAACTGCTCGGAAAGATCCTGCTCAGCCTGCACAACATCACCCAACTGGTGCGCTTCAGCACAGCGATGGGACAGGCCATCCGTGACGGCTGTTTTTCAGAGGATTTCGCTCCGTGGGAACCAGCCTCTCCGGCCGCCCACACGTGGTAGTTTCCGTCCCTAGCCAACGACGAAACCAGGATGGCCGCCTACGCCCTGCAGACCCTGGCCCAGCTGCCCGAGGCCTACCAAGCCTTCGGTCCTCTGATTGACATCCTGCCGATCATTCCCCTGTTCTTCCTGCTGCTGGCCTTTGTCTGGCAAGCCTCCGTCGGCTTCCGCTGATCCCCGGCTGAGCAGTTGAGAGAAACAAAAAAGCGGTGGGGGCCCATTGGGTCTCCACCGCTTTTTGATGGCCATCCGGGATTAGCCCCGGCGCAAGACGGCCCAGGCAAATTCCGGTAAAGCCAACATCCGGCGCCAACGGCTGGGCTCTTGAACGAGGCGATACAGCCATTCGATCTGCAGACGGCACATCCACTGGGGAGCACGCTGTTTCGCGCCCGACCAGACGTCAAAACTGCCGCCCACTCCCATCCAGAGGCCCGGCTGACCAGCATGCATGCGCTGGATCCAAGTCTCTTGGCGCGGCACACCCAAAGCCGCCAGCACCAGATCCGGCCTGGCCTCGCGGAGTTGCTGCTCAATGCCGGGCCACTGATCCGGGCTTTGATAGCCGTGGACACTGAACTGCAGGTTCAGGCCGGGAATCTCTTTTTTCAGCCGGGCCGAGACCAGCGCCATCACCTCGGGACTGGCCCCCACCAAAGCAACACGCCAGCTGCGGGACGCCGCCTCGACCAGGAGCTGACGGGCGAGCTCAATGCCTGGGCTGCGGCGCACCCGGTAACCCTGGCGCTTGAGGGCCCAGACCACACCGGCACCATCAGGAATCACCAGATCCGCCGCCGCGATCGCCCCACCTAGGGCGGGATCGGCCAGGGCCGACATCGTCATCTCGGCGTTCAAGGTGACGATCTGACCGCCCCCCCGCTGCTTCAAAGCCAGGGCTGCTTCGAGCACATCGGCGGCCACGGCCACCTGCACACCCAAGACCTGGGCGGTCTCCCAGGCGGGCTGATCAAACGCATTGGGGCTGGCGGGAGTCGCCATTGATGCCGTCGTGGATAGGCCGCACGGGAGAATCTATGGCTGGCCTTCAGGCAGTGCTCGCCCATGACCCTCAGCAGCGCCCCGGTTGCGAACAGCGCCGCACCGCTGCAGCTGAGTGCCGCTGAGGCTTGGCAGCGCCTCCAAGAACTGGACCGTCAGATCGATCAGGTGGTGCTGCAGCGCCAACACCCGATCACTGGCCTGCTCCCCGCCAGCACCGCCAACAACGTCCACGGCAACTACGGCGATGCCTGGGTGCGGGACTGCGTCTACTCGATCCAATGCGTCTGGGGCCTCGCCCTGGCCCATCGGCGCCTGAGTGGCGACACCACCCGCGTCTACGAGCTGGAGCAGCGGGTGCTGCAACTGATGCGGGGCCTACTCAACGCGATGCTGCGCCAGGCCCACAAGGTCGAACGCTTCAAGCAGACCCTCTCCCCGCTCGATTGCCTGCACGCGAAGTACGACACGGGCAGTGGCGATCCGGTGGTCCCCGATGACGGCTGGGGGCACCTACAGCTCGATGCCACGGCACTATTCCTGCTGCAGCTCGCCCAGCTGACCCGTTCGGGACTGGTGGTGGTTCAAACGAGCCACGAACGGGACTTCCTGCAAAACCTCGTCTATTACGTGGCTCGCGCCTACCGGGTGCGCGATTACGGCATCTGGGAGCGCGGGGACAAAGGCAACCACGGCCTGCCAGAGCGCAACGCCAGCTCCATTGGTCTGGTTAAGGCTGCCCTCGAGGCCCTGGAAGGCCTGGATCTCTATGGCCCCCACGGAAATGGTCAGTGCCACCTGCACATTCCCCACGACGCCATCGTGCGGCTGCGGCGCGCCCTCAGCGGCCTGTTGCCCCGGGAATCAGCCAGCAAAGAAGTCGATGCGGCCTGCCTCTCGGTGATTGGCTACCCGGCCTGGGCCGTAGAAGACAGCGCCCTTGTGGAACGCACGCGCGAAAAGATCCGCACCGAATTGGGCGGGCCCTACGGCTACAAGCGCTTCCGCCGGGACGGTCACCAGACCGTCGTCGAGGACCACAACCGACTGCACTACGAACGGGAGGAACTGGCCCAGTTCGAGCACATCGAATGCGAGTGGCCCCTGTTCCTGGCCTATGAGCTGATCACGGCCTGCTGCGAAGAACGCTGGAGTGAGGCCTGGAGCTGGCGGGAGCGGCTGCGCAAGGTTGCCGTCGAAGTGGACGGCATCGAGCTACTGCCAGAGGTCTATGTAGTGCCGAAAGCCAGCATCGACGCCGAGCGCAAACAACCGGGAAGCCAGGAGCGCATTGCCAACGACAACGTTCCACTGCTCTGGACGCAAAGCCTGACCTGGCTCAGCGACCTGATGCTGCTGGGCCTACTGGAGCCGCAGCAACTGGACCCCAGCGAACGGCGCCGCAGCCGCAGTCTGGGGGCGCCTCAGGTCCTGGTGAGTTTCGTACCCGCACGCGAGCACATCGCAGCGGCCCTGGAGCAGTCGGGACTGGCCGTCAGCCGCCCAGGGCCCAGCAACATCGCCAGTTCCCAAGAGCTCGGCCGGCGGATGGCCCAGGTAGGCGCCAATGCGCGACTGGGCCTGAGCGGTCATCCGCGGCTGCGCATGGAGACCATGGCCACCGCCCGGCTCTACCGCCAAGACGGCCAAACCCTGGCCTTTTTGCCAGCGGTGCTGGAGGAGGACACCTTTTATCTCTCCGATGACCCCGAGCAACTGGTGGATGCGGTCACCAACGAAATCAGTCAGTTGCAACGCCACTGGCGCGGAAGCGGGCTACCGCTGCTGCTGATCCCTGTCGAAGAAGGTCCCTTCCAGCGCAGCCCTGAAACCTTCCTGCGTCTTGGGGAGACCCTGCGGAGCGGCGTGCTGGGTGGAACCGCCGTGCAACTCGGCAGCTTGGAGGACCTGGCCAACCAAGCTTGCTGGGCGGAACTGCCCCATGCGCAACCGGAGGCTGCCGTCAGCGCAGCCCAGCCCAGCCAAGGACTGCAGAGCAGCGGCCTGGACAAACCGCTGACCGCCGAACAAGAGCAAGAGCTGGAGGAATCCAGCCTGGATGCGCTGCTGGAGCGGCTCTGGCAAAGCGCCTCCCTCCAAGAGCAAGCCGAGCTGCTGGAACTGCTGGTGCGCCGGCTCGGCCTCTCGGCCGTCCTGACCGGACCCAAGGGCAATGCAACACCCAAGGCCCTGCTGGAGGAGGCCTACCGCCGCGCCCTCAAGGATGGGGACTGGAACGTGGTGCGGCGCTGCGCTGGAGTCCTGGGTTTGGTTCATCCCCAGCTTGAAGATGCCCTCACCGATCTCTTGGTGCGCCAGAAACAGGTCGTGGTGGGGCGCAACTACACCAACGACTCCCTGATCACCCAGCCCCTCAGCAGCAAGGCGATTGCAGCCATGATCCGCCTCTACAGCGGCGAGGACAGCCGCGAATGGGTGCTGCAGCAGGAACTCCTGCTCGCCCTCGATGGCCTGGCCCGACGTGATCCCGCCTTACTCAGCGGCAGCCTGACCCTGCAGCTGGGACAACTGCTGCTGCTGCTCACCAGTGAAGTGGCCGGGGAGCAGAACCTCTCACCGAGTGAAGCCTTCGAGGCGCTCTGCGACACGCCGCCCCACGCCATCGGACGGCGGCTCAAGCAGGTGCTCAGCGATGTGGAGCACGCCAAGGCCGCCCTGCAACGCAAGGAGCAACTGCACCTCAGTGGCCGGGTGAGCTGGGAGGCTCCTGAACCCTTGGAGGAGCTCGAAAAGGGCGAAAACTGGCTGAAACACCGGGAGCGCATGGGTGCACTGCAGAACGTGCCCCGGGACTTCCACCCCGGAATCTGGAGCCTGCTGCACCACTGCCGCGGCCTGGTCATCGGCGACAAGCTCGAGCGCCGCAACCGGCTCGAGAGCGCGCCGCTGCTCAAGGAGAAGACTCCCGGCGAGCGCAACTTTGCGGTCCACGTCGAGCACCTGCTCAGCAAGATTGAGGCGCCCGAATACCGCCGCCTCTGCATCGAGACCCTGGTCACCCTGATTGCCTTCGTCGATGCCAACCCGGAGGTCAGCGTCGCTGACGACCTGGTGCTGGATGTGGTGATTGGCCACGCGGTCCGCGTCGGCTGGCAGCAGCGCCATCCGGAGACCGATCCCGCGGAGTACGGCAGCCACAAAGGCGATGCCTGGGATGCCTTCTATCGCGCCTCACCAGCTGAATGCCGCCGCTGGCAGCTGCTGGCGCTGAAAGAACTGGCGGAGATGGCCTGAGTTAGATCGGCTCCGGCAGGGTCATGCAGATGTTGGCCTGCTCGACGCACTGCTCGATCAGATCAGCCAGCAGCAGGGCCCGCGACGCCTGAGGGCCGTCGACGGCGGGCTTCTCCTCACCGCGAACGCACTGGAGGAAATGCTCCAGCTCAGCGACCAGGGGGTCCACCGGCGAGGTGCTGACCTCTTCGATGAATCCATCGTTGCGATACAGCAATTCACCGTGGTCAGCGCTGAAGGACTGGTGGGTCCGCCGGTGGATCTGCAGGCTGCGGTTGAGGAAATCGGTCTCCACCAGGGCGCTGCGGCAGTGAGCAGAAAGGCTGCGGATCTTGCGATGCGCCATCTTGCTTGCGGTCAGGCTGGCGACCACACCATTGGCAAAGCCCAAGGTGGCATTGACGTAATCGATCGGACCATCGGCGCTGCGGCCGCCGGCGGCGGCAAGGCGAATAACGGGGGCCTGCGCCAGTTCCAGTACCAAATCGATGTCATGGATCATGAGATCCAGCACCACCGAGACGTCATTGGCGCGGTCCGGGTTGGGGCTGTGGCGGCGGGCCTCCAGCACCACGACCTCCTCGCCAGCCACCACCTTGACCAACTCGCGGAAGGCTGGGTTAAAGCGCTCGATGTGCCCCACCTGCAGCAGACGGCCGGAGGATTTCGCCGCTCGAATCAGATCGGAGGCCTCGTCTTGGGTGGCTGCGATCGGCTTCTCGATCAGAACGTGCACGCCCGCGTCAAAGCAGGTCATGCCGACGCGGTGGTGCAGGAGCGTCGGCACCGCGATGCAAACCGCCTCGACTTCCTTCAGCAGCTCGGCGTAATCCCCAAACCAGCGGCAGCCAAACTGCTCGACCGCAAGCTGACCGCGATGGGGGTCTGGGTCAGCAACCCCGACAAGCTCTGCATCCTTGAGCAGGCTGAGCACCCGGGCGTGGTGCCAGCCCATGTTTCCGATCCCGATGACCCCAACGCGGACTGGCTTCATGGCGTTGGTGTTCCGGCGCAGTAATTATCAGGGATCAAAGGTCGTCATCGCTGACGGGCTCTGCCAAACGGCGACTGATCTCTACACGGTCAATCCGGGGACCATCCATCGCGAGGACCTCAAATTGATGCCCCTTCCAGAACACACTTTCTCCGGGTGAAGGGATGTGCTGCAGGCGCTCCAAGAGGAAGCCGGCGAGTGTGTGATGTTCGTCGGATTCAGGCAACTGGAGGTTGAGCTCCCTGTTCAGCTCATAAATCTCCAGATCTCCGGCTACCAGCCAGCTGTCGTCCTGGAGCTGCTGGAGGTACTCCTCGGGATTTTCGGGATCCTCCTCTTCGCCGACGATCTCGCTGGTGAAGTCGGAGATCGTGACCAGACCCTCGGTGCCTCCGTGCTCATCCACCACCAGCAGTAGCGGTTGACCACTGCGAATCAAGGGCAGCAATTCAGCGACTGGCGTGGTCTCTTGAACCTTGGTGACCGGGGTGACATAGGGAGCCAACGGTGTGTCGCGCTGCAGAAGTCCCTTGGCAATCGGTTCCGCCAAACGCCTGAGGTCCAGCACCCCGCGCACGTCATCGAGGGAACTGCCCAAGACCGGGAAGCGGGCGTGGTGGGTCGTATGGACGGCCTCCATCAGCTCACCAAAGCGCACCTCCAAAGGCAGGGTGACCATGCCCGAACGGGGGACCATCACCTCCCGCACCTGGGTATCGCGCAGAGAAAAGAGACCCTCCAACATGTCACGCTCATCGGGCATCAAGCCGGTGACGCTGTTGGACTCAATCAGGGTTTCGAGCTCACCGGCTGAGAGGGCCGGCACCAACTGATCCCAGTTGCGCGGCAAGCCCAGCAAGCGCAGCACCCCATCACCGAGACGCTCCACCACCGCCAAAAACGGCGCCAGGGTGCGAATCAGGTTCTCCAACACCGGCGCCAGCCGCAGGGCGGTGGCTTCGGGGCGATGCAAGACCCAGGCCTTAGGCACCAAGCCGCCCAAAAGAGTGGCCAAGAGCACGAGGACCGAAAAGACAGCGATGTCCCACCAGACCTGCTGACCGGCAGCAGCGGAGAGCCGTTCCGCCAGGGCGCGGCCACTCCAGCCCAGCGCCAACAGGGCCATGGCCATGCCGAGCTGCGTCGCCACCAGGGCCCGGCGCAAACGCCGCTGCAGGCGTGCCACGGCGGTCGCACCAGCGTGGCCGTCCTCCTCGAGCAGCTGCACCCGGGTCGGGCGCAGGCGAATCAGGGAAAATTCAGAGGCGGCGAAAAAGGCCAGCAGGATCAGCAGGGCCGCCGGAGCCAGAAATCGCATCGCCAAAGAATGGGGGTCGCGAGGATCGAACTCGCCTAAGGCGGATTATGAGTCCGCTGCATTCACCAGATTGCTAGACCCCCAGCGGGTGTGGTTTACCACAAGCCGCGCACGGGGGCAGAGAGGTTGCTGCAGCCGCCCTGGGGCAACCCTTGGCAGAAGCCATTGGAGACATCGGCTGTGCGCCAAGGCAGGGGGTTGCTCTGCTGATCCAGCAGCACTTGATAGGTGTTCTCGACCGCCGAGCCGTCCCAGACGATCGTCTGATCTGGGAAGCCCAGGCCCATCACCCGGTTGCCCTCGCGGCCGCCCATAGCAATGCCGAGAACATCGGTGATCTGATTCACGACGCTGACCCCACGGGCATAGGGCGCGGTGTAGCTGAAGAAGCGCTGCTCCATCAGCTCAGGGGTGGTAGTCACAGGCCCGCAGCGACTCACCTCCACCAGCGGAGAACCATCGAGGGGCGCCTCGATGCTGGTACGACAGACAACGGGGCCCGCTGAAGCAGCCGGGATCAGCGATCCCGCCGCAGCGGCAGCGATGGCGAGTGATCGGAGCAGCTGCATCCCTTAGGGCTCTGGGCTCTAGGCGCAAACTAGACAGACCGAGAGCTCGACGCCAGCGGAGTGACTACCACCGTTTCCCTGCCTTCCACCAGCACCGAACAGCGGCAACTGCTGCTGGAACTGCTGGCCACGCGGGCCTACCGCCACGGCAACTTCACCCTGGCCTCCGGTCGCACCAGCAGTCACTACGTCAACTGCAAGCCCGTCAGCCTCAGCGGATTGGGCCTCGCGCTGCTGTCGGCCCAAATGCTGGAACTGGTGGAGCCCGGCGCTGTGGCCGTCGCGGGCCTGACCCTCGGCGCCGACCCCCTGGTCAGTGGCGTGGCCCAAGCCGCGGCCTTGGCCGGTCAAGCCTTGGACGCCCTGATCGTCCGCAAGGAAGCCAAAGGCCATGGCACCGGTGCCTGGCTAGAGGGTCCCCTGCCGGAGGCGGGAAGCCGCATCACCGTGCTCGAGGACGTGGTCACCACCGGTGGCTCCTCCCTTAAAGCGGTGAAGCAGTTGCGCGAAGCGGGGTATGTGGTCGAGCGCGTCGTGACGATCGTTGATCGCCAGGAAGGTGGCCTGGCTGCCATGCAGGAGGCCGGCCTGGAGCTGCGCAGCCTGTTCCAGCTGGATGAAGTCGCAGCCGCACACCAGGCATGAGTGCAGCCAGCCGCTGGGGCACTCCCGTCAGCTTGATTCGCCTGGAGGGCAGCGACACCCGCCGCTTTCTCCACGGCCAGAGCAGTCAAGCGATTGAACTGGCCAAGCCGGGGGACTGCCTGCCGACCTGCCTAATCAGCCCCACGGCCCGAATGCGCGGCCTGGCGCTGGTCTGCGTCGATGACGCAGGCGCTGACCTGATCGTCATCGCAGGAAATGGTGAGGCCATCCGCGCCGGCCTGGATCGCGTGCTCTTCCCCGCCGACAACGTGCGGCTGGGCGCTGTTCAGCCGGCCACCCTCTGGCAGTGGCAGGGCGACGCCCAAACCGAAGACAGCGTGCTGATGCGACCTGGAGTCAACCTCGGCAGCGGTCCGAATGCCGCCGTTGTCTTGCAGCGATCTGACGAGGAGCTGCCGCCATGGCTCGCTGAGCTGCCGGAATGGTCCGGCGAACAGGTAGAAGCCAACCGCCTGCGGCATGGCCTGCCCACCGAACCCGGTGAACTGAACGACGACACCAATCCGTTTGAACTCGGACTGGCCCAGTGGGTGAGCCTGAACAAGGGTTGCTACGTGGGCCAGGAGACCCTGGCGAAACTCGCCACCTACGACGGGGTCAAGCAACAGCTGCGCTACTGGGAAACCAGTGAAGCCCTCGAGCCCGGCACAACCCTGAGCAGCGCTGGCGGCGAGCGCGCTGGTGTCGTGACCTCCTCTCAGGGCCGCCGGGGGCTCGCGCTGATCCGCCGCTCTCAGCTCGAAGCCAGCACCCTGCAGGCAGAGGGCACCGAGTTGACCATCAGCACACCCCTGGCCTTTATCGCGCCTCCAATCGGCGCTGGCGGTCAGGGCTGATCGAGAAGCCAACGGGCGACCACCCAGGTCGCGAGCGCGTCGTCGTGGTTGTAGCGGAAGATCCGGCGCAGGTTCTGGCGGGAGCCACGGCCATCGGCGCCGGCTCCGCCGAGGCGCCAGCGGCGCCACCAGAGCAGGGCCCGAGCGCCATCGACACCCTGCTGGCTCCAACGGAAGCCAAGCCAACTGGCCACCGCCTTGAGCCCGTAGCTGTTGGTGGGCATCCACCAGTGCTGGCGCAGGCGCTGATGCACGTCCAGCATCCGGGCCCGTAGGGCCTTGAGCTCCCGCTCGCGCACCCCCAAGCGTTGGCCCATCTTCACCAGGGCCAAGACCTCCGTTTCGCCGAAATGCAACACTGGCCAATCGGGATAGGCCTCGAGCAAACGCATCAGGCGCTGCCAGAGCCGCTCCTCACCGTGCTCCAGCAGGGCGAGAACCGGGTGGTAAGGCGCAGCAGAGGCCTGGGCTAGATCCGGCCAACTGCCGTCGGGATTGCGGGGCAGACGCACAAAGCCATGCAGGAAATCGTCCCGGGCATCGGGATCCGATTCGATGTCGTAGATGAGCACCCCAGGTGCCTTCGCCAATTCCGGCAGGGCCGCCAAAAGGTCGCACCGCAACGGTTCGCCCCTGGCCTGCACCTGGGCTTGGGTGACCAGCTGCGGCGCAATCTCGGCGTGCTGCTCGCCATAGGTCATCAGGCGATCCGCCAGGTCGCCTGGATCGGCCTCAGCCAGGGCACTGAGACGATCAATCCCGAGCTCCATCAACATGTCGCGCCGCTTGGCGCCGATCCCACTGACTTCGCTGAGGTGTCCCTCCGCCGCGGCCACTTGGTCACAGCTGGCCTTCCAACTGCAGAGCACGCACTTCTTGCGATCGGCCACCAAGGGAGGCGGCGTTGGCCGGCGCAGATCATCGGCCAGGCGCTCCAGCGCTTCATCCAGCTGTCGCGGCAGGTTGCCGGCCAAGGGGACGGTCTCCTGCTGCAACCCCCGGCCTGATCCCGAGAGCACCAAGGCGGTTCGAACCGGTGCCTGTTGCACCTCCGCCAGCAAACGCCCCCAAAGGGCCAGGACATAGCGGTGCTCACGCGTTGTCCGCCGTCCCGGCCGAAACAACACCGGCCGATAGCTGTGAGGCCCCCAACGGCTTTCGCCTTTGACCTTCTGGAGCAGGGGCGGGTGGGCCTCGACGCCTTCACCCTTCAGCCGCAGGCCCACCACCGCCGGCGCTCCGGCCTGGGCTGCCGCCTCACCATGGCCGGGGCGCTCAGGGAACAAGGTCGCGAAACTGCGGCGCTGCTCATCGAGCTGCAATTCGCGGTGGGACGTCCAAAGCCGCTGGTCGCCATCGCCATGGCAATCAAGCCAGGCGCGGCGCTTGCAGCGCAACCAACTGCGCAAGAGCCGGTCGTTGAGCAGGATCTGAGCTGGCACCCCCTGACGCTAGGTGGCCGCCGCAGCCTGCTAGCACGTGGATGTCGCCCCTGCCCTGCTCCGATGGCTTCAGCGCCCCTGCCCCTGGAGGCCAGCCCCATTGCCTTCGGCACCGACGGTTGGCGCGGCATCCTCGGCGTGGACATCACCGTCGAGAGACTCCTACCGGTTGCTGCCGCATCCGCCCGGGAACTGGAGTCCTCAGCACCCGCAGGACTAAACAGCCGCGAGATTGTGGTCGGCTACGACCGCCGCTTCCTCGCACCGGAACTCGCCGAAGCGATCTGCAGCGCGGTGCGCGGCGCCGACTTAGTCCCGGTGTTGGCGGAAGCACCCATCCCCACCCCTGCCGCCAGCTGGGCCGTGGTGGAACGCCAGGCCCTCGGTGCACTGGTGATCACCGCCAGCCACAACCCGCCGGAGTGGCTCGGCCTGAAAATCAAAGGCCCCTTCGGTGGTTCGGTGGAAGGGGACTTCACCAAGCGGGTGGAACTGCGGCTGCAGGCCGGCGGCATCTCAGTGCCGATCCAAGGCGAGACCCTGCGCTTTGACGCCATGGGGACCTACCTCGCGGGCCTCAAAGCCAAGGTGGACACCGCAGCTCTAAGCGCCGGACTCGAGCGCCTAGGCCTGCAGGTGATCGTCGATCCGATGCACGGCTCCGCGGCCGGTGGACTGAGCCGCCTGCTCGAAGGTGCAGTGCAAAGCGATCACCTGCGTGAGATCCGCTCCAACCGTGATCCCCTCTTTGGCGGCAACCCGCCCGAACCCCTGGCCCCCTACCTGCAGCAACTGATCGCAGAGGTGCGGGCCTCGACCCTGGCCGGCCGGCCGGCCGTGGGCATCGTCTTTGACGGCGATGGCGATCGCATTGCGGCGGTGGATGAACACGGTCGCTTCTGCAGCACCCAGCTGCTGATGCCCCTGTTCATTGATCACCTGGCCCGGGCCAAGGGGATGAGCGGTTCTGTGGTGAAAACCGTGAGCGGCTCCGATCTGATGCAACTCGTGGCGGAGGACCTGGGTCGGCCGGTGCTCGAGAAGGCGGTGGGCTTCAAATACATCGCCGCTGAGATGCTCAGCAGTGACGTGCTGGTGGGCGGCGAGGAATCAGGCGGTGTTGGCTTCGGAAGCCACCTGCCGGAGCGCGATGCCCTCTACGCGGCCTTGCTCTTAATCGAGGCGCTGGTAGAGGGGGGCCAACCCTTGGGCGTTCGCGTCAGTGCCTTGCAGGAGCGCTGCGGCGGTGCCGCGGCCTACGACCGCCTGGACCTACGCCTCAAAGACATGGCCACCCGGCAGCGGCTGGAGGACTTCCTCGCCAGCACCCCGCCAAAGGAGGTCGCCGGATCCCCTGTTCAAGAGGTGATCACCACCGACGGAGTGAAACTGCGCCTCGGCCCCAGCCACTGGCTGATGCTGCGCTTCTCCGGCACCGAGCCCCTACTGCGGCTCTATTGCGAAGCCCCGAGCGAAGCGCGTGTGGCTGAAGTGCTCTCCTGGGCGCGCCAACTGGCCGAAGCAATCTGATGAACACCCTGGTGATCGCCAGCGGCAACGCCGGCAAGGTGCGTGAGTTCGCACAACTCCTAGAGGACCTGGGCCTCGACACCCAACCCCAGCCCGAGGGAATTGAGGTGGAGGAAACCGGCGACACCTTTGCGGCCAACGCCCGCCTCAAGGCCGAGGCCGTGGCACAAGCGACAGGTCAGTGGGCCCTGGCCGACGATTCAGGCCTCAGCGTCGATGCCCTCGGCGGCGTCCCCGGAGTGCACTCAGCCCGCTACGCCGCCACCGATGCAGCACGCATTGAACGGCTCCTACAGGAGCTGAATGACGCGGGCGCCATCGACCCGGCGGCCCGTTCCGCACGCTTCACCGCCGCCTTGGCCCTCGCTGACCCCAGTGGTCGTGTGGTCCTTGAAGTGGAAGGTCACTGCCCAGGCCAAATCCTGATGGCATGCCGAGGCGATGGCGGCTTTGGCTACGACCCCGTCTTCTATGTGCCGGAAGTACAGCTCAGCTTTGCGGAGATGCCCAAAGCGCTCAAGGCCGAAGTGGGGCATCGGGGCCGCGCCTTCGCAGCCCTAAAACCCCAACTGCAGGCCCTGCTGGCTCAAGAGAGGCAGTAATCCAACGCCAGGCTCACCGAGTTACGAGGAGCCGGGGCTTCCTCTGGGTTGAAGCTGGCCGAGAGGGCGCGGTTGTAGGGCATCGGCCTTGGCCCATAGCCACCACGCTGATTAATCCGCAGCAACTGAACCCTGCGCAGCCCAAGGGCATCGGCCGTGACCTGGGCCTGGCGCTTGCCGTCGGCCAAGGCCTGGCGCATCAACTGAGCCTGCACTGTTTCCGCACTACCGCTCGCAGCCAGCGACGTGAAGCCACGCAGGCTCACCCCAGGCAAGGTGCCTGCTGCCTTGATCAGGGCGTCGTAGTTGCCCTTACTGACCTCTCCCGAGACATTGGTGCTGGCCCGCTGCCGCCGAGGCCCAGCGCTGCCGCCACCAATGGCATAGGTGCGCGGTGCAGGAATCGTCATCCGCCCGCTCACCAGTGGCGTCAAGGCTGTGCGCAACTGCTCGAGTCGGGCACTCATCTGCTCCATCGCCTCGGCCTTCTTTCCTGCCTCGGCATCAAGGCCGAGGTTGAAGCGAAAACGGTCAAAGGCGGTGGTGCCGCTTTGGCTGACCTGCAGTTGATAGAGGATGCCGCCGCAGCGATCACCACCCCCCGCCTGAGCGGGTTGGATCAACGCCAACGGTGATAAGGCAGGAATCAGGCAGAAGCCCAGGGCGGCGGATCGAGGGCTGAACATGGCTCAGGGGGATGATCACTCCTGTCTACGGGCAATCCACGAGGCAGCAACAACCGGATCAAGCCACACCTGCGACCAAATCCAACTGGCCGCTCAGATCACCCCCAGATCACCCACCGCGGGGCGCCATTGCTGCAGCGTCCACTCCACCCCGCCGCTGAGCACCATCGGGTCCTGCTGGATCAACGCTTCGGCTTCGCTGTAGTCCCCGGCCTGCAGCAACAACAACCCACCGCCGCCTGGCTGACCCTCACCATCCACCAAGTAGCCACTGCTGAGCACCTGACCTTGGCCACGCAGCTGCTCGACCCAGCGGCGATGGGCCTCGAGATGGGGTTTCATCTCGACGTAGGGCCGCAGGAAGCGCTCGGTTTTGACAAACCAAGGCATCAGGCCTGGGCCCAACTCCCATGCAGGCCGTGGGGTACTGCGAGAGGGAGCTCCAGCACCGCCACCTCCGCCAAGCTGGCTGCATCCAGGATCACCAGATCACTGGCACAGCGGGCACCGTTCCAGACCAGGCAGAGCACCGAACCGTCGTCCTCAGCCGTGGCACCGGGGCGGGGCACCATCAGTGGCTCGCTGACAAAGCCACGGGGCGCCGCGCTCCAGACCCGGCCCGCTCCGGTGCTGAGATCCAGCTTTTTGATCGCCTGCAGGGGGTCGTTGCCGCGCTCCCGCTCCGCCACGGCCATCCAGCTGTAGCGGGCCTCAAGGCCCTGCCGCTCGGGGTTGACCATCGCGAACTCGCAGGTGCGCGCTTCGAGCACCTCGGTGCTGACCGCACCGCTCTCGAGATGGATACGGCAGCGCACCAGCTGCCCCTCTGGAATCGACTCAAAGTCGACCTGGCGGAAGTCCACATCCGGACCGATCGAGGGGAAGTCGTCGTAGTAGATCGAATCCACCACCAACTCCTCGCCGTCTTCAAAGGCATTGAGGTGGTGGAAGACAAAGCCCTCGGGAGCCGGGATCTGCAGCGGCTTGCCCTCGCCGCTGCGGGGGATCAGCCAGAACTGGCCTTTCTCGCCAGGCTTCGAGCTGAGGCACTGGGCGGCACCCTTCTGGCCGATGACAAAGCCCGTCGGGTTAAAGGCGACGGCGTTCTGCAGGAAGACCGCCCAGTTCGGGGTGATCGCGAAGTCATGCAGGAAGGCAAAGCCCTTGAAGCTGTGGCGGCTATCGGCCACGAGCGCTCCGGTGCTGGAGAACTCCATCAACCGAATCGTGCTGCGGGGGCCCGCCTTCACGCCAAAGGTCACCATCCGCGCCTCACCGTGGTGGCCCGGGTCAAAGCGGGGATGGGCACTGAAGGCCTCACCGGGCTTGAGCAACCCATCCAGCCGGCTGAGGCCGCGGGTTTCCAGGGTCTCAGGGTCCAGCGCATGGGGTTCGGCGGCCTCCCACAGGGCCAACAGCTGATCTCCCAGCCGCACCACATGGGTGTTGGCGATGTTTTTCAGACGCAGGTCAAAGGCATTGGCGGCAATGCCGCCGGGCTTCTGGGTGCCAAAGACACCTCGGTAGAGAAATTTGTCCGCCTGCTCCTCGGCCTCAAAGCCCTCGGTGCGCACAAAGCGATTGCGCAGCTGGACCTGACCTCCCTCAAACCGCAGGGCGGTGATCATGCCGTCCCCGTCAAAGGGGTGATGCACCCACTGACCACCCCGCTCCAACCGGCCGGGACCATTTCGGTAAAGAGTGCCCTCAAGCTCAGCTGGAATCGCGCCCCGGGCTGCGGTCAGCGCGACGCCATCAAGCTCGACGCCAACGTTGCGGAAGGCGCTGGCCCAATCGGAGCGGTCGTAGCCGAGGGCGGGGGCGACGGTCATGGGCAAAGACGCTGAGCGACGCCGCCATCATCGCGTAACGGAGTGTTAAGCGGGCCTAGGCGCCCGCGCGCTCCAGCACGCCCTTGCTGCTGGGCACCGCTCCGGCGCGGCGCGGATCCACCTCGGTGGCCTGGCGCAGCGCCCTTGCAAACGCCTTGAAGCAGGCCTCAACGATGTGGTGTGAATTCACCCCATCCAGCTGCCGGATGTGCAGGGTGAGGCCGGAGTTATTCACCACGGCCACAAAGAACTCTTTAACCAGCTCGGTGTCGTAGCTGCCGATCTTCTGAGCGGGGATCTGCAGGCCAAAGCTCAGGTGCGGGCGGCCGCTGCAATCGAGGGCCACCTGCACCAAGGCCTCATCCAGGGGCGCCACAAAGTGACCGAAGCGATGAATCCCGCGCCGGTCACCGAGGGCCTGGGCCAGGGCCTGACCCACGGCGATCCCCACGTCCTCATTGGTGTGGTGATCGTCGATGTGGGTGTCACCCACAGCATTGATCTCCAGATCGACCAGCCCGTGGCTGCTGATCTGATGAAGCATGTGATCGAGGAAGGGCACGCCCGTGCTGGCGCTGCACTGGCCCGTGCCATCGAGGTTCAACTTGACGCGCACATCGGTTTCACCGGTGACGCGATGGATCTCGCCCGTGCGCATGGTCATGCCCTCCTCAGCTCAGTCTGCCGCTCACATGCCGGTGATGCAGTAGCCGGCGTCGACATAGATGGTCTGGCCGGTGATGCCGGAGGCCAGGTTGCTGGCGAGGAAGGCCGCGGTTCCGCCCACTTCGTCCTGGGTGACGGTGCGGTGCAGGGGAGCCTTCTCTTCGACGTTATGGATCATGTCGAGGATGCCGCCGATGGCCGAGCTGGCCAGGGTGCGGATCGGGCCGGCGCTGATGGCATTCACGCGCACCTGCTTCTCGCCCAGCTCAGCGGCCAGATAGCGAACGGAGGCTTCCAGGGCGGCCTTGGCCACGCCCATGACGTTGTAGTTGGGGATCGCGCGCTCAGCACCGAGGTAGCTGAGGGTGATCACACTGCCGCCCTCGCTGAAGAGAGGCTTGGCGTGCTTACACAGCGGTGCCAGGGAGTAGGCGCTGACTTCCAGGGCTCGGGCAAAGCCCTCGGGAGAGATGTTCGAGTAGTCACCGATCAGCTCGTCCTTACCGGCGAAGGCCAGGCAGTGCACCAGGACATCGATCTGGCCCCACTGCTCCTTGACCTTGGCGAAGACCGCTTCGATCTGAGCGGGGTCCTGCACGTTCAGGGGCTCGAACAGGGTGGGGGAAAGGGGAGCGGTCAGCTCACGCACCTTGCCTTCAAAGCGCCCCTTGTCATCAGGCAGATAGGTGACCCCGAGCTCGGCGCCAGCGGCGTGCAGCTGCTGGGCGATGCCCCAGGCGATCGACTTGTTATTGGCGATGCCGGTGACCAGGGCCTTCTTACCGCGCAGATCGAGGAGCATGAAACGAGCGCTTGCGTTGCGGTGATTCTCACCCAGAAGGCGCCAGACGCCAGGATCACTGGACCCCAAGTCGCCATCGTTGGCTAGCCCCACCCCGCGCGGAGTGCCCCTGAACTGGGAGGAGCACCCCGGTGATCTCCCTCGTCAATTCAGCGACCGCAGCGCACTCGAGTGCACGCTGCAGCAGCTCTTCCCCGAAGCCAGCGGCAGCCTCAGCCCGATCCAGGGCGGACGCAGCCAGGCGGATGCTCTCCTGCGCAGGGTCCAACCCGAGCGCTACGCCAAGGCCCGCAACTTCCTCAGCGGCCCCGTCACCCGGCTCTCGCCCTTCATCCGCCACGGGGCCATCAGCCTGGCGGAGGTGCGCGATGCCCTTTTCGCCCGCACCAAGCAGCGGCAGGCCAGCGAGAAGCTGATCAATGAGCTGGGCTGGCGGGACTACTGGCAGCGGCTCTGGAAGCAACTGGGCGATGGGATCTGGAGCAACCAGGAACCGCTCAAGACCGGCCATCACCCCGGGGCCTATGCACCGGAACTCCCCGCCGACATCACCGAAGGCCGCACGGGGCTGGCCTGCATGGATGGCTTCAGCCAGGAGCTGCAGCAGACAGGCTGGCTGCACAACCACGCCCGGATGTGGCTGGCGGCCTACGTCGTCCACTGGCGGCGCATCCGCTGGCAGGCGGGCGCCCAGTGGTTCCTGCGCCACCTCCTCGATGGGGACCCGGCCAGCAACAACCTCAGTTGGCAATGGGTGGCCAGCAGCTTCAGCCACAAGCCCTACTTCTTCAACCGCTCCAACCTGGAGCGCTACAGCGATGGCCGCTACTGCCGAGACTGCGACCTGAGCGCCAAGGGCTGTCCGTTTGAGGCCAGCTACGAGCAGCTCGAGCAGCGCCTGTTCCAGCAGCAAGCCGCGATCCGCGAGACGGGCGATCGCACGAGCCGCCGACAGCGCCCCTCGAGCTCCAAAGCCTCCGCCTTCAGCCGCCCCGCCAAGCCCAACCGATGAACAACCCGATCCTTTGGCTACACGGGGACGCGCTGGGCCCCAGCAACCCTGCCCTGTTGTCCCACCCCGGTCAGCCGGCGGTGTTCGTCTTCGACCGAGAACTGCTGCGGGGCAACAGCCCCACCACCGCCGATCCCCAGGGGGCAGCCGAGCCGGTCAGCCTGAAACGCATCGGCTTCCTCTACGAGTGCCTGCTGGAGCTCCCCGTGACCCTGCGCCAGGGGGATGTGGCCAGCGAGGTGCTGGGCTTTGCCCAAGCCCATGGCGCCGATGGCATCGTCACCAGCTCCAGCGTGGATCCCCGCGTGGGGAGCATCTGCCGCACGCTCGAGCAATCCCTGCCGGTGGTACAGCTCGAACCCACACCCTTCGTCGAGCTGGAGGAGGGAGTGAATCTGGGGCGATTTAGCCGCTACTGGCGCCAAGCCGAACGGGAGGTCTGGGCCAACTGGACGCCGCAGGCTTAAGAAGCTGCGTTTTCCTCTGGGGGACTGAGCAGGTCCCGCTCCTCGAGCATCGGGAAGGTTGGAGCCGAGACCTCAGCGGCGCTGCGGGGCGGAACCGTCCACTGCCAGCGGGCCTTGGGAGCGCGCTGACGGCAGAGCGCTTTCAGCTCCTGCCGGAGGGCCCGCTGCACGTCCTGGCGGTTGGCCGCTTCAAAAAACTCCTGACGGCTCGCCAGGCCCGTGCTGAAGGGCCTGCTGCCATTGCCGTTAAACAGTCGAGCTGGATCCACCAGCCAGCGGGGTTTGCACACGCCAGCCTCCCGGGTGTCGGTGGAGAGCCAGATGTGCAGCCCGTAGCCGTCGGGCTGATTCACCACCGCCAAGCCGTCATGAGGCTGGGCGCGCTGCAGGGGATAGATCGTCCAGGTGGCGCTGCGGTGAGCGGGCACACAACCCAGCAGAGCCAGGGCCAGGAGAGCCGCTGCGGGACGGGGCCAACCCAAGGCAGTTCAGGGCACAATCAGCCCCATTCTGGTGGCGTTGTCATGGTGCTCACCCCGTCTGAAATGTTGCCCCTGGGAACGCCCCTGCCGGCGTTCGCGCTGGAGCGGGCCGCAGGCGGCAGCTGGAGCACAGCATCGCTGGAAGCCCAACCGGTGTTGGTGCTGTTCATCTGCGCCCACTGCCCCTACGTGATCCACATCGAGCCGGAACTGGGCCGCCTGGAACGCGACTACGGCCAGCAGCTGCAGATCGTGGCGATCTCCAGCAACAGCACCATCACCCACCCCCAGGACGGCCCGCAAGGCTTAAGCGCGCAGGCCCAACGACAAGGCTGGGGCTTCCCCTATCTCTTTGATGCCAGCCAAGCGGTCGCCAAGGCCTTCCAGGCCGCCTGCACCCCCGATCTCTTTTTGTTCGACAGCCAGCACCAGCTCGTCTATCGCGGCCAGCTCGATGCCAGCCGCCCCGGCAACGACCAACCGCTCAATGGCGCCGACCTGAGGGCGGCCATCGACGCCCTATTGAGCGGTCAAGCGATCAGCCCCGAGCAAACGCCATCGATCGGCTGCAACATCAAGTGGCACCCGCAGGAGCCATAGAAGGCCGAGAACCGAGTGGGGGCCTTAAGGTTCCCTTCATGCAGGTGCCCCCCTTCAGCCTCACGGAACAGCTGGCGCAGCTCGGACCTGAGCTGGATGCAGCGGTTTTGGAGGTTCTCCGTAGCGGTCAATACATCGGTGGCGGGGTCATCGCTGCTTTCGAGAAGGCCTTTGCCGAGAGCGTGCAGAGCCCCTTTGCCGTGGGCTGCAACAGCGGCACCGACGCCCTGATCCTGGCCTTGCGGGGCCTGGGCATCGGTCCGGGCGATGAGGTCATCACCGCCTCCTACAGCTTTTTTGCCACCGCGGAAGCCATCAGCGCCGTGGGTGCCACACCGGTCTTCGTTGATGTCGAGGAGAGCTCCTACCTGATCGACCTGGAGCAGGTGGAAGCCGCAATCACCCCCGCCACGAAGGCTCTGATCCCAGTGCATCTGTTTGGCCGGCCAGTCGACATGGAGCGCGTCTGCTCCATCGCCGCAGGCCACAACCTCAAGGTGGTTGAGGACTGCGCCCAGGCCAGCGGCGCAAGCTGGGCTGGGGTCCCCGTGGGCAGCTGGGGCGATGTGGGCTGCTTCAGCTTCTTCCCCACCAAAAATCTCGGTGGTGCCGGTGACGGCGGCGCCGTGACCTGCAAAGACGAGGCGCTGGCACAACGGATGCGGGAGCTGGCAGTGCACGGGATGCCCCGCCGCTACCTCCACAACGAACTCGGCTACAACAGCCGCCTCGATGCGATCCAGGCCGCCGTTCTGGGCGTCAAGCTGCCCCACCTGAGCGACTGGGTCCAGAAGCGCACGGCCATCGCCCAGCGCTACCGCGCCGAACTCAGCGGCAGCAGCGGCTTCGCCTTGCCTGAGGCCGGTCCCTCCGGCCACAGCTGGAACCAGTTCGTCGTTCGTGTCCCCGCCTGCAGTCCCACGCCGGCCTGCGGCTCAAGCTGCACCCCGTCCGCTGACAGCGCCAACTTCGGCCTCCCGGAAGCCTGCTGCCGCGACTGGCTGAAACAGCAGCTCCAGGAGGCCGGCGTCACAACGATCATCTACTACCCGATTCCAATCCACCGCCAGCCGGCTTATGCCCACCTGAACTACGGGCCCGGCTCGCTGCCCATCACCGAGCGCCTCTGCTCCGAAGTCCTCAGCCTTCCGATCTTCCCGGAACTCAGCACTGAGCAGCAGAGCCGAGTGATCGAGGTGCTGCAGCAGGTGACGGCCAAAACACCTGCATCGGTTGCGGCCTAGGCCTTCGGCAGCGACGCATAGAGCGCCTTGAAATGGGCCTGCTGCTTCTTGTGACTCACGATTGGCGCGGGGTAGCCGCGGCGCTCCATCGGGGTGATCTCGCCACTCAACAAGTCTTTGGTGTTGACGTGACTGAGCTCCGGTAGCCAGCGGCGGATGTAATCACCCTCCGGATCAAACTTGCTGGCCTGGGTGGCTGGATTAAAGATCCGCAGGGGCTTGGGGTCCATCCCGCTACTAGCACTCCACTGCCAACCGCCGTTGTTAGCTGCCAGATCACCATCCACAAGGCGGGCCATGAAAGCGGTCTCGCCTAGGCGCCAATCGCAGATCAGGTCCTTCACTAAATAGGAGGCGACGATCATGCGGCAGCGGTTGTGCATCCAGCCGCTCTCATTGAGTTGGCGCATCGCCGCATCAATGATCGGCATGCCTGTCAGCCCATCGCACCAGGCCTGGTAGCGATCAGGGTCGTTCTCCCAGGGGAAGAGCTTCCACTGGGGCCGATACGGACCATCGGCGAGTTCCGGGAAGTGAAAAAGCGCCTGTTGATAAAACTCCCGCCAAGCCAGCTCCTGCTCCCAGACCTGAATCGACTCGCGCTGCTCATCGCTGCGCGCCAGGGCCTTGGCCTGCTGCGCCGCATCCCAGGCCTGGCGCGGGCTGAGGGTCCCAAACTTCAACGCTGCCGAAAGGCTCGATGTCCCCGCCTCTCCCGGCATGTTCCGGCCGGGCTCATAGGCCAAGAGCGGACCGCCATCACAGAAGGCCTTCAGCTGCTGCTTGGCCGCGGCCTCTCCTGGACGGCAGGGACAGAGTTCTGCACCTGAGAAGGTTTTACCGAGGGACTCCAGGCTGGGCAGCTCGGCGAGAACTGGCAGCTCGCCGTCATAGGCCAGCAAGCCCTGGGGGGCAGGTCTCAGAGCCAGCTCCCCAGCGGCAGACCGGCGCTCCACCTGGCCAAACCAATTGCGCTTAAACGGTCCGTACACCCTGTACGGATTTCCACTGCCGGTCTTGAGGGCTTCGGGAGCCACCAGGAGCTGATCCCAGTCCACCAGGACCCTCTTGCCCTGGGCCTGGAGCGCCGCGGCCACCCGCCGATCACGCTCTCGCCCGTAGGGCTCGACATCACGGTTCCAGGCGACCACACCCGCTCCGATCGCCTTGGCCAACTGCGGCAAGACCTCAGCGGGATCCCCCTGGAGCAACAACAACTGACTGCCGGCCTTGCGCCAGCTGGCCTGGAGTTCCTTAAGGCTCTCGAGCAGAAACCAGACCCGCGCCGGAGCCATATCCGCCGCCGAGAGGATCGCCGGATCCAGCACGAACACCCCCGTGACCGCCGGGGTCGCTGCAGCGGCGGCCGCCAGACCCAGGTTGTCGACCAGACGCAGGTCACGGCGATGCCAGAACAGCCAACGCTCCGCTGCCATCAGATCCCCAGCACCTGCTTGGCGCGGAACCAGGCCGTCACGCTCTTGGCATCGAGGTACTCATCGCCGCTGGCGATCAGCTGATCGAGTGCCGCCGGCGTCATCAGGACCACCTCCAGGTCCTCATCGTCATCCCCTGGCGGACGCTCGCTCAGCTCCGTGAGATCACGGGCCAAGAAAAGGTGAATCACCTCATCGGAATAGCCCGGGCAGGGCAACAGCGCTCCGAGTTCGTCCCAACGGGTGGCCGAGTAGCCGGCTTCTTCTTGCAGTTCCCGCTGCATCGTGCTCAGCGGGGTCTCGCCTGGATCCAGGGTCCCGGCCGGGAACTCCAGCAACCGGGTCGCCACAGCAAAGCGGTATTGGCGCAGGACCACCACCCGGCCATCGGCAAGCACCGGCACCGCCAGGGACGCCCCCGGGTGCTTGACCATCCCAAAAGTCCCCTCGACGCCCATCGGCAACTGCATCCGATTGACCTCGAAGCGCAGCTTGCGCACATCCAGGCTGGCGGTGGTCTCAAGCTGGCGCGCGGGCTCGGGAGAGGGCAGTGGCGCCATGGAATCTGATCACCGATCGATGGCAATCAGCATGGCAGTTGCAACTACTCAAGCCATCCGGCCCTAGGCGCCAACCGCAACGGCGGCGGCTGTCCCGCCAAGACCTGCTGCAGTGGCAACTCGAAGCTGGAATCCAAAACGGCCAAGGGCGCCAAGACAAAGGTCCGGTCCGCCCAACGGGGGTGGGGGAGCTCCAACTCGGAGCTCTGGAGCTGCAATGTCCCCCACCAAAGCAGATCCAGATCCAACGTCCGGGGCCCCCAGCGCTCCTTGCGCAGGCGGCCGAATTGCGACTCCAGAGCCTGCAGCCGTCGCAACAGCTCCATCGCCGCCGCCGCAGTGGGCTCAGGTGGCTGATCCAAGACCACCACAGCATTGATGTAGTCCGGCTGATCCGGCGGGCCGCCAACGGGAGCCGTTCGAAAGAGCGGGGACCAGCGCAGCTCCGCTTCGCCCAAACAAACCTGAAGTTCAGGCCGCAGAGCGATCAGGGTCTCAATCGGACCGCCCACTGCGCTGGGCAAATTGGCCCCAAGCCCAATTGCCAGGCCCTGATCAGCGAGACTGGCGCCCACGACGAACTTCTCCGGCGTTTCCATGGTTGCAAGTGGTACAGCCGCTCGGGCCTTCCCCCTTGCCGCCATCACCGGCCACGGAACCCTGAAGCTGGCCCTGCTGTTGGCAGCCGTCGACCCCGGCCTGGGTGGTGTGGTGATCGCCGGCGGGCGCGGCACTGGCAAATCCGTTCTGGCGCGGGGTCTGCATGCCCTGCTGCCGCCGATCGACGTCCTCGATGTCGGCGGCCATGGCCTCAACACCGACCCCCAGGCACCGGAAGACTGGGATGCGCCGACGCGGGCGCGGCTGACGGAACTCGGGGCGGACCCAACCGGCGCCGACAAGCAAGCCCTACTGCCCACCAAGGTCATCCCGGCACCGTTTGTGCAGGTGCCCCTTGGCATCACCGAAGACCGCCTGGTGGGCTCGGTCGATGTCACGGCATCGCTCGCCAGCGGTGAAGCGGTCTTTCAGCCAGGTCTGCTGGCCGAGGCCCACCGGGGCGTGCTCTACGTCGATGAGCTGAACCTGCTCGATGACAACGTCACCAACCTGCTGCTGGCCGCCATTGGCAGCGGTGAGAACCGGGTCGAGCGCGAAGGCCTGAGCCTCTCGCACCCCTGCCGCTGCCTGCTGATCGCCACCTATAACCCCGAAGAGGGGGCCATCCGCGATCACCTGCTGGATCGCTTCGCCATTGCCCTCTCGGCCAACCAGGTCCTGGAGCTCGATCAACGGGTCGAGATCACCCGCAGTGCTATCGGCCACGCCGAATCCAGCGAAGCCTTCCGCCAGCGCTGGCAAGAGGAAACCGACGCCCTCTCAACCCAGCTGCTACTGGCACGCCAATGGCTACCCGATGTCCAGATCACGCGGGAGCAAATCGCCTATCTAGTGAACGAAGCCCTGCGCGGCGGCGTGGAAGGCCACCGCAGCGAGCTCTATGCCGTGCGGGTCGCCCGCGCCCATGCCGCCCTCAGTGGCCGTGACCGGGTGGAAGCGGAGGACCTACAGGTGGCCGTGCGCCTAGTGATCGCGCCGCGGGCCATGCAACTGCCGCCCCAAGATCCCGACCAACAGATGGAGCCCCCTCCGCCGCCACCCCCGCCGCAGGGCGAGGACAACCAAGAGCAAGAGCCGGACGAGCCTGAGGACAACGAGAACGACAAGGAAGACGAACAGGACGAAGAAGACACCCCGGAAGATCAAGCTCCGCCTTCGATCCCCGAGGAGTTCATGCTCGATCCCGAAGCGATCGCGATCGATCCGGATCTGCTGCTCTTCAACGCCGGCAAAGCGAAGAGCGGTGGCAGCGGAAGCCGGGCGGTGGTCTTCAGCGACTCCCGCGGCCGCTACGTCAAACCGATGCTGCCGCGGGGGCCGGTCAAGCGCATTGCCGTCGACGCGACCCTGCGGGCCGCAGCGCCCTATCAAAAAACCCGGCGTGAGCGGGAACCGCACCGCAAGGTCGTGGTGGAAGACGGGGACCTGCGGGCCAAGCAACTGCAGCGCAAGGCCGGTGCCCTGGTGATCTTCCTGGTGGATGCCAGTGGATCGATGGCCCTCAACCGAATGCAAAGTGCCAAGGGGGCCGTGATCCGGTTGCTGACCGAGGCCTACGAGAACCGCGACGAAGTGGCGCTGATTCCCTTCCGCGGCGAAGCCGCCGAAGTGCTGCTGCCCCCGACGCGCTCAATCACCGCCGCACGGCGGCGGCTGGAGTCCATGCCCTGCGGCGGCGGCTCCCCCCTAGCCCATGGCCTCTCCCAGGCTGCTCGGGTGGGTGCCAACGCCATGGCCACCGGGGAACTGGGCCAGGTCGTTGTTGTCGCCATCACCGATGGCCGGGGCAACGTTCCCCTCAGCCGCTCCCTCGGTCAGCCCCAGTTAGAGGGGGAAGAGCCCGTGGACCTCAAGGAAGAGGTCAAGCAGGTGGCCAGCAAGTACCGCTCTCTGGGAATCAAGCTGCTGGTGATCGACACCGAGCGCAAGTTCATCGGCAGCGGCATGGGCAAGGACCTGGCCGACTCCGCCGGCGGCAAATACGTCCAGCTGCCCAAGGCCAGCGATCAGGCGATCGCCGCGATCGCAATGGAGGCCATCAGCGGGGTCTAATCAGCGTTTGGTTTCGGTCTTCCCGGGATAGACCTCATCGAAGAAGGCCCCCAGTCCAATCGCCACGCTGCGCAGGCCATCCATGAAGCGCTTGTCGGAGGTGAGCTTGTTGATGTCACCTCCCACGCGATCCAGGGTGGCCGTGAGCTCCTCCAGGTTGGCGACTGTGCCCTTGAGCTCGCTAAGGGTCTTGGGGTTATCCAGAACCCGCACGAAGTTGAGGATGTGGGCCGTGGAGTCGTTGAGGTTGTTGATCGTCGGCTGGACATCACGAACGGTGGTCCGAAGGTCACCGATTAGGGACTGACCGTCATTCATGAACGCCGTTGCTTCCTTGGCCGTGGTTTCAATGCTGCTGATCGTGGTGGCGAGCTTGGGAATCAGCTTTTCCTTCTCCGCCTGATCCAGCAACTGCTGCAGCGTGGCCGTCACCTGGCTCAAGGTCGCCGCGCTCTTGCCCTGAATCACTGAGCCATTGCAGACCGTCAAAGCGCGGTTGCAGTTGATCGCTTTAGGCCCAGGGGTCCCCTTCGGCAAGGGCTTGATCGGGGCCGTGAGAGCCACGACAGCATCCCCGCCGAGCAGCGAAGCCGCCTCCACCCGTGCATCCAAGGGTTGAGGAAGCTGAAGGTTGGGTTGATTGATATCGATCTGCACTTCCACAGCCGTGGCCGTAGCGGTGACTTGCTGAACATGACCGACGGTGACCCCGCGATAGGTCACCGCCGAGCGGGGCGCCAATCCAGCAGCATCAGCAAAGTTCGCCTGGAAGCGCCAGGTGCGATTGCTCACCGACACGCCTTTGAGCCAGAGCCAGAACAACCCAGCCGAGCTCACTGCCGCCAGCAGCGTGAAGCCGACGATCGCTTCTTTGACACTGCGGCGCATCGGGATTAGAGCTCCGCGGGTTGCATCGGCCCGCTGAGACTAGCCGTGCGGAACTGAAGCACATAGGGATTGGTTGTGGTCCGAAAGTCCTCCACCGTTCCTTGCCAGCGGAAGAGGCCGTCATAGAGCAACACCACCCGATCGGCGGTGCGCTCAATCGTGCTCATCACGTGGCTCACCACCACAGAACTCCCACCAGCGATTTGAGTCGTGTGAACGATCAAATCTTCAATCCGCGTGCAGGCCACTGGATCCAGACCTGCCGTCGGCTCATCGAAGAGCAGCAAGGGGACCTTCCCCACGGGCTGACTGGGATCACTGATCACAGCGCGGGCAAAGCTGACCCGCTTCTGCATGCCGCCACTGAGCTCGCCGGGATAGAGGTCCTCCGTACCAGAAAGCCCCACAGCCTCCAAGGCCTCGGCCACCCGCTGGCGGATCTCCCGTTCATTCAAGCGACTGAAACGATCCAGCAAAAAGCCCACGTTCTGGCGCACGGTCAAGGACGCCAGAAGCGCCGGGTTCTGAAAGACCGTGCGGACGTCGGGGGGGTTGCGCTGATCCAGCCGCAGATAGGTCTGCTGCACCCCATGGATCTTCAAGCGACCGCTGCTGGGCAGAAGCAAACCCGAGAGCAGACGCAGGATCGTCGATTTACCGGCACCCGAGGGACCCACCACCGCCAGGCGCTCGCCCGCGTTCAGGGTCAAGTCGACGTCGCTCAGCACGGTGTTACGGCCCCAACGCACGCTGACGTCGTCCATCTGGACCACTGGGGTGGATTGCACCGGATCCTTCACGAATGGGGGCATCTTGGCGGTTTCTCCGTAACCTGGCCCCATGCCGGCTCGAGGACAGCGCAGGGGGAATCGCTCGAGACCTCGCCCGAGCTGGGTCGGCAAGGGAGATCTGCGCCAGAAAGACCTGGTCAGCCGCTCCAAGCGCGCCGCACGCTGGCTGCAGCCCGGCCTGGTGGTCAAGCGCTGGATGCTGACCTCCGGCATTGGTCTGTTCCTGCTGTTCCTGGGGGGAGCCGTTTGGGCCGACCTGCAGCCGATCTACTGGCTGCTGGAGTTCATCCGCTGGTCCCTGGCCAACATCACCACGGTCCTCCCCCGCGAGATCACCGGACCACTGGTGCTGGTGGTGGGCGGGGGACTGATCTGGCTCGGGCAAAGCCGCAGCTTTGGGGCGATCCAGCAGGCGCTGGCACCCGATCGCGACACCCTGCTGGTGGATGCCTTAGCTGCCAAGAGCCGCCTGAACCGCGGCCCCTCGATCGTGGCCATCGGCGGCGGCACCGGGCTCTCCACCCTGCTAAGCGGGCTCAAGCGTTACAGCAGCAACCTCACGGCGATCGTCACCGTCGCTGATGACGGCGGCAGCTCGGGGGTCCTGCGCCGCGAACTCGGCGTGCAACCTCCGGGAGACATCCGCAACTGCCTGGCGGCCCTAGCCACAGAGGAACCGCTGCTGACTCGGCTTTTCCAGTACCGCTTCCGCGCGGGCACTGGCCTCGAAGGCCACAGCTTCGGCAATCTCTTTCTCTCCGCCCTGACGGCCATCACCGGCAGCCTGGAGGGGGCCATCACCGCCAGCAGCCGGGTTCTGGCGGTGCAGGGCACGGTGGTCCCGGCCACCAACGCCGACGTCAAACTCTGGGCCGAGCTAGCCGATGGGCGCCGCATTGAAGGCGAATCCCAGATCGGCCATGCCACCAGCCCGATCGTGCGGGTGGGCTGCATTCCCGAGCGACCTCCGGCGCTACCGAAGGCCCTCGAAGCGATCGCCAATGCCGACCTGATCGTCCTTGGTCCGGGCAGTCTCTACACCTCTCTGCTGCCCAATCTTCTGGTGCCCGAGCTCGTGCAGGCGATCAGTCGGAGCAAGGCGCCCCGCCTCTACATCTGCAATCTGATGACCCAGCCGGGCGAGACCGATGGGTTGGATGTCGAGGGACACCTGCGGGCAATCGAATCACAGCTCGCCAGCCTGGGGATTCAGCAGCGTCTGTTCTCTTCGGTCCTGGCCCAAGAGGACCTCGGTGAGTCCAGCCTGGTGGACTACTACCGCCAGCGCGGTGCAGAACCTGTCGAATGCGACAGCCGCAAACTGCGTAGTGAGGGATATGACGTCACCATTGCCCCGCTCCAGGGGGCACGTCCGACCTCAACGCTGCGGCATGACCCCCGAAGCGTGGGGCTAGCGGTGATGCGCTTCTACAAGAAACAGCGCAGAGAGAAAGAGAAAACGACCTAAGCAGTCAGCCCAACAACTGAGTGTGCAGCTGCACCCAGGCCGCAAAACGCTTCAGACCGACCTCAAGGGGAGTATTCGGCCGGAAGCCAACCCAGGCCTCAAGGGCTGAAGTATCGGCAGCCGTTGCCACCACATCACCCGGCTGCATGGGTTGGAAGTCCTTGATCGCCTCGACGCCGAGGGCCTGCTCCAGCAGTTCAATGAAGCGGAGCAAAGGGGTGGGCTGTGAGTTGCCGATGTTGAACAGCCTGTGCGGCACTGCGGCAGTTGCGGGATTCGGATCCAGCGGATTGAAGTTGGGATCAGCGGTGGCGGGTTGATCAAGACAGCGGATCACCCCTTCGACGATGTCGTCGATGTAGGTGAAGTCCCGTTGCATCTGACCCTGGTTGAACACCCTGATGGGCTGCCCCGAAAGGATGGCCTTGGCGAACAGCATCGGGGCCATGTCCGGACGACCCCAGGGGCCATAGACCGTGAAAAACCGCAGACCAGTGGCGGGAAGCCCATAGAGATGGCTGTAGGTATGGGCCATCAGCTCGTTGGCCTTTTTGGTGGCTGCGTAGAGGCTCACCGGATGGTTCACGGCGTGCTGCTCGCAAAACGGCATCTGACGGTTGCCGCCATAGACCGAGCTACTGGAGGCATAGACCAAATGCTCCACGCCCTGGTGACGGCAGCCCTCGAGCACATTCCCAAAGCCATCGAGATTGCTCTTGATGTAGGCCGCCGGGTTCTCGATCGAGTAGCGCACTCCGGCCTGAGCTGCGAGATGCACGACAGCGCGCGGTTGGTGGGCCGCAAACAGATCAGCGATCTCGGCTTCATTTTCGAGATCGAATTGCTTGAAAAGCCAATCCCCAGCCGCATCGTCGAGGCGCTGCAGTCGCGCAACTTTTAGTTCAGGCGAGTAGTAAGTGTTGATGTTGTCGAGGCCAACAACACGCTCGCCACGCTCCAACAGGCGCAGAGCAACGGCGGCTCCGATGAAGCCGGCCGCACCGGTCACCAAAACCGGACGTTTCACAGGCTGGGAGCTCAGTAGGCGTCCTGCATCTCGTAAAAGTCCGGCTGCACGTAGTCCTTGCGCAGCGGGAAGCCCTTCCAGTCTTCTGGCATCAGCAAACGCTTGGGTTGGGGGTGGCCTTCAAAGCCGATGCCGAACATGTCAAAGGTCTCGCGCTCAGGCCAGTCGGCACCGCGATAGAGCGGATAGAGGCTGGGGATCGTCAGGTCGCCGTCTCGGGAGAGGAACACCTTCAGGCGCACCTCCTCGGGCGGCTGGTGATTGGAAGTTGCGGATTGCTCCGCCAAAGCACCCAGCTTGAGCAGGTGATAAAAGCTGACGAGCCGGCCGCCCGGGCCCTCGTCATAGCCGCCCTGCACCTGCAGGTAGTCAAAGCCCGAGGCTTTCAGGGCAGCGGCAATCACCGGGAGAAAGGGTGCTTCGATGCCAAGGACCTCCACTCCGAGGTGATCAGGCTCAAGCTGCTCGTGCTCAAAGCCCTGGCCGGTGAGCCACTGGCTGACGGGACCCGGCTGAGGGGCGGGGACGACGGCGGTGTCTTCAGGCATCGAACTCAGGCTGGCTCAGCGGGAACAAAAGCTTTGGCCGTTGCAGCGACCGGCAGACCGGCGGCTGCTTTCAAGGCCGACTGCTGGGTTTCGGCGCGCAGGTAGCGGCCGTCGACGATCGGCTCCACCTGCTTCATCGCGTGGGAAACCGTGAAGTAGCGGTGGGTCGGAAGCAGGTTGCCGCGCTCCGACAGGGCCTCATTACCCACCTTCTTGCGCAGCTTGACCACCGCATCGAAGATCGCCTCGGGCCGGGGAGGGCAGCCGGGGAGATAGAGATCTACGGGGATGAGCTTGTCGACACCGCGCACGGCGGTGGTGGAGTCCGCTGAGAACATGCCTCCGGTGATCGTGCAGGCGCCCATGGCGATGACGTACTTGGGCTCGGGCATCTGCTCATAGAGACGGACCAGCGCAGGTGCCATCTTCATGGTCACAGTGCCGGCCACGATCAGCAGGTCCGCCTGGCGCGGACTGGAGCGTGGCACCAGGCCGAAACGGTCAAAGTCGAAACGCGAGCCGATCAGGGCGGCGAACTCGATGAAGCAGCAGGCGGTGCCGTAGAGCAGCGGCCAGAGGCTGCTCAAACGCGCCCAGTTGTGCAGGTCATCCAGGGTGGTGAGGATGACGTTCTCGGAGAGATCCGAGGTCACGCTGGGGGCGCCGACCGGGTTACAGCTGGATTCGCGCTGATCGCGGAGGGCGCTCAGGGAGAGGGCTTCAGCCATGCCAGAGGTGGCAGAGGAGGGGGTCATCTCAGGTCAGCTCCACTCGAGGGCGCCCTTGCGCCATGCATAGGCCAGGGCCACCACCAGGATGGCGATAAAGACCAAGGCTTCGATAAACGCCAACAGCCCCAGGCGGTGGAAAGCCACGGCCCAGGGATAAAGGAAGACGGTCTCCACGTCGAAGATCACGAAGACCAGGGCAAACATGTAGTAGCGGATGTTGAACTGAATCCACGCCCCACCGATGGGCTCCATGCCCGATTCGTAGGTGAGATCCCGTTCACCAACCCGCGACTTCGGCGAGACGATCTTGTTGGTGACGAGGGCCAGTACGGGCACGGCTGCTGCGATCAGCAGAAACCCGAGGAAGGCGTCGTAACCGGAGAGAACGAACACAGGGCGAAAGCGGCCCAACCTGCGGGGCAGTCTGGCATCCGCCTCTGGGCACTGCCTGACACGCTGCAATCCCAGATGGGATTGGGGGCTCCTTAAAGTTCGGGACTGTCTGTGGGCACCCCATGAGCGAGGAGACCCTTCCCGACGAGGTCCAAGAGCTGCCCGGGGTGACTGAGACACCAGTCGATGATCCCGATACACACCGCTTCGAATGCCGAAGCTGCGGCTTTGTCTATGACCCGGGCGAGGGCGTAAAAAAGCTGGCGATCGAGCCCGGCACCCCCTTCAGCGCCCTGGATCCGGTGAGCTTCCGCTGCCCGGTCTGCCGGAGCAAGACCCTGGCCTTCAAGGACATCGGCCCCCGCAACAAGCCCAGCGGCTTCGAGGAAAATCTCGGCTACGGGCTTGGAGTGAACACGCTCACGCCCGGGCAGAAAAACGTGCTGATCTTCGGCGGCTTTGCCCTGGCCATCGCCTTCTTCCTTTCTCTCTATTCCCTGCGCTGAGATCGATCGATGAAACGCCTGCTCTCTTCTCTCTGCGCGTTGCTCGCCGCTGTGGTGCTGACGGGCTGCGTCAGCACCAGCCTGCCCACGGCCCAGAGCAGCCCGTGGCAACCCGTGGACATCCACACCAAATCCAACCCCCTGGATCTGGCCTTCACAGACAGCAGCCACGGCTTCCTGGTGGGCAGCAACCGGCTGATCCTCGAGACCAATGACGCCGGTGCCTCCTGGACCGAGATGGCCCTGGATTTGCCCGAAGAGGAAAACTTCCGCTTGATCAGCGTCGATTTCTCGGGCGACGAGGGCTGGATCGTCGGTCAACCCGGCCTACTTCTCCACAGCGAAGACGCTGGTCAGAACTGGAGCCGCCTCTTCCTCGACACCAAGCTTCCCGGTGAGCCCTACATGGTGACGGCCCTGGGCAAGCGCAGCGCTGAATTGGCCACCAACGTGGGCGCCGTCTACCGCACCAACGACGCGGGCGGCTCCTGGCAGGCCCAAGTCGAAGACGCCGTCGGCGCTGTGCGCGACCTGCGCCGCAGCCCGGAGGGCAACTACATCAGCGTCAGCAGCCTGGGCAACTTCTTTGCCACCTGGTCTCCAGGGGAGCCCCGCTGGACCCCGCACCAGCGGGAAAGCAGCCAGCGCCTGCAATCCATGGGCTTCCAACCCAATGGCAACCTCTGGATGCTGGCCCGCGGCGCCCAACTGCGCTTCAACGAGGACGCATCGACTCCTGAGGAGTGGAGCAAGCCGGTGGTGCCAATCACCAATGGCTACGGCTATCTGGACATGGCCTGGGATCCAAGCGGCACGATCTGGGCCGGCGGTGGCAGCGGCACCTTGCTTGTGAGCAGCGACAACGGCCAGAGCTGGCAGAAGGATCCGGTGGGCGAAAAGCAACCGACGAACTTCAGCCACATCGCCTTTTTCAGTGATGGCAAGGGTTTTGTGCTTGGTGAGCGGGGATCCCTGCTGCGCTGGGTGGGCTAACAACGCTCTGTAACCAAGGGGGCCGCCCGGCATCGGCGGCCCAAGCCTTCCCCTTAAGATCTACAGACTGAACGCTCGCTGCTCATGGCTGCCGGCTCAACGGGTGAACGCCCGTTCTTTGAAATCATCACGAGCATCCGGTACTGGGTGATCCATGCCGTGACCCTGCCTTCGATCTTCCTGGCCGGGTTCCTGTTCGTGAACACCGGACTGGCCTACGACGCCTTCGGCACCCCCCGCCCGGACGCTTACTTCCAGGCTCAGGACGCCAAGGCCCCTGTGGTGAGCCAGCGCTATGACGCCAAGTCTTCGCTCGACCAGCGCCTGAAATAAGCCATGACCCAAGTTCCAGCTAGCACCACCCCTCGCAACTACCCGATCTTCACGGTCCGGTGGCTTGCAGTCCACGCCCTTGGCATCCCCACGGTCTTTTTCCTGGGCGCCCTTGCTGCCATGCAGTTCGTTCGCCGCTGACACCATGCAACGCTCCCCCAACCCGAACAACCTGCCGGTTGAACTGAACCGCACCAGCCTGTACCTGGGCCTGCTGTTCGTCTTCACCTGCGGGATTCTGTTCTCCAGCTACTTCTTCAACTGATCAGGAGGATCTGAGATGAGCGGCAAGAAATCCGGTCTTCCCGACGGAAGAATTCCCGACCGTCTTCCAGACGGTCGCCCTGCGGTGGCCTGGAAATCCCGTTGGACTGAAGGTGTGCTTCCCCTCTGGCTCGTTGCGACCGCTGGCGGCATGGCCGTGATCTTTGTAGTGGGCCTCTTCTTCTACGGCTCCTACACCGGTGTTGGTTCCGCCTGATTAGGCTGATCTTTGCAGGAGTTAATCAATCAAAAGACCTCGACTCGATAAGTCGAGGTCTTTTTTGTGCTGATTTTGTTTGATGAGCGCTTAGCCGCGACCAACGCGCCAGACCTGAAGCCCTGCTGCCTGTGCAGCCGACAGATCCGCAATCGAGCGGGCATCAAACAGCCATGCGGGCTTACGCATCTCAGCCGCTAGTTCCTGCCAATTGAGGTCAGCGAAACTCGCCCACTCCGTGAGGATCAGGACCGCGTCGGCCTGAGCCACTGCCTCGGCAGGGGTAGTCACACGATGCCAGACACCTTCGCCGCTGAGGGGACTGCCCACGGGAGAGGGAAGAGGCTGGCAACCAAGGTCAGAAGCGATTTGGGTTTCGGGGACCTTTGGGTCGTAAATGGCCAGCTGAGCCCCCTCCTCCAACAGGTCCTGGCAGATGCGGATCGCGGGTGCTTCGCGGGTGTCGTTGGTGTCGGCCTTGAAGGCAAACCCGAGCACGGCGATGCGCTTACCGGTCACAGTGCCGAACAACTTCTGCACGACCAGCTGGGCGATGCGGTGCTGCTGCCAGCTGTTGAGTTCGACAACGCTTTGCCAGTAGGCGGCAACCTCGTGGAGGCCGTAGTGCCCGCAGAGATACACCAGGTTGAGGATGTCCTTCTGGAAGCAGCTGCCGCCAAAGCCAGGGCCAGCCTTGAGGAACTTGGGACCGATGCGGCTGTCCGTTCCAATGGCATGGGCGACCTCGGTGACATCCGCCCCGGTGGCCTCACATAGAGCGGCAATTGAGTTAATCGAACTAATGCGCTGTGCCAAAAACGCATTGGCTGTGAGCTTGGAAAGCTCAGAACTCCATAGGTTGGTGCGCAGAATGCGCTGCTGGGGAACCCAGTGGCCATAAACACTGGCCAATGCCTCGATGGCGACGGGATCCTCGCCACCGATCAACACACGATCAGGAGCTTCTAGATCAGGGATCGCTGTGCCTTCAGCGAGAAACTCCGGATTGGAGAGCACTGAGAACGTTTTCGGTTCACCGGCACCGGCGACATCACCTTGAGAAGCCGAAAGAATGGCCTTGACCGTGTCCGCCGTACGCACCGGCAGGGTGCTTTTTTCGACAACGATCGTGTGGCCCTGGGCGCAGGCCGAAACCTGACGCGCAGACGCCTCGATCCAGCGCAGATCACTGGCTTGACCTGCTCCAACGCCTTTTGTCTTGGTGGGGGTATTCACCGACAGGAACACCATGTCGGCCGCGGCAATCGCCGACTCCACTGCTGTGGAGAAGTGGAGATTGCGTCCCCGGCAGCGGCCCACGACATCATCTAAACCAGGTTCGTAGACCGGAAGCTTGGAAAGGTCTGAATCATTCCAGGCCGCGACCCGGGCCTCATTCAGATCGACAACAGTGACCTGGATCTCGGGACAGCGATCCGCGATCACCGCCATGGTCGGGCCGCCCACATAGCCAGCACCGATGCAGCAAATGGTACGGATGCTCACGCCAATGCCTCCTTGAAGTAGGCGATCGTCGCATCCAGTCCCTGATCCAGAGCGATGGTGGGCTGCCACCCCAACTCCTGCTGGGCCAAGTCGATCACCGGTTGGCGCTGCAGCGGATCGTCCTGGGGCAGAGGCTTACAGATCAGTTCCAGAGAGGGATTGATCTTGGCGCGCACCAGTTCAGCCAACTGACGAATGGTGAATTCACCGGGGTTGCCGATATTGATCGGCCCAGAGTGCGGTCCATTCATCAGACGGATGATGCCCTCGACTAAATCATCGACATAGCAGAAGGAACGGGTCTGGGAGCCATCGCCATACAGCGTGAGCGGATCACCGCGCAGGGCCTGCACAATGAAGTTGCTCACCACCCGGCCATCATCGGGAAGCATGCGCGGCCCATAAGTGTTGAAGATTCGCACCACGCGAATCTCCACCCCATGCATGCGCTGGTAGTCGAAACAAAGGGTTTCGGCGATGCGCTTGCCCTCGTCGTAGCAGCTGCGAATGCCAATGGTGTTCACGCAACCCCGGTAGCTCTCAGGCTGGGGGTGCACCTCCGGATCGCCATACACCTCAGAGGTGCTAGCCAGCAGCAAACGGGCGCCCACCCGCCGAGCCAAACCGAGCATGTTGTAGGTGCCCAGGAAACTGGTCTTCGCGGTTTTGATCGGGTTGTGCTGGTAATGCACCGGCGAGGCGGGGCACGCGAGATGCCAAATCCGATCCACCTCCAGGCGAATCGGATCTGTGACGTCGTGGCGAATCAGCTCAAAGCGAGGGTGCCCCAGCCACTGCTGAATGTTCTGCTTGCGGCCAGTGAAGTAGTTGTCGAGGCAGATCACCTCTTCTCCGGCCTGCATCAAGCGGTCCACCAAGTGGGAGCCGACAAAACCGGCTCCACCGGTCACCAGATTGCGCGTGATGGAAGCGGGCATTAGAGACGAACCAAGTTGTCCTGTAGTTGCTGACGAAACAAAGAGACGGTGCTGCTGAGGCCTTCAGCCAAGGGAATCCGCGCCCGCCAACCCAGCTGAGCCAGCCGGCTCACATCGAGCTGTTTTTTGGGTGTGCCATCGGGCTTGGAGCTGTCCCAGACAATCTCTCCTTGAAAACCCGTCGCCTGCGCCACGGCTTCCGCCAGCTCACGGATCGTGAGGTCGATGCCGGTGCCGACATTGAGAAACGGCAAGGGCTCGCTGGCCTCATCCTTCGGGGCCTCAGGGGCCGCAGGATCCCAGTGCTCCAGGGCAAAGACACAGGCTTCACCCAGATCATCCACATGCAGAAACTCCCGCAACGGTGAGCCGCTGCCCCAGCAGGTCACGCTGACATCGCCCCGCTCCGCTGCCTCGTGGAAGCGGCGGATCAGCGCCGGCAACACATGGCTGTTGGTGGGGTGATAATTATCACCAGGCCCATAGAGATTGGTTGGCATCAAGCTGATGGCATCAAAGCCGTGCTGCTTGCGCAGGGCTTGACTCAACTTGATCCCGGTGATCTTGGCGATCGCATACCACTCGTTAGTGGGCTCCAGGGCTCCGGTAAGAAGTGCTTCTTCACGGATCGGCTGCTCCGCGAACTTCGGGTAGATGCAGCTGCTGCCAAGAAACAGCAGACGCCGCACCCCCGAGCGCCAGGCTCCCTCGATCACGTTGTTCTGGATCTTGAGATTGGCGAGCAAAAAGTCTGCTGGGTAGCTGTTGTTGGCATGGATGCCACCCACCTTTGCCGCGGCCAGCACCACCACCGTCGGGCGCTGCGCGTTGAACCAGGCCGCAACAGCCTCCGCGTCCTCGAGATCAAGGGCGGAGCGATCGGCCGTGAGCACGTTGCCGTAGCCCGCCCGCTGCAAAGCCCTGCAGATGGCGCTGCCCGCCATGCCGCGGTGGCCGGCCACAAAGATGCGATCGTCCGGCGTGATCAGACCCGTCATGGCTTGATCGCAGCCGGATTGGTGGGCGGGTTCTCCATGGACCCCACGACTGCGAAGCCCTGCTTGCGCAGCAGCGCTTCCTTAGCCGCTTCTTCCTTATCAGCAGCGACCATTTCAGCCACCAACTCTTCGAGGGTTGCGGTCGGCGTCCATCCCAACTTCTCCTTGGCCTTGGTGGGATCCCCCAGCAGCGTCTCAACCTCCGCAGGACGGAAGTAGCGGGGGTCGATGCGCACAACCACGGCACCGGTATCGGCGCGTCGGCCGACCTCAGCGATGCCGCTGCCTTCCCACTGCATGGCACCCCAGCCCAGTTGCTGGGCGGTGAGCTCAATGAAGCGGCGCACGCTCTCCTGGCGGCCCGTGGCGATCACAAAATCTTCGGGAGTCTGCTGCTGGAGCATCCTCCACTGCATTTCCACGTAATCACGGGCGTGGCCCCAGTCCCGCAGGGAATCGAGGTTGCCCATGTAGAGGCACTGATCCAGGCCCGCATCAATGCGGGCCAGACCGCGGGTGATCTTGCGGGTCACGAACGTCTCACCACGCCGCGGAGACTCGTGGTTAAACAGCACGCCATTACAGGCGTACATGCCATAGGCCTCGCGGTAATTCACCGTGATCCAGTAGCCATACAACTTGGCCACCGCGTAAGGACTGCGGGGATAGAACGGCGTGGTCTCCTTTTGGGGGATTTCCTGCACCAAGCCGTAGAGCTCACTGGTGCTGGCCTGGTAGATGCGGGTCTTCTGGGTGAGGCCAAGCATCCGCACCGCCTCCAGGATGCGCAGGGTGCCGAGGGCATCACTGTTGGCGGTGTATTCCGGCGCCTCGAAGCTCACCGCCACATGGCTCTGGGCACCCAGGTTGTAGATCTCATCGGGCTGGACCTGCTCGATGATCCGAATCAGGTTGGTGCTGTCCGTCAGGTCCCCGTAGTGCAACACCAGCCGCGGGTCGGCCTCATGGGGGTCCTGATAGAGGTGATCAATGCGACTGGTGTTGAAGCTGCTGGCGCGGCGCTTAATCCCGTGCACCACATAACCCTTCTCCAGCAGCAGCTCCGCCAGATAGCTGCCGTCTTGGCCGGTGATCCCAGTGATCAGCGCAACTCGCCCGCGGCAATCAATGGCTTCTGGACGGAAACTCATGGCTCATCACCTCTCAAAGACGGCTCTCCCACGAGAATGCCAATGAGCAGAAAGCCTACGTAGAAGAGCAAGCCATCCCCATAAAGCAGAGGCTGGAACAACCACTGCACACTCAGGCAAACCAGGAAGCCAGCTGCGATACAGCCATCGAGCTGCAGCGTCTCCTGCCGAAGCACCCACGCCAGCGACGCGAGGGCGCGCAAAAGCAAGGGAACAAGTGCGAGCAGCAACAGCAACAGCGGCAGCCAGCCCACCCGCACATAGAGATCCAGAAAGACGTTGTGCATCAACTCCCCCTGGCTGGCATCGAAATCCAACGCAGTGCCTTGGAAGTGCAACTGGTTGCCGCCCCAGAGGAACTGAGGCGCCACAGGTACAAAACCCGCAAAGCGATCGAAACGTTCGTCATAGAGGCGTAGCCAAAGCCGGGGGAAACGCCACACCGCCAGGGCTAAAGCCGTCACTCCGGCGAGACAGCCCAAGCCCAGGGCCTGCTGGCGCCGCCGGGATCGCATCCAGCCAACGGCGACGGGCAAAGCTCCGAGGGCGAGAACCAACCAACCCAACCGGCCGCTGAAGCAGACCGTGGCAGCCCACCCGAGAACCCCAACAGCACTGAGCAGCCAAGCCAACGCAAATCGGCGCAGCAGCCAGAGCCCGGGTAACAACCAGGCACAAGCCAAGGCCGCGTTCTGCTCCACAGAGCGGACATTGACGAGCGGGTCTGGACCCCACGGAGCCGCGATCGTGCTGTCTCGCCGGCGCACCAACAAATCCAGCCAAGCCCCATCGGGGCTAAAGACCCGCCCGTGAAGCAACACGATCCAGACGTAGGCCAGGGCACCGAGGCCGTAGGCCAGCCAGAGCCAACTCCTCTGCCGCCAGGAGAGCACCGCCGCGGCGCGGGCACCAATCCAGACGCAGCCAGCTGGCAGCAGAACCATAGAGATCAGATCCAACAGATCCCGCCCCCCCAGCCGCCAGAGGCCGTAGTGCACGGAGATGGCGCTGTAGCTGATGGAGAACAGCAGCAGAGCGCCGAGGCACCAGCGCAGTTGGGGCGCCAAGGGAGGGGCCTTACGGGTGCGCCAGGCCAGTAGGGCCAAGGCCGCGTAGAGGAGCGTGAAGGCCTTGGGCAGATGCAGGCCGATCAAGCCAAAGAGAAGGGCTTCCATCAGCTCAGGGCATGCTCCAGGGCCTGCAGATCAACCCGCAGCTGGCGTTGATAAGGATGCAGCAGCCGATCGAGTCGGGCGGACTCCACCGCCGGTGGGCAGGGGAAAGGCCGCTGCAATCCCCGTTGGAAGCCGTTGTAAAGGCCACCGCCCAGCACCGCCTGGGCCGGGTCATAGCCAGCGGCGCAGCGGGGATCGAGCTCCAGCAGGTGATAGGGCTGGCTGCGGCAAAGCAAGGGGTTTAAAGCCATCGAACCGTGCTCACACCAGAGCTCAGCGGCCTGGCGCAGGCGCTGCAGCAAGGCCAGGGGCTCCATGTCCTGGGGATTAAGCACCGTGACGTGATGGCGCTCAAAGCAGCGGATCATTTCCGGCAGGTTGACGATGCGCTCGTCCCGCAGTGAACAAAGAAACAACCGCTCCCCGCTGAAGGAACTCTCGCCAACGGCGACAGCCGGGGCCAACAGGTCCCTGGCCAGGCTGAGGTTTTGCCAGGGACTCAGGCGCGGCAACAGCAACGCATCGCTGAGTTGCCAGTTCAGCTCCAACAGCTGCTCAGGGGTGAACAGCGCCAGGCTCCCCGGTGGACAGAGCTGCTCCAGCAAGGCCGCCCACTCAGGGGAGGGTGCTGTGACGAGCAGGCGGCGGCCGCCGGCGGTGACACGCGGGTCACGGGCAAACCAGAGGATCGCCCCAAGGCAATCCCCAGCCCAGTGGCCGAAATGGCTCGTGCTGTGGGGGAAGACGGCGAAGGCCCCCTCCAAGTGGCGCTTCGTTTTGCCGAGCTGCTTGCGGATCGTGTGGAACTGGATCGTGCGGGGCGCCGCAGCCTGAGCTCGGCTACTGCCGCAGCGGAGGGTCCAGGTCTCGATGCTCGGGTAGTGGGGCACCGCAGAACTGCGATAGGGATGGCTCACCAAGAGCGCCGGGGCGGGTGCCGCAAGGGTCAAGCGATCGAGATCCAGCACGGTCTGCTCAGCCCGAGCCGCCGGCAACGGTGCAAACCCCACGGGCGAGAGGGGATGGTGGTAGCCCAGCAGGCGCGTGTCCGCCGCCTTCAGCCAAAGCCAGCGGGCCCAGTCGCCAAGCCGCTTCACCAGTAACACCTCCCATCCACCTGATCGGCACCAGCAGGGGTTTCCGCCAAGGAAGGGCGCACCCAGCTGGCGTTCATCAGCTGCTGAAAACGCGGGCTGGCCTCCCAGCGGCGGCCGCGAATGCCAAACAGCAGCTGCAGGGCTCCGCCCACATGAACAGCCACGCGGCCGGAGTCCGCGATGGCGGCGGCCAGGGGCAGGCCATAGGCCCCGCAACCCAGCAAGGCCACATCAAACCTCAGCGCTGCCACCTGCCCTTGCAGCAGATCGAGCGCTTGATCCCAGCTGGCATAGCCCTGGGTGGCTCCAGCCAGGGTCTGAGGGGGCGCCAGGGTGATCAACTCAAAATCCGGCAACACCGCGGGATTGGCGAACAGCTGCTGGCGCCGCCTCCATTGCTGCTGAATCGTTTGCACAAAGGGATGCACCACCAGCACCCGCTTACCTGCCAAGGCCGCACTCCAGGGCTCAGCGCACCACCAGGGCTCCAGGGCCGCCAGGCTGCAGCGCTGGGGCAGCGGCTCCAGGCCAGCCACCAACGCCGCTTGGTGGGGGCTGTCCCAGAGGGCCAACAGATCCACCCGCTCCAGGGCGCTCTGCAACCGCAGGGCTGCCGCGCGCAAGGCTGCAGGCTCCACCGGAAAAATCCCGGCGTTGCGGTGGGCTTCCCGCAGGCTGACACGGCTGAAGGGCGCTGCTCCAGGGCTCTGGGCTTCGGCCAACAAACGCGCTTCCACCGAACCCAGTCGGCCCACCAACACAGGCCGGCGCTCACGGATGGCCTCGGCGATCCAAAGACCGGCCTGCTCCTCACTGAGCTGCCCTGCAAACACCTGCGGATAGCGCCAGCACTCAAGTCGGTGGGCGACACGGCGACCCTGCTGCTTGATGCTGTGGCGCCACTGCCAACTCATCGCTGCAGGACCTCGGCGTAGAGATCCCGGTGAGCCCGCGCCACCGCCTCGGGCCGCCAGGCCTGGCAGATCTCCAGGGGCAGCGACCCCTCGGGCTGCGCCAAGGCCCACTGCAGGCCCAGGGCCAGATCGCGGGCGTCCTCTGGCGCCGCCAGCCAGCCATTGCGGCGGTGCTGCACCAGATCCGGCAGGCCCCCCTGACGGAAGGCCACGACGGGGGTGCCGCAGGCCAGCGGCTCGCTGGCGGACTGGGGCAGGTTGTCGAGGCGCGAGGGCACCAGCACCGCATCGGCCGCCGCGTAGGCCAGAGCCAAGCTCAGGTCATCGTCCAAGCGACCGGCGTAGTGCACCGGCAAAGGCAGAGACGGAGGCACAGCAGGCGTGCTCTGGCCCAGCACGACCGCATGGCAGTGCTCGGCCAGCGCGGGATCCAGCTGCTTGAGCTGCTCGAGAGCCTCCACGAGCAAGTCGAAGCCCTTGCGCGGATCAGCCACACCATCCATGGCGCCAAAAAGCAGCAGGCGCTGTTGTTGGGGCCAACCCAACCAACGCCGCACCTGGGCGCGGGGATAGGGGCAAAAGACCTCCGGCAAGGCGTTGGGGATCACCCGGCACGGCACACCTGCAAAGAGGGACGAGGCCGCCGCCTGCTCGGCCATCCAGTGACTGGGGGCAATCAGTTGGAGCTGCGGCAACAGGGACCGCCAGGCCCGGCGTTTGCGCTGCCAGGTCCAGCGATCAAGATCCAGGCCGCGGTGATCCCTGGGCCTGGTCACCGCGCCATACCCCTGGGCAAAGCGCTGATCCCCCAGGCCATGGGGGTAATGCTCCGCACCGCAAAACGGCCAGCAGTCATGGAGCGTCCAAAGCACCGGGCCCCGCAGCCGGCCGATGGCCTCCACCGAGAGGAATTCATCCTGCAGCCAATGGAGATGCAGCAGCTCCTGGGGCCTGCGGTTGAGTTCCAGGTCCAATCGCGATGGCAGGGCCGCAACCGAGTGGGTGATCGGATTGGCGGAGCGCTGGGGCTTGCTCAACCACCAACTGGCCGTGCTGCGCAAGAGCGCCAGGGCCTGACGGGGCTTGGAGCGGGGCGCCTCAACCCAACTGTCACCGCGGCCGGCGCGGGCCACGCGCATACGGCTCTCGATGCCCGAGGCCCGCAGGGCCTGGTGCAGGCGATAGCTGGCGCGGGCTGCCCCCTGGCCGCCGTCGTAGGTGGAGAGGTGCAACACGCGCATCTCAGCGCACCCCCAGCAGACGCAGGGCCTTGAGTCCCTTGCGCAGCAGCTCGGCCCGGCGACTGCGCCGGTACAGGCGCGCAAAGGTGTCGGCGTCCCGGCGCCGGTCCGCCTGGATCACGGTTGGATGGCGCAGCGGCACAGACACCGTGCCCCGGGGCCCCAAGGGGGAGCGCTCATCGAGGGTGTGGGTGGCGTCGGCGTCAAAGCCGATGTTCTCGGCCAGCTCGGCCGCCGGGATCACCGTCAAAAACCCCTGCTGCCAGCAGCTGAGCTGCCAGATCATGTCCCAGGTGTCGATCTGACCTTGGGCGAGGGCTTCGAGCCAGCCGCCCCATTTATGGGCAAAGGCGCGGCCCCCCAGCTGCTCGAGCCATCCGCCCTCTCGAAACGCCTGCCAGCCTTTGAGATCGCGGTCGTAGCACTGCCAGGCCCGGCGCCAACTAGCCCAGCCCCAGCAGTGGCTGTAGATCGAGAAGCGATAGCTGCTGCCATCGGCCGGTGGCCGGCGCTGATGGTTGTTGGCTGCAATGGCCCCCACACGGCTGTCATGGCGGTAGCGCTCCAGCAGCTCCTGGCAGTAGGGGAAAAAACTGGGGTCCACAAGAATGTCGTCCTCGAGGACGATCCCCTCGCTCTCGCGCTCAAAAAACCAATCCAGCGCAGCGGTCACCCCTGCGCGGCAGCCCAGGTTGCTCGGTTGAAACAGGTGCTCCAGCTGGCAGGGCCAATCGATCAACCCCTCAGACGCCGGCGCAAACAAGGCCCGCACAGCCCGACAGCGCTCGTCTTCGCCGGCACGCTTCGCGCGGGGTCCATCGCAGGCCACATAGAGCCGCTCGGGCTGGAGTTCTCGCAGCACCTCAAGCACCCGAGCCGTGGGCCCCGGGCGGTTAAAGGCGATCAGCAACACCGGAACCGCAAAGCTCATGGCGCCAGCAGCAGATAACCGAGCCCATAGCCCGCCGACATCAAAGCGGAGAGGGCCATCCAGGGCTTGAGTAACCAACTGCGCGATGCAAGCAGTGCCAGTAGCGCCAGGCTGGACAGGTCAATCCAGACTCGGGTGTAATCGGGGAAGCGGGCCAGGATCTGGGTCGAAGTGCAGAGGGCCGGCAGCAGATAGAGCGCCGAGGCAAAGCGCAACCAGCGGCCGCCCCAGCCACGCCAGGCCGCGAGTACCAGCACCCCAAGGGTCAGCAACCAAAGGCCAAAGCAACCGGCATCAAACAGCCGCTCCAAACCGCCGGGTTGGAGGTCGGCCAACGGCCTTAGTCCCAGGAGCTGCAGACCTTTCTGAAGGGCACCCTCCAACGGGAAGCCGAAGTGAACGCGGGCCAGGGCCCCGTCGGGCACGGCAGCAAACCGTCTCGTCAAGGTGCCAGACCAGAGCAGCAGCGGGAGCGGCACCGCCGCCAGCGGCAAAAGCCAACGCCAGCGCCGCTCCCGCAACGCTGTCAAAGCACTCGCAGCCCAGGCGATTAGACCGGTCTCCCGGGTCAGACTGGCGGCGATCAAACTGAGCCAGTGGGGCAGCAGACGCGCCTGACGGGCTGTCAGGGCAGCAGCGACCAGCAGCGTGGTCGCCAGCAAATCAGCAGTGGTCAAGCTGAGGGTGATCCAGTAGCCCGGCAAAGCCAAGACCGCCAACCCCCAGCCCGCTGAACGCTGCTGCAGCTGGGCCCAGGCCGCCACCAAGGCCGCCGCACAACCCATACAGACCACGTTCAGCAGGCCCAGGGTCCAGACGATCAGCTGGGGTTGCCCCAGTCCGCTCAAATAAGCCAACAGCGGATAGAGCAGGCGTTTACCCCGATAGATCGGATTGTCCAAGGCCTGACTGCTGCCTGCATCCAGTTGCCATGGATCCAGGGCGAGGCTGAGAAATTGCTGGCCGTCGTTGCCGCGCTTTCCCGCCAAGCGCACCACGGGTTGATCCGCCAACCGGGGCGAAATCGGCAGCTGATCACCAACGCGTGCAAGGCCGGTGGGATTGCCTCCGTACTTGCCGAACACCAACAGCGCCCAGACCAACAGGGCCATCAGGCCCGCCAGCACCCCCACGGCCTTGGGGCCCAGGGGCGCCTGCCCCCCTTTCAGCCAGCTCTTCAGAGTGGGCCAACTGGGCCAGCCCGGGATGCTCAAGCCCTGACCCCAGACCTGACGCAACAGGCGTTGCTCATGGGCCCAAGACGTGGAGGGTTCTGGAGGAGCGGGCTCCTCACCAGAAACCAGTTGCTGCATCAAGTCCTGCCAAACGGCAGCGACGGCTTGGACAGCAAAGCGCTCCTGGCAGCTGTGCTGTCCGCCCTGCCCAAGCTCCCAAGCCCAGCTGGGCTCCTGCAGCAAAGCAATGCAGTGATCTGCCAACTGCTGATCGCTGCTGGCCAGCAAACCGCTTTGACCGTCCAGAACGGTTTGGGCCAGGGCATGGCGGCGCGGCGCCACCACGGGGATGCCGCAGGCGTTGAACTCAGCGGCACTCAGGCAGAAGGTCTCATCGCGGCCACTGGGGTTGACCACCCCAACGGCGACCTGATCAAAAGCGTCGTAACGCTCCAGGCCGCTGCGGCCTTCAAAGGAGACCCGATCGCCATAGCCGCCCCGCTCCAACAGGGCCAAGCAGTGCCGTTCGTAGGCACTCAGGCTGGTTGAGCGGGCGCCGCCATAGAGATCCGCTCCACCAAAGACCCGCAGCTGGGCCTCCGGGCAGGCGCGGGCGATGCGCGGCCACTGCTGCGCCAGCCGATCAAAGGCCTTAAAGGGCGTGATCGCTCCCACATAGGCCAGGTCCTTAGCCGCCGCGGCCTGCTCCAAGGTCCGGGGATGGCGCCAGGCAGGGGGCACCGCCACGGGGTTAGGAATCACCACCGCCCTTTGGGCCAGGCGGCTGTGACGGAAGAAGTCCAGCTGGGCGCCGCTGACCAACACCCAACGCCAAAGAGCCGGCAGAGCCTCGTAACGGGCCTGGTCATGACAGCCGAGGTTGTGCAACCAGGCAATCAGGGGCAAAGGGCTGGCCTCAAGAGCCTTCCAATCAACCCAATCAGCGAAACCAGGGCGAAACACCAAAGCCTGGCAGCCACCGTCCCCTGCGGTCTGAAAAGCAGTCGCCAAGGAATCGACCACTGCCGTGCAGGAGGTAGGGATGCCATCGATTGACTGGGGAGCCGTCAACAACAGCAGCGGCTGCAGCGGACCCTCTGCTGCGAGCTGAGCCACGACGGCCAGGAAGGCAAACTCGGTGCCCCCGATGCCGGGATTACCCAGCCGTGGATCGCTGAGACCACCCCGCTCGGCGATGCCCCGGTTGTCGAGGAAAAAGGCAAGCCGCATGGGCCCCACAATGGCAGGGTCTGCCGAAAGCACATGCGCTGCAGAGGCCTGATGGGGGCAGCGGTGGCACTGGCCCTGCTGATCTGGCTGCCGCTGGGGCTGGCCGGCGTCCCCCTGGACACCCCAGACGGGTTTTTGCACCTGGGCTGGGCGGTGGGCTGGGTCAAGCAACTGCAGCAGGGCTGGCTCTGGCCCACCTGGAGTGATCTGCCCTGGGCCGGTGCGGGGAGCAGTGCACTGCTGATCTACCCACCCCTGTTTCGCTGGTTGGTAGGGCTGCCACTGCTGCTGGGGCTTCCCCCCGATCACGCCCTAGCCACAGGCCTTCTGCTCCTGCTGCTGCTGCACAACGGCGGAGTCGCTGCACTCGCCATGCACTGGCTCCTGAAGTCGCGCTGGCGCTGGGCGCTGCTGATCGCCGCCAGCCTCAATCCCTACCTCCTGGTCAACATTTATGTGCGCGGGGCCTGGCCTGAAGCCCTGGCGCAAGCCCTGCTCTGGTGGCTGGCCGTGGGTTTTTTGGGGCTGCAGCAACGGCGGCCCTGGGGCTGGCCACTAGCAGGTCTTGCGCTGGCTGGCATCGCCCTGAGCAACTGGAACGCCGCCCTGTTGACCGGGGTGGCTTGGGGCCTAGCGGGCCTGCTGCTCAGGCGCAAAGCCTGGCTCTGGAGCGGCGCCCTGGGGACCGGACTGGCGATGCCCTTTTGGTTGCCAGCGCTTCAGGCTCTGCCATCGGTTCGCCCCCCAATCCCTGCGGGCCTATTGCCAGGGGAATTTTTTGCCGACATCGATCTGGGCTATCGCAGCTTTGCGGCGCTGCTCTGGATCCAAGCGGTGGCGATTGCCCTGGTGCTGCTCTGGCGCTGGCTTGGCTGGCGGGGCGCCTCGCCTCTGGCCCGCTGGGGTGCGCTGTTGGCAGTCCTCTCTCTGCTGATGAGCCTCTCGATCAGCGCACCGATCTATCACTGGCTCCCAGCGCTACAGCGCATTCAATTTCCCTGGCGCTGGCTCAGCCTGGGCTGGTTTGGTGCCCTGCTCTGGTTCGCATCGGCCAGCGAGCAACCCCAGCGCACCAACCGAACCCGACCTGCGGCCCTCGCAGTGACCGGCCTGGCGGCGGCTGGATGCTGGTTCGATGGGCTTTGGCGCTTTCGCAGCAATCTCTGGGGCCATGCCCCGAGCGCCAGCGAGCGGATGGCCCTGCGCACCTTGCTGAGCTGTGATCCCCTGACACCCTGCTCAGCAGGCGTGGCTGCGCTGCCAAAGGAGGGGGAGCTGGCCAAACGCTTTGTGGCCCTGCCCAATGGCCGCATTGCCTTGAGCGGCGTACCGGATTACAGCCCTGCCGAGGTGCCTGAGGCGTCCTGGAACAAGCGGCTGGCCATTTTTTGGCTGCCGGCCTGGCCGCAAACACGTTGGGCTGAATGGTCTGGGCAAGGAAGGGTGACACTGCTGGAACGCACGCCCCGCAGCCGGGTACTTCAGGTGAACGCCACCAGCGCCGGCCGGCTGCGAATCATGCAGTGGGCCCACCCCAGCTGGCGGGTCCAGGTCAACCGCGGCCAAGGCTGGAGCGCTCCGCTGCCGGCGGGAGGGCGAGATGGCCAAGGTTGGATCAGCATCAAGCTCCCGGCCGGCCGCTCCCAGGTGGCCTTGAGCTACGGCCAGCTGCGATCGGGGCCCGTACGATCCCGGCCATGAACACCGCCGCAGCCCGCCCCCCTCGGCCGCTGATCAGCGCGGTAGTTCCCTTTTTGAACGAGGCAGCAACTCTGCCAGTCTTGTTTGCGGAACTGGAGCAGCAGCTTGGGGCCCTGGGTCTGCCCTGGGAGCTGGTGTTGGTGGATGACGGCAGCCGCGATGAGTCACTCGAGGTGGTGCGCTCCCTGCTGGAGCAACGCCCTCAACTGAAAGCGACGGTGCTCAGCCTCTCGCGCAACTTTGGCAAGGAGGCGGCCCTGACCGCTGGCCTGCAGGCCAGCCGTGGCGATGTGGTGGTGCCCCTCGATGCCGACCTGCAGGACCCCCCCGAGCTAATCGGCGCCATGCTCGAGCAATGGCGGCAAGGCTTTGATGTGGTCTATGCCGTGCGGCGGCGGCGGGCGGGCGAGAGCAACACCAAACGCTTGACGGCCTTTGGGTTTTATCGGCTGATGGGACGGCTCAGCAGCACCGCGATCCCCGCGGATACCGGCGACTTCCGTCTGATGGATCGCTGCGTGGTCGAGGCCTTACTGCAGCTGCCGGAGCGAAGCCGATTCATGAAGGGCTTGTTCGCCTGGGTGGGATTCCGCCAAAGCGCCATCAGCTACGACCGTGATGCCCGAAAGGGCGGCAAAAGCAACTGGAACTACTGGAAGCTCTGGAACTTCGCCCTCGATGGCATTACCTCCTTCAGCCGAGTGCCCCTCCAGGTGCTCAGTGGCAGTGGCGTAGCCATTGCATTCCTGGCGCTGCTCTACGGCGGCTGGATGGTGCTGCGCACATTGGTCTTTGGCATCGATCTCCCGGGCTATGCCTCGTTGATGACCGCCGTGCTGTTCCTAGGGGGCGTTCAACTCATTGGCCTTGGGATGCTGGGGGAATACCTCGGCCGGGTCTTTGAAGAGGTGAAAGCCAGGCCGCTCTATTTGGTTCGAGAGCGCTGGGAACAGTGATGGCCAAACGACTGCCCCTACTCCTCATTGCCGACACCAGCGTCCCGGAGGCGCTGGGCAGCAAGTTTCTGCGGGGGGCCCAGCAGGCCGGCCTGGATCCCAAGCGCGACCTATTAGTGGCCTACACATCCCCGGCGCCGGCCTTCTCGCCGAGCATGGGGCGGTTGCGCGGGAAAGTCTTCTACCGCCTGGCGGATCGGCGCAGCTGGGAGTGGTGGGGCTTCCAGCGGAAGCTGATCGCACTGATCGAGCATCACAAACCCAGACTGGTGCTGGTCACGGGCATCTTGCCCCTAGCACCGCAGGTGTTCCAAGCCATTCGCGCATCAGGAGGACGGATCGTGAATTACCTCACGGACGATCCCTGGAATCCGATTCACCGGCGCCACTGCTTTCTGCGCAACCTGAAGGACTACGACCACATCTTCAGCACCAAAGAAGCGCTGCGGCAGCGGCTAGAAGCGGCGGGCACCCTGAGCACCAGTTGGCTCCCTTTTGCCTACGACCCTGAACTGCATCACCCGATCGACTTCACCGATCCCGAAGCGGCCGATGTGCTGTTTGTGGGTACAGGCGCTGCAGAACGCCTGCCCTGGCTCGAGGCCTTGGCTGATCTGCCGGGGCTGCGCCGCCGCATCCACGGCAACAGCTGGGAAGGCTTGAGCACACCGGGCTGGGAGAAGGGGCCAGCTGTGGTGGGGGAGGACTACTGCAAGGCGATGGGTTCAGCCCGGGTCGTTCTGGGGTTACTACGTCTGGCCAATGGTGACCTCTCGACGGATCGCTCCTATGAGATCGGGGCCATCGGAGGCTGCGGCCTCTACCAAGACACAAGCGAACATCGGACGCTGCTTGAGAACTATCCGTATGCAGGCTTCTTCAAGGATCCCGGCGAACTGAGAGCACGGGTTCAAGCTCTGCTCAGCGATCCGGAACTGCAACAGCAGTTGCGAAAATCAGGCGCAAAGGCATTGCGCAGGCCACAGCACACCTACGGCGCCAGGCTGCGGACGATCCTGGAGTGGAGCCAGGCAAAGCCATGAAGATCACCATCGTCGTGGGGGGGCGCTGGCATGCCTTTGATCTGGCCCGGGAGCTAAAACAAGCCGGTCACCTGCACCGCCTCATCACCAATTACCCCCGCTGGTTTGTAAAGCGCTGGGGAATCCCCAACGACAACGTCGTCAGCTTGCCGCTGACCTTCTGGGTGGTGAAAGCGATCTACAAGCTTGGCGGCGAGAGCTTGATGATGCGCTGCCAGTGGCATGTGCACCGCTGGTTTGCCCGAAGGGCGGTCAAGCACCTGGAAGGCAGCGAGTTAATCCACGGCTGGTCCCAGTGGAGCGAACCAAGCCTCGCCTGGGCAAAGCAACGGGGGATCCCAACAGTGCTGGAGAGATCCTCCGCCCACATCCTTGAGCAGAGCCGGCTGCTGAACGAAGAACATCGCCGCCTGGGCCTGAAGTGGGCAGCCACCCACCCGCGGATCGAAGATATGGAGCTACGGGAGTACGAGCTCTGCAGTCAGGTTGCGGTTCCGAGCCTGTTCGTGGAGCGCAGCTTTCTGGAGCGGGGCTGGCCCGCAAAGCGCCTCTTTCGCAACGCCCTGGGGGTCGACCTCAGCCGTTTCAAGGCTCCGGAGCAAGCCCCCCGCCCACCTGAAGTGAGTGGTTTGAGGGTGATCTACGCGGGTTCACTGTCCGTACGTAAGGGAATCCCCGATCTGCTTGAGGGGTTTAGGCAAGCGAACCTTGCTGACGGCACCTTGACCCTGGTGGGCGGCGAGACCCCCGAACTGGAGGGTCTGCTGAAGCAGCAAAACCATCAGGTGCGATGCCTCGGTCACCTTCCCCAGGCCGAACTGGTGGAGCACTACGCCGCAGCGCACTGCTTTGTGATGGCCTCCATCGAGGAAGGGATGGCGATGGTGCAGATGCAGGCCCTGGCCTGCGGCCTACCGCTGATTTGCACGACGAACACCGGTGGCGAGGACCTGCTCAGGCTGCAGGGCAGCGGCTCAGTGCAACGTGACCATGACGTTGAAGAATTCCCCGCCGGTTATCTGGTCCCCATCCACCGTCCCGATGCCATTTCCTGGTGCCTGCAGGCACTCGCCCAAACCAGCAGCCTCTGGGAGCAGAAGCGTGAAGCCGCGCTGGACCTGGCACGAAGCGAGCTGAGCTGGAGTGCCTACGGCAAGCGCGCGATCGCCAACTACCAGGCCCTGCTCGAGGACAAGGGCTAATGGAAGTCACGATCATCCTGCCGGTCTACGGCCGCTCGGGGCTGCTAGGCCCGGCACTGGAGAGCGTGCTGCAGCTGCAAGATCCAGGCTGGCAGCTGTTGATCGCCGATGACGGCTCTGACGCGGATACGCAAGCCTTCATCCAAAGCTGGATCGACTCTCAGAACCAAGACACGCGGGTGCGGTGGGTCAGGCGCCCCCAAAACCTCGGACTGTTCGGCAACTTGAACCGTGCCATTGAAGAAAGCAAAAGCGAGTGGGTGCTGCTGCTCTGCAGTGATGACCTGCTGTTACCCCATGCCATAGGGCGGATTCATGAGATGTGTGAACGCTGGCCCGATGCAGGACTGATCCTCTCGACCTATGAATCCATCAATGAGGACGGGAGTCCACGGCCGGCAGACAGCGCCTGGCACCACGACCAGGTGAGCCAGGAAACAGCGTTGGTGCCACCTGAGCGATTCGTGCCTGCACTGCTGCAGCTGGGGAGCTTGAACGGGAACCTCAGCGGGATGGCCTTCAGCCGCAGCCACTGGCGTGCAGCAGGCCCCTTCCTCGAAGACTGGCGCCATGCGGCGGATTGGGAATGGCTACTGCGGGCGAGCGAAAACCAGCCCCTCGTCCTGAACCGGGTGCCGATCGCGCAGGTACGGACCCATGAGCGCCAACTCTCCAACCGCAACCGTCGCAGCGGCCATGAATTACAGGAGGTGGCGTCTGTGGTGCAGCAATTACGCGAACACCCCCTATTAAGCGATGAACCACGTCGCCGCTGCTGGGCCGCCCACGTGATGCAGTTTCAGCTCTGGAACGTGTTGAAGCAATTCAGTCAAACGAGGCCCAAAGAGCTGACGCAAGGCCTAAAGGCCATCCACCAGGCCGCCGGCCTCCGGCAGACTGCCTGGACACTGCTTCGATGGCTGCCCGCAAGATGGCGACGACTGCCGCGCACAAGCGCACGCTGATGGCCCAGCGCTCTGATGCGCGCCTCGCAGAGCTGATCGCCACTCGGATTCTGCCGAACTACACCAGCACAACGCTCCTGGATATCGGCTGCGGCGACGGGGTCGTTAGCAGGCATCTTCCAAGCCAATGTGAGTACACAGGCCTGGATATCAGTGATGCCTGCATCTACGAACAGCGCCACGACAATCCCAAGGTTCGCTATGTGCAAGCGGGTCAGATTCCTGACCTGATGCGGAGCGAAGGTCCCTGGGACACAGTGCTCTTGCTGGATGTCATTGAACACACCCGGCGCTTCACGCCACTGTTTGAGTTAGCCCTGACGCGCGCCAATCAACAGGTGGTCGTCAGCCTGCCGAATGAGCTCTTCTTTCTAGATCGACTCAGAATGCTGCGAGGACACGAGCTCAATGCCCACAGCCTTGATTTAGTTGATCAACCCGAGGGGTTCAAACACCAGTTCATCGTCAATATCGATAAAGCACGGTCTCTCCTGTCACAAAGAGCTGAGGCCTTGGGCTTCAACTTGACTGAGGAAATTCTGCGTCCTCTGATCAGCAAGCGACGCCTGGCCCAACCAGCCTGCTGGGCCTTACAGCAGCTGAGCTCCCCCCAACTCTGGAGCATGGGCAGCGTGTTCATTTTTCAGCGGCGTGCGTGAGTAACCCTCGACCCAGAAGAGCCGACCGGGATCGCCTGGACACCTTGCTCGGACCACTGCAGTGGTGCCTGACACCATGGGGAGCAATCGGCATCGGGATCAGCGGCTGGATCCTGACGGCGCCACTGAGTAGTGCTCCACTCGCGATTGGACTGTGCTGGTGGGGGGTCGTTCTTCTGCTGTGGGCCATCCAGCTTGAGCGCCCCTGGATCAACGTTCTTCCCTTCCCCCCCCTCACGGTCCTAGCCCTGCATTTGTTCCTGCGGTGGGAACTCGGCGGAATGGTCCTTCTACTCAGCCGTAATGGCCCGGGCGATATCCAGGACTGGATTGCGCATGTCCATCAGGCACTCCCCCTGAACGCCGTGATGACCTCGGGGATCGTGCTTGGAGGCCTACTGAATTGGCCACTGATCCATCGGTCAAAAACTCCCGCTTCCGCTGCCATCAACAACGACTCTCCTCAACGCGGTTTCAGCAGACAGCAGCTACTTCTCCTTGGCGCCATCACTGGTGTTGTGGCCGTTGGTTATGTAGCGGTTGGCTTTTTCGCGGGGACACTGGACCGCGGAGCGGCCTATTTCACTTGGGCCGGACGCTTCTGGCGACCAGACACCTTATTTTCTGCTGCGATCCGTCTTCGAGATCTCTATTTCATTGTTCTACCGCTGTTGTTGTGGCGCTGGCGCAGAAACCTGCTCATCGTCATGGCCTTTTTTCTTCCCACCGCAGCGAGCCTGGCGGCATCCGCCCTGCTTGGAGGACGCGGTCTTCTGCTTTACCCCGCATTGCTGACATTGGGTGGCCTGTGGCTGGCACAAGCCAATCCCAAACTCATGCGCTGGCTCATCATTGGACTCTGTGCTTTGGCGCTCAGTGCGATCGCTGTTTTACCCACCATGCGTCACAGCAACTCCTTCCAGCAGTCAACAACGAGCGATCTAATGACCAGGCTGGGAGCCCTACAAAACGGAACTGAAATCCTGAATTCCTCAGCTGCCATTCCCCTAATTGGTCGAGATCTTTATGCCTGGAGTGATCCCTATCTGTTCCGGGAACCCGGACTGAGTCAACGTCCAGCAGGATCCAAGCGGCTAGGGAATCTTCTCTTCCTTTGGGCACCGCAGGCCGTGATGCCCAATCGTCCGCCCATCAACGACGGGCATTTAATCGCCAAGGAAATCAAAGGTTCGCCCAGTGAGGGGACCCAGGATGGTCGGCACATATGGTTTCCGGGTGTGAGCTTAAGCGCTGATCTCTACTGGCGCTTTCGCTGGCCTGGGGTTTTGCTTGGAAGCAGCATCTTCGGCCTTCTCTATGCCTACTTTTGCCGCGCCTGGTATCAACTGGCCGCCTTAAACCGGAGCACGGCCACAACCCTGATCGCGCTGTTCCCGTCAACCTTTCTTCAAGGCCCCCCGCTCAGATCCCTCTCTGAGACGGCCTGGAATTGGTTCTATGAGTTTCCAAAATACGTTCTCATTCTCACTGCGATCACAGTATTGATTGAATTTGTCAATCGGCTCTGGCCTGGTCGAGCACCAAGCGCAGAAAATCAACCAACCGATCAATAGCAACTGGCGCAGTCAACAAAGGAGTCTCAGTGAGCTCCGAAAGACGCCGCGAGCAGGCAAGATCTTCAGCCAAACCCGCAGCAACGCCTCCCGAAAGATAATTATACAAATTCAAGAATGACCTCGGATTAAAATCAACCTCCACATGTCGGTCGACATATCCAATCGGAATCGCTCCACAGGCGAAGCTCTCGGGAATTTTCTCGGTGTAGTACCCCGGAGCGATCGCATTTTCTGGACAGAGATTAAAACGGTAACCACTCAGCAAATCCCGCTTCGTGAAGTTCGAGCGGGTATGGTCAGCGATCGAAGAATCAAATGCTCGACCGAAGCCATCGACTGGCAAAGAACGGTCAACCTCCCGCCACAGATAGCGACGCTGATCATTGAGATAGGACGCCACAAATGCAGCCCGTTGTTCACCAGATCGATTCCAATCCAGGGGCCGAAGCAACTGCTCCTGCTTGAGCGGCTCACCCAGGCGAATCCATTCACCCGGCGAAGGAATTCCATCAGCACTGAAATCAACGTAATTCCACCAGTGGGGCATGCGCTGATAGCACAGATCTCCCACCCGCAATTCGTGTCCCAGGCCAAAATCGCAACCCGACTGCTCAAAGTTTTGATAGTTCTCGGCGAACGGGTTCTCGGAGCTGACGTGCAGCCGTAAAGGTCGAGCCGGCTGCCGCCAAGGGCTGCGGATGCGCTCTCGCCACTGCAAACCGCGGTTCAACCAACGGCGCCGCGCGCTGCCATCAGCGAACGGGCCGCGAATCAGCAATTCATGCGGCTCAGTTCGTGACACAAGCTCAAACCTGCAGAGCGTGCCAAGAACCCGCATGACCAGATCCGTGCTGGCAAAGCTGGGGTAACAACCCTCAAGTGCAAGCCGAAGGGGACCCAAACGTTTGGAATCAAGAGTCGGCCGTAAGTTAAGGGCATGAATTGATGGCGACCCTGCAATCCAGTCTTCGTCAGGGTGCTTGGGACCTGCTACGCGGATCTGTGGTGGGTCGCGCTCTGGGTTTCGCGCTCAACCTCTGGTTAAGCCGGAGTCTTGGGCCGGCGGGACTAGGCCTCTTCAGCCTGGTCCTGACGACGAGCCAAACCTTTGAGCTCACTGCTCGAGGGGGGGTGGATTACGGACTGAGCTGTGCCCTCACTGGCGAGGGAGCCAAGGAATCCGCGCAAACCAAGGACAACATCGCCGGGTCGGCCATCCAGCTGGTTCAGCTGAGCACGCTTGGTCTTGCGCTGGCGCTTTGGCTTTGGGTCATCCCGCTGCAGGGACTCCTACCCAGCGACCTCAGCTTGAGTCGCAGCGCCCTGGCACTCGCCCTGGTCGGCATCGCCAGCCTGGAGAGTCTTGGCGGGCTTCCTTGGGATCTCCTGATCATCGCCGGCGCCACAAAACTGGTGGCTCTTCGACAAGGACTGTTCTCCCCGCTCAAGCTGCTGCTCGCCGCCATCGGGGCGGCCTTGGGCGGCGTTGCAGGAGCCCTGATTGGTTACGGACTGATGAGTGGCCTGCAGCTGGTCTGGTTGAGACAGAGCTGCCGTCAACTCTGGCCCTGGCCACATCGCTGGCAACCGGACTGGCCCGAAGCCTGGAGGTTGATCAGAAGCGGCATCAGCCTGTATGGCTCGAATGCTTTGGCGGCCATGGTGTTTTTACCACTACTGGCGGGCGTTGCCCAGGCGGAAGGAGTGTCCGATGTGGGCTTCCTCAGAGTGGGGCAGCTGATCGTGCAGGTCTTCACCTTGCTTCCAGGAGCCCTAACGCCTCTGCTGTTCCTGAGGCTCAGGGCAACAACGGTTGAATCCCAGCGCAGCGAGAACACCGAACTCTCGCTGCGGCTGATCTGGTGGCTGGGCTTAGCCGCACTGCTTGGCTACCTACTCATCGACAAACCACTGGTCCAACTGTTTTTTGGAGACTCCTATCTGCCCTCCATCCAGCCAACCCGTCTCTTGGTTCTGATGGCCGTCTTGGATTCGGTCAACCAGGTCTTGCACACACCCCTTCTGGCCAGCCAACGCACACGCCTGTTTGCCATCGCTCAGAACAGTGGAGCGGTGCTGGCGGCCCTGCTGGGCTGGTGGCTCATCCCAACGAGCGGCCTGCAGGGCTTTTTAGCTGCCAAGCTTTGTTTTTCCGTCGTACCTGTCGCGATCTACCTGAGTGAGGCTTGGAGACGCTTCATCCAGCCGAGAATGGTGATTCGGCTGCTGCTGGCCACGGCGGCGGTGACCCCCCTCTGTTGGTTGTCCGATCCCAATCCCCAGTGGTCGATGCTCTGCGCTTTTGGTGTCGCGATCATCCTGACCATTGAAGGCAGGCCACTGCTGCAATTGCTGCCGCGACGTTGAATGCGGATCCTCCACGCCATGCCTGTTTATGCCCCGGCATGGCAGTACGGGGGGCCGGTTCTGAGCGTGAGTCGGCTCTGCGAAGCCCTAGCGGGCAAAGGCATTGCCGTTGAGGTCATCACCACCAATGCCGGCCTCAGTGATTTGCCCTTATCTGAACTAGGCCAACCGATCATGCGGAATGGGGTGCCAGTGACCTACTACCCCGTCGACCACGCCACCGGCCCCATCCAGTCCAGACGCCTGGTGCAATCCCTCTCGAGGGTGATGGCTCGTGCGGACCTCCTACACCTCAGCGCCATCTGGCAACCCTTGGGAATCCCCATCCAGAGAGAGGCGATCCAACAAGGGGTCCCCATCCTTCACACCCTGCGCGGGGCCCTTGGCCCCTACTCCCTGGGCCAGCGCTGGTGGAAAAAACTGCCCTACTTCCTGGTGCGCGAGCGGCCTTACCTGCAACAGGCCGCAGGCCTTCATGTCACCAGTGAGCAAGAAGCCAACGAACTCTGGCCCCTAGCCCTACGGGCACCACGTTGGTTCCTGCCCAATCCGATGGACCTGGATCAGCTGCACCCCAACCCTGGTCTGAGACAGCAGTGGCGCCGGCAATTGGGCGTGCACTCCAATCACCCACTTCTCCTGATCTGCGGACGGCAGCATCACAAAAAAGGCTTGGATTTATTACCCCCGGTGCTGTCTGCACTCCGCGACAAGCCATGGCAACTCCTCCTGTTAGGAGGGGACGAGGATGGCAGTGGTCAGCAACTGATCCAGCAACTCCAACGACGGGGATTAGGGCAGAGAGTCATCGAACACCCCACTGTGCCCGCCGCGGAATTGGGAGGGGTCTACAACGCAGCGGATCTGCTGCTGCTGCCAAGTCGCCATGAAAACTTTGGCAATGTTGTGCCTGAAGCTTTGGCCTGCGGCTGTGCGGTGGCCATCAGCGACCGCACCGGCGTCGGAGTGGATCTACAGCGCAGCGCACCTCAGGGATTCGGCGCCGTGCTGCCTCGACGATGCCGCGACTGGATCCAATGGCTTGGGTGGTGGCTGGAGGACGCACCGCGCGCCAGCCTTCCAGTCAGCCAATGGGTCGCACAGCACTATTCACAATCGGCCGTTGCCGATCGCGCGATTGAGCTCTACCAGCAGATCCTGCAAACTCAGCAGGGTTGAGCAGGTCATCCCCTGACGCGTTCGTCCGCTATCCCCCAACCAACCGATCCGACCGGCCTGGCCGCGGTGGTCCTGTGCCTGAACGAAGCCGATAACCTGCCCCGCTGTCTGGCCTCACTGGCTTGGTGCGACGAGCTTGTAGTGGTGGATTCCGGCAGCACTGATGGCAGCCAGCAGATCGCCATCGAGCTTGGAGCACAGGTGTTCGAGCATCGCCAAGCCGGGCGCTTCCTGATTAGCGAGCAACGCAACTGGGCCCTTGAGCATGCCGAACTCAGCAGCCCTTGGGTGCTGTTCCTTGACGCGGATGAAGAGATTGGTCCTGACTGCCGAGAAGCCATCCAAACCAATTTGGATGAATCAAAAGACCTCGACGGCTTTGAACTGACCCCCCGTTACTGGTTTTTGGGACGGTGGTTAAAACGAACCCAGAACTATCCCAACTGGCATCCTCGGCTCGTGCGCCGCGGCCATCTTCGTTTCGAGGGAGGGGTCTGGGAAAACTTTCCCGCGGGGTCTACCGTCGGCCGCATTGCCCAGCCCTACGAGCACTACGCCTTCAGCAAGGGGATCGATGATTGGTTAGAGCGGCATCGACGCTATGCCGACTGGGATGCCGAAACGATCTGCAGTTACTTGAGCTCAGGCAACCGACAAGCCTTCGGCACGAGGCGGGCCTTGAGGCTCCGTCAGTTCACGGCCCTGCTTTGGCCTGTCAGACCCCTGCTTCGCTTTGGCCAGAAGTACCTGCTCCAGCGTGGGTTTCTGGAAGGGTGGCAAGGGCTCTTGTTCTCGTTACTGATGGCCGGATACGACCTGATCACGGTCATCAAGGTGATTGAACGGCGACGACAGCAACGAGGCCTGCCGCTGTGATGCCTGCTTTGCGCAAGCCAAAACGGCTCCTACTGATCAGCGAGCACTTTGAGCCCAGCACTGGGGCCACCGCTCAGCTGATGACCGACCTTGCTGAGGGGCTCCATCGTCGTGGCTGGAGCGTGACGGTTCTCACCGCCACACCAGGAGGCGCTCTGAACGTTCCGGTGCAACGCCTCGGTGGCCGGAGTGGTGTAGCCATCGGTGTGACCGCCAAGGTCCTACGCGGTGCCCGCTTTCTCCTGGGCTCTCTGCTCTGGTGCCTCTGGCATGGACGCCGCGGGGATGGGGTGTTGATCGTGTCCAACCCTCCTTTCATCGGAATTCTTGGACCCCTACTGCAACTGAGCCGGCGACTGCCCTACGTCTTCGTTTTTCAGGATCTCTTTCCGCGCTCAGCCGTTCTCAGCGGCGTTCTTCCCGCGGCTGGCCCTGTGGCCCTGGTTTGGCGCAGCCTGATGCAGGAGGTATGCAGACACTCCGCCACGACGGTGGTGCTCAGCCAAGCGATGGAAGAGCGGCTACGACGCGATCTTGGCCGCGAGCTGCCACTAGAAGTCATTCACAACTGGGCTGTCGAGCGTGGCCTATCCGGACCGCGAGCGCAGAACGCCTTTGCCAAAGAACAAGGGTTTGAAGACCGCTTCACCCTGCAGTACTCCGGGAACTTCGGCCGCCTCCATGATCTCCTCACCCTGCTCGAAGCTGCTCGGCTGCTGCAGGACACAAGGGTGATGTTTGTCTTTATTGGCGGAGGGGCCAAGGGAGGACAGATCGAGGCCTATCAGCAAGGATTTGGGCTCAAAAACGTCCTGCAGCTGCCCTATCAACCCAGACAGCGTCTTCCCGAAAGCCTGAGCGCCTGTGACCTCTCCGCCATCGGCTTGATTCCAGGCGCGGAAGACACCGTTGCTCCGAGCAAGTTTTACGGAATCTTGGCGAGCGGTCGCGGGATTGTACTCATCGCGCGGCGCAGCTGCGATCTGGCACAGCTGGTGCTGCGCGAAGGATGCGGGATCGTCGTTGAACCTGGAGAAGCCGCTGAATTGGCCGAGCGACTTCGGGCTCTCAGCGAAGCACCTCAAGAGGTTGCCGCGATGGGAGAGCGCAGCCGGACGCTCTACGAACGCCAATTTGGCGTGGATCGATCGATCGATCGCTATGCCGCGATCCTGGAGAGGTTGGCGTGATTTTGCTTCTGAGCTTCGACGTACAGCGCCGAGGCGGCATTGAGCGCTTGAGTCTTCAGGTCCAACAAAGCTTGAAGCGGCAGGGACAGCAGGTCGTCCTGCTGACCCCACGCCCGCTAACTGCGGTTCCAAAACTTGGACGCCTGCTCGGTCGCTTCCGTTTCGTCCTGGCTCTGGCCTGGTACCTACCGCAAGCCTCCCAAGTGTTGTGCATGCATGCCCTCCTGCTTCGCCCCCTTGGCTGGCTCAGATCCCTAAGACGCAGGCAGCAAAGCCTGCATTGCTGGATCCATGGCATCGAGGTCTGGGGGAGCGCGCTCACAGCTGTCAAAGGCGATCTACTGCGCTGTCAACAACTCATCGCCAGCAGCCGGTTCACACGGGACCGCGTTTTAGAACAGACCGGACCATGGCCAGCAATCCATGTCGTGCATCCGATGGCGGATCTCATCGCCCCCTTCCAACCACTTCAGGCCCTGCCCGAGGGGCTGAGGTTGCTCACCGTGGCGCGCATGGACTCGCGTGAGCAGTACAAAGGGCATGACTTAATCCTCGAGGCCTTGCGGCAGCTCAAGGAACGCGGCTGCCTCAACCCAAAGCTGCAATGGAGGGTCGTTGGAGCGGGAGACGACCGCAAGCGACTGGAGTCAATCGCCCATGACTGGAGCCTCTCCCCGTGGGTTCACTTCCTGGGCAACCTGCCAGATCCCGTGCTGGAACAGGAACTCCGCACTTGCAGCCTCTTGGTGATGCCCAGCAGCTATGCCGTCCGTACTGACGGTCGAGCGTGTGGCGAAGGCTTTGGAATTGTCTACTTAGAGGCAGCCCAAGCCGGACGGGCCTCGATTGCCGGTCAACGCGGCGGACACAGTGACCTGATTGAAGACGGGACAAACGGCTGGTTGATCGAGCCTTGTCCAACCGCACTCGCTGATCGTCTGGAGTGGTGCATGACGCATCCAGAAGAACTCAGTCGGATGGGGGCCAACGCCCATCGGCGAGCCGTTCTGGAGTTCAGTGCCAGCAGCTTTGATCAGGCTCTGCAGCTGGCCTTCAACACAGCACTCACGGCCTGAGCGAGATCGCGAGGATGGGGCAACCCTCGGATCGGCTCCGGCGTAAATCCACGCGAATGCAGCGCTGCGAATCGCGACAGTGCCTCAGCCATCGCCGCAGCATCTTTCGACGCAAACACTGCTGAACCAGGGGGGGATGGGGCTGGAGCAGCCACTAAATCCCTGGCACTCCCGGCGTGGTCACTGGTGATCACTGCACAGCCAAATTGAAGGGCCTCGTTGACCACCAAGCCCCAGGTTTCCCCTTGCTGCGAAGGAAACACCAGCACGTCTGCCATGACGTAAAAAGCTCCCAGGGAGCCCTGATTTTGAAAGCCGAGAAAACGACATCGCCCCGGCAAAATTTCCCCTGCCTGCTCCTCAAACCGTTGCCGAAGCGGTCCGTCGCCGACTGCAAGCAAGCAGAAGCGTGAGCGAAGAGACTCGGGCAGCAACATCAACGCCTCGAGTAACAGCGTAGGGTGTTTGGCCGCCGTCATCTTGGCGCTCCAGAGCAGCACCAGCTCTTGCCCTGAGAAGCCCTGCTCAAGGCGCAATGCCGGGCGCTGGGGCATCCAAGTTCGAACCTGATCCGCAAAAAAATCAACATCCACGGAGTAACGCACAGAAGTCAGTGCCTGAGGCTTCACCCCCAGCCTGCGGAAGTGATCGAGAGAGTCACTGCCAACCGGGAAGATGTGATCAAACTGGCGATACCAGCGCTGAAGCAGAAGATCTTTGAACAGACTTTTCAGGCGACTGCGCTGGAAAGCACGGTCGGTGCCATCCGCCCTTAGAAACAGCCGCTGACCTGACAACCTCAACAGCAACGTGACGGCTGTAATCCAAGCCGGGGTGTAAGCAAAAACCAACACCCGATCTGGTCGGAAGGTCCGCAACCGCTCTCGTGCCGCCCATGCCAAGGGCCATGCCACAGACCACCGACTCAGATCAGCCAAAGGCCGCTGGCTCATGAACAAATGGGGGAAACCCTCGGTCAGATCGCTGTCCCAGGCAAAGGCCACCCTGAAATCAGGATCCATACTTTGGCGTTGGCCATGATCACAGCCAAAGAGCACCAGCAGCTCAAGCTCAGGATCCGCCGCCAGCTCAGCAAAAACAGGACGGAAATACTGAATCGGATGGGTAATCAACACCGCCAAACGGCAGGGTCGCTGGGAAGCACTCACAGCTGACACAACCAGGGAGCAATCAGATCAGCGGCCAGCCGATGTCCGTTGGCGTTCCAATGTCCCTCCCCTGGGGCCTGGCCTTTGAACCCATGCAACAGCAGCCCGGCTTGATCCGCTTGGCGTTGCAAATCGGGTGCGAGAGGCAAATAAGGAATCTGACGCTTGGCGAGTAAGGACCCCAGGCGCTGTTCCTGAGCGAAAGGCTGGGACGGTCGCTCACTCGCAATGGGCCACACCTGCTCAGGGGCAGAGGTGCTGATCACTGCAAATCGCGCCTGATCAGCCTGTGCCTCTGATGCCAAGGCAGCGATCAAGTGATCCGTCAGGCGCCAAGCCTGATCGGAAGCCACTGGGGTCCGGGGCACTTGAGGACGCACAGACTGACTCTGCTCCTGGTCTGGCTGAACACGGCTGGCCCAACGGTTTTTCGCCTCATTGAGCAGCTGCAGCAGACGACTGTGATTAACCAAGCCGTCGAGGGCGCGGCCAGGCAGTGACATCCTCCAGCGATAGGCCGCTGACTGACGAAAACCCTGGTCCACTACAAGGTTGTTTTGCGCATCGAGCACAAACACCGGACGATCAGAGCGAGAAATCGGCTCGTTGTCCGTGAAGTCGTTGCCCGGGTAGACCACCAGCAAGACCCAATCAGGGCGGTAGCGCCGAGCCAGGTGCCTCCAGGTCAGCAACTGTTGACCCGTGCCATAGGCACCGACCCCAAAATTCAAGACCTCTACCCCAGCTGAATCCTTCCGACGCAGGGAGCAATGATCGGCTGAAGCCAGTCGTTCCTGAAGCTGCTGCACAAAGGACTGCTGCTCATCCACTTGCAAGGCCTCCGTAAACGAGTCCCCCAAGACCGCAATGCGCAACACCCTGGGTGCTGGAGATTGATCGACATCACGGCCCCGGAAACCAGCACGGTTGATCCGCACCTCACCACGACCTTCTCGCGTCCACTCCCCCTGAGCCCCGGGCCGCAGGGCAAAACCACGCACTGCATCCACCGTGTAGAAGGCTGGATAATTCAGCCCCGCAACACGCAACCCAACCTCAACAAAGACCAGGGATGCAGTGACTCCAACGGACAACGCCGCGACATTGGCAATCCAACGCTTCATCGCCGCCATGATGCAGGAACAAGCAAGATCAGAAGCGACGTTGCCAGCAAGCGCAAATCCAACAACAGGGAATGGTTACGGAGATAAAAGAGATCTCGGCCCAACTCCCACGCGACGGCATCCAGCTCCTCAGGAGGAGGGCCCGCAACTCTTCCCCAGCCCGTCATCCCCGGTCGCATCCACTGGCGTAATTCGGCCCCTGGGAAGCGCGCCTCGAGTTGTTGCATGGCTGCCAATGTCAGGGGACGGGGCCCCACCAAACTCATGTCCCCCCGCCAGACATTGATGAGTTGTGGAATGGCACTGAAGCGACCAGGCGCTTGAAAACGCAGTCTCTGAAAAGAATGGCCATCCCGCCCGCTGCAGAGATCACTAAATAGTCGTGGTTTCCACAGCCAACCGAATGGAACCAGTACGGCTAAAACAACCCCACTGACAAACACATCTGCCAGCCGCTTGAGCCGTGAACTTGGCCCGGTGCGGGCATGGCTGAAGGCCTCGACCCGGTCAGCCCAAACGGGGGGGACCAGAGCTGGAGGTAACCGCCGCAGAAACAACTCTGCCCAGCCCTGAACAGACAGCAAACGCACCCCCTGGTCTTGCCAGAGAATCAGAATGCGGCGGTCCTCATCGGACAGATGGTGATCCCCGCTTATCACCACGCCATCGAGGTTCAGCAAACCCGGCAACGGCAGCGGCAAAGCCGGCATCCCTTGAACAGCGCGCCACTCCAGGCCGCAGGGGATGGCACATCCACCAGCCTCAATCGCCCTGGACAACTCACCACGCTCCCGTGACGAGACCAACATCAGCCACTGTTGCTGCGGCTGCCAGAGGTGGGCATTGACCTGGCTGAAGCGCAGGATCTGGGTCGTCAGAAACCCCAAGCCCAACACCGGGATCAAAAAGCCGCGACTCATCGTGTCCAACCAGGGCTGACCGCGCAGCCCGGTCAGCACCGCGGCCAGCGCAAAAACCGTGACTGCTGCAACCACACAGTTCCGCAACTGCCGCCCCACATCCAGTTGGTACCTGGCCAGTGCCGTGTAGGTGCCCAGCAGGTATTGAACAAACAACCAGGCGAGGATCAGAGCGACGGGACCGCGACTCAAGGTCGGCCACAACCCAAAACGCCAGTAATAGACAACGGTCCAGCTGAAGCCAAGCAGCACCGCCTCCGCCAAGGCAAAGCGAAGAACTCTTCGCGCTGAAAGGGGGGTCCGTTGTCCCATCAGCCCAACAGAGCAGAATCAGAAGGTTGCATCCGCCGAGGAACTAGCCATGTGGTGGCGCTCGCCTTGGCTGAGACAACGCATTTTATGGATGGGTCTGGCGACCTTCGATGTTGTGGCCGTCTGCGGCAGCTACAACCTTGTTTACTGGTTTCACTTCCAGTCTCTACCCGGAATCAGCGGGTCGGTGGCGGCTCTGACCTGCCTGTGGATCGCCAGCTCCTACCTCCTCGGTCGCTACTCCCAGCACTATCGCCCCAACAATCGCTGGCGGATCGCCCTCAGCACTGCCGTGGTTTGTTTGCTCCTGGCACTCACCGCTGCGGCCCTGAACTGGGGCGCTGAAATTCAAGACCCTCGAACACTGCCTCGCTTTGCCTTGCCCACGGCCCTAATCGCAGCCGGAGCCTCCTCTTTGGTCCAAAGCAGGGTGCACCAGCGTCAGGACCGCCCCGAACATTGGGTGCTCATTGGAAGTGACACCGAACTCGCGGTGGTTGAAGCCGAACACAAACTGGAGGCAGGTCGCAGCTCCCTGCAGCTCACCTTGCTAGGCAGTGCAGGGGTAGAAGATCACCTGCCGGCTTTAGCTCAGGCCGATCTCGCCGGGATAGCCATTGGTGAGCGGGCCCAACTCAGCGAACGCGCTCTCGAGCAACTCCTTGCCCTGCGAGGGCAAGGCCGCCAAGTCATCAGCCTGGTGAATTGGTCTGAGCAGCTCCTCCAACGCGTCCCGCCTGAGCTGTTCACGAGTTACTGGCTCGCTCAAGCAGAAGGATTTGAACTGCAACCAGAGCGACTCGGATGGCGACTGAAGCGACTGGGAGACCTGGTGGTGGCTGTGGCACTGTTGCTGACCACAGCCCCGCTGATAGCGATTGCAGCTGTGTTGATCAAGCTGGAAGATGGCGGAGCGATTCTCTTCAGCCAAGTCCGAACAGGGATCTACGGCCAACCCTTTCGGATCAGAAAGCTGCGCAGCATGCGCTCCGATGCCGAACGACACGGTGCCCGTTGGGCGAGCCATTCCGATCCACGAGTCACACGAATCGGACATTGGCTTCGAAAACTAAGGATCGATGAATTACCGCAACTCCTCAATGTGATTAACGGCGACATGAGCCTGATTGGACCCAGGCCAGAACGTCCAGAATTTGAACAGGATCTCGAAACGCAAATTCCCCACTACCGCATTCGCCACTGGATCAGACCAGGTCTGAGCGGTTGGGCCCAGGTCTGTCATCCCTACGGTGCCAGCGTGGCCGACAGCCGCAGCAAGCTCAGCTACGACCTCTATTACTTACGCAACTTCAGCCTGCCACTGGATTTCCTCATTCTCCTGAAGACGATTCAATTGGTCAGCCGCGGAGCAGGTTCGCAGCCCAACAAAACAGCGAACTAAAGCAGATTCAGGCACGCTTCCAACTCCGTCCGCGTGGCCACCGCCGTCTTCACCCAAGAGTAAGAACGCGCCCGCTGCAAACCCCGCAGACGCAATTCCGAACGGACTTGGGGTTGCTCCAGCAGCTGGAGGAGGCCATCTTGAATGGCCAGGGAACTCAAAGGATCAACAAGCAGAGCAGCATCAGCGGCTACTTCCTGGGTCCCCGAGCCGTAGCTCGTGAGCACTGGAGTGCCGCAAGCCATCGCTTCCAGAACAGGCAAACCAAACCCCTCCCACAAGCTGGGATACAGAAAAGCTAGAGCTCCCTGATATAAGCCAGCCAAGTCTTCCGGTGCGACATAGGGACGCCACTCAATCTGAGCATCGAGCCCAAGCTGATGCACCAAAGCTTGCAACTTTGGAGTTTCACTAGAGTGAGGCTTGCCGGCCAGAACAAGCTTGATCTCCGGATACCGAGGCGCCAACGCAGCAAAGGCTTCAATCAAGCGGCGAATATTTTTGTGGGGGTAGGCCTGACCGATGTGCAAAAGATACGGGCGTTGATCACCAGGCAATCTGGCTTCAGCCAACTGAAAGCGCTGGTCGTCATAGCCCAAAGGAATCACGCGGATCTTGTCCATCGGCACACCGGTGCAGCGTTCAATTTCAAGCGCGGTAAAAACCGAATTCGTGAGTATCCGTGCACTGCTGCGCAATAAAGGAGGAACCCAGGATCTGAAATAAGCACTTTGCAAGGAGCGCTCAGGGTGACTGATGGTCCTCAAGTCATGCACCATCACCACCTGGGGAATGCCTTGACGACCGAGGTAGCCCTCCGGAGCTGGCGTGAAAATCAAACGAGCTCCTGTCTTCCGCGCAAGCCTCGGCAACTGAAATTGACTCCAAGCAAGACGCTTCAAGCGTTCACGGGCGCTGCCCTGTTCCCCCCCCGGCACCAGTACATGGGGTAATTTCTGGAGTTCAGGAAGCACTGCATTGGCATAAACGCCAATTCCTGTGGGCTGCCGCAACACCGGCCGGTAATTGAGCAGCAGAGTCATCAGGCCAAGCCGATCAAACGACGGCGCGCAAATTTGAGCCAATTGAGGGCCCAACAAGCTGCGCTCACCACAGGACTGAGATAACGACGCTGGGCTCGGAAGGTTTCCAGGTACACCTGGGCAATGCGGGTATGACTCACACCCGCCTGAACCACCTTAAGGATTGAATCACTGCTGTGGACCGTGCGCAGATCCGCGGGCAGCCGCAGAAACCACTCGTAGTCACCACAGATTCGAAAGCTGGGGTCAAAAGCACCCGCCACCTCAAACAACTCGCGGCGTACGAGCATGCCGGGGTGGGCAATGTTCATGGACTGGCGCATACGCTTCCACTGCCAGCCAAAACCCCAATGGCGAAGCAAACGTCCGTCAGGAGCGTGGTAAGCGTTGCGGGCGGTAATTAAATCCGCCTCCATCGCGGTCAATGCCGCAATCCGCTCCAAGCTTGTGGGATCAAGAAACACATCATCGGCGCCAATAAAGCTCAAATAGCGGCCACTGGAGAGCTGCACTCCTCGATTCCAGGCGTCATAAATTCCCTGATCAGGCTGACTGCTCCAGAGCAGACGCTGGGGTCCATCTGCGAGGCTCCGCTGAAAAGCCGCCACCAACTCCGCCGTTCCATCCGTTGAGGCGTTGTCGAGCAGCACGCACTCCCAATCGGTCCAGCTCTGAGACAACAAGCTGGTCAAAAACTGATCAAGCTGGGCCGCGCAGTTCCAGGTGGCAACAAGAATCGATAGGCGGGGCGAGCTATTCATGTCCTATCGGGTCCGAAGGACCTGCTGAATCGCACCGAGATCCTTCAGCGGCAGCTCCAGCTCTTCTGCCACCTCCCGCAGGGGCTTCAGACGCACCACGCCTCGCTCCAGTTCGCCATCGCCAAGGACGGCAGCCCAGCGGGAGCCACTTCGATCAGCACGCTTGAATTGCTTTGCGAAGGCGGCTCCGCTGGGATCCCGCTCAACCCGCAGGCCCGCGAGCCGCAGGGACCTCGCCAGAAGCAGGGCTGCGGACTCGGCGGACTGACCGCGGCTGACCAGATAGAGATCGGGCGGCGTTGATGCGTCCTGCTGACCTAGCAGCATCACAAGCCGTTCCATCCCCAAGGCCCAGCCGATCGCTGGGGTCACAGGCCCACCCAGTTGCTCCACCAAGCCGTCGTAACGGCCACCACCACAAACCGTGGCCTGAGCGCCGAGTTGGGTGGAGGTGATTTCAAAGGCGGTGTGGCTGTAGTAGTCCAGCCCCCGCACGAGCCGAGGATTCAACGTGTAAGGAATCGCCAGTGCATCAAGCCCGGCCTTCACCTGCTCAAAGCGGTCACGGCTCTCCTCTGCCAGAGCATCCGCCAGGGTTGGCGCGTTCACCAGCACCGCCTGGGTATCCGTATTTTTCGAGTCGAGGATGCGAAGCGGATTGCGCTCCAACCGATCCTGCGAATCGGGATCGAGGTGATCACGGTGCTGCTGCAGGTATGCCACCAGCTGCTCGCGATAGCGCACACGATCCTCACTGCTGCCGAGGGTGTTGAGCTCCAAAGCCAACCCTTGAATGCCCAGGCAAGTCAGTAGATCCCAGGCCAGTGCGATCGCTTCAACATCGGAGCTCGCATCCGCAAAACCAAGGCACTCCAGACCGATCTGATGAAACTGACGCTGCCGGCCCGCCTGGGGCCGCTCATAGCGGAACATTGGGCCGGCATACCAAAGCCGTTGAGGACCCTGGCTCAACAAACCGTGCTGAATCGCAGCGCGGACCACCGAAGCCGTGCCCTCCGGCCTCAAAGTGCAACTGCGCTCGCCACGGTCGAGGAAGGTGTACATCTCCTTCCCGACCACATCGGTGGCCTCCCCAATGCCACGGGCAAAGAGTGCCGTGACCTCCAGCAAGGGGGTGCGGATCTCCTGCACACAGGCCCTCCGGAACTGCTCGCGGGCCTCGTTCTCCACCCGCTGCCATAGCGGGGTCTGGGCAGGCAGCAAATCCACCATGCCCCGCAGGCTTTGCAGCTTCTCCACGGAAGGCCCAACACTGAGGCCAGTCTGCAGTGGCACCCTTAACCTCAGCTGACCCCAACCGGTGGTTGCGCGTTGGCCAAGCTTCTAATCACCGGCGGCGCAGGCTTCATCGGCAGCCACACCTGCCTGGTGCTGCTGGAAGCAGGGCACACCCTTGTGGTGCTCGACAACTTTGACAACAGCTCACCGGAAAGCCTCAAACGGGTCCAGGAGTTGGCCGGTCCCGCTGCTGCCGACGCCTTAACGGTGATCAAGGGCGATGTGCGCTCCAGCAGTGATCTGGAGAGGGCCTTGGCGGGTGGCTGTGATGCCGTGGTGCATTTCGCTGGCCTCAAAGCCGTGGGCGAATCCGTGGCCAAACCTCTTCTCTACTGGGATGTGAATGTGAGTGGTTCGCGGGAATTACTTGCTGCAATGCGAGCCTGCGGCTGCCGCACGATCGTCTTCAGCAGCAGCGCCACCCTCTATGGACTTCCAGAGGTGGTTCCGATCTGCGAGACCGCTCCCATACAACCGATCAATCCCTATGGGCAGACCAAGGCCGCCGTGGAGCAGATGCTGGCAGACATCGCCACCAGTGAGGCTGGCTGGCGAATCGCTTGTCTGCGCTATTTCAACCCCGTCGGAGCCCATCCCAGCGGACGTCTTGGAGAAGACCCCAATGGCATCCCCAACAATCTCTTCCCCTTTGTGAGTCAGGTAGCGGTGGGCCGCAGAAGCCGGCTGTCGGTCTTCGGCGGCGACTGGCCGACCCCCGATGGCAGCGGCGTTCGGGATTACATCCACGTCATGGATCTCGCCGAAGGGCACCGAGCAGCGGTGGATGTCTTACTGGCGGAAGATCCGCAGCTGCTCACCTTGAATTTGGGCAGTGGCCAAGGCCACTCCGTGCTGGAAGTGGTGGCCGCCTTTGAAGCAGCATCAGGTAAGGCGGTGCCCTACGAGGTCGTGGCCCGTAGGCCCGGAGATGCAGCATCCAGCGTGGCCGACCCCTCGCTGGCGGCGCAGCGGCTGCGCTGGCGCACCCAAAGGGGCCTCAGCGAGATGTGCCGCGATGGCTGGGCATGGCAAAGCGCCAACCCCCAGGGCTACGCCTCGTGATCCAGGCACTACGGCTACTGCGGGAATACAGCAGCTGCCTGAGCTCCACCCGGCTGAGGAAGCCGCACCAACTTCTGGTGCTGGCCATGTTCAAAAACGAGAGCCACGTCCTCGCTGAGTGGGTAGAGCACTATCTCGCTGAAGGGGCCACTGCGATCCACCTGATCAACAACAACAGCACTGATGACTTCTTGAGCCCGCTCCAGGACTTCATCGCCTCTGGCGTGGTGATCCTCCACCACGACAACCGCCAACACTGCCAGCGGCAGATCTACAACGAGCATCTGCAGCACCTGCGTAGCCAGTGCCGCTGGCTGCTGGTCTGCGATCTGGATGAATTCATTTACGCGCGACGCTCAGGACTGCGCATGAGCGATCTGCTCAGGGCCCAACCCATGGACGTGAGCTGCATCCACCTGCCCTGGAAGATGTTTGGCTCATCGGGCCTCCAGAGCCAACCCAAGAGTATTCGCTCCGGATTTATCTCCAGGGCCAACGCCGACGCACCCCATCCCTGCAAAACTGCCGAAGGAAGCATTCCTGGCAAAACCATTGCCCGCGCCTCGCGCATCCGCAGCCTGGATGTTCACACCTGCAACCTGAGCTGGGGCCGGCGCATCCTGCCCAATGGCGAACCCGCTGAGCACGGCAGCTTTCAGAGCATCAGCGAGGCTGCCCTGGCCTCCCATCCGCTACACCTTAACCACTACGCCATCCAATCTCTGGACATATTTACTCGCGTGAAAATGACTCGCGGCGATGTCAATAGCTCAGACTATGCACACGCAAGAGATATGAATTATTTCAGAAGCTATGACACAAATGAAGAACTTGACGCAGAGCTTGCTCAAAAGCAAATCCGATGCTGATACAGGGGAAGATTCAATACAGGAGCCTAGGCAGAAGCATTCTGCTTGGCGGTCTTCTAATTTTAACAAGCTTAGCTCTACTTGGCCAAACTCCCAATTTCTGGAGCGGCATTTGGGACAATGAAAAATTACTGGCCTTCGACCATGTCCGACTCATCGAACAAGGTGCCGGAATTACAAACATCAATCTAGCAAGAATTCCCAGCATATTTCCTGATTACACACTGGCATGGCTAAGCCAACTTGCAGGAAGCGACATTAGAACCCAATACTTGTTCTATATAGTTGTACAGACATGTCTACAGCTCAGCCTTAGCTCCTGGATACTACGAATCATCACCCAAGCAAGCTGGCTTCAGTGCCTAGCAGTCATTGGCGGCCTGAGCTATTTGATGGGGCTCGCGAGTCCAGCATGGGCAGCCAATCACTCCTTAGCCGCACTTCCTCTTAATCACGGCGGAAATCTGGTCATGGTCCTGACTTTGACAGGTTTCTGCCTACAATTAGCAAGGTCACCAAAAGCCCAGCCTTACGCCTCGCTTCTTGGAATCACATTCTTTTTAGCAACACTTAGCAACAGAATATTGATCCTCCAGATTGCCATTCCAGCCTTTTTACTTTTTGCTTTCAAGAGAGGGATAGGCCGTAAATTATACACAAACATTGCACGCAATGTGGCAATCTCTACGTTTGCCGGCTTGGCACTATCAAAGATTGCAATCAAAACAGGATGCAGTCCGCCAATGACATGGCAGTTGCCAGATTTAGCAATACATCTCGCAAACCTCTTTGTACTCCAATCAAATCAGGTTGGCATTGGTTTCCCAATTCTATTCAACATTGTAATATGTACTTATTGGTGCTGGCGATCTAGGGATCAGGCAGTTCAATCGTATGGTTTCCTAGCGGCAACAGGGGCAGCCCTAGTTATCTTGGTCTATCCGCTTATCTTTTCCAATCAAGGACTTGGCGATAGCGTACTACGGTATCTATTCGGGATAATCTTTACAGCACCAATTACCATAGGAATCCTTGGGGTTCGATCCCTGAAGAAATATCCTGCTTTTTACACCATTGCATTGTGGGCATGTGCCACACTACTGGCTATCAACATGATCAGCCAGACGGAGGTCTTTGCTTCTACAAGTCGATTCGCACGGTCAATCCTTGATTGGGAAAATCCATACAGCAAGTTCATCGAGAAAAACCTATCCGAAGGTGACGCTGTACTAACAAACTATGAGTCTAGAGATGACCAAGAACTATCCGCAAGAAGCCTTAAAGCAGGATCAAACTGGAGAAGACATGCGTCACAAATTGCCAACGGCGACGCAAATCCCTGGGATCAAGGAAAATCCGAGTTTTACATGAACCAAGCTACAAAAGAGCTTAGAAATTATAACTCCCTGCTCATCCGACCTCAGGATCAGAAGACAGCAGAGACATGGTATGGAGTTCCAGAGAAAAAGGTTTTTGACAAGAATCTAAATGTCGAACTTTGGATCTATGGTGAAGTTGGACGTCAAAGGATTTCCAACAGAGTAAAGGCCGGTCTTCGCGGTCCTTTTGAGGTCGAGTGCTCGTAGTGACTACTCGAATTCATCCAGATATGAAAATCTGAAAAACTTGATGCGGTCGCCAAGTTTTGGTCCAGGACTCAGCTGTTCAGACAACATCAAGCTCTGTGCACTCACTGGCGATCGCACATGTCTCCAACGGAATAACCATCGAATCAATGGCCGGCGTTGCCCAATGCCAGCGGCCAAGGCCAAGGCCACCGATTCTGGGCTCACTCCTGGTGCCTCAAGACACTCACACCACGCGGAGGGAGCCTGCACTGCAGGCTGGCTTTGCAGGCGCTGATCGAGGTCGAGCATTTGAGCGATCAGCTTGTGCTGGCGATGAGGCAGTTGCAGCCGCTCAGCCAGAGCCAAGGGATCGCTCGCACCCGCCAACAGAGCCGGCAACAACGGAACCTGCAGGCGCTGAGCCCAGTGCAACCGGCGCTGCAGATGGCGGTCAGCCTGCAACTGTGAATCCAGCACGGCCAGGGCACCCCAGCGTTGCAACGCTGCCAAAGCCATCGGCCAGGGCTCACGGCTCAGCAACAGCTCTAGCTCCATCCGCAGACGCGTACCCAAAGCCGGTGGGGCCTGACCCGGATCGTCCCCAACACGCCATCGCCAAGGCCAGGAAGCCAAGGTGGTGCGCACCTGATCGAAGGCATCGGGGGCCAAATCAAAACCCAAGCGAGCGGCATAACGAGCAGCCCGCACCAGGCGGGTTGGGTCATCGCTAACGCTGTTGGGGTGCATGAAACGCAGCTGACGGGCGCTCAGGTCCTGCTGGCCACAATGGGGATCCAGCAGCTCCCCACCAACCAGTGTCAAGGCCATGGCGTTCACCGTGAAATCACGGCGGGCCAGATCCTCATCCAGCAGACCAAGACGCACTAAAGGGTTTTCTCCAGGCTGGGGGTAGCGCTCACTCCGCGCTGAGGCGATGTCCAGCAACCAAGTCCCCCCCTGACCTTCGGGAAGATCCAGCTCCAGCTCAAAGGTGCCAAAGGAACCGTGCTCCTGAATCTGCAGGGGGATCGGTTGAGCGAACACCATCCGCAACGCTTCAGGGAAACGCTCCACCAAGTCGGCAGCACGGCCCTCCACCACCAGATCAAGATCGGGGAGTCCGCGCCAGGGATCTTCGTGGTGGCGATGCAGCAGCAAATCCCGAACAACGCCCCCCACCAGGGCGCAGCGCTGACCAGCGGCAGCGGCAGTCAATGCCTCCAGAAGCGGCTTGGGGACGTCAGGGATCTCCATCGCCCGGCAACCTCAGAGGGGCTCGATTGGAGCGAGGCGGGGATCGAGGATTTTGGGCCCCATGCCCTCAAACTTCACCGCCAGGGAGATCTTTTCACCGCTGCCGAAGAGATGGGTGACCTGGCCATCTCCGAAAGAGCTGTGTCGCACACGATCGCCCACGGACCACGTCCGCGCGGGCGCTCGCCGGCGAACGGCGTTGGCGGGCTGTGACAAGGAAGCTGCTGCATCTGGCCGGTCGACGCGGGTGAGCCGATCGAGTCGCTGTTCGCGGCGGATGGCAGCACCACCGCTTCGGGGGATGTCACCTTGAACCAAGGCCTCCGGTAGTTCCGAGAGGAAGACCGACGGGACAGCCGGCTCGCGCATGCCGCCCCAGAGACGTCGCTCACTGGCATGGGACAGAAACAAGCGCTCTTTGGCCCGCGTAATGCCGACGTAGCAGAGGCGCCTCTCTTCCTCCATGGCGGCTGGATCTTCCAGAGATCGATAGCTGGGGAAGAGGCCCTGCTCCATTCCCACCAAAAAGACCACCGGGAATTCCAGACCCTTGCTGGCATGCAGGGTCATCAAAGTGACCCGATCCTGGTCGGTGTCCTTGCTGTCGGCATCGCTCGCCAAAGCGGCCGAAGCCAGGAAATCCTCGAGGGAACCCTCTTCGTTTTCCTCTTGGTACTGGAGTGCGGCATTGACCAGTTCGTTGAGGTTGCGACGCCGGTCCTCTGCCTCATCCGTCCCTGCAGCAATCAGCTCAGCGACATACCCGCTTTTCTCCATCGCCAGCTGAACCAACTCAGAGGGAGCTGCCTCTTGGGATCGATCTTTAAGGTTGTTGATCAACTCACAAAACTGAAGCAATCCTTTCGCCGAACGACCCCCGAGGGAGCGAACGGCCTCCGGATCGCTGACCACATCCCAGAGCGGAATTCCAAGCTGGTTAGCAGCATCCGTCAGACGTTCAATCGTGGTCTTACCAATACCGCGCTTGGGTGTATTCAGGACCCGCAGCAAGCTCACCGTGTCGGCAGGATTCACCAACAATTTGAGATACGCGAGCATGTCTTTGATCTCGCGGCGGTCATAGAAACGCAAGCCACCGACAACCACATAGGGAATGCCCCAGCGCACCAGGGATTCCTCCATGGCACGGGATTGAGCATTGGTTCGATACAGCACAGCCATATCCCCCCAGCTCAAGTCGGGATGGGCCGCATCCATCATTCGCATGCGGTGAACGACGGCTTCGGCCTCAGCAATCTCGTCATCGCAGCGGGTCAACGTCAGCAGTTCCCCCTCACCACGCGTCGGCCTTAAGACCTTGTCGATCCGCTCGCTGTTGTTGGCAATCAGAACATTCGCCGCTTCAAGGATGGTGGCTGTGGAGCGATAGTTCTCCTCCAACTTGACCATCGTCTGCGTGGCCTCATCTGGCGCACCATCACCAAAGTCATCCTGAAAACCCATCAGGATGGTGAAGTCCGCAGCGCGGAAGCTATAGATGCTCTGGTCCGCATCGCCGACGACAAACACCGAGCGACCCGCCCAGTCATCAAAGGATTCCGGATCGCGTCCATCCGTGACCAGAAGTTTGATCAGGTCGTACTGGGTGCGGTTGGTGTCCTGATATTCATCAACCAGGACATGCCGAAAGCGGCGATGCCAATAATTGCGGACTTGGTCGTTCTGACGTAGCAGTTGCACGGGCAGCAACAGCAGGTCGTCGAAGTCCAGGGCGTTGTTCGCAGCTAAGGCACGGCGATAGCGGCGATAGGTCTCAGCCATCAACTTGCCCCGCTGCCCGCCTGCATCGGCCTCGAGCTGCTCCGGCATCCAGCCCTGGTTCTTGGCGTTGCTGATGGCCCAACGAACCTTTTTGGGCTCAAAGCGTTTGGGGTCCAGCCCAAGCTCCTGGGTAACGATCTCTTTGACCAAGCTCTGGGTGTCCCCTTCGTCGTAGATCGAGAACTGGCGAGTCCAAGTGAGCCCCTCTGGATCGCGGAACTTGTCGATGTCAAAGCGCAGCAAGCGAGCAAAAAGAGCGTGGAATGTACCGATCCAGAGGTCCTTAATCACCTCGCGATAGATCCGCGATCGCAACTGCCGCTGATCGACAGCCGCCAAGGTGCTCCAGGGCTGCCCAAATTGGCTCTGGGCCAGTTTCTGGGCGAGAAGCAGCTCGAGCCGCTCCTTCATCTCGCGCGCGGCCTTATTGGTGAAGGTGACCGCCAGCAGCTCAGCAGGATCAACACCATGCTGCCCAATCATGTGGGCAATGCGGTGGGTCAAGGCACGGGTCTTGCCGCTCCCTGCGCCAGCCACCACCAGCAATGGACCTTCATGGTGATCCACTGCCTTGCGCTGGGCGTCATTGAGACCGGACAGAAAGCTCATGAAGCCGCTTGCTGCTGTTCCAGCATCGCCAACTCACGGAAGCTGTCTGAGCGCTCCTTTAGTTCGGCATAACTCCCGTAGGCCTTGATGCTGCCGTTCTGGAACTCGTAAATGCGGTCACAACGCTGAACCGTGCTGAGCCTGTGGGCAATCACAACCGTGGTGCAGCGTCGGCCGATGACCTCTAGGGCTTCAATCACCTCGGACTCCGTACGGTTATCCAGGGCGCTCGTCGCCTCATCCAGGACCAAGAAACTGGCCTGACGGTAAAAGGCTCGTGCCAAGGCCAGACGTTGACGTTGACCACCAGAAAGACGCAATCCGTTCTCGCCGATCTGGGTATGCAAGCCATAGGGCAGCTCGGCCACAAACTCCTCAAGCTGAGCCGCTTCCAGAGCCTCCCAGACGCGGTCGGATTTCACCTGCTCGACCGCCTCACCAAAGGCGACGTTCTCCAGGACGCTGCCATTTAGAAGATTGATGGACTGGGGCACTTGCGCACAGTTGGCCTGCCACGCAGGAATATCGAGCCCTTCTACAGGAATTCCATCAAGGTCCAAGGCACCGCGGCTGGGATGGAGCAAACCCAGAAGGATATTGGCCGTTGTGGTTTTGCCACTTCCGGTACTACCGACCAGGGCAATCCTTGAGCCCACTGGGATGGAGAGATTGACCCCCTTCAGCACCCAGTCGTCGGAGTGGGGGTAGCGGTACCAGACATCGTCAAGGCGAATCGTGTTGCGCGGGAAGACCCCTGCCGCCGAGGGAACTCCTGGAGTGCGCTGGGTTGGTCTGTCCGCCGGCAAATCAAGCAATGCCAAAGCCCCATCTAGCAGTGGCAATCCACCCCGCAATTGGGTCAGCGATCGAAATGCATCCTGGAGGGGCGGCGTGAGGCGCAGAGCTGCAACAGCGATGGTGGCAAGGAAGGGAAGAATCGAGCGAACTTCGTTGGGATTGCCACTCATGAGAGCAGGCATGGCCCCAACGGCAAAAATCATCGTGATGCCAAAGGGCTCAATCAGGCCGCGTGGCAAATCAGGCAACCACTCGGTCAACCAGGCATAACGGCGAGCTCGCTCACCAGAGACCCTGAACTGCCGTTCAAAGTAGGGCTCAGAACCGCTTAACTGGATATCACGAATCGACCCCAATGATTCAAATAAAATGCTGGCTGATTCAGCCTCCTGCCTCAACTTCTGACGAAATCCATGCCTTAATCTTGGAGTCACAATCCCAGAAATCACGCTGTAGGCCAAAACAAGACTGACCACCAACACCACTGCAAGCCAACGCCCAACAAACAAGATCCCGATGGACAGCAAAACAATGGAGACCGACGCACTCAAGATCTGAAGAATTGGAGTGACCACATTCATGGCAACTCGATTGAGATTATTGAGCAGCTGAGAACTCAGATCGGCCGTACTTTTCCCCAGGTGATATTCATAGGGCTGCTGAAGAAGCCGTGCATGAATTTCGTCGGAGATATCTCGCCAAACCCCTGCAGAAAGCCTCTGCTGAAAGAACTTAAGTGAAATCTTTGAGAGAGAAGCAGCCCAGGCCAGCAGGATGAAGACCAGGATCATCCAGACGCTCTGGTTGACACTGTCCCCACCAAAGACATGGATGCCTGGAAGCCGATCCTCCAGATCGGAATCCACCAAGGAGCCTGTCAGGCGAGCGATGACCGCCACCGATGCCAGATCGATCACGCCCGGCACCACCGACAGCGGCACCAACATCCACAACGCCGACCGCCGCCGCCGCGGCAGGTGATTCAGCAGGTGGCGTAGCTGATCGAGGGTTCGGCTGCGCATAGCCTCAAACTATGGCTCCAAGCCAGGCGCTATGGCCGCAAACGGCCAGCCAGCGAACCGATTGGCCTGAGTTTCGACTTCAGCCGGAGTCTCCACAGAGGAGGGGCTTTTAGGGCAGGCTCACCAGCCAAGATCCGGTCCCAGTGCTGGTTGACCGCAACCAAGGCCTGACGCCAATGCTCCAGCAGAGACGCTTCGCTGGAGGCATCCAAGAGGTCATTGAGCGTCTCGAGCTTGGGCCTCCAATCCGCGGGCTGCGCCACCGCAGCACTAATGGCCTCGAGATCGGCCGCCAAGGTCCCCGCGCCCAGCTGATGGCCCATCCGGCCAGGCTCCAAGCTGTCGGCCAAGGCATGGTTCAAGCTGCTGAACACCACGCAGCCGCAAGCCAAGGCCTCCAAGGGGGGCAGTCCGAATCCCTCCGTGACACCGCGACCACGCCAGTAATCCGCCGAGTCATACAGCACCACCTTGGCGCTGTTGAACAAATCCACCAGGTCCTCAACCCATCCGGATTGCACCTCAACCCGAAGGCCCTTGGCCTTTAGGGCAGGGACCAACTGCTTCAGGACATAGGCACTGGTCTTACGCTGCTGCACCAGAACATCAATGCTGCGCTCTCCATCGCCGCACCGCTTTCCCCGTTGCAGCCACTCGGGACTCAGGGCGTTGGGCACCAGACAAAGCGGATTACGTGGAGCCAGGTCACCCCAATAACCGAGGGTGTTGCGGCTCACCGCAAACACAGGTACAGCAGGCGGGAGGGGAAAGCCATAGCCGCTGCTGTGGGCGTGATAAGCGCAGGCGCGTCCGCGCAACTGCCGCAGCAACCAGGGGACATCAAAGCCCCAGCTCACAATCCAAAGGGCGACCCCCGCTCCACCAGGGAGAGGCTCGGCACGGAGCAAGTCAGCAAGGTATGGCCTGCCTTCTTCGCGCTGGCGGTAGGTCACCAGCTCGACGGGCCCCAACCCCGCTAGCAGGCGGGCAGTTTGGAGCTCAACGAGCAACCCCCCACAGCGAAAGCGACCGGTGGTTCCGGGGACTAAGAAGCGAAGGGGGCGCAAGCTCAAGCAGCGACCGTCTCGGTGCTGCCGGTGCGCTGGCGACGGGTCAGGAAACCAAAGAGCACCTTGCCAATGGCAGCAACGAGGTTGCCCTCGAGTTCCTTGAACATGTTCATGTTCAGGTGGAAGGCCTCGTTGGCCTCTTCCACGATCCGATCGGCCATGAGCTGATCGATCGGCAGGGTATCCATGGCCGATCGATAGGTGCCTTTAAAGGCCTTCTCGTCCGAGATGGCATCGAACTCATAGAAGTGGAGACCGTCATCTCCATCCAAGTTCATGGCCTTCTGGGCGATGTTCTTGAGGATCTGGCCACCGGAAAGATCACCGAGATAACGGGTGTAGTGGTGACCGACGAGAAGCTCGGGTGACTCCTGAGCCACCTGGTGAATGCGCTCGACGTAGACACTCGCTGAAGGGGAGGGCTGGATGTTCTGCTTCCAGTCCGCACCGAAGTAATAGACAAGGTCCTTCTCAAGGGCCTCACGGCGGTTCAGTTGCTCAAAGGCAATGGGAGCCAGGACCGGATTGTCTTTCAGCCGGGCGAACTCGTCCTCCATCGCCCCATACACGAAATAGAGGTCGGCCACCAGCTTGCGGTAGCTGGCTTTATCCACAACCCCCTTGAGGAAGCAGCTGACGAAGCCGGTGTTCTCGGCCATGGTGTGGGATTTCTTGGTCCCTTCACGCAACTGGGCAGCAAGAGCGACAGCCATGTCCTTGGATTCGTGGTCGTGCGATGCCGCACGGTCAGGAGGATCAAGGTAAGGGGGAGGCTGACGGGGGTGGGCGCAAGGTTGCGAAGGGTTACGCCACGTCAGCGGCGCCTGCTCCCGCCTCAAACAGATCAAAGAGCTCGCCGCAGAACTGCTTGAGCTTGAGGGTCACGGACTCCACGGGCAGATGCGAACCAGAAGGACGCCAGTCGCCAAGGGTGGTGAGCCTCCAGCGCTCGCTCTCGTAGGTCAACCCCCGAATCGTGACCCCCAAGAGCCTGGGCCTGGCCTCACTGACCCCAGGAGCCAGGCTCAGCTGCAGCAAAAAGGAGCGGCACTGGCTGCGAGGGCTCCAACCGGGCAGATGAAACGACAGATCCAGGGCCTGCTGGTCCTCGAAGGCGCGGGTGAGCGGGTCATCGCGCCAAGGACGCAGATTCGCCCGGGCATCAGGGAAATGCCGACGAAACAGTGCGGCCACAGACGCGATCAGCTGAACCAATTCCAGTGATCGAACCTGGTCGCCTGCATTCATGCGTGCCTCCGGCTGCAGAACCCTGCTAGGCCGAAACCTAGGCTCACCTTCAGTGTTCTGCCGCAGCCATGGCGACCTTCGAGAAGCTCACCGCCCCCAGCCAAGGAACGGCCATCCGCTTCGAGAACGGTCAACCGGTCGTTCCCAACGACCCGATCATTCCCTTCATCCGCGGCGATGGCACCGGCGTTGACATCTGGCCCGCCACCCAGAAGGTGCTGGACGCGGCCGTCGCCAAGGCCTATGGCGGTCAGCGTCGCATCGAGTGGTTCAAGGTCTACGCGGGCGATGAGGCCTGCGACCTCTATGGCACCTACCAGTACCTCCCCGAGGACACCCTGGAAGCGGTCCGCCAGTACGGCGTCGCGATCAAGGGTCCCCTGACCACCCCCGTCGGTGGCGGCATCCGTTCCTTGAACGTCGCCTTGCGCCAGATTTTTGACCTCTATTCCTGCGTGCGTCCCTGCCGCTACTACGAGGGGACGCCCAGCCCCCACAAACGGCCACAAGACCTCGATGTGATCGTCTACCGCGAGAACACCGAGGACATCTATATGGGTGTCGAGTGGGAAGCAAGCGACCCTGTCGGCCAAGCACTGCGCAAGCACCTCAATGAGGTGGTGATTCCTGCCAACGGCAAGCTCGGCAAGCGACAGATCCCTGAGGGTTCAGGCATCGGCATCAAGCCCGTGAGCAAGGACGGCAGTCAGCGCCATATCCGCAAGGCCATCCAGCACGCCCTACGTCTGGAGGGCAAGAAGCGCCACGTAACCCTGGTGCACAAGGGCAACATCATGAAGTTCACGGAAGGCGCCTTCCGGGACTGGGGCTACGAGCTCGCCACCACCGAATTCCGTGCGGACTGCGTCACGGAGCGAGAGAGCTGGATCCTGGACAACGCCGATCAGAACCCTGGGCTGAGCATCGAAGCCAACGCCAAGATGATCGACCCGGGCTACGACAGCCTGACTCCCGAGAAGAAAGAAGCGATTTGCGCCGAAGTTCAAGAGGTCATCGATGCCATCGGCTCCAGCCATGGAGGCGGCAAGTGGAAGCAGATGGTGATGGTGGACGACCGCATTGCCGACAGCATCTTCCAGCAGATCCAAACCCGGCCGGCCGACTACTCGATCCTGGCCACCTTGAACCTCAACGGTGACTACATCTCCGATGCGGCTGCAGCCGTTGTCGGTGGATTGGGCATGGCACCGGGCGCCAACATCGGCGACACAGCCGCCATTTTTGAAGCCACCCACGGCACGGCCCCGAAGCACGCCGGACTCGATCGCATCAACCCCGGCTCAGTGATCCTGAGCGGCGTAATGATGCTCGAATACATGGGCTGGCAGGAGGCCGCCGATCTGGTCACCAAGGGCATCAGCGATGCCATTGCCCATCAGGAGGTCACCTATGACCTGGCCCGTCTGATGGAACCGCCTGTTGAGCCGGTGAGCTGCAGCGGTTTTGCTGAGGCTGTGATCAAGCACTTCTAGAGCCAGACAAACGAAAAGCCGGGTTCATGCACCGGGCTTTCGCTACGACAGCAGCTCAGAAGATGGAGTAAATAAACGGTGCGACAACGGATCCCTGAGTAAAGACAAGAAGCGCTCCCATCAGCACAATAGTGATAATCAAAGGTGCAAGCCAGTATTTTTTGCGGACCTTCAGAAAGTCCCAAATATCCTTAAGAAGGTCGAGAAAAGCTTCCATTCAAACCTCAGAAGATGCGGGTTAAGTCCACGGTCTTGTGCTTAGACGTCTCGCGATAGGACTCCAGTCGCGTTCGCTTGCGTTTCAAAGGATCGTAACCGGTCAAGCGCATCACATAGGCGATGGGCTGTAGCACGAAGAGGAAAACCACACCAAGAATGAGGTGGCCATTGATCCATCCCAAGATATGGCCAAGCTTCATCCAGCCTTGGTAAGGCCACTGCAGTAATCGAGGCGCGATCAACGCCAACATGAGGCTTGGGATCCCGATCACAAAGGGCCAAATGGGTGCATGGTGGCCCTTCAGAGAAGGAATCAACCAGCCAAAAACGAGTGGAAAGACGATCCCTAGCAGAATTCCAAACTCACGGAGCTGCTTTTTGGATGCAGGTGACGCTGACAAATGAATCATGATCAGTCGAGTTCAAACTCCTGTTTCCAGCTTTCGTCCGCGTCGTCCAGGGGCTGTTCTTCCTTCAACAACAACTGGTTCTGCAGCACCAAGACATCCATCTCGGTCCGCATAAAGCAGCGGTAGGCATCCTGAGGCGTACAAACGATGGGCTCTCCGCGAACGTTGAACGATGTATTCACAATCGTTGGGCAACCTGTTCTGCGTTGAAAGGCCTTGATCAAATTGAAGTAGCGGGGATTGGTTCGCTCTGAAACGGTTTGAACACGGGCTGAATAATCGACATGGGTGATCGCTGGAAGAGATGAGCGCGGAACGTTGAGCTTTTCGATCCCGAACAACTGCTCCTGCTCAGCCGTCATGGACTGGCAAAGCTCTTTTTTAACCGGAGCAACCAGAAGCATGTAAGGACTTTGAGCATTCAGCTCAAACTGATTCGCAACCTCTTGCTCGAGAACAGATGGCGCAAAGGGACGAAAGCTCTCGCGATACTTGATCTTCAAGTTCATCACACTCTGCATCTGCTGGTTACGCGGATCACCGATGATCGAACGTGCACCTAAAGCACGGGGACCAAATTCCATTCGGCCGTTGAACCAGCCCACCACCTTGCCTTGATCCAACAGCTCCGCCAACTGGTCAAAAAGGAGCGGGTCCTCGAGGGCCTGGAACGGAGCCTTGATACTTGTCAGATACTCACAGATTTCAGGATTCGAGAAAGCGGGTCCGAGATACGTCCCTTTCATCGCATCACCGCGTACAGGCTGACGTGAATTCTTGAAATGCTGATGCCAAGCCACCAGAGCAGCACCAAGGGCCGACCCCGCATCCCCGCTGGCCGGCTGAATCCAGATCTGATCAAAGATTCCCTCTCGCAGCAATTTCCCGTTCGCCACACAATTCAGAGCCACACCACCTGACAAGCAGAGCGCTGTCGCACCGGTTTCTTGGCGAAGGGTCCTGGCCAACTTGAGTACCACCTCTTCAGTGACGACCTGAATGGATGCCGCCAGATCCATATGGAATTGACTGAGCTCTGTCTCGCCTTTGCGCGGTGGGCGGCCGAACAACTTATGGAATTTCCGGCCCGTCATCCGGAAACCACGATGGAATTTGAAGTAACTGAGATCGAGGCGGAACGTGCCGTCTGGCTTGATGTCGATGAGGTGCTGCTTAATTTGGTCGACATAACGGGGCTCCCCATAGGGAGCCAGGCCCATCAACTTGTACTCACCTGAATTGACCTTGAAGCCGCAGTAGTAGGTAAAGGCTGAATACAGCAGTCCGAGGGAATGGGGGAAATTAATTTCCCAGAGGGGGCTGAGGCCTGCGCTATCACCCAGCCAAGCCGAGGTAGTCGCCCATTCACCAACCCCGTCCATGCACAGAACGGCCGCTTTCTCGAACGGACTTGGATAAAAAGCAGCACCCGCATGGGAGAGATGGTGCTCACTAAAGAGCAACTCCGGCTGCTTGGCATCAGGCGCACCCAGAGCTGCGACCTGTTTTTTCAGCTCGGTCTTGAGAAACAGTTTTTCTTTTAACCAGACCTGCATCGCCGCCACAAAGGAGCGCCCACCACGTGGGGCCGCACCCAAGTAGGTCTCCAGAAGCCGCTCGAAGGTCAGCAGCGGTTTCTCGTAGTAGACCACCGCATCGATATCGGCCAAAGCCAGGCCTTGAGAATCCAAGCAATAGCGAGCCGCCGAGGCGGGGAAACGAGCGTCGTGTTTTTTCCGAGAAAAGCGTTCTTCCTGGGCAGCTGCGACCACCTCGCCATCAACCAGTAAGGCTGCAGCGCTGTCGTGGTAGTACGCGGAAATCCCCAGGATGCGCATGGCTTGGCAAAAATCCGCCCACCAAATCCTGTCATGAAGCAGCCAACACAGGAGGCCTGGGCGGCAAAGTACTGACCATGCTCCAGCCCCTAACCAGCGCCACTGACCCTTGTGTGCACTGCGGCTTCTGCCTGCCCACCTGTGCCAGCTACCGGGTACTCGGCAATGAGATGGACTCGCCACGGGGACGGATCCACACACTTAAGGCGATCGACCGCGGAGAGCTGGAGCTTGACGCCACGGTGGCCTCGCATTTCGACACCTGCCTGGGCTGCTTCGCCTGCGTCAGCGCCTGCCCCTCAGGCGTGCGGTACGACCAACTCATTGAAGCCACGCGGCCAAAGCTCAACGCCCCGGAGCTGCGCACTCCCGGAGAGACCGCGTTCCGAAAGCTCCTGTTTGCGCTCCTGCCCTATCCGCGGCGCCTGCGTGCCGCACTGTCACCCTTGCGACGCTATGCCGGCTCACGGCTGCAAGAACTGATTCGCCAATCAGGCCTGAGCCGCCGGTTGGGAACCCAGATCCAGGCGATGGAAGAACTGCTCCCTGCGATGAGCGAAAGCAGTTTCCGGGATGACTGGCCCGTCATCAACCCCGCGATGGGTGATAAGCGAGGAAGGGTGGGTCTTGTGCTGGGCTGCGTGCAGCGCGTCTTTGACCCCGAGGTAAATGCTGCGACCGTGCGGGTGCTGACGGCAAACGGCTTTGAAGTCGTCATTCCAACCCAACAAGGCTGCTGCGGGGCAGCGACCCATCACCAAGGGGAGACGGCACTCACCGAGACCTTTGCCTCAGAACTCATCAACAGCTTTAGGCAGGTCATTGGACCTGGCAAAGAAGCCGGAAGCGAACCGCTCGACGCCGTACTGGTGGCAGCCTCAGGCTGTGGACACACCATGAAGCAGTACGGATCAATCCTCAGCCACCAAACGCATGGACAGACATTTGCGAATAGCGTCTTTGATGTTCATGAATTCCTTGATCAACAAGGACTCAGCGACGCCTTCAAGCAACAATTACAGCCTCTTCGCAGCGATCAAACAACAACAATTACCTACCATGACGCATGCCATATGCTGCACGGGCAGCAGATCAAGTCAGCGCCTCGCAGCCTCCTTCAATCGATTCCCAATGTGAAATTGAAGGAAGCAATGGAGGCAGGCGTTTGCTGCGGAAGCGCGGGAATTTATAACCTCGTTCGACCGGATGAAGCGAACGCACTTGGAGCAATCAAAGCGCAAGACCTAGCGACCACCAATCCCGACTGGATTGCCAGTGCCAACATTGGCTGCACGCTACAAATCCGCAAACATCTCAAAGATCAGCGAGGGGCGATTCCCGTTGCTCATCCAATGCAGCTCTTGGACCAAAGCTTCAGAAATCAACCCATGGACCACGTGAAAGAGATTGAGTAGCTACAAGTAGAGACGAACACCTGAAATCAGGCTGAAGGTTTGGGGGTAGTCGGTCAAGGCAACGATCAATCCCCCGGTTCAGCACCCAATGGCCGCCTGCTCCAGGTGCTTGGCGTTGGCTTTGGGCTCGCCGGATCGATTGGAGGAACCATCGGCGCCGGCATCCTGCGGATCCCAGGACTGGTGGCGGAGCAACTGCCCTCGCAGCCCTGGATTCTCTGGATCTGGGTCCTGGGAGCCTCCTACGCCCTGCTCGGCGCCATCTGTGTGGCGGAACTGGCAGCAGCCATGCCCAAGGCGGGGGGCTGGTATGTCTACGCCGAAGCCGCCTTTGGGCGTCGTGCGGGATTTCTAGTGGGCTGGAGCGACTGGATCGCCCACTGCATTGGCTTGGCCTGGGTCGTCACCACCCTGGGTGATTACCTCTCGCCTCTGGTGCCAATGAGCAGCGCCTGGATCGCCGTCGGGATCCTGGGGCTGTTCACACTGATCCAGTGGCCAGGGGTGCGCTCCGGTGGCACCAGCCAAGAGTTTCTCAGCCTGATTAAGGCTCTGATCTTTGCGGCCTTGGTGGTGGCTTGTTTCGCGCTGCCCCTTCCCAATCGAGTGGAAGCACCAGCCAGCTTCATCCCACCCGATCTGAACCTGTTCGTGCCTATGGTGCTGGCCCTGCAGGCAGTGATCACCACCTACGACGGTTGGGCTTGTCCGATTTATTTCGCTGAAGAATTCGCCAGACCCAGCCGGGACATCCCGCGCTCGTTGATTGGTGGGGTCCTAGCGGTTGCTGGCCTCTATCTGTTGATCAACGCAGCACTGCTGCATGTGCTGCCCATCCCGGTCCTGGCGGAATCAAGCCTGCCCGCCGCCACAGCTGCCGAACGGTTGGTTGGACCCCAGGGCGGAGCGGTGATCACCGCCGTTGCCTTGGTCTCTCTCCTGGGCGTGACTAACACCGTGGCGATGGCAGCTCCACGCATCCTGTTTGGCCTCGGACGCGATGGATTAATGCCCGGCTTCACCGCCGAGGTGAATGCCGGTGGAACCCCGGTGAATGCCCTACTGATCACCTCCCTCTGCAGCACGCTGCTGGTAGTCAGTGGTTCGTTTGAAAGCCTGCTGGGGATGGGAGCCTTCCTCTATGTGGGGCTGCCCCTGTGCGGATTCGTCACCTTGATGGTCCTGCGGAAACGCCAACCGGAGCTGGATCGGCCGTTCCGCTGCTGGGCCTATCCCCTGACGCCGATCCTGGTGGGAACGGTGTCGCTGGCCTTTTTGCTGGCAGCCCTCTGGAGCGATTCCGTCAACAGCCTCTGGGCCCTGGCCCTAGTCGCCGCCGGAGGCCTGGCCTCAGAAGCCAGCCAACGGCTCAGGGCTGCTGCATGAGTGTCCAGGCCTGACGCAAGCTCGACGCATCGCCCAAATTGCCGGGGAAGGTGATGACCGGCAGACCGTCTGGGGTCATCACGAGCGACAACCCAGCAAACAGTTGTCCCTGCAGCTCAACCCAAGGGGCCTTCAGGCCGGACTCCAGCAGGGTGTGCGTGGTGATCCCCCCTTTGCTGATCACGTACCCGAGTCGCGGGGCCAGGCCTCCGGCTAAGCGCGCCATCAGCTGCGCCAACTCCGTCCCAAGCTCCCGGCGTTCCGCAGGGCTGGAGCAATGGAGCTCACCGCGGCTCGTGAAGACAACGGGGGTATGGCCCTCGCTGATGACCGTTTCGATCTGCTGCCGCCAGGACTGCTCAAGGCTGGCGAGAAGGCGGTGCCGTTCTGGCCCAAACACCACACGCGCCACCTTGCGGACATCGAGCTCGATGCCGATGCAAGCGGGCTCAGCCAGCAGTGTCGTCAGTTGAGCATCAGCCAAGAGCACATGGGAACCCACCAGCACCAAGCCAGGCAGAGCGGGGCCGCGCCTAAGCCCGGCCAAGCCAGAGGCGTCAAGCGGCTGGGGTGGCAGCGGCACAAGCCCATTGATCAAGCTGGCGGCGGACTGCAGGGCGAAACGCTGACCCTGACGCTCGCAGGCCCAGATGGCCTCGCCCAGGGCCGTCAACTGCTCCGGCCGCTCCGCATCGACACAGGCGATCGAGGCCGGAGGCAAGGCGGCGAGCCGTTCCCTCAGGGCCTCAGGAGCAGCCTCCAAGTCGGAGCAGCTGATTTGCCGAACCGAGGCGGCCAGGGTCTGTCCGGCGGTTTTCTCCTCCACCCAAGCCGGCAAAAAGCTGCTGGAAAATCCGAACAGTCGATCCTGCGCAAAGGCTGTGGCATGGACCGGTTCTCCATGCAGCAAATGCATCCCCTCCTTGGTGGTCCGACCCCCAGGCAAAAACGCCGGCACCAGCAACGTGGAAGCAAAGGGGCCCAGCTCCTGGTCAATGACCTCCAGCTCAAGCGGAAAGTGACCGCGCAGGGTGGAGTCGCCGCGGCTGACGATCAGCCAGCGATCCATCAATCCAGCGGCCTGCGCTTCGGCCAGGGCAGGCTTCAGAGCATGGCAAATCCTGCGGACCCGCTGCTCGGCGGCCTGGGGGTCGAGCGCGCGCGTGTTCGCGAGCAGAAACAGCAGCGGTGAGGGGTGGAGCAGGGCTTGGCGCAGGCTGCCCGGGTCCCAGCGCAGCAACAGAGGACAGCTGTGCACCGTCTGCGATCCAGTTGGATCGTCATCAAGCACCAGGACCTTGATCCGCTGAGCCATGGCACCATCGTGCCGTGATCACCCCTGAACACCGCGAACTCCAGGATCTGGTGCGCCAATGGCACCAGCAGGCCCTGCCGTGGACGCCGGCTGGCGCAGGCACAAGGCTGCATTGGGGAGCAGCACTGGAGCAACCGCAAACCCTCAGCACAGCGAAGCTCAATCGGCTGGTGCATCACTCCAGCGGCGACTTCACGGTCAGCGTGGAAGCAGGCCTGCCCTTGATCGATCTCCAGGCGGCTCTGGCGGAGGCCAAGCAATGGCTGGCGGTGGACTGGCCCTGGGGCAGTGGGACTGCTGGAACCCAAAGCGGAACGATCGGAGGTCTCATTGCCCGCGGGATGGCCGGTGGATTCAGGCAGCGCTATCTGGGGATCCGCGATCAAGTGATTGGCCTGGAGGTGATGCGGGCTGATGGAACCCAGGCCAGGGCCGGAGGCCAAGTCGTGAAGAACGTGGCTGGCTACGACCTCATGCGGCTGTTCTGCGGCAGCTGGGGCAGCCTTGGACTGATCACCCAAGTCACGCTGCGCACCTTCCCCCAGCAGCCCCATCGCGCTGGACTGCTGTTCACGGGGGAGCTGGAAGCGCTGGAATCCATGCGCCAAGCCTGCCTGCAGGCGGCCCTGATGCCCCAGCGCCTGGATTGGTGGACGATCGAGGGGATGCCCTGCCTACTGCTTGGGCTCGTCAGCATCAGCCGAAGCGCTGTGGAGTCCCAATTGCAGGAACTCAACAGCTACGCGCAGACGCTTGGACTCCAGGCCAACGGCCTCAACGCCGATGAGCTCCTGGAGCTCGAGGCCGCAGGACGTGAAGCAGAAGCTGAGCTCGACAAGGATCGTTGGTTAATACGCATCGGACTGCCGCCAGCTCAAGCCCACGCCTGGATGGGTGAAGCCTGCTTGCAGGGCATCCGACTCAACCTGGCCGCCGGGAGCGGCCAAGGCCTGGCCTGGGCTGATCCTGAGGATCTGCCGGGCCACAGAATCAGCAGCTTGGCCGAACGCTGCCGATCGCTCGGCGGCGCGCTCACTCTCCTGCAGCAACCGAGCTCGAGCGCCCTCACGAGCGCACTGGACTGTGCGAACCACAGCCTGATTGCCGCAATCAAGCGGAAGTTCGATCCACTGCAACAGCTCGCTCGAGGACGCCTACCCGGCCTCTGAGCAGACGTAACGGCAACGCAACTGCATCGCCTGACCAGGCTCCAACTCCAGGCGGCGATCACCCGTCGCCAGGGAGCCGCGTGGGGCCGTCCAGGGCTCCAGGCAAACCATGGAGCGAGGGGGCTCGGTCCAGACCACCGCCAGATCCAGCGGAGCAGTCAGTTCGAGGCTGATGACCTGGCCCGAACCAGCGTCGACCAAACGCACCGAATCGCCCGTTGGATCAGCCAGGAGATCCACCCCCTCGGGCAGCTGGGCCAACTGTTCGGCCGTTGAAGCCTGAGCCATCTGGTGATGGTCCAGGCAGCGCTCAGGCAGGCCATCCAAGCTGGCGGCCTGCAGTGAACTGACGGCGAAGTAGGGGTGCAGGCCGAGCGAGAACGGCATCACACCAGAGCTGTCGGGTCCATGTTCAACCGTGGCCAGAACCTCTAAGGCCGACGGTGCAAGCCTGTAGTCCATGCTCAAACGAAACGAGAAGGGGAACGCAGCACGGGTCTGTGGATTGGACTCCAAGACCAAACGAAGTCCAGCCCCATCGCTCAACGCCTCGAGTTGCCACGGCAGATCCCTGGCAAAGCCGTGCTGAGGAAGCGTGTAGCTCCCTTCCGGGAGATTCCCGCAGATCGGGAACAACACGGGAATACCACCGCGAACACTCTTGGCTGGGTCAGCAAAGCGATCGGCGTCGAAATACAGACGCTCTTGGCCACCACACAGCCAACCGGTGACGAGCCCGCCACGCTCGGGGACAACCCTGAGCTGATCACCGTTCGCAGCCGTGAAACAGTGATGCGGGTACGGCCCTTCGGCAGCTTGCAGACCCATGGTCTCGAGCGTCAGCGTGCCCAGAGGTTGTACTTGAGAATGCACCAAACGGCACGAACGCCATCCTTCCAGCCGATTTTCTTGCCTTCGTCGTAGGTGCGGCCGTAATAGGAGATACCCACCTCATAGATGCGGCAGCGACGTTTCGCCACCTTGGCCGTAATTTCCGGTTCAAAACCAAATCGCTTCTCCCGAATCGGTATCGACTGAATAATTTCAGTGCGAAATGCTTTATAACAAGTCTCCATATCTGTGAGGTTTAGGTCGGTCAACATATTGCTCATTAACGTCAAGAAACCATTACCCACACGGTGCCAGAAATAAACCACACGGTGGGGGGCCGCACCCTGAAAGCGACTACCAAAAACCACATCCGCCTTGCCCTGAACGATCGGGCTAATCACGAGTGGATATTCATTGGGGTCATACTCGAGGTCGGCATCTTGAACAATGCAAATCTGACCTTGGGCGGCGGCAAAGCCAGTGGCGAGCGCAGCCCCTTTGCCCTTGTTGCGCTCATGAAGCAACACGGTGAGGTCCGGCGCGCTCAAGCCCTTCAGCAACTCACGGGTCCCATCACTGGAGCCGTCATCAACAACGATGAGCTGCTTAGAGGCAACCGGTGCCTGGCGGACCCGTTCGAGCAAGTCGAGAATCGTTCCGGCCTCGTTGAAACAAGGAATGACCACCGAAAGCAAGGGACGCGTGCTCTCGGTTTGCATTGCCTTGATGCTCCTGTTCTGTGCGAACTACTTCAGCACAGGCTCAACGGGGGCCTTACGGAACACCACCAGCTTTTGAACCGTGTAGGACAACGCCGCGAGGACTGGAATCAGCAGCAAGGCCGCCACATTGCGCGAGAGACCCCACCTGGCCAGGTAGCCGATTCCAGCCCAGTTGCACCACCAGAGGCCCAAAGCCGTTAGCGCATAGGCAAGGGCCGAACGTTTCTGCAGACGGTCCACCCGAAACACCCGCTTGCCATACAGAACAAAGCCCAAGGCCACGTTCAGAAGCTGACTCAGGAACGTGGCCAAGCCCGTGGCCATCACCAACAGCAGACCCTGAAGCACCAGATTGGTGGCCAGGACGTTCAGGACGCCGTAACCCAGAAAACGCCGCTTCCGTCCTGATCCCATAAAGGCTAGGGGAGTTGATCCAGCCACTCCAGCAGAGCAGCATTCACCTGGCCCGGCACCTCGTCATGGGGACAATGACCGGCCTGGAGGACCACTTCCGTGGTGTTCGCTGGGGCGTGACGCTGGAAGGCTCCGCGACGGCCGGCAGCGTTAATCCAGGGATCGCGAATGCCCCAGAGCAGCAGCAGCGGTGACTGCAGCTCGGCAAACAGCTCATCCAGGGGCTGGCCCCGGGGAATGTCGAAGACCGTGCGGAACACCCCGAATGCTCCGGGATCACGGGAGGGAGCCAGGATCGACTCCACCAGTTCGTCATCGACGTTGGTGCGATCGATGTAGACCTGATTCAGGGTGCGGCGCACGTTGCCCGGACGGCGCATGTTTTCAAACAACAGGCGCTGGAGGATCGGGCTCTTGAGCAGGGCCGATCCGACCGTTCGGCGGGCGATCGCACCCCAGCCTTTGGGCTCGCCCTGTTCATCAGAAAACGGTCCAGCGGCATTCAGCAGGGCCACCCCCGCACTGTCTGAACCCAAGGCCGCCCCAGCAGCCAGGGCGGCGTAACCCCCCAGAGAATTACCAACGAGGACCGTCGGCCGGCCAATGCGCTCCCTGACGTAGCTCACCAACTGATCGCGCCAGAGGGCACCGCCATAGCTCGGGCCGGCGGGCTTGGCACTGCGGCCAAAGCCCAGCAGATCCAAGGCATGGACCTCGTAGTGCTGCTGCAGGGCCGGGATATTGAAGCGCCAGTGGTCGGTCGAGGCGCCAAAGCCATGCACCAACAACACTGCAGGACGGTCAGCGGCGCTCGTGCCCTGCTGCAGGCAATGGATGGGAAACCCCTGAAACTGCCAGGTGCTCGTGGTCACGGGGGCCTGCGGCTGGGGGGCGATGCTAGGGAGATCCACTGCCCTGGGGGCGCCGGGTGATCACCGACTGGCTGCTAATGAGCTGGACTCTCTGGCTTCCAGGCACGGCGCTCTGGGCCTTGAGTGCCTACATCCCCCTCAGTGGCCGGCTGCTGAACGAAGACGACGGAGCGGGGCAGGCCAGCCTCAAGCTCAGCGGCTGCCTTGCCCTGGCCCTGGTGCTGGGCTTCGGCATCAACCTGGGCTTGGGCTTCAGCCTGGGCCCCAGTTGGGGCTCAAGCCTTGGGCTGGTCGCAGCGCTCTATGGCCTCTTTTGGGGCGTGATCGCCCGCCAGGACTAATCGCCCTGGTAGCTGCTGCGGCGACGGCGAGCCCGACCCTCGCCAAAGGAATCGTTCTGACTGCCGTAGCTGCGGTCTTCCCAGCCCTGGGCACCGGATGGACGATCACCCCGAGGTTCAGGAGCACGACTGGGCTCATAAGAGCCTCCATATCCGCCCCCGCCGCCGCCATAGCCGCCGCGGCGGGGGGCTCCACCACCACCGCCGGGAGAACGGGGTTCCGCCTTGTTGATGCGCAAGGGGCGGCCCATCAGTTCAGCCCCCTGCAGAGCATCAATAGCCCGGTCTTCGCTCTCAGGATCAACGAGTTCGACGAAGGCGAACCCACGCTTGCGGCCGGTATCGCGCTCAAGGGGAAGGGCGCAATTGGCGACTTCACCAAAGGGGGCAAACAACTCGGCGACGTCCTCTTGCTCTGCGCGAAAAGGCAGGTTGCCAACAAAGATGCTCACAGGCCGTCCGGGCCGATTAGGCGTTGATTCAGCCCCAGAACCCTAGACCGGCTGAAGCGATTTGAGAGGCTGCTCTCAATCAGCCAGCCGCTGTTTGGCCCGCTCCAGTTGCAGGCGGACCTTCTCAAAAGCCGTCCCCCCCTCACTCCGGCGAGCGGCGACCACCTGACGGGGATGGATGGCTTCGAAAATGTCGGCCTCAAAAGCTGAATGGAGCTGCTGCCAACGCTCCAAGGGCAGCTGGCGCAGGAGGACCCCCTCCTGCAAACAGGTTTTGACCAGGCCGCCGACGAGTTGATAGGCCTCCCGGAAGGGGACACCTTTACCGACCAGGTAGTCCGCCACATCGGTGGCATTGGAGAAGTCACTCTCCACCGCCTGTTCCAGACGCTGCGGACGAAACTCCAGACCCTCTTCAAACAGGATCGCCATCGCCTCCAAGCTGGCCAGGGTGGTGGCTACGGCGTCAAACAGAGCCTCCTTGTCCTCCTGGAAATCCTTGTTGTAAGCCAGGGGAAGGCCCTTGATCATCACCAGCAGCCCCTGCAGGTGCCCGAACACGCGCCCGCATTTGCCTCGGACCAATTCAGGGACATCGGGGTTTTTCTTCTGGGGCATCAGGCTGCTGCCCGTCGCGCAACGATCAGTGAGGCTGACGAAGCGAAACTCCTCACTAGCCCACAGGATCACCTCCTCGCTCAGGCGACTCAGGTGAACCATCACCAGGCTGGCGGCCGCACTGAACTCCACCGCGAAATCGCGGTCGCTGACGGCGTCCAGGCTGTTGGCGTAAACATCCTCAAAACCCAAAGCGGCCGCCGTCTGCCGCCGATCAATCGGCACTGGCGTCCCCGCTAAGGCAGCGGCGCCAAGGGGACAGATGTTGACCCGCTTGCGCAGGTCCTTCAGGCGAGCACGGTCCCGCTCCGCCATCTCCACGTAGGCCAGCAGGTGATGGGCCAGACAGATCGGCTGAGCCCGCTGTAGGTGGGTGTAACCGGGGATCATCACCTCCACGTGGGCTTCGGCCTGGGCGAGCAATGACTGCTCAAAGCGCACTAAGGCGCCATCGATGGCATCAATCTGGCTCCGTAGCCAGAGGCGCAAATCCGTGCCGACCTGGTCATTGCGGGAGCGTCCGGTATGGAGCTTTTTACCCAGGGGACCCAGGATCGCGATCAGCCTTCGCTCCACGGCGAAGTGCACGTCCTCATCCTCCAGGCCAGGCTTGAACTGACCCGCCGCCGCCTCGGCGCGCACCTGCTCCAGACCAGCGACCAGCTGCTCAGCCTCCTGGGCCGTGATCACCCCCGTGCTGCCCAACATCCGGGCATGGGCGATCGAGCCGTCCAAGTCCTGCTGCAGCAGCTCGATGTCAAACCCAATCGATGCGTTGAAGCGCTCAATCGCTGGATGCAGACCCTGCTCAAAACGCTGACTCCAGGTGGAGGAAGAGGAATCAACGGCCATCGGGCCCGGACTTGCTGCTAAATCTCAGCTTGGCAGGCAGCCGATTAGCTCGCGGCCGCCATCGGGGCGTTCTCGCCCATGCGCTGGGAGGCGTAACCGGTGCCGCGCACGGTCAGGATCAGCTCAGGGTTGCGCGGATCGGGCTCGAGCTTGCCGCGCAGACGGGCTACGTAAACGTCCACCACCCGCAAGTCGGCGGCACGGCGGGGCGGATAGCCCCAAAGCTGCTCAAGGATCTCAGCGCGGGGAACAACCCGGCCAGGCTCACGGAACAACAGTTCCAGCAGGCTGAATTCGGTGTAGGTCAGACCGATGCGCTCACCATCACGGGTGACCTGACGGCGATTGGTGTCCACCACCAGATCGCCGACGCGAAGCACCCCTTGACCCGCGGGAACATCCCGGGGCTCGTTGGTGGCCGAACCGCGGCCAACGCGGCGCAGGATCGTGGCGATCCGAGCCTCCAGCTCTTTGGGGCTGAAGGGTTTCGGCAGATAGTCGTCTGCGCCCAGGTCCAAGCCAGCGACCCGCTCAGCGATGGCATCCAAGGCCGAGAGAAAAATGATCGGTACGCAGGACTCAGCCCGCAGACGCCGGCAGACGGCGAAGCCATCGAGCTTCGGGAGCATCACGTCGAGCACCACCAGGTCTGGCTGCTCTTTGTGGAAGAGGGCGAGCGCTTCCTCGCCGTCTTCAGCGCAGACCACCTGGTAGCCGGCCAGCTGGAGGCGCATCACGAGCACCCGCCGCACAGCAGGTTCGTCATCCACCACCATCACGGTGGCGCGCTGCTCTGACGAGGCCTCGACAGAGGAGGCATCACTCTGTCGTTGCTGCTCGTCGAGCGGCATGCACTACACAGCGTGAAGAAGCGCAACGTTAACTCTCAGACCTCGCTTGGCGATAGCCTTTTGCCGGCGAACTGAGCTATGCGGCGCCAGTCTTAAGGTTTTCTCCAGGTCGCTCTAGGGCCAGCGTCCTGCGGCGTAGGCGTTCCACTGACGCTCCGCCTCAGCCAAGGCCGCATCACTGCTGATCTGGCCCAACATCGCCCGCTGAAGCTGGGTGTAGACGATGGCCTGCAGCCGCTTCACCCCAGGGCTGGCCGGCACCAGCACCCGAGCTGAGCTCAGGGTTTGGGCCGAAAGCAAACGGGCCTGCCGCACCAGCTGCTCAGCCTGAGTCGACGCTCGCTCATCCGCCAGGGCCTCTTCCACCTGCCGCAAGGCACCGGTGGACGAAGGCAGCACCCGTGCCTGCTCGGCAAAACGGGCCTGGTTATTGGCATCGGTCAGAAAAAGGGCAAAGCGGGTCGCCGGCCCGGCCACCTTGCTCTGGCGGGGAATCGCCAGGGTCATCACCGCCACATTGGCAGCGCCATTGGCACCGGTCACGGGCGGATAGGGACGGGTGGCCGCGGCCACCTGGGGCGCATTGGTCTGGATGCTGCGCAGAAACTCCGCACCGCTTCCCACCTGGGCCAACTCACCGCTTTGGTAGAGCTCAATCGCCCGCCGGTACCCCTGGCTGACCACCTCCCGGGGCAGCAGGCCACGGCGATAGAGATCGCTCCAGAAGGCAAAGGCCCGCCTGCCCGCCGGTGTGTTGAAGGCCGCCCGTTGCCGCTGGTCCAGCAGCGTCACCCCCATCTGCACCAGGGACTCGAGTAACTCGGCGGAGTCCTCAGGAACAACGGTCACAAACAGGGCATAGCGCCCCGTTCGGCGCTTCACGGCTTCGGCATAGGCCGGCACCTCAGCCCAACTGCGCGGCGGCCCGTCGTAGCCGGCCTGACTCAACAGCTGGCTGTTGGCCAGAGTGATCCGGGCCGTCAGGTACCAAGGAATGGCGAACTGCTGCGGCTGACCATCGGGAGCGGCACTTTGGCCCGCTTGCCAGATCAGCGGCAGATAGGTCTCGGCAGCGCCCTGGGGCAACAGGGGCTCAAGGGGCTGCAGGCCGCCCTTGCTGGCCAAGTTGGCCGCGAAGAGCGGGTTCAGGTTCACCACATCGGGAGCCGTGCGCGCAAACACCGCCGCCAGCAACTTGCGCTCGACCGATCCCCAGGGGACATCGGTCCAAACCACGTCATAGCCAGGGTTTTGCTGCTCCCAGCGGGCAATGACTCCGTTGAGGTAGTCGTTGAACTTGGGGGCCAGATCCAAGGTCCAGAACTGGATTGGAATGCGAGCGGAGGTCTGCCGCCGAGCGGGGGCGCAAGCCGCGAGCACCCCCGTGAGCGCTGCACCCGCCAGCAGCCCCGCGACCAACCGCTTGGGGGTCTTCAACCCCGTGCGGAGAGCAGTTGTCGCCAACGCAGCAGCAAAACCGAACAAACCAGAGGTGCCAGCAAGGCCGTGATCAAAGCCTGAGCCGCCAGCAGCTGCAAGCCACCCTCGGGCAACACACCCTGGAACCGCCACTGGAGCAAGAAACTGCCCCCTAGGACCAGGCTGCCCAGGGCCGCCAGCAGCCCCAGGTTGAAGCTGCGCTCAATCGGACTACCCCGCCGGCCGAGGAGTCCCCACCACCAACCCAGCAGCACGAGAGCCGGCAGCTGGGTGACGTGACCGACATGCAAGCCATCGAGCAGCAAGCCCAAGGCCAAGCCTGCAGAAGCCCCGGACCAGGCCCCATCCACCAAGGCCCAGGGCAGCAGCCAGAGCACCGCCCAACTGGGGGAGATGCCATCGAGGCTCAACCAGCCCGGGGAGAGCAAGGTCAGCGCCGGAACCGAGAGGGCAGAGGCCACACACGGGCCATGGCGGTGCAATCCGGCCATCACTAACGGGACACCAACTGCACCCAATCGACCGCGTCGATCGGTGCACTCAGTTGAACCACGGCATCGGGGGCTGGAACCAACTCATCATCGACGCTCTGAACAACACCCACCGTGAGGTTGGGGGGAAGCAAGGTGCTGGCGGGGGAGGTGGTCACCACATCTCCGGGGCGCACCCCAGTGTCCTTATCCAGGAACTGGAGCCGCGGCCGCGGCGTATCGCCGCCAATCAACAGGCCATGGCGCTTGACCCGCGGAACCCAGACCCCCAGGCGGCTGGTGCTGTTGGTCAGCAGGGCGACACGGGCCGTACTGGGGGTGACGCTGGCGACCCGGCCGATCAGGCCTCCGGGGGCGAGGACGGCAGCGCCGGCGCGCACCCCCTGCAGGCTGCCCTTGCCCAACTCCAACTGTTGCCACCAACCGGAGGCCTGACGGGAGATCACCGGAGCCGAGATCCGTGCACCCTTGGCTTGATCCAGGGCAACCAGACCGCGCAGGCGAGCGTTGTCGCTCTCCAACTGCTGCAGCCGCGTCTGCTGATCCAACTGCTGCGCGGAGCGGAGCCATTCGGACTGGGCCTGGCCCGGCCAGAACGGACGACTCAACAGGGCGTAGGCATCGAGGACGCCCGCACCCTTGGTCAACCGAACACCAGCCAAGACGGCCAGCAGCAACCACCAAGGCCAGGCCTGAACCAGTTTGTTGATTCGACTGGCCATTACGCGTTCAGCCTGCTGAAGTCAGGGGTGTCGAGCACCCGCTCAAGGCCCTGGTAGTCCTCAATCACGCGGCCGCAGCCGTTGACCACGCAGAGCAGGGGATCCTCGGCGATGTGCACCAGGATTCCGGTCTCGTGGCTAATCAGATCGGTGATGCCGCGAACCAAGGCGCCCCCACCCGCCAGCACAATCCCCCGGTCGACGATGTCGGCGGCCAACTCCGGCGGGGTGCGCTCCAGGGTTCGCTTGACCGCCTCCACGATCACGTTCAGGGGCTCTGCCATCGCCTCACGAATATCGCCGGCACGCACGGGAATCGTGCGGGGCAGACCCGAGAGCAGATGCAACCCACGAACATCCATCGTCGATTCGTCGAAGGCGTCGTCGGGGAAGGCCGAGCCGATCCGGATCTTGATCTCCTCAGCGGTGCGCTCCCCCACTACCAGGTTGTGGACCTTTTTGAGGTAGTTGCTGATCGAATCGCTCAGCTCATCGCCGGCGACCCGGACCGACTCGCTGAGCACCGTGCCCCCCAGGGACAGCACCGCCACCTCCGTGGTGCCGCCGCCAATGTCGACAATCATCGTGCCAACGGGCTCGGTCACCGGCAGGCCCGCGCCGATGGCCGCGGCCACGGGCTCCTCAATCAGATGCACATTGCGGGCGCCGGCCAAGCCCGCTTCTCGCACCGCGCGGCGCTCAACGCCGGTGACCCCGCTGGGGATGCCGATGACCAAGCGGGGCGCCACGATGCCGCGGCCCTCATTCCCTTTCTGAATAAAGGTCTTGATCATCTGCTCAGCGGCGTCGAAGTCAGCAATGACGCCGTCGCGAAGGGGACGCACAGCACGGATATTTCCAGGGGTGCGGCCCAACATCAGCTTCGCCTCATCCCCCACCGCCAGGGGCACACCACGCTCAAGGTCGATCGCCACCACGGAGGGCTCCTGCAGGACGATGCCCTTACCGGAGACATACATCAGGGTGTTCGCCGTCCCTAGATCGATGCCGATGTCGCGGGACAGCTGGAAACGCTTGAAGAACACAGACGTCTCCCCATTCCCTCAAAGCATAGGTAGATCCTGCGATCTGACACCCTCAAAGACCTAGCTGCCACTCGGGTTTTGCAGCGGTGGTGACACATCCGGGGCAAAGGGTGGAACTCTCACCTCGAAGCTCCCCGCCCGGGGACTGCATCATTGATCCAACGCAAACGCAGGAGAACGCCATGGGCGTCAATTCCGTAACCCTGGTCGGCCGCGCTGGCCGCGATCCCGAAGTGCGCTACTTCGAGTCCGGCAGCATGGTGGCCAACCTGACCATCGCGGTGAACCGCCGCAGCAATAACGACGAACCCGACTGGTTCAACCTGGAGATCTGGGGCAAGCAAGCTCAGGTCGCCGCCGACTACGTCCGCAAGGGCTCCCTACTAGGGATCATCGGCAGCTTCAAGCTGGACCGCTGGACGGACCGCAACAGCGGCGAAGAGCGCAGCAAGCCCGTGGTTCGGGTGGACCGACTGGAACTGCTGGGCTCCAAACGTGACGCCGAAGCCAATGGCTTTGGCGGTGGTGGTTTCGGTGGCGGCGCGCCCAGCGAAGACGAAGTGCCATTCTGAGCGATCGCAGGACGAGCACAAAAAAGCCCGGTCTTCAGTCGACCGGGCTTCGGGAAGAGAAGCCCCTCAGCGTTGAGGGGCTTTGTTGTCTCAGGGCTCAGTAGCGGTAGTGCTCGAGCTTGTAGGGGCCCTCAACGGGAACGTTGATGTAGGCGGCCTGCTCGGCGGACAGCTCGGTGAGCTTGGCGCCGATCTTCTCGAGGTGGAGGCGAGCCACCATCTCATCAAGGTGCTTGGGCAGCACGTAAACCTCTTTGGCGTACTGAGCGCCCTTGGTGAAGAGCTCGATCTGAGCCAGCACCTGGTTGGTGAAGGAGTTGCTCATCACGAAGCTGGGGTGGCCGGTGGCGCAGCCCAGGTTCACCAGACGACCTTCGGCCAGCAACAGAATCTTGTTGCCGCTGGGCAGGGTGATGTGGTCGACCTGGGGCTTGATGTTCTCCCAGGTGTACTGCTTCAGGGAGGCGACATCGATTTCGTTATCGAAGTGGCCGATGTTGCAGACGATCGCCTGATCCTTCATCTGGATCAGGTGCTCGTGGCGGATCACCTGGAAGTTGCCGGTGGCGGTGACGAAGATGTCGACATCAGCCACAACGTCCTCCAGACGGACGACGCGGTAGCCCTCCATGGCGGCCTGCAGGGCGCAAATCGGATCGATCTCAGCGATCATCACGGTGGCGCCAAGGCCACGCAGGGATTGGGCAGATCCCTTGCCCACATCGCCGTAGCCGAGCACCAGAGCGACCTTGCCGGCCACCATCACGTCGGTGGCGCGCTTGATGCTGTCCACCAGGGACTCACGGCAGCCGTAGAGGTTGTCGAACTTGCTCTTGGTGACGGAGTCGTTGACGTTGATGGCGGGGAAGGGGAGCTCGCCGCTCTTCTGCAGTTGATAGAGACGGGCCACACCGGTGGTGGTTTCCTCGGTCACGCCCTGGATCTGTGCCTTGATCCGGGAATAGAAGCCAGGCTGGGCTGCCAGCTTCTGGCGAATGCTGTTGAAGAGCGCGGTCTCCTCTTCGTTGCTGGGGTTGTCCAGAACGGAGGGGTCGCTCTCGGCCTTGGTTCCCAGGATCACGAGACCGGTGGCATCGCCGCCGTCATCGAGAATCATGTTGGGGGTACCGCCGTCGCCCCACTCGAGGATGCGGTGGGTGAAGGCCCAGTACTCATCGAGGGTCTCGCCCTTGTAGGCGAACACAGGGACACCCGCAGCAGCGATCGCAGCAGCGGCGTGGTCCTGGGTGGAGAAGATGTTGCAGCTGGCCCAGCGCACTTCGGCGCCCAGAGCGACCAGGGTTTCGATCAGAACGGCGGTCTGAATCGTCATGTGCAGGGAACCCGCAATGCGGGCACCCTTCAGGGGCTGCTCAGCGCCGTACTTGCTGCGCAGGGCCACCAGACCGGGCATCTCGGTCTCAGCGATCTCGATCTCCTTGCGACCGAAATCAGCCAGACCCAGATCGGCGATCACATAGGTGCTGGTGCTCTGCAGCGCAGGCGCAGTGGGGGAGGCCACCATGGTTGATGTTCTTGAGGTGAATGCACTCGCCAGCCCAGACCGTGGCTTGGCAAGAGGTGTGGAATATCTGCAGAGACGCCGAGGCTTCGGGCTCGCTTAAGGGCAATCTATCGGTATGCAACAACTGAGCGTGCAGTTAGCGGATGCGGCGGCCACCCAGAACCTTGGCCGTCAACTGGCCTTGGACTGGCTCGCGTTACCGCAGCCGAGGCCCATCCTGTTGCTGGAGGGGGATTTGGGAGCCGGCAAAACCTCCCTGGTGCAAGGGATTGCCCTGTCTCTCGAGATCGAAGAACCCATCACCAGCCCGACCTTCGCCTTAGCGCAGCATTACCAAGGCCAGGCCGCCGCCTTGGTCCATCTCGACCTCTATCGCCTTGAGCAGAGTGCCTCCGCCGATGAGCTCTTCTGCCAAGAAGAAGAGGAAGCCCAGGCACTGGGCGCCTTGCTGGCGGTGGAGTGGCCCGGGCGACTGAGCTTCAAACCAGAAGGCGCCTGGACCCTGCAGCTGGACCTGCTCAACCCGAACGACCCGGAGGCCGGACGGCTGGCCAGGTTGCAGCGCTAACGCTGCAGAAACCGCTGCACTGCAACCGCATCGGGTTGAGGGTCAATCGCCCCCGCCCCGCCGCAGACCAAGGCACCACAGGCTGCTGCGAAACGCAGCATCTGCTCCGGAGGCGCCCCCCCCTGCACCAGTTGATGCAGGAGACCCGAACTGAAGGCATCGCCGGCGCCGGTGGTGTCGACCACCTGGGGTGGCGCTAAGGCCTCGAGCACCCCGGAGGCACCGGCCAAAGACCAATGGACAGGGTTCCCACCATCAGTCACCACAACGTCAGGTACTTGGGGCAGGCCCGCCGAGATGACGCTCGGATCAACACTGCCGAAGAGCCATAGGGCCTCTTCCTTGGCCAACTTCAACAGCGACGCCGAAGCAATGAGGGGCTGCATCGCCCTGAGGGCTGCCGCGTCCGGGCCGGCGGCTGGATCACGGCTGACATCCCAAAAGGTGGGGCGCCAATTGACGTCCAAAGCAATCCGCAACCCCGCTGCCTTTGCCTGATCCACCGCCCAACGCAAACTGACCGCCGACGCTGCTGTGGCTAGCGGAATCGTGCCTACGAGCAGCCACTGGGCTTGGGCGACCAAGGCAGGCCAGGCCCACTCCAACTCGGCCTGATCGAGGGCCTGATCCGAGAACCCCTGACCCTGGTCACCGGCAAATCCCTGGAAGACCCGCTCGCCATCGGCATGGCGGCGCACCAAGACAACACGACTGGGGCGCGTGGCATCCCGTTGCAGACCGGCCAGCTCCACGCCGCGGTTCGCCATCAACTGTTGAAAGGACTCTCCGATCGAATCGCGCCCCAGCCGTCCGACAAAGGCTGAGGGTGTGCCAAGACGGGCCAGGGCGCAAGCGACATTGGCCGGGGCCCCGCCCAAGCGGTCGTCACATTGATCAGCTGTTGCCGTCGCCGGATCTCCCCCCAAGGGACCCAGGCGATCAACCAGGGCCTCGCCCAGACAAATCACCTTGGGGGCTGGTTGCATCGATCAGGCCGCGGCGGTTCCCTCCTCAGGGTGCAGACGCGCCAGCAAGGCGGCAATGATCCGCGCGTTGGCGGCGGGGAACGGGAAATCGCTGAGCTGCTGGGGCTTCACCCAGCGCACCTGCTGCGAGGCCAAGGGTTGGGGCTCACCGGAGCGCCAATGGCAGAGGTGAACGACAAAGCGCAGACGTTTGTGGCTATAGGCGTGATCCAGGCTGATCAACTCCTCCCCCACCTGCACCTCAATCGCCAATTCCTCCCGCAATTCCCTCGCAATGGTGTCTTCGATCGGCTCCCCCGGTTCCTGCTTCCCGCCGGGGAATTCCCAAAGACCACCCAGCAGCCCTTCATTCAGGCGCTGATCAATCAGAACCTCGCCCGCGTCGTTGAGCACCACGCCGACGCCAATGACCTGAAAGGGCAGTTCACGTGGGGCTTCTTTCACGGGGTAGGCCACTGGATCGCCGGAAGCGTAGGCAGCGCAATCCTCGCGCCAGGGACATTGCTGGCAGCTGGGATTCTTAGGGGTGCAGACCGTGGCCCCCAGATCCATCAGAGCCTGGTTGAAGTTGCGCGGCTGCTCCCTTGAAAGCAGCTGCTCGCTTAAAGCCCAGAGCTCTTTGCTGTTGCGGGCCGGCGGCGTGGGGCTAGCGATTAAACGCGAGAGCACCCGTTTGACGTTGCCATCAAGGATCGAAAAGGGCAGATCAAATGCCGACGACAGGATGCTTCCAGCGGTGCTCGGACCAATTCCCGGCAAGGTCAACCAGCTCTCGAGGTCACGAGGCCATCGGTCGAACGCATCGTCCGAAAGACATCGCCCGTAGCTCCTCAGGAGCTGCTGGGCCCCTTGATGCAGCCGGCGGGCGCGGGAGTAATAGCCAAGCCCTTGCCAGAGCAACAGGACCTCTTGCTCATCGGCTTCAGCCAAGGCCTGAACCGTCGGCAAACGATCCATCCAGCGCTGCCAGTAGGGCAACACGACCTGCAGCTGGGTCTGCTGAAGCATGACCTCCGCAACCCAAATGGGATAGGGGTCCAGAACGTCCGTCCCTTCGGGCAGTCCTCCCGCAGGAGAACGCTTCCAGGGGATGTCGTGGCGGCCATAGACCTGCCACCAATCAAGCAACTGGGCTGACCCCAACGATTGAGCTTCCATCACAGACTGGAACTCACGGCCAAGGTCTACGTGTCCGTCCTTCGTCCATGGCTACCGCTGGCAATGCCACTGGGAGTGCTGTTCGTTGGGATCGCCACCTTCTCCGATCCCGATCCATCCGAGCCGGCACCGAAAAAGCTGTCTAGAGCTGCAGAAGCCCCTAGGCCGAACTATTCGAGGCCACCGGATGGCCTGAGCAGCCGCTGTAGCGATGATCCCAATCTCGCCGAAGCCCTGCTGGTGCAAGGAAAACGTCTGGGGGTTGTCATTTTGTCCGGCCCCCCTGAGTTGGCCGGGAAGGATGCCAGCTATCGAGCGGAGCATGGCCGCCTCGGCACAATCATGCTGAAGCCCAGACCGATGAGTGCTGTCGTCCGCTGCAAGCTGATCAGCCACGAGTTCATCCATGTCCTGCAGCACCTCAACGGAGGACTCAAAGGTGTTGAACCGCTCGGCTGGGGCGCATCAAGCGCAGAACGCAACCGCCACAGAGTGATTCAGGAAGCGGAGGCCTATCAACATCAAGATGAGGCTGAACATGTCCTAAGCCTCCTGAGGGCGACGGCCAAGCCTCAGCGCTAAACCGCGACGTAGGCCTGAACGTTCTGGCTCAAACGACGCAGACCAGCCAGCCCATCCCGCTCGAGGTTGCGTACCCGGTCGCGGCTGATGCCCAGGACCCGGCCGATACCGGTCAAGCTCATCGGCTCATCCGGGTCAGGCACATCGCGGCATGGAATCGCGTAGCGCATCTTCAGCACGCGGCCCTGCAGGTCCGGCAGTTGGTCCAGCAGTCCCCGCATATCCATCCGTAGGCAC
>NZ_JBTKYW010000004.1:0-169286 GCF_054459035.1 Synechococcus sp. LTW-G | reverse complement strand
CGACCTGGCTGCTGCTGAGTCCACCCCCGTGGCTCTGACCGCACCTGCCATCGGCTGAGGTTGATCCTCAAACCAAAAGGTTCAATCTCGGTTGAACCAGAAGCCCCCTCGCAAGAGGGGGCTTTTTGTTGGGGGGCGCTGCAGTGTTGGAGCTAACTCACCCGCAAGGTCATGCCGAGCGCTTCTTCGACATAGCTCTCGCAGGACCGCAGACTCCAGCGCTCCAGGTTGAGATCCACCTCAGCCGTCAGCGGCAACAACTGGATCGAAATGCCGTTCTCTCCATTGGCCTGCAGAACACAGTCGGCAATCACCTTCTGGGGCCGTCGATCCATCGCCACCGCCAGACGCAGGAGCAAGGCCATCGCTGACACCGTGCGGCGTTGCTCCCTCCCTTCTATGAGTTGCCAGGACTCATGGCGCTTCTTCGGCAGAGAGCGGCGGTGATAACGGGCGATGGCCGCCACCATGAGCTGCTCGCTCTCGGAGTAGCCCAACAGGTCACCGTGGCGAATCAAATACCAGGTGTGTTTGTGATACGCACCAACATTGATGTGCTGCCCGCAGCTGTGCAGCATCGCCGCGGCCCAAAGCAACTGACGCCCCTGGCCATCGTCTTGATGCAGCAGGCCGTGGCTTTGGTCGTAGAGACGAATGGCTAGCGCAGCGACCCGCTCAGAGCGGGGCACATCCACCCCATAACGCTGGGCCTGATGCAGCACCGTGCGTTGACGAATGCTGCTTTGAAAGGCAAAGCGATCAACGATCAAGTCGTTGCGCAGCATCCAATCAACAATCAAGCCCTCCCGCAGGGCCCGTTCGCTGATCACCAGCTCCTCCGCCCCGATCATTCCCATCGCCGTCTGCAAGATCAGGGCGCCAGGAACGATGATTTCTGCGCGGCGTTCATTCAGGGCCGGGTGAGCCTTGCGCTCCGCAGGAGTCATCCCCAAGAGGCGTTCGACGATCTGATCGAGTTTTTGCCGCGAGACCCGGTAGCCCTGCATGCGCAGGGGCGGACGCGCCTCATCCGCGGCGGCCATCGCGGCGATCGCCATCGCCGTTCCACTGGTGGCGACCATCACCGGCTGATCACCGAGCCGCAATAAACCTTGGCGGACCTTGAGCACCGCAGGCTCCAGCGCCCCCTGGATGAAGGCCCGCAGGAAGGTGACCCGCTTAGCCGGGATCGGGTCGTCCTGGACGAAATCCCGCTGCAGCCTGACCGCACCAATCCGGGTGCTGGTGAGGGCATGGGAGTCCGAAGCATCGGCCAGCACCAACTCGGTGGAGCCACCACCGATGTCGATGATCACGTGGGGCTTCTCGCCAAAGGACATCCCCGAGAGGACACCCAGATAGATCAAGCGCGCCTCCTCAGGGCCGCTCACCAGATCAACCGCCAGGCCCAGCTGCTCTTGGATCGATTGCAGAAACTCCCGACCATTGGGTGCTTCACGAACGGCACTGGTGGCCGCCGTGACGACGTCCCCGGGATCCACGCCATGGCTGGCCGCCAGCTCACGGCAGTGGCGCAGGGTCGTGAAGGCCCGCTCAATCGCCTCAGGCGAGAGATCACCACTGACGGGATCGCGCTCCCCCAGGCGGGTCGTTGATTTTTCAGTGAGCAGCACCGAGAAGCTGCGCAGCTCCGGATCGACGCTGGCGATCAAGAGGTGAATCGAGTTGGTGCCGATGTCGATGCCGGCCACCGGCCGTAGGGCACCACTGCGGGGCTCACTCACGGTCCAATCCCTGGAGCTGAGCCACTTTGGCACCGCCCCTCAGCCCTAGGGTGCGGGCACTTTTCCCCTGCTGAACGTGGCTGCCGACAGCAAGGGCCTTGGATCGCTGCTCCGGGCTTGGCTGGGTCTACTGCGCTGGGACAAGCCCAGCGGACGCCTGATCTTGTTGATCCCCGCCGGCTGGAGTCTCTTCCTGGAGGGCCAGGCTCCCCCCAGCCTCCAGCTGCTGGCGGCCATCGTCATCGGCGGCCTGGCCGTCAGCGGTGCGGGCTGTGTCGCCAATGACCTCTGGGATCGGCGGATTGATCCCCAGGTGGAGCGAACCCGCCAACGGCCACTTGCCAGCGGCCAGATCGGTGTTCCGGGGGCCGTTGTGCTGCTGGTGTTCTGCCTGATCGCCGCCTTGGCCGTCGTGCTCTGGGGGCTGCCAGAAGCCAACAGAACCCTTTGCCTCCAACTGGCCATCGCTGCCCTGCCCCCGGTGCTGCTCTACCCCTCAGCGAAGCGCTGGTTTGCCTACCCGCAGGCGGTCCTGGCCCTCTGCTGGGGCTTTGCTGTGCTGATCCCCTGGGCGGCCTCCCGCGGCAGCCTCCAGGGGGGCTGGCCCCTGCTCTGCCTCTGGCTGGCGACCCTGTTGTGGACCTTTGGCTTTGACACGGTTTACGCCATGTCCGACCGGGAGGATGACCGCCTGGTGGGCGTGCGCAGCAGCGCGCTGAGCCTTGGGGAGCAGGCCCCCCTGGCCGTGGCCCTCTGCTACGCCAGTGCTGGAGTGTTGCTAGCGATTGCCTCGGCCCTGCAGGGGGTTCAGCCCGTGTTCTGGCTGATCTGGCTGGTGGTCGTCCTTGGGCAGCTCAAGGAAGCCTTGGCCTTACGGCAGCCGCAGCTGCCGCGCTCGGCCTATGGCCGCCACTTCAAACATCAGGTGCTGCTCGGTGCGCTCCTGCTGCTCGGCCTAGCCATCGGACGGATCTGGGCATGAACGCGCGCCCCTGGCCCCGCTCGCTCCAAGCCGGCGATCGCGTCCAACTAGCCGCCGCCAGCTCCGCGCTCCAGGGCGATGCCATCGGCCGCCTGGAAGCGGGAATCGTTGTCCTTGAGCGCTGGGGACTGGAGGTGGAACCCCATCGCAACCTGCAGCGGCACTGGGGCTACTACGCCGGCACGGACCCCGAACGCCTGGAGGACCTCCAACCCAATGCGCCATTGGTGGCGTGCATGCGCGGTGGCTGGGGCTCTGCACGACTACTGGAGCGGCCCCTTGCGGCAGAGAAGCACTGGCTGCTGGGCTTCTCCGATGTCACCTCCCTGCTCTGGGCGCGGCAGGCCGCTGGCCTACCCGGGGGCATCCATGGGCCCATGGTCACCACCCTGGGGGCCGAACCGGAGTGGAGCCAAGAGCGGCTACGGGCTCTGCTCTTTGGCGAGGCTCTCCCGCCCCTGCAAGGGACGGTCTGGAACCCGGGCCAAGCCGAGGGCCCCTGCATCGCCGGCAATCTCACGGTAGCGACGCACCTGCTGGGGACGCCTCACCTCCCCGACCTGAGTGGAGCGATCCTGCTGTTCGAAGACATCGGCGAGGCCCCCTATCGAATCGATCGGATGCTCTCCCACTGGCGCCTCAGTGGGGCTCTCCAGCAGATCGCGGGTCTGGGCTTTGGCAGCTTCAGCGACTGCGAGGGGGATGAGGATGACGCCCGTGATCCCCAGCGCTCCTTTGGTGTGCAGGCGGTGCTTCAGGAGCGCTGCGGCGACCTCGGCATTCCAGTGATTGCCGACCTGCCTTTTGGCCATCGCTGCGGCAACGCCGCCATTCCCATCGGCCGCAGGGCCCGTCTGGACGGCGAGCGCGGCCAACTGCTGCTGCTTTAGCGAGCCGAGAGAACCGCCTCAGCAATCGTCAGATCGAAGGGCGTGGTGATCTTGATGTTGGAGGGGGAGGACTCCATCACCCGCACGGGCCAACCCAGCCGTTCAAACAGGGAGGCGTCATCGGTGACACTCCAACCCTCCCCGCGCGCCTGGGCATGGGCCTGGCGCAACTGCTCGACCGGAAACCCCTGGGGGGTTTGGGCGCCCCAGAGAACGGAGCGATCCGGGGTGTCTTGGATCACGCCGTCGCCATCGACCCGCTTGATCGTGTCGGTGACCGGTGCGGCGGCGATTACAGCAGCGCCAGCCTCAACAGCCGCGGAACAGCGATCGATCAGAGCTGGATCGACCAAGCAACGGGCTCCGTCATGGATCAGAACCGATTGGGCCTCCGGCGGCAGCGCCGCCAGGCCGTTGCAGACCGAATCCTGGCGGGTGTCTCCACCCTGAATCCACTGGACCGGGATCCCTGGGTTGGCCGCCTTCAGCAGGGCTTCGATGTCAGGCCGGTCGATCTCCTGGCCGACCACACCGATCCAGCGCACGCTCTCGGAGGCCAGGGCCGCATCGAGAGTCCAGGCCAACACAGGCCGGCCGCTGACCTCCAGGAGCAGCTTGTTGCGCTCCGCCCCCATCCGCCGACCGCTACCGGCACAGGCAATCAGCAGATGCATCGCGCGCTCCTGAGGACTAAGTAATCCGACCTACATACAATCAGCCAGCGATCTGCTGCACACCCCCGCAACCATGCGAGTCCTCTTTTTGGTGCCGGGTGGTGTCAGTGCACAGCTGCAGGCCATTCCGGCCGCAGCGCAGGTCGCGCAATACCTCAAGGCCCAGGTGCAGGTGGCCTGCTCCCCAGCGGCGGCAGCCGCCTGGTCCCTACTGCCGGCGGTGGAGAAGGTGATTCCCTTCGCCTTTGATGACGGGCCGAGCCTCGCCGACTGGGCCAACCTCCTGGGCAACGTGCGCGAGCCCGACTTTCAGGCCTGCATCAACCTCGCCAGCGGCCGCCAGGTTGATCTGATGCTGTCGATGAGTCACATCCCCAATCGCGTCGCCGCCGCTGGGTTCTCGGCCACGTCAACCGTCACCCCTGAAGCCGGCTGGGGGGCACAAGCGCTGGCCGCCTTCCTGCGCCCCCTCGGCGTCACCCTCGACGCCAGCCAATTCCGCCTGTCCTTGCCCAAAGGAGCACTGGAGCAAGCCGCAGCGTCCATGCCCAGTGGCCAGGGACCCGCCCTGTTGCTTGCCCCGTCAGGGAACCGCCAGGACTGGCCCGCCGACCACTGGCGAGCGCTGCCCGAGGCCATCCGCAGCAAGCTGCCGGACCTGCGGGTCATCCAGGCCGGTGGCGCCAATCTGCTGCAGCGGGCCGCGCAACTGGCCAGCTGTGATGTGGTCCTCAGCAGTGACCCCATCACCAGCCAACTGGCCCTGCTCAGTGGCATGCCTCTGGTGGCCCTCGGCGAGGACCCCGCCTCCCTGCCACAACGGGAGGGCGTGCAAGCGGTGGGTCAGGCCGGAGCCCTTGAGCAGCTGGGCACCCCTGAGGTCTTAAAAGCCCTCGGATTGGGATGACTCCGATGCGGCAGCGACCCCGTTCACTGCCGCGCCGCCGCGGCCTCCTCAGCCCCATTCGCACGCAAGTGGCCAAGCGCCCGTGGGCCGGACCGATCCTGGCCCTGGCCACGGTCGTCAATGCCGGCGCCGTTGGCTACCGACTGGCGGAGGGCTGGGACTGGGGCGATTGCTACTGGATGGTGCTGATCACCCTCAGCACCCTGGGGTTTAGCGATGAGCACACCCAGCTGATCCACACCGGCGGCCGCATCGTCACGGCGCTGCTGTTGGTGGGCGGCCTGGTGGTGGTCCAGCAAACCATCCAGAAACTGCTGGAATTAACCAACTCCGGCTACTTTCGCCGCATCCGCCAGCGGCGCTACCGCCAACAGCTGCAGCGATCGATGAATCAGCACGTCATCCTCTGCGGCTACGGCCGGATGGGCCGCGAAATCGCGGATCAACTGAATGGAGAAAACGTCCAACTGTTGGTGGTCGAAAACGACAGCGACCGCATTGAGGAAGCCCAGCAGCGAGGCCTGACGGTCCTTCAGGGAGACGCCACCCTCGATGAAACCCTGGAGGAGGCCGGCATCCACCGCTGCCGAGCACTCGTCGCCGCCCTGCCGAGCAACGCGGCCAACCTCTACGTGATCCTCAGCGCCCGGGGATTGGCGCCGAGCGCCCGGCTGATTGCCCGCTCCGACAGCGAAGAAGCGGAAGGGAAACTGCGTTTAGCCGGAGCTGACCAGGTGGTGAGCCCCTATGTGGCCGGCGGTCGTGCCATGGCCGCCACCGCCCTGAGGCCCCTGGCGGTGACCTTCATGGACCTGCTGGCCGGCAGCGAGTGTGAGGTGGACGAATTTCTGCTGAGCGAACATCCCGAGGATCTCGGCGACCTCAACGGCGCCAGTCTCTCGGAACTGCAGTTGGGACGCCGCAGTGGTGCCCTGGTCCTGGCGATCCGAAACCCCGCGGCCAGCCAACTCAGCACCGGAGCGCCGGAGCCACTCATCGCCAACCCCGGCGGTGATGTCCGCCTGGGTCCCGGTCAGTTGCTGGTGGTCATGGGCAGCAAACGCCAGTTGCAGCGCTTTGGGGAACTGCTTGGCCCCGCCTTGGCTGAAGTCAAAATCATGCCCGCCTAGCCTGGTCCGACTTTTCAGCGTTCTCCATGGCGGACAGCACCCCCCTGGCCGGTCAGGTTGCTCTGGTGACCGGAGCCAGCCGAGGTATCGGGGCCTCCATTGCCCGCGAGCTGGCCCAGGCCGGCGCAACGGTGGTGGTGAACTACGCCAGCTCCCCCGCCGCGGCTGAGGCTGTGGTCGCTGAGATTCAGGCGGCAGGCGGCCAAGCCTGGTCCCACCAGGCCAACGTGGCCGAGGAAGAGCAGGTGGAGACCATGGTCAAAGCCGTCCTGGAGAAGGAGGGACGCCTGGACGTGCTGGTCAACAACGCGGGCATCACCCGTGACGGCCTGCTGATGCGCATGAAGAGCGCCGATTGGCAGAGCGTGATCGACCTGAACCTCAGCGGCGTCTTCCTCTGCACCCGAGCCGTCAGCCGGGCGATGTTGAAGGCCAGAAGCGGCCGGATCATCAACATCACCTCGGTGGTGGGACTGATGGGCAACCCCGGCCAAGCCAACTACAGCGCCGCCAAAGCTGGTGTGATCGGTCTGACCCGCAGCAGCGCTGCGGAATTCGCGAGCCGCGGGGTCACCGTGAACGCTGTGGCCCCTGGCTTCATCGAGAGCGACATGACCGCGGAGCTCGACAAGGAGCCGATCCTCAAGGCCATTCCCCTGGGACGGATGGGGCAACCCACCGAGGTCGCCAGCGCCGTTCGCTTCCTCGCGGCCGATCCCGCCGCTGCCTACATGACCGGCCAGGTCCTGCAGGTGGATGGCGGCATGGTGATGCGCTGAGGCCTAGCCCTCCACCGGTTGGGTGAGTTCCTCCCGCAGTCGTCGGATGCGCTGCAGCAGGCGTAGCCGGCGGCTGCGGGCGGTCACGGTCAGAAAGACCCGCAGGGGCACATAGATCAAGGCCATTCCCAAACCCAGGCCGGCCACGATCAGAAACGCCATCACGTTGCTGCCGGCCGTTGGATCGGCCAGGCCCTGGACCAGGGTGTCGCTGATGCTCTCCTCCATGGCGCGAACCCTATCGAGCAGATCGAGCGGGCGATAGGGGTGAGCTGCGATCCATTCGGCTTTCCCCACAAGCCAAGGGCCACCTCTGCATGGGAGCCTGTGGCCACTACAGCGCGATCAGCCTCCGCGATGGCCAAGCTGCTCTCCTTCTCCGATGAATCCCGCGCCTATCTCGAGCGCGGCGTCAATGCCCTCGCCGATGCGGTCAAGGTCACCATCGGACCCAAGGGCCGCAACGTCGTTCTCGAGAAGAAGTTCGGGGCTCCCGATGTCGTCAACGACGGCGTGACCATCGCCCGGGACATCGAACTGGAAGACCCCTTCGAGAACCTCGGCGCCAAGCTCCTGCTGCAGGTCGCGACCAAAACCAAGGACCAGGCCGGTGATGGCACCACCACCGCCACCGTCCTGGCCCAGGCCATGACCCGCGAAGGTCTGCGCAATGTCGCCGCTGGCGCCAGCCCCGTGAGCCTGCGCCGCGGCATGGAGAAGGCCACCGCTCAAGTCGTAGCCGGCATCCAGCAGCGTTCCACCCCCGTTGCCGGCGAATCCATCGGCCAGGTCGCCACCGTCAGCTCCGGTGGCGATGAGGAAGTCGGCCGGATGGTGAGCGAGGCGATGGAGAAGGTGAGCGTCGATGGCGTGATCACCGTCGAGGAGAGCAAGAGCCTCGCCACCGAACTGGAAATCACCGAAGGCATGGCCTTCGATCGGGGCTACAGCTCCCCCTACTTCGTTACCGACAACGACCGTCGCGTCTGCGAATTCGAAGATGCGCTGCTGCTGGTCACCGACCGCAAGATCAGTGCCATCAACGACCTCGTCCCCGTCCTGGAGGCCGTGTCGAAAGCCGGCAAGCCCCTGGTGATCCTCTCGGAGGAAGTCGAGGGTGAAGCCCTGGCCACCTTGGTGGTCAACAAGAACCGCGGGGTTCTGCAGGTGGCCGCCGTCCGCGCCCCTGGCTTTGGCGATCGCCGCAAGGCCATGCTCCAGGACATCGCCATCCTCACGGGTGCGACCTTGATCAGCGAGGACCGTGCCATGGCCCTCGATCAAGTGGGTCTGGAGGATCTCGGCAGCATGCGCCGGATCACGATCAGCAAGGACGACACCACCATCGTGGCCAGTGACGCTCACCAGGCTGCCGTCCGCGACCGTGTCGCCGCCATCAAGCGCGAGCTCGAGAACACCGACTCGGAGTACGACCGCGAGAAGCTCACCGAGCGCATCGCCAAGCTGGCCGGTGGCGTTGCCGTGATCAAGGTGGGTGCTCCCACCGAAACCGAGCTGCGCAACCGCAAGCTGCGGATCGAAGACGCCCTCAACGCCACCCGCGCCGCGGTGGAAGAGGGCATTGTCGCCGGCGGTGGCAGCACCCTGGTTCAACTCGCCGCCGACCTCGATGGCCTGGCTGCCCAGCTGGAGGGCGACGAGCGCACCGGTGTTGAGATCGTGCAGCGCGCTCTTTCTGCGCCCCTGCATCAGATCGCAGCCAACGCGGGCTATGACCCCAACGTTGTGGCGGACCAAGTGGCCTCCACTGGCAACGGCTTCAATGCCGCGACCGGCACCTACGAAAACCTACTCACCGCAGGCATTCTTGATGCCGCCAAGGTGGTCCGCCTGGCCCTTCAGGACGCCGTCTCGATTGCTTCCCTGCTGCTGACCACCGAGGCGGTGATCGCTGACAAACCCGAGCCTGCAGCCGCAGCCGCACCGGGCGGTGGCGGCATGGATCCCATGGGCGGCATGGGCGGTATGGGTGGAATGGGCGGTATGGGCATGCCCGGCATGATGTGATGCCGGCTTCGGCCTACATCACCCGAATCAAACGGGCGTGAATCCGGCAGACGGCAAGGGCTTCCGGGGGCGGGTTGCGGCACAGGCGGCCCAGCTCCCGGTTCAGCGCTTCGAGATCAGCTAAGGGCAAGCCCGCTATGGGTGTGGCCAAGAGCGTCACGCCCACCACCACTGAAAAAAGCGGCAGCCCACGCTGGGAGCCCATCGACTTTCCTCCCATTCGAGACAACCGAGACACGCTCAGTTTGAACTCGCCTGGGCTGCAGGTCCTGCTCCTTCAGAAAGCTTTTGGACCGCTACGACTCCAGGGCCCGGCGATAGGCCGCCACCTGCAGATCCACGCCGGTAATTGCCGTCCCCACCACCACCGCATCGGCACCCCCATCAAGGGCCTGCCTGGCTTGCTGGGCTGAGGCGATTCCCCCCTCACAGATCAGCACGACCGGACCGGGGAGCTGCTCGCGCAGTGGACGCAACAGAGTCCAAGCGGGAGGCTTGAGGGAGGCGGTGGACTCGGTGTAGCCGTAGAGGGTTGTGCCAACCCAATCACAGCCGAGCTCCGCGGCGCACAACCCGTTCTCCAGACTGTCGACATCCGCCATCAAGCAGGCTCCAAGCTCCTGCTTGGCGCGCTGAACCAAATCGGGCAAGAGGGCCCCAGCGGGGCGAACCCGATCAGTGGCATCCAGGGCGATCACATCGGCACCGGCGGCCCAAACCGCCTGAATCTCTTCCCAGCCGGGGGTGATGTAGACGGAACTATCGGGGAACGTGCGCTTCCAGAGGCCAATAATCAAAGCCTCCGGGCAGCGGCGACGCACCGCCCCAATGTGTTCGGGGCTCTCTAGGCGGACACCCACCGCACCGTTGTTGAGGCTGGCCTCAGCCATGGCTGCAATCACCTGCGGATCCCGCATCGGTGAGCCCTCAGGGGCCTGAACCGAGACGATCAACCCGCCACGGAGCAACGAGGGATCAGGCAGCACGGGAGTCTTCCGAACCGGGAAGCCAAGCACGCAACTCCGCCAAGGCGGGATGGCTGGGGGCCGGAGCAGGGCGTGACGCAGCGGCTCGACGATGCACGACGGGCTTGAACGCCGTCTGAGGGATCGGAACCGGATCCGCTACAGGTTCAGGTTCAGCCATCACAACCGGTTCGGGCTCAGGTTCGGGTTCCGGCTCGACTTCAGGTTGCGGTTCAGGTGCCATCTCCTCTTGCACGGCAACGACGAGGGGCTCGGGCTCAGCCTGAGGAGTTCGCCACCAGTGGACTCCTTCTGAATCCTCGGCTTCCAACTCCTGAAGCAGAGGCTCAAGAGCATCGACCCCGTGGCGATGGACCCACTGGCCGAGCAACCCATCCACGCTCGAGCGATCACGTTCGGACAAGGCCTGGCGCAGGGCCAAAACGTGGGCCTGGCGGCGGGCTTGCGGTGACGGCGGAGGAGAAGGGCGCTGGGGCACGATCGCTGCGGGAAAAGATCAGGCGAGCTTGCGATCCAGCAGAGGGCGGATCAGCAGAAACAAACCCAACGCCAAAGCGGCCAGAACCCCTAAACAAGCGGCAGCGCTGAGATCCCCATAGGGGGCATGCAACACCACAGCTGAGAGGGAGAAATGACCGGCGTAAGCGGCGCGAATCGGCTCAATCGCGAAGGTAAGGGGATTTACGGCCGCTAGCCAGCCCAACCAGGCCGGCATAAAGGAAATCGGAGCCAGGGCCGTGCTGGCAAACAGCAGGGGCAAATTGGCCACAAAGATCACGGCGATCAGCTCGATGTGACCTGGGAGTGCGAAGGCCAACCCCAAGCTCAGGCCCGTCACAGCGAAGACCAACAGCAACAGGGTCAGCAGCACCAGGAGCAACCCAGAACCGCCGGGCCAGCCGTACCCCAAGACCCAGGCGGTGGCCATGATCGCGACGCTCTGCACCAGGCTCAGGGCCGTGATGTAGAGCACCGAGGCCAGGACAATCGAGCTGCGGGAGCGCAAGGGGGCCACCAACAGGCGATTAAGGAAACCAAACTCCCGATCGAACATCACCGGCAAGCCGGCATTCAAGGCAGCGCTGAAGGCCGTGAAGACAATCACGCCGGCACCGAGGAAGCGGCCGTAACTCATGCCCTCGGGCAGCAGGCCCTCAGGGGCATTAGCGAAGAGGGCCCCAAAGAGAACCAGCCAAATCAGGGGTTGCAGGACCCCCGCCACCAGGGTCGACGGACGGCGCGCCAGCTGCAAAAACAGACGGCGGGTCAAGGCCAGGGTCTCCTGCGTCAGGTCAGCCAGGGCTGACCGCGGGGCGCTGGCGCTGGGGGCCGGGCTGAGCAAAGAAGAGGAAGCGCTGGTCATCTCAAATAACAGAAAAGTCCATCCACGGGAAATCCCGAACCAAAGCCACGGTCAACGCATGGACTGCTTGCGCTCCGCCTTGGCATCACGGACACCGGCCACCGCCAGCTCGGCATCCATCAAGGTCCGACCCGTGGCCTGGAGGTAGACGTCATCCAGGCTGGGGCGGCTTTGGGCAAGGGCAAAAACAGGGAGCTGGGCTTCAGCCAGCTGACGGCGCAACTGCTCCACCACACCGTCGTGTTCCACCACCAAATTCAAGGAGAAGCCCTGGGCTCGGTTCACCACCACCTGCCGCACCCCCGGGCAGGCCTGCAGGAGCTGCTGCACCCGTAGGGCCTCGGGTTCATCGCTGAACTCCCTCACCCGTAGTGTGACGCGGTCACCGCCGAGGGCCGCCTTGAGTTCGGAGGGGGGCCCCGCAGCAATCACCCGACCGTCCTCAATGATCGCCAGCTGATCCGCCAGGGCATCGACCTCCTCGAGGTAGTGACTGCTCAGCAGCACCGTGGTGCCCTGGTCGCGCAGTTGGCGCAGCACGGTCCAAATGGCAGCGCGACTCTCGATATCCAGACCAACGGTGGGCTCATCGAGCACCAAGACATCCGGACGGTGCAGCAGACCGGAGGCCAAATCCAAACGCCGGCGCATCCCACCGGAGTAGGTGCCGCTGCGGCGGTCAATCCAGTCCGCCATGCCCAGCAGATCAATCAGCTCAGCAATGCGCTGGTCCCGGGCTGAACGGGCCAGGTGATACAGGTCGCCCTGCAACTGGAGCAGCTCACGGCCGCTGAGAATCTTGTCGAGGGCAACCTCTTGGGCCACGTAACCCAAACGCTCGCGGACACCGCGGGGGTCTGTGAGCGCGTCGAGCCCCGCCACCTGGACACGGCCGCTAGACGGGGCCAACAGAGTGGCAAGGATGCGCAGGGTCGTTGTTTTGCCCGCCCCGTTGGGACCCAACAAGCCGAACAAACTGCCGCCAGGGACCTGAAGATTCAGGCCGTTCAAGGCATCAACGGCCTTCTCACCTTTTCCGTAGCGCTTGGAGACGTTCTCCAGATCAATCACTGGATGAGTCACCGCCGCCGACCTCGCTGGAGCACTAGAGAAATCGACTCTAGAAAGCGCCGCTCACCAGCGATGCCACCAGGGTGAAACCTGCGTTGCCGGACCCACTCCAACCCAGCAGGGCAAAGCCCTGCTGCGAAAACTGCTCCCCTGCCGGCATCCGAGCCATCAGCAGCAGCAGACAGACGCCGAAGAGATAGAAGATCGACCAGCGAAACAACCCCTTGGCCCGCTGCAGATCATCCGGGTCTTTGTGCAAATTCCAGGTCATCTGCAACAGCCGGGCATTGAAGGGGAGCAGCAGGAGCCCGTAGAGCAACCCCCCACCGGGCAAGGCCCAGACACCCACCAGGCTCAGCACCACCGTCGCCAGGGCATACCAACGAATGGCCTCAGCGGTGGCACCACTGCCCTTCACCACCGGGAGCATGGGGATCCCGACGGCGCGGTAGTCCTCCTTCAGCAGAAGAGCGAGGGCCCAGAAATGGGCTGGCGTCCACAGCATCACCAGGGCAAACAACCACCAACTCCCCAGGCCCAGATGGCCCGTTGCCGCGGCGGCACCGACCAGGGGGGGAATGGCTCCAGCCACACCACCGATCACGATGTTCTGGGTTGTGCGGGGCTTCAGCAGCACCGTGTAGAGCAGCACGTAACTGCACAGACCCAGCAGCGACAAGCTGGCGGCCAGACAATTCACCCCGCCGACTAGCAGGGTCGCCGCCGTCAGCGTGAGGGTGACGGCAATGGCGAAAGCCGTCGTGATCGAGAGGCGACCGGAGGGGAGGGCCCGGCCGCTGGTTCGCTGCATGCGGCCATCGAGCTCCTGCTCCCAAAGGCAATTCAGGACCCCAGCCGCTGCGGCGGCCAAGGCGCCACCACCCAAGGTGCAGGCCAGGCGGAGAGGAGGCAGGGGCCAGCCTTCCGACATCGCCATCCCGCCAAGGGTGGTCGCCAGCAACAGGGGGATCAAACGGGGCTTGGCGATCTCCAGCCAGGGGGGCAACTTCAGCCGCTTCCTGGAGGGAACGATCTCCTCACGGGTCAGGGGCAAGGCATTAACCACGAAGCACCTCCGGCCAACTACGAACGGTCAAGGCCGCCAGAACGGCCACCAAGAGAGCAGCGCCCAGCTGGTGTGCAACGGTCACCGCTGGAACGGACAGGCTGAGACGCAAACTCAGCACACCCAGGGCGATCTGCAGCAGAACCAGCAGTGCCGCAGCCAAGGCAAAGGGGCGCTCCGCCGGACGCTTCCAAAGCAGCAGTCCCGAACCCAGGAGCACCAGCAGACCCACCGGCCGAGCACCCAGGCGGTGCATCAACAGCCAGGAGCAGCCCTCCCCAGCGCTCAGGCACCGGCCTGCCGCCCACTGACTGGCCATGAGTCCGCCCAAGAGGCACTGCACCAACACCGCAGTCGCCAGGACTGCGGTGAGGCCAGCCCAGAGCAGAGAACGCCCTGAGGAAGAAGTCAGGGAGCCGGCCCTCAGCAACTCACTCAAACCACTCAGCAGAGCAACCAAGACCAGAGCGGTGAGCAGGTGAGCCGTCACCACAGGGAATGGCAACAGCAGGGTCACCGTTAGGGCACCCAAGCCCGCCTGAACAGCCACCAGCACCAGGCTCAGGCTGGCCAGGAGGGGGAAGCCCTTGGGCAACTCCCGCCTCCACCACCAACTGACCGCGGTGAGAACCAGGAGGCCGACACCGACGACAAAGGCATCCAGGCGATGGAACCACTCCAGGAAGACCTGCAGGTTCATCTGGCGCCCCGGCAAGAGGGAGCCGTAGCAAAGGGGCCAGTCTGGGCAAGCCAGACCTGCCTCCATCACACGCGTGGCCCCGCCGATGACCACCAGCGCAATCAGTGCGACCAACAGGTGGGCGCAGAGTGCGGCGAGGCCGTCTCGTTTGTTGGGCTGCATGGCGCCGAACATCTCTGCTGGAGAAGGGCGGTTGGCGTCAACCTAATGACGTCACACCGGCTTCGCAGACGTCCGTCACGCGCCACCCAAAAGCGACACCAACAGTGATTAATGGGTGAGCGTTCCCTCACCAAGAAGCGGCGGATTGCTGCAAAGAACCACGAACAACGCGTCGACGATTCAGCCTCCATAGGCTGACCTCGATTGATTTCAGGACGATGCGGATACCAGCCGCAATCCTCACCCTGATCACCGGAATGGCCCTGGTGTTGATGGGCCTCTGGATCGGGCAGAACGTCAACCTCCTGCCGGTTGACGCCAGCGCCAACGCGCCTGTTTATGACGAGCTCTTCAAGGTGCTCTTCAGCATTGGGACCATCCTGTTTGTCGGGATTGTCGGGCTGATCCTCTACAGCCTGGTGAAGTTCCGGCGCAAGCCAGGCGAGAGCGGTGATGGCGAAGCCGTCGAGGGGAACCTCCCTCTAGAGATCCTCTGGACAGCCGTTCCCGCCGTGGTGGTCTTGTTTGTCGGCATCTATAGCTACGACATCTACGACCGGATGGGCGGCATGGCTCCGCTCAATGACCACAGCATGCATGCCATGGGCGGGGAGATGGAGGAGTCCCGCACCTGGGGCGGCATCAGCCCCGTGAGCCTGGAGAGCGACGACGCCCTAGCCCCACTGCCGATCGACGTGACGGCCATGCAGTTCGCGTTCATCTTTCACTACCCGGGGGCTGAGATCACGAGCGGCGAGCTGCATGTGCCCATGGGGCAGCCGGTGGCATTGCGCATGAAGGCCAATGACGTCATCCATGCCTTCTGGGTCCCCGAATTCCGCCTGAAGCAAGACGTCATCCCCGGTCAGCCCACACTCTTGAGTTTCACCGCCACCCGACCTGGCCGTTATCCGATCGTCTGCGCAGAGCTCTGCGGCCCGTACCACGGCGGAATGCGCTCGACCGTGATCGTCGATGAACCCGAGACCTTCGAGGCCTGGGTCAACCAGAACAGTCCGATTGCCAGCGCAGCCCCACAAACCCCGGTGCAGTCATGACCATCAGCCTGACCCCTGAGCACCGCACGCCGCTGCAACCCCAAGGCTGGCTGCGCTACCTGAGTTTCAGCACCGACCACAAGGTGATCGGGCTGCAGTATCTGGTTTGTGGCTTCATTTTTTATCTGATCGGTGGCGCCCTCGCTGGAGCGATTCGAACCGAGCTGCTGACCCCGATTTCTGACTTCCTTCCCAGGGAGACCTACAACGAAGTTCTGACCCTGCACGGGACGGTGATGATCTTTCTCTGGATCGTCCCGGTGGTGAATGGGGCCTTTGGCAACTACCTGATTCCCTTCTATGTGGGAGCGCGCGACATGGCGTTCCCAAGACTGAACGCAGTGGCGTTTTGGCTGATCCCTCCAGCCGGGTTGCTCCTGATCAGCAGTTACTTCATTGCCAGCGCTGCCCAGTCGGGATGGACCGCTTATCCACCCCTGAGCATCACGACCCCGGCCACCGGTCAGATCATCTGGATCTTGAGCGTGCTGTTGCTGGGCGGCAGCTCCATCTTTGGCGGGATCAACTTCATCGCCACCATCCTCAAACTGCGGCGACCGGGGCTCAAGCTGATGCAGCTCCCGATGTACTGCTGGGCGATGCTCGGCACCAGCATCTTGGTGGTGCTCTCCACCCCAGTCCTGGCCGGCACTCTGGTGCTACTGAGCTTCGACATCATTGCCCACACCGGCTTTTTCAACCCAAGCCTGGGCGGCAATGCGGTGGTTTATCAGCACCTGTTTTGGTTCTATTCCCACCCCGCGGTTTACATCATGGTGCTGCCGGCCTTTGGCCTGGTGAGCGAAATCCTGCCGATCCACTGCCGCAAGCCGCTCTTCGGATACACAACGATGGTGTATTCGATCATGGGCATCGTCGTCTTGGGCCTGATCGTCTGGGCCCACCACATGTTCACCAGCGGCACGCCTCCCTGGATGCGGCTGTTCTTCACCATCGCCACCTCCTTTATCGCCGTCCCGACAGGGATCAAGTTCTTCAACTGGCTCGCCACCATGTGGGGAGGCCGCATTGCCCTCAACAGCGCGATGCTCTTCTCCTGCGGCTTCATCATCAACTTTGTCTTCGGGGGAATCACGGGGGTCGCCCTCGCTCAGGTCCCCTTCGACATTCACGTGCACGACACCTACTTCGTCGTCGCCCACTTCCACTACATCGTCTACGGCGGCACGGTGTTTGTGATCTTTGCCTCGATCTACCACTGGTATCCCAAGGTGACCGGCCGATTGCTCAACGAGGACCTGGGACGGCTGCACTTTCTCTTGACATTTGTCGGCTTCAACCTCTGCTTCGCTCCGCAACACTGGCTTGGCCTCAATGGCATGCCGCGCCGCGTTGCCGAATACGACCCGCAATTTGAGTTGATCAACCAGCTCAGCAGTGTTGGGGCGCTGCTGATGGCCATCAGCACCCTGCCCTTCCTGCTGAACGTCGTCATGAGTGCCTTCAACGGCGCACCAGCCGGAGACAACCCCTGGAATGCCCTAACCCCCGAATGGCTCACCAGCTCCCCTCCACCGGTGGAGAACTGGAAGGGAGAGGCCCCCTTGGTGAAAGAGCCCTACGGCTATGGCACCCCCGCCGGCGAACTGCCATTGGCCGCCACCTCGGGCTCTGAGCTGTGGAAGCTCGGCAACTCTGACCAGCGCTCCTGAATGCCATGACAAGCCTGAGCACAAGCGAATCCCTGAACCAAGAACAGGACACCGAGCACCAGGAGCACCACGGCGACTTCAGGATGTTCGGCCTCGCCACCTTCCTGGTGGCCGATGGCATGACCTTCGCCGGTTTCTTTGCTGCCTATCTGACCTTCCGAGCCGTTAACCCCCTTCCGTCCGGGTCGACCTACGAGTTGGAGATGGTGCTACCCACCATCAACACCCTGTTGCTGCTGATCAGCAGCTTCACCTTCCACCGGGCTGGGGCAGCACTGAAGCGCAATCAAAAGGCCCTCTGCCAACGCTGGCTTTTGATCAGTGCCGCCCTGGGCTTTGCCTTTCTGGCCGGTCAGATGAAGGAGTACTTCGAGCTGCCCTTTGGTCTGACCGACAACCTCTTTGCCAGCACTTTCTATGCCATCACGGGGTTCCACGGCCTGCACGTCACCTTGGGCGGCTTGATGATCCTGATCGTCTGGTGGCAGTGCCGTGAAGGGGGTCGCGTCAGCTCTGACAACCTCTTTCCCCTGGAGGCCGCCGAGCTTTATTGGCACTTCGTCGATGGGATCTGGGTGGTGCTCTACGGAATCCTTTATCTGCTTTAGGGCAGCTGTTTGATCACAGTTCTTGCAAGTTGCCCTTGCGAAGCATTGCAAGTGATCGGCACAATCGGGCCGCCAGCGACCCACTGCAGCGGTGTTCGTCGAAGAGAAGACAACCAAGCCGACCCAGATGCTGGAAGGCAAGGCGCTACTGGACAAAGCCCGTTCGCTCAGCAATCGGCCTGAAGATCAGATCGCTCGGGCCTGCGGCTATGTCGGTCCCAGTGGCCGTCTTCTCAAAAAAAGCTTCTATCGCGCCCTTGTGGAAGCCAAGGGCTACAAGCTCCCCAGCCAAAGCAGCGGTGGCAGCGGCACCAAGGGGCGGCAAGCGGAATTCCGCACCAAGGTCCATGGCAACGGCAACCTCCTGATCGGCAACGCCTACACCAGGCGCATGGGGCTAGAGCCCGGCCAGGAGTTCAAGATCGAAGTCCACAAAGAAACGGGCTCCATCTGGCTACTGCCCGTAGAACAGGACGGCAGCGCAAACGAAGCCCTCTAAGGGAGATCCCCTGCGCGATTCAGCGCTCGTCTGGACCGTGGAACGCGGCACTGAAGACCAGAAGGTCAATGCCGCTGAAGAGGAAGCTGATCCCCACCAGGATGCCGATCACGCTCAGCAGACCCAGGCCCTTCATCGAAACGATGATCAGGCCGAGGATCAAGGTGACGATGCCATTGGCCAAACCCCAGCCCCACCCGGCCATCTCCCGATGGGACAGGGAAACGATGCTGGCCACAGCACCCTCCACCAAAAAGACGATGCCGATGGCGAAGGCCAACGCCGCCACTTGAGCGGCAGCCGGTTCAACCCCAGCACTGAACTGCTGGATGATCCAAGCCCCTGTGACCACAAACAGGGTCGAGACCACGAGGCGCCAGAAGCAGTGCCATTGGCTCAGTTGCCTCGAGCGGTTGAGGCTGTTCACCCAGCCGATGATGCCGCCGACCAAAAAAGCCAGGGCTACCACCACCGTCACCCAGGCGGAGGCAATCATCGGGAAGATCAGGGCAAGGACACCCAGCACCAGCAGCAGGATGCCCTCGGCCACGGTGAAGCTGCGCAGGGCGCCCACCATCAGACCGGAATTGTCGTCAGAAGCCATGAAGTGTTCAGCAGGAACACGAACCACCGGAACGTAGGCATGGCATCTGGTGTTGTCAGCTCCAGCCGTGCTCCTTCAACCAGGCGTCACTGATAGGGGCCGTCGATGCCGTCCGGTGTTGCAACAAGCGTTCGGTGTACTTCGCCAGCAGGTCTGCCTCCAGATTCACCGCCGTGCCGCGCTGCAGATGCTGCAGGGTCGTCGTGCCCCAGGTGTGGGGGATCACGGCGATCCAAAACTCAGCCCCGTCCTGACTGCAGCCCGCCACCGTCAGGCTGATGCCATCGACAGCAACGCTGGCCTTCTCGCAGATGTAGCGACCAAAGGAGGGATCCTGCCAACGCAGCATGAGCTTCCAAGAGGCGCTTTGCTGCTCCACCCCCACCACCTCGCCCAAGCCGTCGACGTGGCCGCTGACCAAATGGCCGCCCAGTCGATCCTGAAGACGTAGGGCCGGCTCCAGGTTGACCCAGCCGCCACGGTCGGCCTTGGCCGAGAGGGTGGTGCGGCTGAGGGTCTCCTCACTGACATCGGCTGAGAACCCACTGGCGGAGCGCTCGGTCACCGTCAGGCAGACCCCATCAACCGCCACGCTGTCCCCGAGGGCCAGCTGGGCCGGATCGAGCTCAGAGCCCCGAGGGATGCGCAGCCGCAAACCGCCGCTGCTGCGCTGCAGCTCTCCGGTGGCCTGAACCAGCCCAGTGAACATGCGGTGGCCCGATCAACACTGGCCATAATCGGGCAGAAGGGAAAGCGGGCAAGCCATGGTCGAAATGCGAGTGGCCGGCATTGCCCTCGACGCCGCCAGTCGAAGTCCGATCGTGCTGCTCCGCGATCCATCCGGGCGGCGTCAGGTGCCCATCTGGATCGACCAGGCCCAAGCCCAAAACATCATGGCCGGGCTCAGCGACAAGACCCCGCCCAGGCCCCTGAGCCATGACCTGATGGTGGAACTGCTGCAGGCCGGGGGGTTGGAGCTGACCAAGGTGATCGTCCACGCCATCGAAGACAGCACCTTTCGTGCCGTGCTCAAACTGCGCACCGAGGGCGACGAGGAGCTTGAGCTCGATGCCAGACCCAGCGACGCCATTGCCTTGGCCGTCCGCACCGGCAGTGGGATCTGGATGCTGGAGGAGGTCGTCGCTGATGCCTCCATCCCCGTGGATGCTGAGGCCGATGCGGAAGATGCCGCCGATTTCCGCCGCTTCATCGATGGCATCAGTCCCGCCGAGCTTGTGAGGCATATCAACCAAGCCCAGACGGAGGCGGAGGAAGACCCTGGCTGAGCGCCGCCCCTTTGGCCAAGGAGCACGGGTCTCCCCGTTCTGCCTGGGAACGATGCGGGCCACCAGCAGCCCGCAGCAGATGGCGGAGGTGCTCGATGCCGCCCTGGCCGCGGGCATCAATCACATTGAGACCGCCCCGGCCTACGGCCCCGCAGAAGCCTTTCTGGGCCAGGCCCTGCGTGCACGCCCCCCTGGGGAGCTAGTGCTCACCAGCAAGCTGCTGCCGGGGATCAGCCTGGAGGAGGGACAGACGCAGCTCCGCGGGATCCTGCAACGCCTGGGAGTGCAACAGCTGGACAACCTTGCGGTCCATGGCCTCAACCGCAGGGAGCACCTGGATTGGGCCCTAAAGGGGGAGGGAGCGGATCTGCTCCAGTGGGCCATGGGGGAGGGACTGGTCACCCAGGTGGGGTTCTCGAGCCATGGCGAGCTCTCGCTGATTGAGGCCGCCCTCGCCTCTGCCCGCTTCAGCTTTTGCAGCCTGCACCTCCATTGGTTCGATCAAACCCGACTGCCCCTGGCCCAGGCGGCCCTGCGGGAGGGAATCGGGGTTCTGGCCATCTCGCCAGCCGATAAGGGGGGCCGGCTCTACGCCCCACCTGAGCAACTGCGCGCCGACTGCGATCCCTTTGAGCCCCTGGAGTTGGCCTATCGCTTCCTGCTCGATGCGGGCATCTCCTGCTTGACCCTGGGGGCAGCCCAATCCAGCGACCTAGCCCTGGCCCAACGCCTCATGGTCGACAAGGAAATTGGTCTGGAACCGAGCCATCGCCAAGCCCTGGAGCGGGCCTGGCAGGCCGGCCAGGCCCGTCTGGCTGAGACCGCCTGCCAGCAGTGCCGAGCCTGCCTGCCCTGCCCCAACGAGGTACCAATCCCCGAGCTGCTGCGCCTGCGCAACCTGGACCTCGGCCATGGCCTCAGCGCCTTCGCCCAGGAGCGCTACAACCTGATCGGAAGAGCCGGGCACTGGTGGGAGAGCGTGAATGCCTTCGCCTGCGAAGGCTGTGGCGAGTGCCTACCCCGCTGTCCCCATCAGCTCCCCATTCCTGAGCTCTTGGCTGAAACCCATCAACGCCTGGCGGCCGCACCCCGGCGCAGGCTTTGGGGTTAGCGGCTGAGGGCCTGATCCCAAAGGGTCTGCCAGCGGCTGCGCTCCGCGGGCGTGAACACCGGCAGGTTGTTGCAGCGTTGCAGCACCACCTCACTGGGGAGCAACAGAGGCCGCAGTCGCTCAGGCCAGCGCTGCAGCACAGGCTCCAAGCGCTGACGGGGAAGCGGGGGCACCCAACCCGCCGCCAACAGGCGATCAATCAGGGGCAGGCTGAGGCCATCGCGCACCCACTCCAGGGGAAGCGGCGGATCCACCCCCGCAGTGTCCTGGGGGGGAAGACGGAGCAGCAGCTGCCACCAGAGCGGAGAGCCGGACTCCGGCAGGAAGGCCGAAAGCCGCGGATCTTTCTTCAGCAGGGGAATCGCCCGATGGCTGGGAACCACCGCCGCATCCGCCTCACCGGCCAACAGCAGATTCAGTCCATCGCGCTCATCCAGCGCCAACGCCTGCCCCACCAACTGGGACAGCTGCTGCGGCAGCGCTGGGTTGCTCAGGGCCTTGGGATCGCCGCTGGAGAGACCCAACTGACGCAGGGCCAGCTCAATCACCACCCGCGGACTGGAGGGCAGCACGACCTTGCCGCGAAGGCTGGAATCCAGCAGCAGCGACCAACCCAACTCGCGCTGCCGCCAGAGGTCCGGGCGACTGCGGAGCACCAACAACCAGGTGCCAAAGGCCCATGGGAAAGCCAGGGGAACAGCGCCCTCAGCCGCAAATAACCGACTGGGGGCCTGGGCCATGGGCGCCAGCTGCTCGAGCAGGGCCGGAGCCTCGAGGGGCTGGAGCCGGGCGCGATCGAGCTGCTGGGCCCAGCCGTCTCCGAGGGCCAACAAGGCAGCCCCCGCCAGGGGCTGCTCCTGCAAGGCGGAGCGATCCACCAGGCTCAGCAGCTGCTCCGGGCTCTCCAGGGCACGGGGCTGCCAGGGCGACGGCAGCTCCTGCAGCCAGGCCTTGGGCAAGTCCCCTTTCACGCTCAACAGCTGCGGCTGGCCAGAGCGCGCCGGTGCACAGCCGGCGGCCGCGCCCAGGGCCGCCACTGAAGCCATCAGTTGCAGAGCGTGGCGGCGGGAAGTCACAAGCGCACGCTAGGCCGGGTGCTGCAGCTGGTCGCAGGCCTGCTCACAGGCCTCCTGGAGCGCCTGCAGCGAACGCCCGCTGAGCTGCCAGAGGGCGGCCAAGCCCCCAGCGCCCACTCCCTCTTTGACGTAGCCGCGCTCGTAATCGAGCAACTCCGGGCAGCGGCTCTCCGTGAAGCGCAGGCCCGTGGCAAAGGCCAGCGGCTGCACCGCAAAGCGCTGGGCGAGTTGCAGCATCAGCCCCGGGAAATCGCTGGCCACCTCATGGGCCACCCAGGCGGTGGTCACCACCGCCGCCTGCTGGCAGAGCTGCTGGCGCTCAGGTGGTGTACACGCCGCCAAGGCCAGGGCCAGGACAGCCGCCATCTGACTGCCGCCCGCCAAGAGCAACGGCGTTCCCGCCAAGGCCGCCTGCTTCAGCAGGGCCGCCGCAACCACCTGCATCGGGTCACCCACCGCAGCCAACACAGCCTGGGGGCTGGCATCCGCAGCCAATTGAGCAGCCGCCAATCCCCGTTGAACCAAGCGCGCCTTGAGCTGGTGATCCGGCTGGCGAACGCTGCCACTGACTAAGCCCATGGAGGGAATCCCCAGGGCCTCCAGGACCGCCAGGGCGGTGGTCGTCCCCCCAGGCACACACTCGCTGAGCAACACCGGTTGGCCGGAGCGGGCCAAGCCGCGGCCCCAGCGCTCCCCCCAGCCCCAGAGGGCTTGGACCCGCTCGGGATCCATCGCCTGCCCGCCGCTGAGGCAGCGCGCGGGCGTTGGGTTGAGCTGGAGATGGGGGATGGCCGGTGCGACGGGCGCCCCCAGATTCAGCACCAAGGGCTCCAGGGCCAAGCCCTCCAGAACCGCCCAGGCAATCAAGGCGGGAGAGACCCCCGCCGGCAGGGGCGGCAAGGCATGGGGTCGCCGAGCGGCCGGACCCTGCCAGAGCAACTCGGCATCGGCGGCGGCCGTGAAGCGGCGGGACTCTGGGGTAGCCCCGGCAGCCGAGATCCCCGGCACCGCCGCCGTGTCCGTGCCAGCCAGCAGCAACAACACTCGGGTCTCGCTGGCAGCGGCCCTGAGGCGCTGGCACCACTGCTCCGCCCAGGCCGCCTCGCCGCTGATTCGCTCCAGTGTCAAAGCGGATCCAGGGCCAATAGGGGGCGCAACAAGGCCGGAGGCTCGCTGATCGGACTCTTCAGGCGGGGAAAGATCCAGAGGGCCACCGCATGCAGGGCCAGCACATAGATCAGGTTTTGCACCAGCACCAGGGCGAGGGCCATCAGCTGCACCTGAAACAAATCCGGTCCACCGCCGATCTGGACCAAGCCAAGAAGACGCTCCAGCACCTGGGAGGCGGCGGAGGTGATCAGGACCCAAAGGTTTTCGCCGAGGAGGATCGAGAGCACCGCCACCCGCACCAGGAAGCCACCGGCGCCGATCAACACACCCACACCCCAGCTCAGATACCAGCTCAGCCCCCGCCTCCAACACCAGCCCAGCCAAAGGGCCAGGAAGCCATAGGGGAAGAGCACCAACGGACCGCGAATCGGCCCCATCAAGGCCACCAAGAGCAGGGCCGCCACGGCCACACCCTCCACGGCGCAACGGCCGTTATGGCGAAGCTGCAGCAACGCCAGGGGCAACGGCAGCGCCAGGCGAAACAGAGCACCACCCACCGGGAGGTAGTAGAGGCCCACCCAGAGCAAGGCTGTGGCCGCCGCCAGGTAGGCCGTATCGGTGAGCTGTCGGGCCTGACGGCGACTCAAGGACATGGGATCGGGCCTGCCTAGCGCGGATCAGGCGCAGCGGTGCGTGTGGGCGTCGTCCCGTTGGAGACGCGCTCGATGGTCTCCACTTCAAAGGCCAAGCCAGCGGCGCGCAAGGCCTGGGTCAGCACCTCCGCAGGGGCGGAAGGGTCAGCGGCGGGCAACTTGATCGTCACCCGATAGGGGGCCGGTGGTGCGCTGGGGCGAGGAGCCGCTGGCGCTTCAGGGGGTTTCGGCGCCGGCTTTTGGGCCACCGGTTTCTTCTCCTCCTTCTTGGGCTCGGCGGGCTGAGTCGGGTAGGGCGCAGCGGTTTTGTCCGCCGGCGCTGCGGCGGGGAGCGGACTGGAAAAACTCCGCGACAGCTGGTCGCCAAGGGGGGTGCCCTGGCAGCCGGCCAAGGCCGCTGCGAGCAACACAAGCGAACCCCAGCGCAGTGGCGCCATCAGCTGTCGGCCGCCTTGATGATCCTCACTGCGCTAGCCCGAAGCCGACCCGTTTTGGTGGTGGCCGGAGCTTTTTTCGCCGCGGGCTTTTTGGCGGCTGGTTTTTTGGCGGTGGTGGATTTCGCTGCCGTCTTACGGCCCTTGCCTTTGCCCGAGGCCGCCTTCGCGGCCAGCAACTCCACCGCCTGCTCAAGGGTGATGGTGTCTGCTGTTGTTCCTTCCGGCAGCGAGGCGTTCACCTTGCCCTGCTTGACGTACAGGCCATAGGGACCATCAAAGAGCTGGATGGCTTCATCGCCGCCCTCAGGGGTGCCGAGATCCTTCAGGGCCGTGCGGCCGCCGCGACCCCGCTTGGGCATCGCCAGCAACTCGAGAGCACGGGAGAGGCCCACCATCAGGACATCGTCCTCAGCCTTGAGGGAGCGGTAGTCCTTCTCGCCCTTGCCCTTGTGGTGAACGACATAGGGGCCAAACCGACCCAGACCGGCCTCGACCTTGCCGCCATCGGGGTGTTCGCCCAGGTGCCTGGGGAGACGCAACAGCCCCAGGGCGTCCTCCAGGGTCAGGTCCTCTGGCTTGGTGCCCTTGGGCAGGGAGGCCCGCTTGGGCTTGGGATTCTCGTCACTGACCTGACCGCGCTGCACATAGGGCCCGTACTGGCCAAACAGCAGATAGACCAAATCTCCGGTCTCGGGATCTTCACCCAACGCTTCGGGCCCATCGGCCTTCTGCTTGAGGATCAATTCCGCTTTGTCCGCGTCGAGATCCGCTGGAGTGATCTCGTTGGGGAGGGTGGCCTTCAGGAGCTCTTCGCTGCCGTCGTCGGCCACGCGCTTGGTTTCCAGATAGGCCCCAAAGCGACCAATCCGAACCACACAGGGCAGCCCCTCCAGGGCAATGGTGCGGGAGGCGGTGGGGTCGATATCCCCTTCCCGCTGCTGAACCTGGGTCTCGAGCCCCTGATCACCCTTGTAGAAGCTCTCCAGGTAAGGGAGCCACTGCACCTTCCCGGTGGAGATGTCATCGAGGGTGCCCTCCATCCGAGCCGTGAAGCTGGTGTCCACCAAATCGGGGAAATGCTCCTCCAGCAGGGCCGTCACAGCGAAGGCCGTGAAGCTCGGGGTCAGGGCATTGCTCTGCAGGGTCGCGTAGCCGCGGTCGACGATCGTGCCGATGATCGAGGCGTAGGTGGAGGGGCGACCGATGCCCTCCTTCTCGAGCATCTTCACCAGGGCCGCTTCGCTGTAGCGAGCGGGGGGCTGGGTTTGGTGGCCCAGCGCCTCCACGCCTTTGCAGCTGGGGCTATCGCCGCTCTTCAGGCTTGGCAGCAGGACTTCCTGGCCTTCCAGCGCCGCATCGGGGTCATCGCTTCCCTCGACGTAGGCGCGGAAGAAACCGGGGAAATCGATGCGCTTGCCGTTGGCCTTGAAGCTGGCGGGTCCGAGGCTGCCGCCATCCACCTCCAACTCAACGCTGAGCATGGTCAGGCGGGCTTCCGCCATCTGGGAGGCGACGGTGCGTTTCCAGATCAGCTCGTAGAGGGCCAGGTCCCGGCCGTCCAAGCCAGTGGTGGAGGGATCACGGAAGCTCTCACCGGCGGGGCGAATCGCCTCGTGGGCCTCCTGGGCGTTGCGGGCCTTGGTGGAGAACTGACGGGGTGAGCCGCTCAGGTAGTCCTTGCCGTATTTATCGGCGACACAGTTGCGGGCCGCATTGATGGCCTGGTCACTGAGATGCACCGAGTCGGTGCGCATGTACGTGATGAAGCCCCGCTCGTAGAGCCCCTGGGCCGTGCGCATGGTCTCGCGGGCCGAGAGACGCAGCTTGCGGTTCGCTTCCTGCTGCAGGGTGCTGGTGGTGAAGGGGGCCACCGGCTTGCGGGTGGAGGGCTTTTCCTCCACGGACGACACCCGCCAGGGCGCAGCCAAGACGGCCTCGCGCAGGCTGCGGGCATCGGCCTCGCTGAGCAAACGAACCTTGCTGCCGGCCTTCAGTCCACCGGTGTTTTCGTCGAAATCGGAACCACCGGCAATGCGCTCGCCCTTGAGGTGGGTGAGCTTGGCGTCAAAGGGGGAACTGCCTTGAGCCAGCTGGGCTTTGAGATCCCAATAGCTGCCGCTCTTGAAGGCACGGCGGGCCCGTTCCCGTTGCACCAGCAGCCGCACGGCCACGGACTGGACCCTTCCGGCGCTCAGGCCCCAGGCGACCTTCTTCCAGAGCAGCGGGGAGAGGGTGTAACCCACCAGGCGATCGAGGATCCGCCGGGTTTCCTGGGCATGGACGAGCTCCATATCGAGCTCTCGGGTCTGCTCCAGGGCGCGACCGATGGCCTCCTTGGTGATCTCGTGGAAGACCATCCGCTTCACCGGCACCTTCGGGTTGAGCAGCTGCAGCAGGTGCCAGCTGATCGATTCCCCTTCCCGGTCTTCGTCGGTCGCCAGTAGGAGTTGATCGGCGCCCTTGAGGGCGTCCTTGAGTTCCTTGACCACCTTCTTTTTGTCCTTCGGCACCACGTAGAGCGGCTCGAAGTCGTTGGTGGTGTTCACGCCGAGATTGGCCCACTTCTCGCCCTTGTGGGCAGCGGGGATCTCGCTCGCGTTGTTGGGCAAGTCGCGCACGTGCCCCATCGAGGCCTCAACCTTGAAGTCCTTCGGCAAGAACCCGCGGATGGTGCGGGCCTTGGTGGGGCTTTCAACGATGACGAGGGTGTGCGCCACAGGCAGGCGGTGAACCGCTTCCCTCTTTATCGCACCGGCGGTCAACCCCGGCGAGAAAGTCCGAAGGACGACGCCAGCGCGGCTACAGTCCAGCCCAACGGGCGTGATCCAACAGCTGTGCTCTCTCTCCTGGCTGCCGCCGAGACCGTTTCCACTGCGGCTGCTCCCCTGGTGAGTGGCATCACATCGCTGCAGCTCAATGCAGGAGCCATTGCACCGGAGGGTGCAGTCCTGCTCGCGATGCTTGCCTGCCTGCTGGTGGACCTGGCGGGGGAAAAAGCAGCTGCACGGTGGGTCCCCCTCTTTTCCTATCTCGGACTGGGCAGCGCTCTGGTCCTGCTCGCCCTGCAATGGGACGCAGCACCGCTTGAACCCTCCTTCCTCGGCTCATTCCTGGCCGACAACCTGGCCATTGCCTTTCGCGCAGTGGTCGCCGCCTCAACCCTGGTCTCCCTCTTAATCAGCTGGCGCTACGTCGAGCGGGCGGGCACCCCCGTTGGTGAATACGCCTCGATCCTGTTGGCGGCCACCCTTGGCGCGATGCTGCTTTGCGGGTCCACCGACCTGGTCAGCATCTTTGTGTCCCTCGAGACCCTCTCGGTGGCGAGCTATCTGCTGTCGGGCTACATGAAGCGCGATGCCCGCAGCTCCGAAGCCGCACTGAAATATCTGCTGGTGGGGTCAGCCGCTGCTGCAGTGTTCCTCTATGGCGCCTCCCTGCTCTACGGCTTGACCGGCGGCAGCACCAGCCTGGAGGCCGTCGGCATTGCACTGCAAACCAGCGCTTCGCCGGTGGCAGCTCTGGCCTTGGTGTTCGTTTTGGCCACCGTCGCGTTCAAGATCGCAGCGGTGCCCTTCCACCAGTGGACCCCCGACGTCTATGAAGGCTCGCCAACCCCAGTGGTGGCCTTCCTCTCGGTCGGCTCCAAAGCCGCTGGCTTTGCTCTGGCCCTGAGGATCCTGGTGGGTTGCTTTGAGCCCTTCGAGGCCCAGTGGAAGCTTCTCTTCACCGTCTTGGCCATCTTGAGCATGGTCCTGGGCAACGTCGTCGCCCTGGCCCAGACCTCGATGAAGCGGATGCTGGCCTACAGCTCCATCGGTCAGGCCGGCTTCGTGATGATCGGCCTGGTCTGCGGAACCGAAGACGGTTACGCGGCAATGGTTCTCTACATGGCCGCCTACCTGTTCATGAACCTGGGGGCCTTCGCTTGCATCATCCTGTTCTCCCTGCGCACGGGTAGTGATCGCATCAGCGACTACGCCGGTCTCTACCAGAAGGATCCACTGATCACGCTGGGCCTGAGCCTCTGCCTGCTCTCCCTCGGTGGCATCCCTCCGATGCTGGGCTTCTTCGGCAAGATCTATCTCTTCTTCGCCGGTTGGGCAGACCACCAGTACCTGCTGGTGGTGGTCGGCCTACTGACCTCCGTGGTCTCGATCTACTACTACATCTCGGTGATCAAGATGATGGTGGTCAAGGAGCCCCAAGAGGCCTCTGAGGTGGTCAAGGCCTACCCAGACCTCAACTGGAACCTTGCTGGACTGCAGCCCCTTCGGGCCGCCCTGGTCTCCTGTGTCGTGGTCACGGCCGTGGGCGGCATCCTGTCCAACCCGCTGTTCACCTGGGCCAGTGGTGCGGTCTCCGGCACCCCGATGCTTCAGAAAGCCCTCGCTTCGGCCGCGGGCCTGCCTGTGGGTTGATGGCAAGCGGCACCGGGCCCGTCGTTGCCGAACTCGAGCACATTCGCAAGACCTACGGCAGCGGTGACACCACAGTCATTGCCCTCGATGACCTGAGCATGAGCGTGCGACGCGGTGAGTACGTCGCCGTCATGGGCACCTCGGGCTCAGGCAAGAGCACCGCAATGAACATCCTGGGCTGCCTCGATCGGCCCACCAGCGGCAGCTATCGCCTCAACGGCACCGCTGTTGAGCAACTCTCCGACGATCAACTCGCCGACCTCAGGAACCGCGAACTGGGCTTTGTCTTCCAGCAATTTCACCTGCTCCAGGAGCTGACGGCCCTCGAGAATGTGATGTTGCCCATGGTCTATGCAGGCGTTCCGGCTGAGGAGCGTGAGCAGCGGGGCATCCGTGCCCTTGAGCGGATCGGCCTTGGCGAGCGCCTCTACAACAAACCGAACCAGCTCTCCGGCGGACAACAGCAGCGTGTCGCCCTCGCCCGGGCGATCATCAACCAACCCAACCTGCTGCTGGCGGACGAACCCACCGGGGCCCTCGATTCCCGCACCACCTCCGAGGTCCTGGATCTGTTTGATGAACTGCACCAGCGGGAGGGGGTGACCATCCTGCTGGTGACCCACGAACACGAAGTGGCGGCCCGGGCCCAACGGGTCGTGCACTTCCACGATGGACGTCTGGTGAGTGCAGGAGCTGGATCCCAGCCCTAGCGCCCAGGTCGCTCCAGGCTGCTGATCAGTTGCCCCATCAACAGGGCCACCGCATCGCTGCCGCGCAGGGCTGAACCGGGATCAAACTCCCCCGGATCAACGGCCACCCAGCCACCGGAAACCGGTTGACGCAGCTCAAAATGCAGGTGGGGCCCTGTGCTCAAGCCGGTGCTGCCCACCCGGCCGAGCACCTCCCCCTGCAGCACCCGATCACCGGCGCGGACATAGAGCTCAGAGAGGTGGCCGTACAGGCTGCGGCGGCGCGGCCGTTGGTGCTCCACCTCCACCGCCAGGCCATAGCCACCGGCCAAGCCGCTGCTGACCACCCGGCCGGCCAAGGCCGCCACCACCGGGGTGCCCTCCGGGGCCGCCAGGTCATCTCCGGCATGGAGACGCCACCCCCCAAGCAGGGGATGCAAACGCCAGCCAAAACCGCTGGACTTGAAGGCCGAACCAATGATCGGCAGCAGCAACCGGCGGTTGCCATTGCCCGCCACCGGTGCCGGCCGAGGCGTCACCCGAAACACCTTCGCGAGGTCAAAGCGGCCGCCCAGCAAAGCCGAAACCGGAACCGACAGGGGAGGACGCCGGGACCCCTCACGACGCAGACCCCAGCGCAAGGCGATGCCACCGCTGCATTCACGGGCGGAGAGCGCACCGCTGCGACAGGCCTGTTGAAAGGCCCCCACATCCAGGGGCCGGAGCTCCCCTCCGCCCCCCCGCAGGGCCCGACGCTCCGAGGGGGTGACGATGCCCTGGCGCACCAGCGCATCCAGGGACTGATCAAACCGCTTCGGCGGCGGCAGCGCCTGAAGCTGCGGCAGGGAGGGACGCAGGGGCGCCTGCTGCGCCGGCAGGGGTGGCGGCTCCAATGGTCCACTGGGCTCAGACGCCACCGGTCCAGCCAGAAGCACCGGCGTCAACAGCAGCCAACGGAGCCGTGGAGGGCGCATCACATCCACATCCTAGGAAGCCCTAGAAACGGCGCCTGAGCACCAGCGAACCGGACCCGTTCTGCAGCTGCAAGCCACCGTCCTGGCTGAGGCCCGTGATCGTCCAGTGCTGGCCGTCATGCTCAACGCAACCGGGGTCCCAGAGGCGTTGCTCGGCCTGCCGCCGCACCAGCTCCGGCTGGTCCGCCGCGGCCACGGCCCATTCCAAGGCCCGCAGCACACGGGCCCCCACGGCAGCCGGCTGCTGCCTGCCCAGCAGTTGTCCCAAGCTGATCGCCCCCATCGGTACGGAATTGGAGCCATTGAGGCCCAAACCAATGCGGGCGTGGCGAACGGCGCCGGAACGCCAGGCCAGGCGCGGCAAAAATCCACAGAGCTTGCGGCCCGAGACCAACAGATCGTTCGGCCATTTGATCGCCGGCGCCAAGCCCAGCCCCTCCAACTGCAGGGCCAATCCGACGGCCACTGCCAGGGCCAGGGAGGCAGCTCGATCCCCCTCGCCAGGCCAGGGCAAGGCGGCACTCAACCAGATCCCACCGGCGGGGGAAGACCAAGAGCGTCCCTGCTGGCCCTGGCCAAATCCCTGGCGACGAGCCAGCACCACGCGGGCGGCCGAAGCCATGGGATCACGCCGGAGCCACTGATCCAGCTCCCGTTCCGTGCTCGCGCAGATCGGCCGCACCTGAATCCGCCAAGGCAGCGGATAGTCCCCTGGGGTTTGGCGCAACTGCCGCGCCAGAGCCGCGGCGCTTAAAGGCTGCTCAGCCATGCCCCCATGCGCTGGGCGCCGGCCTCCAGGGCCGCTGTGTCATGGACCAAGGCCAAGCGCGCGAACCCCTCGCCCCCCTCGCCGAAGCCGTTCCCGGGGGTCAGGCAGACGCCTGTCGCCTCAAGCAACTGGCCGCAGAACTGCTCGGAGGTCCAACCGCGCTGGCGGGCCTGCTCAGGCAAGGCCAGCCAGAGGTAGAGCGCCATCGACGGGCGCTGCACGGGCCAACCGGCCTCCGTCAACGCCGCGATCATGCGGTCGCGACGCTCCCGGTACACCGGTTTGAGCTGCTCGGGCCAATCGGGCGCCTGCTCGAGGGCCGCAATCCCCCCCGCCTGCAGCGCTAAGGACTGGTTGAAATCCACCACCCCCTTGAGCTGGCGCAGGGCCTGGATCAGGGGTTCAGCACCAATCGCAAAGGCCATCCGGAATCCACCCAGACACCAACCTTTGGAGAAGGAGAAAAACTCAATGCCGCACTGGCGCCAATGGGGGGAGCGCAGCAGAGACGGAGCCTCCCCCTCGAGGGCCAAATCGACATAGGGGTTGTCGTGGGCGAAGACCAGGCCATGACGAACGGCCCTCGCGGCCGCTTCATCCACCCAGCCCTGCTCTCCCGTAGTGGCCGTTGGGTTGTGGGGAAAGCCCAGGACCATCAACTTGAGCGCATCCCACTCCGCAGCGCTCAGCTGATCAAAGTTGGGGGCAAAGCCCCGCTCCCGCTCCAGACGCAGGAAGCGCGGCTGCGCTGATGCCAAGCGAAGCCCGCCCAGGTGGGAGGGATAGAAGGGATCCAGCAGGAGCGCGGAATCGCCGGGATTGAGCACCGCCAAGGGCAGGTGGGCGGTGCCTTCCTGGGATCCCACTAGGAACAGGACCTCGCTGTCGGGGTCCACCGCCACCCCAAAGCGCCGCTCGGCCCAGGCCGCGACTGCTTCCCGGAGCGGGGCCGTCGCGCCGTGCAGGCAGTAGGAAGCGCTGTCGGGATGGCCTAGGCGTTGGCGGATGGCCTCGATCGCCACCGGCGGTGGTTGGAGATCGGTTGACCCCAAGGACAGGTCAAGCAGAGGGGCCAGCCCGGCCTCTGACCGGGCCCGATAGGCCACCTTGCGTTGGTCATTGCGGGCAAAAACGCCGCTACCTAGCCCACGAACCCGTTCGGAAATCGAGAACGGATCAGAGATGGGCATCCAAGAAAGCCTGGAGCTGGGGCTTCGCCATAGCGCCCTCGTGGCGGGCGATCTCTTGGCCGTCCTTAAACAGCACCAGAGCGGGCAGGCCCTGCACCTGCATCAAATCGCGGCTCGCTGGGTTGGGGTCAGCCTCCAACTTGCCCACGGTCAGGCGACCGGCGTACTCCTGGGCCGCCCAATCCATCATCGGCGCCATCAGACGGCAGGGACCGCACCAGGTCGCCCAAACGTCGACGAGCACTGGGGTCGAGCACTCCAGCACCTCGGCCTGGAAGTTGGCATCGGTGAGCTGAAGAACGGACACGGCAGCTGTCATGGGTCTGGCGATTGTATGGAGAGCTCAGAGCTTGTCGATGGAACGCCTGAGCTCTTCAAGCTCCGTATCAACCTCGCTCACCTTGACCGGCTGCACCCCCTCAGCACCGGCGGGCAGGGACGGGGCCTCGGAAGAACCCGAGAGCTTGCCCTTCAGGGCCTCCAGCTCGGAATCGACCTCAGGTGCCCCCTCTAGGGCGGCGAACTGGCTTTCCAGATCTGCACCGGCCAGTTCAGCGGCGGCCTGACTGCGGGCCTCCAGGGCTTGGACCTTCTCCTCCATCTTCTCGAAGGCAGCCATGGCGGAATTTGTCCCGAGGCTGCCGACGGCGCTCTGCAGCTGCTCCTGGGCTTTGGCCGCCTGGGCCCGCGCCTTGAGCATGTCTTTTTTGGTCTTGGCTTCGGCGATCTTGCTTTCGAGCTGCACCAAGCTCTTCTTCAGCTGATCCACCTGGCCGCACTGGCTCTGGAGCTGGCCCTGCAGTGCGGTGGCGGTGTCCTGACAGGTCTTACGGCGTCCCAGGGCCTCACGGGCCAAATCCTCTTCGCCTTTTTTGAGGGCCAACTCGGCACGCTCGTACCAGGTTTTGGCCTGGGCATCGGCCTGATCGGCCTGGTTCTGAATCCGCTTCTGGCTGGCGATCGCCGTGGCGACGGCCTGGCGCAGTTTCACCAGATCGGCCTGCATGTCCGCAACCGACTGGTCGAGGATCTTGACGGGATCTTCAGCCGCACTCAGGGCTGCGTTGGCGTTGGCACGAACCAACCGGCCGAGGCGATCAAAAAAGCCCATGGAGCAAGCAGAGCTGAGGCCGAGACTAACCAGCGCAGGCCGCCCTGCACAGCGCCAATTCCCCTAGGGTCTCCCCATGGGCATCGCCCCCCGCAACCAAACGCGACGCCAAGGGGACGTGAACCTCTTGGTGCCGCCGCCCAGGCCACCGATTCAAGGGCTGGGGGACTCCCTGAGCAGCCTGCAGAAGGAGTGGAAGGACGAGGGGGGCTTGGCGGGGCTCTGGCAGGCTTGGCCGCGGATCGCCGGCCCCCAGCTCGCACCCCACTGCCGGCCGCTGCGCCTGCAGGGCGGACGACTTGTGGTGGGAGCCCAGCACCCCCAATGGCTCCAGGCCCTTCGCTTTAACAAGCACCAACTGCTCGGCGCCTTGCGTGGCGCTGGATTTGCGGTCAAGGACCTGCAGTTCCAGCAGCACCAAAGCACGCCCTTGCCCCCAGCGGGCAGTGGCCTTGAGGAGGAGATTTGGGCGCAGCATCCCAGCCGTGTGGACGTCTTTGGCATGGGGTCCTGTCCCACCTGCAAACGCCCCTCACCCGTCGGGGAACTCCAGCGCTGGGGGCACTGCAGCTTCTGCCAACGGGACACGATGGATCAAGGGGTCACCATGGGCACCCCCAGCGAGACCGATCAGTAGCGCTCGGGGCGGGGCTCCTGCCAATCCGGAGCCAAACCCGCCAGTTCCGCCAGGTCCTTAGACCACTGGTTCAGGGCTGGACGGGGAACTCGCCAAAGCTCGTAGAGACCGATCGTTCCCAGGCGCTGGTGCGGCACCCCACGCCAGTGGGGCAAGGTCGCGGTATTGCCGTCGATCACTACCAGAACGCTGGCCCCTGGAGACGCCGGAGACGGTTGCTGGCCGCGTCGCTGTTCCTTGGCCAAACGGTCATTGAGGTTCAGCGGGCCATTGGGCTGCACCCCCTCGTAGACCACCACCTGTTTGGTGTAGTAGTGCAGCGACGGTTTGAGGATGCCCACCATCGCCAGGGGCTCCTGAGGCCGCTGCTGCTCCAGCGCCAGGGAAGCCATACGGCGAATTGGGAGCTGACGTAGGCGGTCCCCCAACTCGACCATGGGCACAAGCGCGATCACGACAAACGCCCCCATGCCCAACTGCTGAACCAGCAGCCAGCCCCTGCGGGCGCTGGAGGGGCCCCACCAGAGCAGCAGTGCCGTCACCCCACCCACGCCAAAGCAGAGCGAGGCGCGCGTCAGCGCTCCACTGGCCAGCAGGGCCGAGGACAAGGTCGGCATCTCCGGCTCATTAATCAAGGGAACCCAGAGGTTCCCGGCGGCCAGACTGGCCGTCAGCACCCCCACCAGGGCCAGGGTGCTCCCCCTTAGGACCGCGGAGCGCCATCCCGGCCGCAGGTTTTGCGCAGCCAAGGCAATCAAAAGCCCTGCGGCTGGTGTCGCGGGGATCCAGTAGCTGGGGAGCTTGGTGGCCGCTGCGGTGAAAAAGACAAAGACCGCCAGCAGCCAGCAGGCCGCAAACCGCTGCAGGGACTGCTCGGGGGGGGCCGGTTGGGGACGCAGGGCCCCCACCAGACCAGCAAGCAGCAAGGGGGTGAAGGGCAGCGATGCCACCACCAGCACAGGGAAGAAAAACCACCAGGGCTGGAGGTGGTTGTTGACCACACCGGTGAAGCGCTGAAGGTTGTGGTAACCGAAAAAGCTGTCCCAGTAGGGCTGCCCTTCCACCAACAGCTCAAGGACGTACCAGGGCAAGGCCAGCGCCGCCGTCAGGGCCAGGCCACGCCAGGGTCTCCAAAGGGCCCATAAACCCGGGAGATCACGCTGCAGCAGGGCAAACAGCAGCGCAGTCAGCCCCGCCAGGACCACCGCCACGGGCCCCTTGGCCAGCACGGCCAGACCCAGCACCAACCAGGGAACCCACCAACGGCAGAGGCCGGCGTAGCGCCACCAAAACAGCAGCAGGGCCGCCGACAACAAGCCACTGAAGAGCGCATCACTGACCGAAATGCGGCTCCAGAGCAGGACCAGTGGCGAGAGGGCAAAGGCCAAGGCCGCCGCCATGGCCGTGACGGCCTTCTGGGCCCCATCAGGCTGGCCCTGGGGGCGGCGCAGCAGGGTGAGGGCCATCAGCAGCATCAAACCGATGGAACTGAGTGCTGATGGGAGCCGCGAGGCCCAGGTGCCGAAGGGATTCCAGAGGTCCTGAGCGGGCAGGGCATAGCCCAACCCCATCAGCCAATAGACCAGGGGCGGCTTGTCGTAGCGCGGCAAACCGTTGACCCGCGGCGTCAGCCAATCACCGGTCTCCGCCATGGCCTTGGCGGACGCGGCAAACAGCGGGGGGGTCTCATCCACCAGACCCGTCATGCCGAGCCGCCAAACAAACAGCAGCAGTCCGGCAACCGCCACCAGCAACAGCACCAACCAGGGCTTGCGGTTGCGCACGTTGCTGGATCGAAGCAGGCCCGACCCTATCGCCCTTTCCCCATCAGGCCGGCTTCCAACCACTGCTCCAGCCGTTCTGCCAAAACGGCCCTGGAGGCCTGTCGCTCCACCCAGTGCCGGCACTGACGGCGATCGATCTGATCGACCCTCTCCAGCGCCTCTGCCAAGGCGCGGGGCTGGTCGGGTTCCACCAACCAACCATTGAGGCCGGGCTGAATCAATTCACCAGGTCCGCCCCTGCGGTAGGCCACCACCGGCACACCGCAGGCCATGGCCTCGACCACAACATTGCCGTAGGCCTCATTCCACTTCGGGGTGTTCAGCAAGGCCCGGCAGCGGCCCAATTGCGCCTGAAGGGCAGCCGTGGGCAGAAACCCCCGCCAATCCAGGGTGCCCGAGGGAACGGAGGCTTCAACCCGCTGGGCGTAAGCGGGGTCCTCCACCAGGCCCCAGACGGCCAGGCGCTGCCCCAGCTGAGCCGCGGCGGCTGCCGCATCCTCCAAGCCTTTTTCAGGCGCCACCCGGCCGACCCAGCCCAACAAGGACTCGGGTTCTAGGCAGAGGCCATAGGCGGAGAGATCAAAGCCATTGCCGACCACAACGGGGGGCTGCGGCAGGGCGAAATCAGCGGCCTGGGTGGCGGTGTGGAAGGCCAGCCGGCGTTGATCCCAGCGGGCCACCTCGGCGATGGCCGCATCCATGGCTTGGTTCACCGAGCCCATGCTCACCAGGTGAAAGATCGGCACCTCAACCAGAGGGGTCAGCCAAAAGGGGAGCCAGTCGTAGCCCAGGTTCAGCACGAGATCGCAGGGCTCCCGCAGCGCCCGTTGCCAAAGCCTCGGCAGCAGTCCCTCAGCTGGCATCAGCACATCCGAAGCCCTTGGGGCGTGCTGGCAACTCTCCTGGGGCGCTCCTGCTTCAGCCAGTAGGGCGGCCCCATCGCAGCTCGGGGGCAAGCGGGAGCCCTCGGCCGCCACGACCGTCAGTTGATGGCCCCGCTCGAGTAGCCCGCTCACCAGGCTGGCCAAGGTGAGCTCCACGCCCCCCGCCTTGCCGCTGCCCAGCGGGCCCAGGGCAGGAGCAACCACCAGGATCGAAAGAGAGCGCGCGCTCATGGGGTGACCTCCTGCTCCATCGAGTCCGGCTGCCACAACTGGGTACGGCGGTTGATCAAAACCACGCTCAACAGGGCCAAGGCCGCGCCGAACCACTGCAAGGAACTCAGGGTCTCCTCGAGCAGAGCCACGCCGCAGAGCAGCGCGAAAACGGGGGTCAAAAAGGTCAGCGCCGTGAAACTGGTCAGCTCTCCATGGTTGGCGAACCAAAAGAACAGTCCATAGGCCAGGGCGCTGCCGAAGAGGGCGGCGTAGGCCATCAGCAGCCAGCCGGTGCCTGACCACTGCGGCCAGGGTCCCAGGGCTGCGGGGTTCCAGAGCGGCTCCAAGGCTGCCCCAGCCAAAAGAGGCAGCGCCCCCAAGGCCAGGTGCCAGCCGGTGACCGCCACTGGATCGCTGTGGCGGCAGGCATAGCGACTCAAGACCGTCCCCAGGGCCATGGCCAACGCCGCGGCCAACATCCAAAGCTCACCGTGGCTCCAGGCGGTCTCACCGAAGACCTCGGGCCCCATCAGCCACCACTGCCGCAGCAGGGATTCCGGCAGCCCGAGGCAGAGGATGCCGAGCAAGCCCACCAGCAGGCCCACCCAACCCACAGGATTGATCGCCTCGCCAAACAGGCTGCGGGCCAGCAAGGCCACCAGCAGCGGCTGGGAGTCGATCAGGACTGAGCCCAAGCCCGCGCCGGTGCCGCCCAAGCCCCGCGCCAGCAACCCCTGAAAGGCCGTGGCATCCACCACGGCGAACAGGGCAAACCAAAACCAATCGCGGCGATCGACCGCCATGGAGCGACCCAGGACCTGGGCCGCCAGCAAGACCACCAGCCCTGCAGGCAGAAGCCGCATCCAAGCCAAGGTCAGGGGGCCCGCCCCATCCAGCAGGGGCCGCATTGCCGCCATCGCGGTTCCCCAAAGAGCGAAGGGGAGGACCATGGCCAGCCAGCGCAGATTCACCGGCTCCAATCGCCCACAGGCTCCTTTTTAAGATCCAGCCACTGCAGATCGACTCGATGCCCTGGCCCTGGCGACGCAAGTCACGCCGCAAACTCGCGCGGATTGCCATTGAAGGGCCCATTGCCTCCGGCACGCGCAAACGGGTGCTGAAGGCCCTGCGCGAGGTCGAAAAACGCGAATTCCCTGCCCTACTGCTGCGCATCGACAGCCCCGGCGGAACCGTGGGAGACAGCCAGGAGATTCATGCGGCCCTGCTGCGCCTGCGGGAGAAGCAGTGCAAGGTGATTGCCAGCTTCGGCAACATCTCCGCCTCCGGTGGCGTCTACATCGGTGTAGCCGCCGACAAGATCGTCGCCAATCCCGGCTCCATCACCGGCTCAATCGGTGTGATCCTGCGGGGCAACAACCTCTCGCGCCTGCTCGAGCGGATCGGCATCCAATTTGAAACCGTCAAAAGCGGCATCTATAAAGACATCCTCTCCCCGGACCGGGCCCTTAGCAGTGGCGAGCGGCAGGTGCTGCAGGAGTTGATCGACTCCAGTTACGGGCAGTTCGTCAGCGCCGTTGCCGAAGGCCGGGGACTCAGCGAAGACGAGGTCCGTCGCTTTGCCGATGGACGCGTCTTCAGCGGTGCCCAAGCCCAAGAGCTGGGTCTCGTCGATGCCCTGGGCGATGAAGAGCAGGCCCGGCGCCTGGCCTGTGAACTGGCCGAGTTGGACCTGGAGAAAACCAAGCCCATCACCTTTGGGCAGGAGAAAAAGCGCTTCGCCGGGGTCATCCCTGGACGGTCCCAGATCTCCCTGGCCCTGCAGTGGCTCAAGCTGGAGCTGAGCAGCAGCGGCCAACCCCTTTGGCTGCATCGCCCATGAGCCCTGAGCAATCGCTCCGCGCCCTGAGGGGCGCCACCACCGCGACGGCCAACAGCCGTGAAGCCATTCAGGAGGCGGTTAACGAGCTGCTCGACGCTCTGGTGGAGCGCAACAACCTCGAAGGCGCTCAGATTCTTTCGCTGACCTTTTCTGTCACCGCTGATCTGGACGCCTGCTTCCCGGCGGCCATCGCACGGCACCGGCCCGGCTGGGATGGGGTCGCCCTGCTCGACTGCCAGCAAATGGCTGTGGCCGGTGATCTGGAGCGCTGCATTCGCCTCCTGGCCCACGTCTGGCTCGAGCGACCCGCTCGCCATGCCTATCTGCGGGAGGCCGCACGGCTCAGGCCCGACCTCGCCGCCTCCTAAGGCAGTCGCATCTGGTCACAACTGCCAGCTGCCTGGCCGCCCACCGACCCCGACCTGAACCCCTACCCCCCTGAGAATGGGCCAAACGGGTCAAGTTTCAGGCGCAATGATCAATCGCAAGCGGATCTCTCTGAAACGAATGTCCCTCAAACAGACAGCGCTCAAGCTCGCCGCCGTCGCTGGCTGCGGAGTTGCACTTGCCGGAGCCCAGCTTGGACTGGCTCCCAAAGCAGTCCTGGCCCAGGGAACGCCCAGCATCATGGAGTTCCGCTGGGATAACACCAAGGACTACCGCAAGCTCTACTACTTCACAACGAACACCGTTCGTCAACAGCGCGCTGAATATTATTTTTTGCTCAAACCGAAGGATCGCAAAACCGCGATCTTGAAGCTGGCCATCTCGATTCCCGAGAGCTTTGACACAACGATTGATCCGGAAAAGATCAAGCTCTGCTACATGAAGTCGGGCAGCATGACCAAGCGCACCCGCTGCGAAGAGACCATTCCGGCGACCGTGGAGGTCACCACCGATGGCCGCTCGATTGAGATCTTCCCGGACACCCCCGTGCCCGTTGGCAAGACTATTGGCGTCTACATGCCGGTGATCAATCCGCGCAGCGCAGGCATGTTCCAACTCAATGCCCTGGCGCAGGCCCCCGGCGCCGTGCCGATCTCGGGTTACCTGGGCAGCTGGCTGATCCAGGTGGACGCCACCTCGGATTTCTGAGTCACCCCAGCTGATAAATTGGGCGATCGACGTTGAAGGCGCAGCCGAGCCGGAGCCATGACCAAGCGCACCCTTGAAGGAACCAGCCGTAAGCGCAAACGGGTGTCCGGTTTCCGTGTTCGCATGCGGAGCCACACCGGCCGTCGCGTGATCCGCTCCCGCCGTAAGCGCGGCCGGGCCCGTCTGTCGGTCTGATCCCCTGAAGCCCTTGCTCTCGACGAGCGAGGCCAGCAACGCCCCCTCAGCCAACCCCGCGTAGCCCCAAGCCATGGCGCTCTCTCGGGAACACAGGCTGAGGGGGCGTTTTGTGTTTGATCGGATCTACCAACAGGGTCGGCGGATCCACGGCCAGTGGATGGTCCTCAGAACCATGGCCGCCAAGCCCGAACTGCTGAAAACCGATCCACGGGACCACACCCCCTTGAGCTGCCGCCTGGGCGTTGTGGTCAGCAGCAAGGTCAGCAAACGCTCCGTGGAACGCAACCGGTTGCGTCGTCTGCTGCATGGCCATCTCAGCCGACTGATCGCGAATCAGGGCGAGGGGATTTGGCTGTTGATCTCGCTCAAACCGGGTAGTGCGGACACGGAAGAGCAACTCCTCCTGGGAGAATGTTCCGAACTCCTTGCCAAGGCAGGACTGAGACCATGAGCGCTGCCTCCCAACCCGCTCCCGTCGCCCCGGGGGCCAGCATCAATGAGGAGGTCTTCTATGAAGGCGGGCCTGCCAAGGGTGATCTGATCACCAACCTGCTGTTCGGGCTCACCCTGATCGGCATCCCCTTCGCCGTGGGCGCCCTGGTGCGCGCCCTCTGGCTGCGCTTCCGGATCACCAGCCGCAGGGTTGAAGTCACCGGCGGTTGGCTCGGCCGGGACCGCACCCAGGTGGTCTACAGCCAGATTCGCGAGGTTCGTTCGGTCTCCCGCGGCTTCGGCTTCTGGGGTGACATGGTGCTCGTCCTGAGCGATGGCATGAAGTTGGAGATGCGCGCGGTACCCCGCTACCGCGAGGCCCAAGCCTTCATCGAGGCACGGCTGAAATCCGGTCCCGCCGCCAAGAGCTCTGGCACCGCCGGATTCGGTGGCGACGCCGCCGCCTGAGACACTGACTCACACCTCCCAACCCCACCGTTAGCGACGCCGTGATCGGATACATCTCCGACAACCTGCTGCTGCCAATCCTGGATTTCTTCTACGGATTGGTACCGAGCTACGGGCTCGCGATCATTGCCCTCACGGTGGTGATTCGCCTTGCTCTCTTCCCCTTGAGCGCCGGCTCGATTCGCAATGCCCGCCGCATGCGCATCGCCCAGCCGGTGATGCAAAAGCGCCAGGCTGAGATCAAGGCCAAATACGCCAACAACCCGCAAAAGCAACAGGAGGAACTGGGCTCCTTGATGAAGGAGTTCGGCAGCCCCCTCTCCGGCTGCCTGCCACTGCTGGTGCAGATGCCGATCCTGTTTGCGCTGTTCGCAACCCTGCGTGGATCACCGTTTGCCGATGTTCCCTACACCCTCAATCTGAAGGTCCTGCCGGCTGATCAGATCGCTGCTGTTGAACCCAAGCCCTTCAACAGTGCAAGCCACTCCATTTTTGTGACCAGCACCGATCACGTTCCCGTGATCGCCAGCTTGGAGAAGGGAACCAAACTCGGAGTGGGTGACACCGAGACCGTCAGCCTGCACACCAAGGATGGCGCCAGCTTTGCCTCCGTCCTCAGCGGCGTCGAGAACGGTTCCGCCTTTGCCCCCACCTGGTCGGTGACCAAGGGCGAAGGCCTGGTCAGCGTGGACCAAAACGGCGCGATCCATGCCATCGCCCCAGGTGATGTCACGGTCGAAGCCAAGATCCCTGGATTGGCGGCCCGCAGCGGCTTCCTCTTCATCAAAGCCCTGGGACAAGTTGGCTTCTACACCGATGGCGCCATCAACTGGGACATCGCGATCCTGGTGGGCGGTTTCGGCGTCACCCTCTTCCTGAGTCAGATCCTCTCGGGGATGGGCATGCCCGCCAATCCCCAACAGGCCACGGCCAACAAGATCACCCCCGTAATGATCACCGGGATGTTCCTGTTCTTCCCTCTGCCCGCCGGGGTTCTGCTCTACATGGTGATCGCCAACGTCTTCCAGGCGGTTCAGACCTTCCTGCTGACCCGCGAGGCGCTGCCTGACAACCTGCAGTCGATCCTCGATCAGCAATTGGCTGCCGAAGCCAAAACGGTGACCGCCACGGTCACGGGTAGCAGCCGCATGCCGTTCGAACCGAAGGGCAAGAAATAGGGCATGGGCGACCGTCTCCAGACCGGTGACCCCCTCACTCCCGTTCCGCTCCAGGAGCTCAAGCTGCTGGAGCAGGGCAAACACTGGATCATCGACCAGCGGCTCGGCGAACTCGACAGCCTGACCCCGGTGCGCGGCCAACTGCTTGCCGTGCATCGCGGCAATGTCCTCGAACTGGACGGCGAGGCCAACACCATCGTCACCCTCTGCTGTGACCGCTGCCTGCAGCAGTTCAACCACCCCCTGAGCTTCCAAACCCGCGAAGTGCTTTGGCTGGGGGAGCAGGCCCGTGAGCAGGGGATGGATCTGGAGACCGTGCTGGAAGCCGGCAGCGAGGTGCTGGAACTCGATCCCGATGAACTGACCGAAAGCATGGACCCCCAGGCGGATTTCGATCCAGAGCACTGGGTGTTTGAGCAACTCAACCTCCAGCTGCCGGTCGTGAATCGCTGCGGCGCGGAGTGTCCTGGCCCCAACCTGAAGACGGAACCGGACGATGGACCCATCGATCCCCGCTGGGCTGCCCTGAAGAACCTGCAGCCATGAGCCAGGCCTGGGCGGATCACCTTGATCTCTTGATCCGGGCCCGGACGCCGATCCTCTGGATCCGGAGCCAGGAGGAGGAGAGGATCGCGAACCTCTTGGGCGATGCCGCCAAGCGCCTCGACCAGCGAGCGCTGGCCCGCTGGGATTTCATCAGTGGCCTCAAGGGCTGGCCCGGCCGGGACGGTGAAGCCGCGCGCAATCCGTTGGCAGCCCTGGAAAGCCTCAGCGCCCTCCCCGCTGAGCAGCCAGCCCTGCTGGTGCTGCACGACTTTCACCGCTACGCCGACGACAGCAGCATCTGCCGCAAGCTGCGCAACCTGGCCTCAAGCCTGCGCCAACGGCCGCAAACCCTGGTGATCACCGCGGCGGAATGGCAGCTGCCTCGGGAGCTCGAGGAATGCATCACCCTGCTGGACCTTCCTCTGCCCAACCAACAGGAGATCCAGGCCCTGCTGGGAAACATTGCCCAGGCCAGCGGCCAGGCCATCGGCGCCGATCTTCTGGAGCTCCTCACCCACAGCTGCAGCGGGCTCAGTGAGCAGCGGATCCGCCAGGTGGCCGCCCGCGGCCTGGCCAGTCGGGGACAACTCGGCAGCGCGGACCTCGATGAGGTGCTCGAAGAAAAGCGCCAGGCCATCGCCCGCAGCGAACTGCTGGAGTACTGCCCAACGGAAGCCACACCGGCTGATATCGGCGGGTTGGATGCCCTGAAGCGCTGGCTCGAGCAACGGCACATGGCCTTCAGCGATGAGGCCCGCCGCTACGGGCTGCCGCTTCCCCGCGGGGTCCTACTGGTGGGTCCCCAAGGCACCGGCAAGTCACTGACGGCCAAGGCCATTGCCCACAGCTGGAGCATGCCGCTACTCCGCTTGGATGTCGGCCGGCTGTTTGCCGGGCTGGTGGGAGCCTCAGAAGCGCGCACTAGGGACATGATTCAACGGGCCGAGGCCATGGCCCCGTGCGTGCTCTGGATTGATGAGATCGACAAGGGCTTTGGCAGTGCCGATGGCCGCAGCGATGGCGGCACCAGCCAACGGGTACTGGCGAGTTTGTTGACCTGGATGGCGGAGAAAACGACGGCGGTCTTCGTGGTGGCGACGGCGAATGGGGTGGAGAAGCTACCCGCCGAGCTGCTGCGCAAGGGACGGTTCGATGAAATTTTCCTCTTGGATCTTCCCGATGCCCAAGAGCGTCGAACGATCCTCGATTTGCAACTCCGCCGACGACGTCCCCAACACCACATTCCATTGGATGTGGTGGTTGATCGCACTCAGGGTTTCTCTGGGGCTGAACTCGAGCAGGTGGTGATTGAAGCGATGCACCAGGCCTTCAGCGAATCCCGGGAATTCGCAGAGGCAGACCTCACCAGCGCCGCGGCACAACTCGTACCCCTCTCGCGCACGGCCCGTGAACAATTGGAGCAACTGCAACAGTGGGCCAGCAGCGGCAGGGCCCGCCCAGCTTCAACACATTGCGGCGGGTAAAGAAGATCAACTGCAGGTAAAGAAGTCCGCGGTTCGCTCTCGCCCTTTTTGAAGACAGGCCCAAGCTGCACGGAACGCACCCAAGCGGCAATGGATCAACGCCCCGCCCTGGCTACACAACTGATGGTTGCTGGTCTTGGGGCCGGCGTGATCACCAGCTACGCGGTCGCCCAGGGACAGAATCCCCTGACCGCCCTCAGCATTACGGTGTTCTCAGCCCTGGCAGCCGTCCTGGTGGGCCAGGTCCTCTAGACCCGAGAGCAAGGCCATGCCCGCAGACACGCTTTCAACCAGTCAGCGGGAAAGCCTGATCGATGCCCTGCGTTCCTGCCGGAGCACCCAGGAACGCCTGGCCTTTGCCAAGGACTACGCCCAGACCGGCCGTGAACCGCTCTGGGAATTGATCTGCGACCTACTGATCAGCCGTTCGATCTCCAGGGCCGTGGCGGCCCATTGGCTCAAGGACCTGATCGAAGAAGGCAAATCCTCCTAGCGGGCGCTGCGCTCAGCATCGGCCTTGATCGAGGCCTCGAGCTGGCGGCGCTTGTCTTCAATCAAATGCGCACTGCTGACAAAGGCGCAGGCCGTATGGCCATCTTTGGTCAGACAAACCTTGTAACCGAGACCATCGGTTGTGGGCTCAAAGTCCATCAAATGCATGCCGATGTGCCATTAGAGCTCGCACGTTGGCGGCCCACAAGGGATTGTCACCAGTAGTGTTCAAACCCTCAGGGGACGGTCGGCCATGGACGGGAGATTGGTGGTCATTGGACTCTTACTGGTATTCGCTGGCTTGTACGTCTCGGTGTACTTCGTCACCCAGGGCATCACGCCTCCCACCTAGGTCGCCATGCAACCTCCAACGGCTCGCTCCTGGCGCAACTTCGCCATCAAGATTGCGCTCTTTTGGCTCGGGAAGTTGTGGATTTGCCAGGTTGATGCGACCAGACCCATCTGCCACATCGTCGAACGCGGCTTCCTGCCCTGCCTGCTGACCTTTGCACTGATGGATTTCCTGCTCTTGCCGTGGCTAAGGCGCTAGCAAGCCCCCACAGCAACCGTTAAAACCCAAAAGACCAGGCCAACCGCCGCATGTTCAAGATCTACCGGAAGGTCTCGGAGTTCCTGGCTCGTTTTCTGACGGTGGGGCATCCCCTGCGGATCCCAGCGCTGTTGATCTCGCTGTTGTTTTTCTGCCTGGCCGCCACCTGGACCTTCTGGGCTACCTGGGCCGTCCTCAGCGGTGTGCTGGGCCTCTCCAACCTGATCGGTATCAGCGCCGGAGTGGGGATGAATATCGCGGTGTTGAAGCTGCCCGCTTAAACCCGGCTGAAACGGGCATAGGCCAGGTAACAGAGCAGGGTCAACACCAACACTTGAGCGAACGACGGCACAAAGAAACACGCCACCAGAACGCCAAGCGTCAGTCCCAGAAGACCGGAGGGTTTCATCGAACGGGGTCAGCTCCTCCCCCTTATCCAGCAGAAGTCAGGACTCGACCAGGGGAAGAAATACTGATGAAACCATCGGCCTTGACATTGCCGCGGCTTTGGCTTGGATCGTCCCTAACGGGAACGGGGCCATGGGCAGTTACTGGTACCAGTTCAACAACGGCGATCTGCTGCGCTCCAAGGTTCTCCCCTCTGAGGTGGACTGCCAGCCCGCACCGGGAACGCAGGGGCAGCGCGTCTACCAGGTGTTCAGCAGCCGCGAACGCTTCCGGCTCCTCCGCCTCCATCGCAGACAACAGACCGCTGGCGTGGAGTGGGATCAGGCTGCCTAGGGTGATGGAATGACAGCCAGCGGACGGGCCTTCCGTTTCATCCTCTTGATCGTGGGCATTGGCCTCTTGGTCTGGATGACCAGTCAAAAACCGCGTCCGACACCCAGCGGCGGCGGTGGGCTGCCGGCATCCGGGATGGGCTCTCCACGGCCCGGACTCCGCAGCTTGGGCTACTGAAGAGAACACCGAATGTTTCGCGACCTCTGCCCGGCCCTCGCCAATAAGACCTACTTCAACTACGGCGGTCAGGGGCCTCTGCCAACCCCATCGCTGGAGGCCATCACAGCCAGTTGGCGCACCATTCAGGAGCTTGGGCCCTTCACAACTGATGTCTGGCCCTTCATCGAGCAGGAAACCAGCCGCCTGCGCCGAAGCCTGGCGAGCTGGTGTGGGGTCGGCCCCCATCGCATTGCCCTCACCGAGAACGTCACCAGTGGATGTGTCTTACCCCTCTGGGGCTTGCCCTGGGAGGAGGGCGATGAGCTGCTGATCAGTGACTGCGAGCACCCAGGCGTGGTCGCGGCCTGCCAAGAACTGGCCCGCCGCCACAACCTGACCCTGGCCACCCTGCCGGTGCTGGAGCTCTGCCAGACCACCGCCCAGCGGGCCCTTGAGGGAGCCGTTCTGGAGCAGCTCCAGACCTGCCTGAAGCCCAGAACCCGACTCCTGGTTCTCTCCCACCTGCTCTGGAACACCGGCTCCGTGATGCCCATCGCTGCGGTGGCCCAACACCTGCAGGCGCACCCCCAACACCCCTGGCTCCTGGTGGACGCAGCCCAGTCCATGGGCAGCCTTCCCGTCGCCGAAGCGGCGCAGGCAGCCGACATCTACGCCTTCACCGGTCACAAGTGGTGCTGCGGCCCCGAGGGCCTGGGAGGAGTCGCCCTCTCCGAGCGGCTCCTGGATCAAGGGCAGCCCACCTTGATCGGCTGGCGCAGCCTCGAGCAGGAGAGCAGTGCCGGCAGCAGTTGGCACCGCGATGGTCGACGTTTTGAGGTTGCCACCTCCTGTGTGCCCCTCTTCAGTGGACTGCGGCAATCCCTGGAGTTGCTCAGTGCAGAGGGAAGCGAGACGGAACGCCTCGAGAGGATTCGCCAGGGCAGTCACCAGCTCTGGCAAAACCTGCAGGCGCTCCCGGGCTGCCGCACCCTCTTGAGCGAACCCCCGCCAGCAGGTCTGGTCAGCTTTCGGCTGGAGGGGGTTGAGACCGCGCAGGCGGTTGAGGCCTTGGGTCAAGCGGGGCTCTGGATCCGGCGGCTGGATTCACCGGATTGCCTCAGGGCCTGCACCCATCTCTGCACCATCCCCACCGAAATCGAGGCCCTTAGCGCAGCCGTGAGTGAGCTGCTTCCCTAACAGGGTCGACTGCGCAGCGCCTTCTCGGCCTCCTCGCGGTCGTCGAAATGGACCTTCTTGGTCCCCAGGATTTGATAGTCCTCGTGGCCCTTGCCGGCGATCAAGACCAGGTCCTTGGGACCAGCCATGGCGATGGCCGCAGCGATGGACTGGGCCCGATCCACATCCACTTGGACTGGGGTCCCCTCAGGGATCCCGGCCAGCACATCCTTGAGGATTTGCTCGGGGTCTTCGGTGCGGGGGTTATCGGAGGTCACCAAGACCTGATCGGCCAAGCGGGCAGCGATCGCCGCCATCTGGGGACGCTTGGTTCGGTCGCGATCCCCCCCGCAACCAAAGACACAGATCAGCTGCCCTTCCACAAAGGGGCGGCAGGCCTTCAGGGCACTCTCCAAACCGTCGGGGGTGTGGGCGTAATCCACCAGCACCGCCGGAGCAGCGGCGTCGCCGCAGTCCGCGCGGGCCACCTGAACACGCTCCATCCGGCCGGGAACGCCCTTGAAGCTGCCCAGGGCCTCCAACATCGCCCCCAGGGGGAGTCCCTGCTGCAGCAAGACACCAACGGCCTCCAGCAGGTTCATCAGGTTGAACTTGCCCAGCAACGGCGAGCTGAACGCTCCGCGACCCAGCGGGGTAATCAGCGTTCCGCTGACCCCCTGCGAACCCATCTGCAGCGCCTCCATCCGTAGATCGGCGTCAGAGTCCGGCTCCAAGGAGGCCCGCCAGCAGCGATCCCCCAGGCGCTCTGCCAATTGCTTGCCCCAGGGGTCGTCGACATTGACCACGGCCCGGGCCTCAGGGGCCAGCAAGGGAGCTGCAAACAACTTGGCCTTGGCCTCGAAGTAGGCCTCCATCGAGGGGTGGTAGTCGAGGTGGTCCTGGGTCAGGTTCGTGAAGATCGCCCCGGCAAACCGGCAGCCACTGATCCGCTGTTGATCCAGGGCATGGGAGCTCACCTCCATGGCCGCAATCCGTGCTCCGGAGTCGGCCGCCAGGGCCAACTGCGCCTGCAGCTCATCAGCGAAAGCCGTGGTGTGCTGCGCCGTGATGCTGTGGCCGGGCCAGCGGTTGATCAAGGTGCCAAACAGGGCGGCTGGGTAACCACAAGCGCTGGCCAGGTGCTCCAGCAGATAGGTCGTGGTGGTCTTGCCGTTGGTCCCCGTGACCCCGATCAAAGCCGTGCGTTGACTGGGCTGCTGCCAGAACTCCGCCGCCAGCAGGCCGGCCCAACGGGAGACGGGATCGGAGACCACCAACACCGCGTCACCATCGGCCGGGGGCCTGGCCTCCGCTGCTGAGCGCCCAATCACCGCCAGGGCCGCTCCAAACTGAAGTGCCTCAGGCCAAAACGTTCCCCCATCCACCGTGGCGCCGGGCAGCCCCACAAAGACAGTCCCAGGGCCCACACGACGCGAATCGCAGCTCACCCCCTGCACGTCTACATTGCCCAGCCCAGGTGGGACAGCCAGCCCGACCTCTCGCAGCAGTGAGTGGAGCCGTTGGGCCATGGATGGGCGCGCGATACCGCTGTTTTAAGTCGGTTCTGCGCTGAAAACGTCGCCCCTGAGACCAGTCCCGTGAGCCTCAATCAAGACACCGCCAGCGGGCTGGCTAATGAACCCCCTGTTGGGCAAGCCACAGGGCCAACTGAGGCGCACCCAGCCGCGGTGAAACGCGGGGCAAAACCCTTTCTGCGCCAGTACTTCGATCCAGCAGCACCGGCACCTCCAGGTCAAAGCGCGCCAGCAATTGGGGGTCGAGATCGACATCCACCGCCTCGAAGGACACCCCAGCAGCACGCAACTTCTCCTCAAGCCCCTCGCAGAGGCAGCAGCCCACACGGGTCACCAGCACCAGAGCTGTCATCAATCGGGCACCGGGTCGCACCCACAGGGCGTCCAGGGGTGACAGCGCAGCAGGCGCTTGATCGTCAGCCAACTGCCGCGCCAGGGGCCATGGCGCTCGATCGCCTCCAGGCCATAGGCGCTGCAACTGGGGATGAAACGGCAGCGGGGAGGGCCCAGCAGCGGCGAGATCGCCAGGCGATAGAAGCCGATCAGGGCCAGCAGCAGGCGTTGAAGCAGGCTGTTCATTGGTGCTTCGGGCCGAGCGATAGGATCGACAACTGGCGTGGCGTAAAGCCTTGCAGCGGAGTGGGGTCCCTGGACCACAGCTCCATGCTCTCAGGCAAGCCATGTCTGGATCAACCTGAACATCCGCACCTATGTCTCGCTACCGCGGCCCTCGCCTGAGGATTACGCGGCGCTTGGGAGACCTTCCTGGTCTCACCCGTAAGTCCGCCAAGCGGTCTTATCCCCCCGGTCAGCACGGCCAAGCCCGTCGCAAGCGCTCCGAATACGCCATCCGTCTGGAAGAGAAGCAGAAGCTTCGCTTCAACTACGGCATCTCCGAGCGTCAGCTCGTGCGCTACGTGAAGAAAGCGCGCGCCCAGGAGGGTTCCACCGGAACCAACCTGCTGAAGCTGCTCGAGAACCGTCTCGACAATGTTTGCTTCCGCCTCGGCTTCGGCCCCACCGTCCCCGGTGCCCGTCAGCTGGTGAACCATGGCCACGTGACCGTGAACGGCCGCGTCGTGGACATCGCTAGCTACCAGTGCAAAGCCGGTGATGTGGTCGCCATCCGCGAGCGCAAGCAGAGCAAGAAGCTGGCTGAAGCCAACCTGGAATTCCCGGGCCTGGCCAACATCCCGCCCCACCTCGAACTCGACAAGAACAAGCAGGTCGCCAAGGTGATCAGCAAGTGCGAGCGCGAGTGGGTCGCTCTGGAAATCAACGAACTGCTGGTGGTGGAGTACTACTCCCGCAAGGTCTGATTCCGATCAGACACCTTCAACAGGTCAGCCCCCGCTTCGGCGGGGGCTTTTTTTGTGTCGACCTGTTAGGAGCAGGCCTCAGCCCCCGATCAAGGTCTCCAGGGCTTGAGTGACGTCGTCCTGGCGCATCAGCGATTCACCCACCAAAACGGCATCCGCTCCGGCGCTCTGGACGCGGTCGAGATCCTCGCGGCTAAAGAGACCCGATTCGCTAACCAACAGGCAGCCCTTGGCACGCAGTTGCTCGCCGTAGCGCTCCATCAACTGCTCGGTCGTCGCCAGATCGGTATGGAACGTGGCGAGGTCGCGGTTGTTGATGCCGATCAGCTCAACACCATCGAGGGCCAGCACCCGCTCGAGTTCAGCCTGGTCATGCACCTCAACCAAGGTCGTCAGCCCCAGGCTCTTGGCCACCTTGAGCAGGTAACCGAAGTCCTGATCGGTGAGGATCGCCGCGATCAGTAGCGCCGCATCGGCCCCGGCCGCCCGGGCTTGATAGAGCTGATAGGGCGTGAGGATGAAGTCCTTGCAGAGCAGCGGCAGGGCCACCACCTGACGCACCTGCACCAGCACCTCAAAGCCCCCCTGGAAGAACGGCTTATCGGTCAACACCGACAGGCAGCTGGCGCCCCCAGCGGCATAGCCCTTGGCAATCGCCTCGGGATCGAAGTTCTCGCGGATCACACCCTTGCTGGGGCTGGCTTTCTTGACCTCAGCGATCACCGCGGGCTTGCGGCATGAGGCCTTCAGGGCCGCCAGAAAATCGCGGGGTGCTGGCAGATCAGCGACCTGTTTTTTGAGTTGCTCCAGGCTGACGCGCTCACGGGCCGCCGCCACTTCGCGGTCCTTCTCCCAGACGATCTTCTCGAGGATGTTGCGGGGCTCGCCCTCCTCGTGGGGAACGGCGTACTCCAGGTGGGCCACCTTCACCTTGGGGTTCGGGGGCCTGCGACGGATCTCCATGCTCGACTCCTCAGGCGGCGACGGCCATGGCGGCCTGCTTGTACGCCACTTCCACCACCTCACTCAAGGTCGGGTGGGTGTGCACTTCATTGGCCAGTTGCTTCACGCTCTGGCGGCGGGCCACGGCGTTGGCGATCTCCTGAATCAGATCAGCCGCATGCAGTCCATAGATGTGGGCGCCCAGCACCTCACCGGTGGCCTTGTTGAACAGGAGCTTCATCAAACCATCGCTCTCCAGCTCGGCCAGGGCCTTGGAGTTGGCCTTGAAGTAACTGCGAACCGAGCCCAGTTCAAAGCCCTCCTTGGCCGCCAACTCCTTGGCGTCGGCTTCGCTCAGACCCACCGAGCTGATCTCGGGGTGGGTGAAGGTCGCCGCAGGGATCGAGCGGTAATCGATCGTGCGGGGGTGACCCAGGATGTTGTCGACGGCCACCGTGCCTTGGGCCGCTGCGGTGTGGGCCAGCATCATCTTTCCGGTCACATCGCCCACCGCCCAGAGATGGGGCAGGGGAGCACCGTTCACCAGAACCCGCAGCTGATCGTCCACGGGGATGAAGCCGCGGTTGGTCTCGATGCCACAGGCCTCGAGGTTCAGCTCCTTGCTGGTGGGAACGCGGCCGGTGGCCACCAGGACCGCATCCACCTCGAGGGTCTCGACGGGCTCGCGGGTTTGCATGTCCACCAGCTCGATCTGCACCGGAGCACCGGGCTTGATCGACTTGGCCAACACGCCGGAGCGCGCATCGATATCGCGGCGATCGATCAGGTTGCGGGCGGCGATCTTGGCGATGTCGGGATCGAAGGTGGGCATCACCCGATCCAGGGCTTCGATCATCGTCACCTCACAGCCCAGGGCCGTGTAGACGTCAGCGAACTCCAGGCCGATGTAGCCGCTGCCGACGATGGCCAGCCAGCGGGGCAGCCACTCGAGGTTCACGGCCTCATCACTGGTGAAGACCGTGCGGCCATCGGTTTCGATGCCCGGTGGAACAAAGGGATCTGAGCCGGTGGCGATGATCACGTCACGGCCGCTCAGCACCCGATCAACGCCGTTGATCTCGCGCACGCCGACCTTCTGGGGGCCTTCCAAGCGGCCCGTGCCACGGATGATCGTGACCCCGGCACGCTCAAGGGTTTTGGTGAGATTGGTGCGGATCGTTGCCACCAGCTGGTTGGCATGATCGGCGATCTTCTGACGCTCAAAGCGCACGGGAGCGGCATGGATGCCAAAGCCCTTGAGATGCTCGGCATCGGCCAGCTCGCGCACCCGACCACTGGCGGCGAGCAGTGCCTTGGAGGGAACACAACCGCGGTTGACGCAGGTGCCGCCCATGTCGCGGCTCTCGATGATCGCGGTGCGCAGCCCGTGTTCAGCGGCGTGCTTCGCAGCATCGAAGCCGCCGTAGCCCGCGCCAATCACGATGACGTCAAAGTCGAAACTGCCGTCGCTCACCTGAGGCCTGCCCAATTGGGGGGCATTCTCCCCTGTCAGCCCCCCAATCCCAAGTTGTGTTGCTGCCGCCATCGCTCAAGCAGCAGGGGAGCCGCCGCCACACCGACGTTGAGGGACTCCACGGCCGGGCTGTGGGGAATGGTGACGCGATGGCTGGCCAGGGCCGCGAGCTCAGGATGCAGGCCAGCCCCTTCATTGCCCAGAAGCAGCACCGTCGGGCGGGTCCAATCCAGCTCCCAGTAGGGGATGGCCCGATCTGGATCCACCAACGTGGCCACCAGCTGGTGTCCCGCGGCGGCCGCCTCAGCCAGGCGCGCGACCAGTCCCGTTCGACCGGGATCACGCCAGTGCGGCAAGGCCAGGGCCGCCCCCGCTGAAGCCCGCAGCACCTTCGGCTGGCAGGGGTCAGCGCCGCCCCCGAGCCAGAGATCGTTGACCCCTGCCGCCAGGGCCGTGCGCATCAAGGTGCCGAGGTTGCCGGGATCCTGCAGTTGATCCAAAGCCAGCACAAAGGCTCCGATTCCTTGCGCCTTCGGCAAGGCCTCCCGCTTGAACGTCGCCACCACCCCATCAGGGGTTTCAGTCGTGGCGACAGCGGCCAGAACGGTTTCCCCGACGGGCTGGAGACGCTCCTTCAGGCCCCCCAAAAGGGACCCATGGCGCTCCAGCCAAGCCGGGGTCGCCAGGAGCTGCTCGGGCGAGAGCCCCAACCGCAGCAGCTCCTGGAGCTGGTGGGTTCCCTCAAGCAGGAGCAGGCCCTGTTCGCGGCGTCCCTTGGACTGGTGCAGAGCACGCAACCGGCCAACCAGGGGATTGCGGCGGCTGGTGATCAGCTCCATCAGAAGGTTTCGTGGCGCCTCACGTGCAGGCCATCGCCCACAACGAGGCTTTTGTCGTCGAGGTCCAGGCCCCGCACCGCTGCCACCTCGCCCTTGAGACCCTCCGCCTGCAGATTTTTGATCAGCTCCTTGATCAGGACGTCTTCAATCGTCTTCTGGTCGAAGGCATCGGGCGTGAGGGCCTCAAGGAAGCGCCCCATCTTCGAGGCCATCACTTCCGGGGCATTGGAGATCTTCAGGACGAGCATCGACTCAAAAACAGAAGGAAGCGCTGAGTGGGCACCGACCCAAAGCTGGCAACAGCCGCCTGGATCAGCAATAAAAAAGCTCCTCCCCGAGGGGAGGAGCCTTCAGTGCGGATGGGGAGACTTGAACTCCCACGACATTGCTGCCACTAGTACCTGAAACTAGCGCGTCTACCAATTCCGCCACATCCGCAAGGTGTGGGGCGTCGCTCGGCGCGACCAGCGAAATGTACCCCATCAAGGGACCCGGCCTAGGGAGGGACGAGATCGGCCACAAACCAGGCCAGCAATGGCTTCGAGCCAGTTCGAATGCCGGCCGTCTTGCCGGTCTCATTCGTTGTTGTCAGGATAGGGCCCCTCAGGCGGGACGCCTTTAGCCATGACCGCGACTCTCGTCCCGTCTCAACAGATTCTCACGCCGCAACTGGAAATCGCTGGTGGTCGCCGACTTGCAGGCGAGCTCCGTGTCAGTGGCGCCAAGAATTCGGCCCTGGTCTTGATGGCCGCCAGCCTGCTCACCACCGAGCAGCTGCGCCTGCGCAACGTGCCTCCCCTCACCGACATCGGTGGGATGGCCGAGATCTTGGTCTCACTGGGTGTCGCCACCTCTCACCACGGCGACACCCTTGAAATGGATGGGTCTGGACTGAACCAGTCCGCTCCGCCCTACGAGCTGGTCAACAGCCTCCGGGCCAGCTTCTTCTGCATCGGCCCCCTGCTCGCCCGCACCGGCATCGCTCGGGTGCCCCTGCCAGGCGGCTGCCAGATCGGCACCCGCCCCGTGGTGGAGCACGTCAAAGGACTCAAAGCCCTCGGCGCCCAGGTCACGATTGAGCACGGCGTGGTCTCCGCCGTCGTCCCGGGCCGCAGCCACCGCCTTACCGGCGGACGGATTCACCTGGACTGCCCCAGCGTTGGTGCCACCGAGACCTTGATGATGGCCGCAGCCCTGGCCGAGGGCGAGACCGTCATTGAAAACGCGGCCCTTGAACCCGAGGTGGTGGACCTCGCAGGACTCCTCCTGGCCATGGGCGCCAAGGTGCGCGGCGCCGGCACCCCCACGATCACCATTGTTGGTGTCGAGCGTCTGCACGGCGCGGACTACGCCGTGATCCCTGATCGCATCGAAGCAGGAACCTTCCTGCTGGCCGCCGCCATCACCCGCTCCTGCCTCACCGTGGCACCGGTGGTCACCGATCACCTGGGCGCCGTGCTGACCAAGCTCGAAGAGGTGGGCTGCAAATTGGAGATTGATGGCACCAACGTGACCATCAGTGCTGACGCCATTCAGGGGGTAGACCTGCGCACCCAGCCCTTCCCGGGTTTCCCCACGGACCTGCAGGCACCGTTCATGAGCCTCTTGGCCACCGCCAACGGCAACAGCGTCGTCACGGAAAACATCTTCGAGAACCGGCTGCAGCACGTCGCCGAGCTCCAGCGCATGGGAGCCGCGATTCGCACCCAAGGCAACACCGCTTTCATCGAAGGGGTCCCTCGGCTCAGCGGAGCACCGGTGCAGGGCTCCGACCTGCGCGCTTCCGCCGCGATGGTCCTCGCCGGCCTGGCCGCTGAGGGCATCACCTCCGTCCAGGGCCTGGAGTACCTCGACCGCGGCTATGCCGATTTCGAGGGCAAGCTGAACGCGGTTGGCGCCTCGATCCGCCGACTCGGCTGACCCCTAAAGTCACCAACGCGGGAGCGTGCCGGAATTGGTAGACGGACTCGACTCAAAATCGAGCGCCTTCGGGCATGTGGGTTCAAGTCCCACCGCTCCTATTTCTCCCCCACCGACCACATCGCCGTCTGAGACGGCGGTGATGAACACCTACGGCCGTTTCCCCCTGGAGCTCGTCCGGGGACGCGGTGTCTGGGTCTGGGACAAGCAGGGCCGCCGCTACCTCGATGCGGTCGCCGGCATCGCCGTCTGCACCCTCGGTCACAGCAGCCGCGTGATGCGCAAGGCCCTGGAGCGCCAGCTGCGCAAACTGCAGCACGTCTCCAACCTGTATCGGATCCCCGAGCAGGAGCAACTGGCGGGCTGGATTCGAGATAACAGCTGCGCAGAGAGCGTCTTTTTCTGCAATTCCGGCGCCGAAGCCAACGAAGCGGCCATCAAGCTCGCCCGCAAGCACGGCCATCAGGTGCGGGGCATCGACACAAGCCACGAGCGGGGTCCGCTGATCCTCACGGCCCACGCCAGCTTCCACGGCCGCACCCTGGCGGCGGTCACCGCGACCGGTCAACCGAAGTACCACCAGGGCTTCGAGCCCATGGTCCAGGGCTTCCGCTACTTCCCCTACAACGACATCTCCGCCTTTGAGGCGTTGTTGCATCGCTGCGAAGCCGCAGGCCCCCGCGTCGCTGCGGTCCTGCTGGAGCCGCTTCAGGGTGAAGGGGGAGTGAACCCCGGAGATGTGGCCTTCTTCCAGCGGGTTCGTGATCTCTGCGATCAGTACAAGATCCTGCTGATCTTTGACGAGGTCCAGGTGGGTGTGGGGCGCACGGGCCGCCTCTGGGGCTACCAAAAACTGGGGGTTGAACCGGATGCCTTCACCCTGGCCAAGGGCCTCGGCGGTGGCTTCCCCATCGGCGCCCTCTGCGTCAAAGCCTCAGCAGATCAGCTCAAACCGGGCGAGCACGCCAGCACCTTCGGCGGCAACCCCATGGCCTGCCGCGCCGGCCTGACGGTGGCCTCCGAACTGCAGCGCCGAAACCTGCCGGCCCATGCCGAGCAGATGGGTGCGTTGCTGCAGAACCTCCTGTTGGAGCTGGTCCAACGGCATCCCCAACTGGTCAAGGGCGTGCGCGGCTGGGGACTGCTGCAGGGCCTGGTCCTGCAGGCAGGCGGTCCCAAGGCGATTGACGTCGTCAAGGCCGCGATGGACCAGGGTCTGCTGCTGGTTCCAGCCGGCACCGATGTGGTGCGTTTTGTTCCCCCCCTGACGATCCAACCGCGGCACCTGCGCTTGGCGGTCAAACGACTCGAGAAAGCCCTGCTGGCGTGTCCATCCCCGACCCCTTCAGCGAGCTAATTGCTCCCTTCAGCCGCCGGGGTGTGGACCTCGGGCTGAACCGCATTCAGGCGGCTCTCGCTGAACTCGACCATCCCGAAAGGCGCTTCAAAGCCGTTCAGGTGGCCGGGACCAATGGCAAGGGGTCCATCGCCACGATGATCGAGCGGATCGTCAGCGCCGCTGGGGTGCGCTGCGGGCTCTACACCTCCCCCCACCTGCTGAGTTGGTGTGAGCGCATCCGCCTGCCCGAGGGCCCCATTGGCGAAGAGGCTCTCAAAACACTGCTGCAACGGCTGCAACCGCTGGCCCTGCGCCATGACCTAACCCCCTTTGAACTGATCACCGTGGCGGCCTTTGTGGCCTTTGCTGACGCGGAGGTGGAGCTGGCCGTCCTCGAGGTGGGGCTCGGGGGGCGACTCGATGCGACCACAGTCCACCCCCAGCGGGACGTTTTGGCCTTCGCAGCCATCGGACTGGATCACGTCGAACACCTCGGCCCCACCCTCGAGGCGATCGCCCAGGAGAAGGCGGCGGTCATGGCGCCTTCGGCCATCGCCGTCAGCGGCCCCCAGGCCCCAGAGGTCCAGGCCGTACTGCAGGCGCAGGCCGAGGCACGCGCCTGCGAACTGCGCTGGAGAGAACCTGTCGCCAGCGAAGCCGATGGGGGACCCCGCTTGGGGCTCAGCGGCGCGCTGCAACGCAGCAATGCCGCCGTGGCGATCGCCGCCGCGGAGGCCCTCAGGGAGAAGGGGTTCGAGGTCACAGATGAGGCCATCCGCCGCGGCCTGCTGCAGGCCCGCTGGCCCGGCCGGCTTGAGCAGCGCCAGTTCCGCGGCCAGCCACTGCTGATCGATGGAGCCCACAACCCGCCTGCCGCGGCCGCCCTACGCCGGGAACTCCAGCCCGGTCAGCGGCGCTGGTTGATCGGGATGCAACGGCACAAGGACGCACCCGATCTGCTGCGCCATTTGCTGGAACCCGGTGATCGGGTCCGGGTCGTGCCCCTGCCGGAGCACAGCAGCTGGAGTGCCGCTGAACTGCATCAGCAGGTCCCGGGAATCGAGGACGGGCCCAGCGACCTGAGCGAGAACCTGGAGTGGCTGGTGCAATCGGAGCGCCTGCCGGTCGCCTGCGGCTCCCTGTATCTGGTGGCGGCCCTCCTGCCGCTGCTTGACCCGACAGACTGAAGTCCCGGCCCCACCACCGCCATGACCGTCACCCGTCTTTTCAGCTGGCTGTGGGCCGTGGTGATCCTGCTGGGTGCACCAGGCCTGACCCTGGCCCTCGACACCTCAGCCGGAGTCGGCCTCCAGGATCGAGCCCTGTTCCAGGACACCGTCGACTACACCCTCACCAACCAGAGCGGCAAGGACTTCTCCGGCCAACAACTGGCCAACACCTCCTTCGCCGGCGCCGTGGGTAAGGCCGCCAACTTCAGCGGCGCCGATCTCCATGGCGCGATCTTGACCCAAGGGGCCTTCCCCGACGCCAACTTCAACGGCGCCGACCTCTCGGATGTGCTGCTGGATCGCACCGACATGAGCGGCACGGACCTGCGCAATGCCGTCCTGGTTGGGGTCATCGCCTCCGGCAGCACCTTCACGGGTGCACAGGTGGAGAACGCCGACTTCACCGACGCCCTGCTCGATCGCGCCGATCAGCGCAACTTCTGCATCAGCGCCTCAGGCACCAACCCGACAACGGGCGCCAACACCCGCGCCAGCCTGGGCTGCTAGGTCCAGCCGCGCAACTTGCCTGGGTTCATCAACCCAGCTGGGTCATAGGCCCGCTTGGCATCCACCTGATCCGCATCCACCACCCCGAGGCCTCCGTCCTCCACGCTGATGACGTGGGGGTTGAACAGCATGCAGCCCAGATCACGGGCCTGGTCGATCAACTCCTGCAGGGCTTGCGCTCCCCGCCAACGCACCAGGGGAAGACAGGCGAAACGCTGACGGCCTTGGCTGCGAACCGCCTCCAGGTGCCACAGCAGATCCTCGCCCCAGCGCTCCCGCAGGGCCTCCAGTGCGGGCGCCTCCGGCTGCGGCAAGAGCAACTGCAGATAGGTCCAACCTGAATCCTGACTGCGCACATGCAGGGTCGTGTGGTTCCAGGTGAGCTCTCGCAAGGGAACGCCGCGGCTCTGCCCTTGGGGAGCGCTCCAACTCAACCGTCCCCCCAACTCCTTGATCCACGACTCCAGGACGGCCGTGGCATCCGGTGCCGCCAGGAGCAACAGACGATGGGCGCCGCCGCTGCCGTCCGGGCAGCCCTGGGGCCAGGGCAAGCGTGCGGCCACGGCGGCCTCCAGCACACACAGGGCTTTGAGTTCCAAGGCCGAGCCAGAGAGCTGCTGGGCCGCCGCCAGGGCAGCAGACCAATCCTCAAAATCGAGCACCCACTGTCGCCAGGCCACCGCCGGCGCCGACGCCATGGTCAAGGCCGTGAAGATTCCATTGGTGCCATAGGCGTGGTTCAGGGGACGGGCGGCGCTTGCATCGAGCTGCAGCAGCCGTGGCTGCGCCTCAAGCGTCACCATCTCCACCCCAAGCAGGTGCCCGGGATCCCGCAAAAATCCCCAGCGCAGCGAACCAATTCCGCCGGATCCCCCCGCCACATAGCCGCCGAGACTGGCGGTGCGCACGGTGCTCGGCAACAGCCGTTGCTCCCGCCCATGGGCGAGCAACTGGCGATCCAGCTCCGCCAAGACAATCCCGGGTTCCGCCGTAAACACCCCGGAACTGGGATCCACCTGCCGCAGGCGGTTCAGGCCGCTGGTCTCCAGCAGCAGGCCACCGGCCAAGGGGATGCACTGGCCATAGTTCCCCGTCGCCGCACCCCGCACCGTCAGGCTGACGCCGTGGCGGCAGCAGGCTGCGGCCACCTGCTGCACCTCCTCGGGGGCCTGCACCCGCACCCCGATTTGGGCGCGCAGACCACAGAGCAGCGGTTGCAGCACCGGCGAATAGACGAACCCATCGGCCGCCAGGCTCTCCAGCTCACCGGCACTGCGCAGCAGCGGCAATCCAGCCGCCCGCAGATCCGCCGCCAAGGCCTCCAGCTGAGCGGCGCTGGCGGGATCTGGGAGCCCCTGGGGCAGGGAGCCTGGGAGATCGGGGGTGCTCTGCATCAGCCCAAATTGGCAAGCCGAGGATCGGGATGGGCCTGATCCGGCGGCGGCAGCCAACGGCCCTGCCGAAGAACACGGCGCTGGGGGGAATGGGCCAGCAGTTCCGACCAACTCCCGGAACTGGTCAACAGCAGATCCGCGGGTCCGCCCACCCTCAGCACCCCGTCCCAATCCAGGCCGAGCAGGCGGGCGGGGGTCGTCGTGAACGGCATCAGTCCCTGACGTTCCCAAGGGGGGGTGTGGGTGGCGCGGAAGCTCAGCCGCAGCAAATCCAACGGATCAAAGTCCCCACCGGGGTACCAGGGGTCTTGGACGTTGTCGGCCCCCAGGGCCACCGCGACCCCCTCCTGCTGCAATAGCCGCAGGGGGGCCAGGGGACGGAAGCCGGAACTCACGCTCTGCTCGCGCCCCAACAACCAGAAATTGGTGGTGGGCAAGGCCACAACCGCCACTCCCAAGCGCTGCAACCGCCGGGCCAAGGGCCGGGCCTGGGCTGCACTCAAGAGCCCCATGCTGCTGGCGTGACTGCAGGTGATCGGCACCCCAGGGTGGAAGCGCTCGAGCCTCTGCACCAGCAGTTGCACTCCGGCGGCGGGGGCCTCGGAGGACTCATCGATGTGCAGATCAATGCCACACCCCAACCTGCCGGCCAAGCGCAGCAGCTGGTCCAGTTCCGCCCCATCGCAGCCACTGCTGGGGAAGGGAGGTCCCAAAACCCCACCCAGGAGACCACCCGCAGCCGCCACCCGCTTGGCTAACGCCAAGCCCTCACTCGAGCCCCAGTGGGCCAGGGGAGCCAAGGCCACCAGCTGCAACTGGACCCGCTCCTGCCAGCGCTGCTGCAACTGCAGCAGCGCATCCCAGCTGGGGCGCGAACAGGGGCCACCGCTGTCGATATGGCTGCGCAGGCCCCGCAGGCCGTAGCGCCAGGCTTGATCCAGGGCCCGCTCACCCCGCTCCAGCACCTGCTGGGCACTGCGCTCTTGTCCCTCTACAAGGTTCAGCTCCAGGGCCGCCTGCATCCGGCCGCTGTAGTTAGGAAAACCTGGCCAGCTGAAGGCCTTGTCGAGATGGACATGGGGATCCACCAAGGGGGTCAGCGCCAACGGCAACCCGCTCTGCCGGCAGGGTTGGATCGAGCGGAGCTGAGTGCCCTGCCACGCCAACTCAACCGGGAGCAATCCCTGGGCATCGCCGCAGGGCAAGTCCCTGCGCTCGGGATCAAGCAGGGCCCGCGGCACCAAACACTGCAGCCGCTGCTCGATGCCTGACTCCATCTCCAAGGCGATCAACGCTGCGCCAAACCCTGCGCCGCTTGTTCTGAACTCTGAATCACCAGCAGCTGACCCGCGCCAGCCAGGGTCACGGCCCGGTAGCGGGGGATCGTGAAGCCGGGCAATAGGGTCTGACCACCCAGTTCAGTGGTGTAGACGCTGAACAGACCGGCGTTGTAGCGGCGGCTGGAGGCGGCCGCCAACTGACCCAGCACCTTGCGCTGACTGGCCACCAGCTGGGGGCAGTCCTGAATCACCAATCGTGCCAGGAGCGGTAGGGATCCAGGGGCGCAGAGCTCCCTGGAGGCGGCCCGCACCAACTGATCGCCGGCAAAGGCCTCGAAGTCCTCTGTCCCGGGGTTGGTCACGGCCAACGCCAGGAGGCCGACACCGGCTGCCGCCACCCAAGTCCAGCGACCATCACCCGTGGAGGCAGTCATCGATCGAGAGCCGTTGCATTGGTAGGATCGGCGCGCCCTGGCGGGCGTAGCCAAGTGGTTAAGGCACCGGGTTGTGGTCCCGGCATTCGGGGGTTCAAGTCCCCTCGCTCGCCCCTTCCAGAATCCCCTGATTCTCTCTGAGGATCAGGGGATTCGCCCTATTTGGAGCAAATCGCAGCCTCCAGCAAGGCTGCCAACAAAGAAGAGGCTCCATGGCGAACGGGATCCCAGACGGGAAGACCCGTCTGCGCCTGCAAAGCCGAGCGTTCCTGCTCGGCCTGCTCCTCCGTCAGCAGGGCGGTGTTGAGGCAGATCGCCCGCACCTTGGGACGCGCGCCATCGGGGCGCGCCAGGGCGGCCAGGGCCTCGTTGGCCGCAATCACCTCAGGCACAGGCGGTATCGCCACCAAAGCCGCCCCCGGCCGCGTGCGCACATGGGTCTGCCCCGCCCGGTGCACCAGCAAGAGGGCCGTCGGCTGACTGCCCCGAATCAAGGGCAAAGTCGCCGTCGAGCCGGGATGACAGAGGGAGCCCTGCCCCTCCACCAGCACCAAGGTCTCAGCCGTGGCTCCATCGGCCGCCTTCAGCACCGCCGCTTCCACCGCGCCGGCGGCGTAGTCGACGCGCACCGCATCCAAGGCCACGCCCTGGCCACTGATCAAAATCCCCGCCTGACCAGTGCCGACAAAGCGCACGTCATGGCCCTGCTGCTGGCCGCAGCGCTGCAACTCCAAGCAGGCGCTCATCTTGCCCACGGCCATGTCGGAGCCGACCGCCAGCACCCGCCGGCCCGGCAGGGCAGCGCACCGGGCGGTGGCCACCTCCAAATCCGCCGGCTCATGGCGTAGGTCCCAGATCCACTGGCCTGCCGCCAAGGGAATCGCCGCGAACTCCGGGTCATCCGCCAGGCGGCTGTGCAAACCACTGGCGAGGCTCAATCCCGCCCGCAGGGCCTGCACAACATCAGCCCGCATCTCCAGCGGTAGGCGGCCGCCGGAGGGCGCCAAGCCCACCACCGCCACCTCGGGTCCATAGGGCAGCGCCGCCTCCAGATTCGCCAACACCGGGACGGGGCGCTGAATCCCGGTCACCGCTTCGAGAGACTCACCGGCGTGGGCCGGGTCCACCACTGCCACGATTGGGCCAGAGCGGTAGCGCAACATCGCCAGGCCGGTCTTGCCCGAGAGGTTGTCCAGCCCGCCGTGCTGCAGCAGCACCACAGGACGCTCAGCAGAAAGCATCAGCCCACCTCCTGGACACCCAGGCCGGGCCGGGCCGCCGGAAGCAGCCGGTCCCCATGGCGCTCGGGCCCCGAGAAGGGGTCATCCACCAAGTTGAGGTGGCTATCGAGATCCGGCCAATGCACCAGGGGCAGCAGCTGGGCTGCACCGCTGTTGAGCAATCCGCCATCGGAGTAGCAACCGAGCATCACCTTCAACCCCAAGCGATGGGCCGTGCGGGCCATCAGCCATCCCTCGCTGAGGCCGCCGCACTTCACCAACTTGATATTGATGCCATCGACATGGGGGGCCAGACGCAGGAGATCACCCAGATCCCAACAGCTCTCGTCGGCCACCAGGGGAATGGGCGCCAGGCCATGCAGCGCGGCAAAACCCGCCCGGTCGGCTTCCAGATCGAGCAGAGGCGGCAAGGGTTGCTCGACCAGCACCACGCCTTGATCGGCCAACCAGGGAATCATCTGGCGAGCGCCATCCAGCGTCCAACCGCCATTGGCATCGATCTGCAGTTCATCGCCTGGACGCAGGGCCGAGCGCACCCCCGCCACCAACTGACGGTCGTGGTCCAGGCCATCGGGGGATCCCAACTTCAACTTCACCCGCGTGGCGGGCAGCTGCTGCCGCCAACGCTCCAGCCGCGCCAAAACCGACTCCAAGGCGCCCAATCCCAGGGTGACGCTGGTGGCGACGCAGGCCGCCGGATCCAGGCCCCAAAGCCGATGCAACGGTTGCCCCAGACGCTGCCCCCACCAGTCGTGTAGGGCCAAATCCAAGCCACAGCGGGCCGGGGGGCTGAGGTCCTTGAAAAGGTGCTCCAGGGCCTGCAGGGGCTGGGGCTCCAGGGAGTCCAACTGGGGAGCCAGGGCCTCGAGTTCCGCGGCAACCGCGCCGGTCTCGTAGTGCCGGTGGCCCGTATCAAAGCCACCGGTCTCGCCCCGGCCCGTGATGCCGTCATGGTCCAGTTCCAGCAGCAGGTGCTCGACAGCGGCGGTCGTGCCGCGGCTGATGGCCAAGGGCACCGCTTTGCTGAGGCGAAAACGGCTCAGACGGAGGCGCATCGAAGGACAGCTGCCCCTTCAAGCTGGCACGGATCGCACCCCCGCGCCGCCCATACCGGAAACTGGTGGCATGACGGCGACACAACTGAGCGCTCCCCAGTCCACGACGGGACGCGGCAGCTACTGGATCACCACCTTCGGCTGCCAAATGAACAAGGCGGATTCCGAGCGCATGGCCGGGATCCTCGAATCGATGGGCTACAGCGAAGCCACGGCTGAACTCGAGGCCGATCTGGTCCTCTACAACACCTGCACGATCCGCGATAACGCCGAACAGAAGGTCTACAGCTACCTAGGTCGCCAGGCCCAGCGCAAACGCGTCAACCCCAACCTGACCCTGGTGGTGGCCGGCTGCGTTGCCCAACAGGAGGGGGAATCGCTGCTGCGCCGCGTGCCGGAACTGGACTTGGTGATGGGGCCGCAGCACGCCAATCGCCTCGATGTCCTGCTCAGCCAGGTTGAGCAGGGCCAACAGGTGGTGGCCACCGAGGAGCACCACATCCTTGAGGACATCACCACCGCCCGCCGCGACAGCAGCATCTGCGGCTGGGTAAATGTGATCTACGGCTGCAACGAGCGCTGCACCTACTGCGTCGTGCCCTCGGTGCGCGGCAAAGAGCAGTCGCGCCTGCCTGAGGCCATCAAGCTGGAGATGGAGGGTCTGGCCGCCCAGGGCTTTAAAGAGATCACCCTGCTCGGGCAAAACATCGATGCCTATGGCCGCGATCTGCCTGGCATCACGCCGGAGGGGCGCCGTCAGCACACCCTCACGGATCTGCTGCAGTTTGTCCACGACGTCGAGGGCATCGAGCGGATTCGCTTCGCCACCAGCCACCCCCGTTATTTCACCGAGCGCCTGATCGACGCCTGCGCAGATCTCCCCAAGGTCTGTGAGCACTTCCACGTCCCCTTCCAAAGCGGAGACGACGACGTGCTCAAGGCCATGGCCCGGGGCTACACGATTGATCGCTACCGCCGGATCATCGACCGCATCCGCGATCGCATGCCCGACGCCTCGATCAGCGCCGATGTGATCGTGGCCTTCCCCGGTGAGACCGATGCGCAGTACCGGCGCACCCTCGATCTGATCGACGAGATCGGCTTCGACCAGGTCAACACCGCCGCCTACTCACCCCGCCCCAACACCCCGGCGGCCGACTGGCCCAACCAGTTGAGCGAAGAGGTGAAAGTGCAACGGCTCCAGGAGATCAACGCCCTGGTGGAGCGCAAGGCCAAGGAGCGCAGCGCGCGCTACGCCGGCCGCACCGAGCAGGTCCTCGTTGAGGGGGTGAATCCCAAACAGGCGGACCAGGTGATGGGGCGAACCCGCACGAACCGCCTGACCTTCTTCCCCGCCGCCCGCGCCTCTGGAGGCCAGTGGCAAGCCGGCGATCTGGTGGAGGTTCGTATCGAGGAGGTCCGGGCGTTCTCCCTCAGCGGAATCGCCCTGTCCTGACGCTGGCTAAGGGCGGAATCACTGATACGTTTGGCCCCTGATCTGACGCCCCTATGAGCTCCGAAACCATCAATTTGGGTTTGGTGTTTGGGGGTGTCTCGGGCGAGCACGCCGTCTCGATTCGCTCGGCCAACACCGTCGCCGCGGCCCTGCGCTCCGGGGCCAACGCCCAGCGCTATCGGCTCGACTGTTTCTACATCGACCAATGGGGCCATTGGTGGCCGCCGGCGGTGGCCGATGCGGTGCTGGCCAAGGGCACACCAGCCGAACGCAGTGAACTGCCCGCCGCACCCCTGCGGCCTGGTTTTCAAGGCTTTCCAGAAGGGGCCCTGGACGTTGAACTCTGGGTCCCTGTGCTCCACGGGCCCAACGGAGAAGACGGGACGATCCAAGGGCTCTTCAGCCTGATGCAGGTGCCCTTTGTGGGCTCGGGGGTCCTGGGCTCGGCCGTCGGCATGGACAAACAGGCGATGAAGGCGGCCTTCGCTGCGGCGGGACTGCCCCAGGTGCCCTATGCCTGCGTCGATGCCCAGGAGCTCGAGGAGCAACCGGAGGCGCTGGTTCAGCAGCTGGAAGCGCAGCTCGGTTATCCCTGCTTCATCAAGCCCGCCAACCTTGGCTCATCCGTTGGCATCAGCAAAGCGAGCAACCGCGCTGAGCTCATGCAAGGCCTTGCCCTGGCGGCCCAGCACGATCCCCGCATGGTGGTGGAGCAGGGCATCCAAGCCCGGGAACTGGAGTGCGCGGTCCTTGGGGGGCAGCAGATGCGCGCCTCAGTGCTCGGCGAGATCTGTTTTGACGCCGACTGGTACGACTACGACACCAAATACAGCGACGGCAAAAGCCACACGGTGATTCCTGCGGAGGTGCCCGAGGCCCTCAGCGAGCGGGCCCGAACGATGGCCATCGCCGCCTGCCGGGCGGTCGGCGCCTCCGGATTGGCCCGGGTGGACTTCTTCTATGAGCAGGCCAGTGGCGCCCTTTGGCTGAACGAAATCAACACCCTGCCGGGCTTCACCAGCCAGAGCATGTACCCGATGCTCTGGGCCAAAACAGGGTTACCGCTTGAAGAGTTGGTGCACGAATTGGTGCAACTGGCGCAAGAATCGGCGCAGCCCAGCCACTCCAGGAGGACCGAAGCGGCATGAGTCACGGTCTGATCTGGTTGCCTCTGTTGGTGATCTTTCCGTTGATCACCGCCCTCGGTTGGCTGGAGCGCCGCCGCCAAAATTTGTTTCGGGCCTGGGCTGAGGGTGCCGAGCTCTCCAAGCTGGACGACGGCGGCGGCGCTCGCTTGATTGACGGAACCATCGCCTGGTGCGTCTTCGAGTCGGGAAAGCTCAACGAGAAGGGCAGCTTTGAGGTCAAGGGTCTCGATCAGGTCGACCTCTTGGCCTTGGGTTCCGGGGAAGCGCCCCTGACCGAGGAAGCGCAGGGTGCCTGCCGACTGCGGCTGATGGGCGGTGGCCAGCAAGCGGATGTGCCCTTTGCCGATGCTGAGCGCGCACGCCGCTGGCGGGATCAGCTGATGTCCCGCTCCCGCTGCGAGTTGTGAGCGCAGCCTCCTCGCGCTCGAGCCAAGCCCTCGAGCGCAGACGCCAGCTCCGGCAGGAACGGCGGCAAGAGCGTTTGAAGCAGATCTGGCGCGTGACCGTGCTGGGCGGCAGTGCCGGGGCCCTGGGCTGGGGCCTCTTGCAACAGGGCTGGGTGGTGCGTGATCCAGACCAAATCGAAGTCCTTGGCAGCCGGCAGGTCAGTCGAGCCCAGGTGATCCGTGAGGGGGACCTTCAACTCCCGTTGCAACTGCTGACCTTGCAGCCCAAGCGATTGGCTCAACGCCTCTCGGCGGGCCTGCCTGTCGAGCAGGTCCAGGTCAACCGCCTGATGCTCCCCCCTCGGCTCCAGATCTCCCTGGTGGATCGAGAGGCCGTTGCCCAGGCCCAACGCCGAACCCGCAAGGGCTTTGAGATGGGCTACGTCGATCGCCTGGGGAACTGGATGACCCGCCGTCAGCAATCCGCTGGCGCCCCGGCGGCCGCACCAACGGTGATGGTGCTGGGCTGGCAGGAGCGTCTCCGCCCTTCACTCTCGCGGGTCCTAGCCGAGCGCGATGCCCTGGGCAGTCCGCTGCTGCAGGTGCGCTTTGAACCCAATGGCAGCCTCTGGCTCCGCACCGCGGCCCTGGGGGACATTCACCTCGGACCGACCGATGACAAGTTGGCCAAGCGCCTGGATGTCCTGCGCCACCTCTCCTCAGAGCTCCCCGGTCAAATCAAAAATCTGAAGCTGAAGTCCATTGACCTCAGCGATCCGGATCAACCCGAACTGGGCCTACCGGCCAAACCGGTGCCGAAGGCGGACAAAACACCCCCGCCCGCAGCGGACTGAAGCTCCGGAGCAAAAACCCGTAAACGGTGACAGGGCGTTGCGCTAAAGCCCTTTGCCGGCAAAGGTATGTCGATCTAGGCCTGTGATTGGCAGGAACAACGACATAATGCAGCGAAGCACCAACGGCACTGCACCGGCTATGGAGATCGCACCCGAGGGCCTCAGTGCCGTCACCAGCAATGGTTCTGCGGGGATCGTGCCTAGCCAGTCCGCTCGCATCGAGGTGATCGGCGTCGGCGGCGGCGGCAGCAATGCCGTTGGTCGCATGATCCTCTCGGATCTCGAGGGCGTTGGATACCGCGTACTCAATACAGATGCCCAGGCCCTGCTGCAGTCGGCAGCGAAACAGCGCGTTCAGCTCGGCCAAAAGCTGACCCGCGGCCTGGGGGCCGGCGGAAACCCTGCCATCGGCCAAAAAGCGGCTGAAGAATCCCGCACCGATCTGGCGCAGACCCTCCAGGGTGCAGACCTGGTCTTTATCGCCGCTGGCATGGGTGGTGGCACCGGCACCGGTGCCGCTCCGGTGGTGGCCGAAGTCGCCAAGGAATGCGGCGCCCTGACCGTGGGCATCGTCACCAAGCCCTTCGGCTTTGAAGGGCGCCGCCGCATGCGTCAGGCCGAGGAGGGCATTGCCCGCCTGTCCGAGCATGTGGACACCCTGATCGTGATCCCCAACGACCGGCTGCGGGAAGCCATTGCCGGTGCACCCCTGCAGGATGCCTTCCGCGCCGCCGATGACGTCCTGCGGATGGGCGTGAAGGGCATCACCGACATCATCACCAAGCCCGGCCTGGTGAACGTTGACTTCGCCGATGTGCGCTCGGTCATGAACGACGCGGGCACCGCCCTGCTTGGTCTGGGCGTCGGCTCCGGCCGTTCCCGCGCCAGCGAAGCCGCCCAGGCCGCCATCAACAGCCCGCTGTTGGAGTCCGCACGGATCGACGGCGCCAAGGGCTGCGTCATCAACATCAGCGGTGGCAAGGACATGACCCTTGAGGACATGACCACCGCCTCTGAGGTGATCTACGACGTGGTCGACCCCGAGGCCAACATCATTGTTGGTGCCGTGGTGGACGAGAAGCTGGAAGGCGAGATCCACGTGACGGTGATCGCCACGGGCTTCGAAGGCGGCGGTGCCTATCGCCCCGAGCGGCCCTTGAACAGCTTTGTGGCCGGCGACAGCGGCGAAGGCGATCTGCCTGGTGCAGCCATCCCCTCCTTCCTGCTCAACCGCCAAAACAACAACTGAGTTCTGGACTGAGAACCAGCAAAAAGGGGCCCCAGGGGCCCCTTTTTTATTGCCGTTGAAATGGGGTGACCCGGAGTCCACGCCTGCCAAGAGCATCCCGTGTGGCTGCTCCCTTCCGGTCCTGACCAGATTTGGGCGTCCGGGCCGCATGGGTCCGAGTCGGTCGGATGCTAGCAATGAGCCCCCGTCCATGAGGTGATCGCCGGGTGCGACCTGCTGATCTACTCACCTGCAAGCAGGAGGGCCGGCCCATCGCCGTGCTCACCGCCTGGGATGCCCTCTCAGCGGCCCTCGTGGAAGAGGCCGGGGCGGACGCCATCTTGGTGGGCGACTCTCTGGCGATGGTGGTCCTCGGCCATGCCACCACCCTCCCGGTGACCCTGGAGGAGATGGTGATGCACACCCGGGCCGTGGGCCGCGGGCTGCAGCGCCCCGCCAACCAGCAGCCGCTGATCATCACGGATCTGCCCTTCCTCAGTTACCAGTGCGGCCTCGATCAGGCCGTGGCCGCAGCAGGACAGGTGCTCAAGAACAGCCCCGCTGCCGCCGTCAAACTCGAAGGCGGGGAACCGGAAACCCTGGCCGTTGTCGATCGGCTCGTGCGCTCCGGCATCCCGGTAATGGGACATCTGGGGCTCACCCCCCAGTCGGTCCATCGCCTGGGCTACCGCCGCCAGGCCAAGGACCCCATCAGCCAAGAGCGCCTCAAGCGCTCAGCCCGCGATCTGCAGGCCGCCGGCTGCTTCGCGCTGGTGCTCGAACATGTGCCCGCCGAGTTAGCAGGCGCCCTCAGCCAAGAGCTCCAGATCCCCGTCATTGGTATTGGCGCCGGTGAGGAGTGCGACGGCCAGGTGCGGGTGACCGCCGACCTCCTGGGGCTCACCGCCAAACAACCACCGTTCTGCCCGCCCCTGCTGCAGGGCCGCGAGCTCTGTGTGGACGCCCTCAGGGGCTGGGTGGGGGGCCTTCAGCCTGCTCCTCCCACCACTCCAACCACTCCCGCAGCACCGCATTACTCAGAGCCAAGCCCTCGGGATCACTGAGCCGCCAGCGCTGGCCTTCCCGGCGGAGCAGACCACGCTCCAAATAGGGCTGCCAGCGCTGCATCAGTCCCGCCGGATCGAGCCCGGCCAGAAGCGGCGTGAGCAGGACACCCTCACGCCGGCGCAAACCGACCATCACCCGCTCATCGTTGGGCATGGGCTGGGGAGGCCCAAGCTCGCCAGGGGCCTTTTGCAGCCAAGCGGCGTAACCCTCACGGGTGCGGGGGTGCGGCTGCCGCACCCCCCAGGGGGCAGCCGTCGCCCCCATGCCGAAGCCCCACCAGCCCGCACCGCTCCAGTAGACGCGGTTGTGGCGCGAGGCATGGCCCGGCAGGGCGTAGTTCGAGATCTCGTAGTGGCCAAAGCCAGCCGCCGCCAAGGTGCCGGCGGTCAGCTCCATCAAATCGGCGGAGAGGTCCTCCTCAGGCAGCTGCAATTCACCGCTGGACTCCAGCCGCTCAAACACCGTGCCGGGCTCCACGATCAAGTCGTAGACCGAGAGATGGGGGGGCTCCAGCGCGAGGGCCTGCTGCAGCTGCGCCCGCCAGTGATCGACCGTCGCCCCCGGCAGGCTCTGAATCAGATCCAGGCTCCAACTGCTCAGTTCCCCCTGGACGCGCGCCTGCTGAAGCCAGGCGGCTGCCTCGAGGAGGTCCCTGCGGCGATGCCTGCGCCCCAGACGCTCGAGAACGTCGTCATCAAAACTCTGACCGCCCAGGCTGACCCTGTTGACCCCTGCCTTGAGATAGCCCTGCAGGCGCGTCTGATCAAAACTGGCGGGGTCCAGCTCCAGGCTGATCTCCGCCCCCGCCGCGAAGCCATAGCGCCTCTTCAAGCTCCGCAGCACACGCTGCAGCTGCTCGGCCGTCAGCATTGAGGGAGTGCCGCCCCCGACATAGATGGTGGAGAGGGGCGGTCCAGCCGGCGAGGCCTCAATCTCCCCGCAGAGCAGATCCAGGTAGGACTCGATCGAGCGACTGCCGGATTGCCCGGGGGCCCCACCGGCTCGATCCCCCAGGGGCACCACCGGGAAGTCGCAATAGAAGCAACGGCGATGGCAAAACGGAATGTGCAGGTAGGCGCTGCGCGGGAGAGGCCGGTTACCTCCCTGGGCCAAACCCGCCGCAATAGGGCATGCTGCTTCCGAGCGACTGGCAGCCACAGCACCCGCCATGGTGGACACACTCATCCTGGTGCTGTTCGTGATCTCCGGAGCCGCCGCGGGCTGGCTCGGGGTCGATCTGCTGCCGGAGCAACAGTTAATCCGCATCCAGAACCTGGAGCAGCTGAGCTGGATCCTGGGGGGTGGCGGCGCCTTAGCGGGCCTCTTCGCGGGCTTTGTCTTCCAGCGCCTACGGCGCCGGCTGATGGAGCAGGTGCGCACCATGCCCACCGATCTGCTGGTGAGCCGGGCCGTGGGTCTGATCCTGGGCCTGCTGGTGGCCAACCTGCTGATCTCCCCCATCCTGTTCCTCTCCCTGCCTTGGGAGCTGGTGCTGGTGAAGCCGCTGGCGGCCATTGCCGCCAACGTCTTCTTTGGCGTCTCGGGCTACAACCTCGCCGAGGTCCATGGCCGCACCCTGCTGCGCCTGTTCAACCCCAACAGCACCGAAGCCCTGCTGGTGGCCGATGGGGTGCTGATGCCCGCCAGCGCCAAGATCCTCGACACGAGCGTGATCATCGATGGCCGCATCCGCGGCCTGCTCGATTCGGGACTTTTGGAAGGTCAGGTCATCGTGGCCCAGGCGGTGATTGATGAGCTTCAGGCCCTGGCCGACTCCTCCAACACCGAGAAACGGGGCAAGGGACGCCGCGGCCTCAAGCTGCTGAGCAACCTGAGAGAGCGCTACGGGCGTCGCCTGGTGGTCAACACCACCCGCTACGAGGGCAACGGCGTCGACGACAAGCTGCTGAAGCTGACCGCCGACACCGGCGGCACCCTGCTGACGGCCGACTACAACCTCGCCAAGGTCGGCGAGGTGCAGGAGCTGAAGGTGATGAACCTCAGCGAACTGGTCATCGCCCTGCGACCTGAGGTGCAGCCGGGCGATGAACTCAGCATCAAGGTCGTGCGCGATGGCAAGGAATCCCACCAGGGGGTGGGCTACCTGGAGGACGGGACGATGGTGGTGGTCGATGGCGGCCACGGCCTCAGCGGCGAGCGCCTGCAGGTCACCGTCACCGGCGCGCTGCAGACCCCGACCGGCCGGATGGTCTTCGCCAAGCGCGATGGCTGGGAGGGAACCGAGAGCGCAGGCCCCACTCCCCCGAAGGGAAGCGGTAGCAATGCACGCAATCGCAGCAAGGCCAGCGGGAAACGCGGCGGCAAAGGCGATCAGGACCCCGCCAACCCCCGCTAGGCTCCGGCTTCATGCCAGCAGTGGATCCGCGGATGTCGGTGTCAGCCCCCTACTACGGCGATTCGGCCGTGATGCGCACCCCACCGCCTGACCTTCCCTCCCTCTTGCTGAAGGAGCGGATCGTCTATCTGGGTTTGCCCCTCTTCAGTGATGACGATGCCAAGCGTCAGATGGGCATCGACGTCACCGAGCTGATCATTGCCCAGCTCCTCTATCTGGAGTTCGACAACCCGGAGAAGCCGATCTTCTTCTACATCAACTCCACCGGCACCAGCTGGTACTCAGGCGATGCCATCGGCTTTGAGACCGAGGCCTTCGCCATCGCCGACACGATCCGCTACGTCAAACCTCCGGTGCACACCATCTGCATCGGCCAGGCGATGGGCACCGCGGCGATGATCCTGAGCGCCGGCACCAAGGGCCACCGGGCTGCTCTGCCCCACGCTTCGATCGTGCTGCACCAGCCCCGCAGCGGCGCCCGCGGCCAGGCCAGCGACATCCAGATCCGGGCCAAGGAGGTGCTGCATAACAAGCGCACCATGCTCGAGATGCTCGCGGCCAACACCGGCAAGAGCACCGAAGAACTCTCCAAGGCCTCCGATCGGATGACCTACCTGACCGCCGAGCAGGCGGTGGAGTTCGGCCTGATCGATCGGGTCCTGACGAGCCAAAAAGACCTCCCCTCACCCGTGCCAGGCGGCATCGGCTGATTTCTCTTTCCCCGTTCTTCACTCACCCGACCAGCCATGCCCATCGGTACCCCGAGCGTTCCTTACCGCCTTCCCGGTAGCCAGTACGAGCGTTGGGTCGACATCTACACCCGCCTCGGTGTGGAGCGCATCCTCTTCCTCGGCTCTGAGGTCAACGACGCCATCGCCAACAGCCTGGTGGCGCAAATGCTGTACCTCGACTCCGATGACAACAGCAAGCCCATTTACCTGTACATCAACTCCCCGGGTGGCTCGGTGACCGCGGGCCTAGCGATCTACGACACGATCCAGTACGTCAAGAGTGACGTGGTGACCATCTGCGTGGGCCTGGCGGCCTCCATGGGTGCCTTCCTGCTCGGCGCCGGCACCAAGGGCAAACGGCTCGCCCTACCCCACAGCCGGATCATGATTCACCAGCCACTGGGCGGCACCAGCCAGCGCCAGGCCAGTGACATCGAGATCGAGGCGCGGGAGATCCTGCGCATGAAGGACATGCTCAACAACAGCATGGCGGGCATGACCGGCCAACCGGTCGAGAAGATCGAGAAGGACACCGACCGGGACTACTTCATGAGTGCCGAGGAGGCCATGAACTACGGCCTGATCGACCGCGTGATCGCCCATCCCAACGAAGCCTGAGGGAGCCGGCCGGCGCTTTCGTAAGCTCGATCCTTGCTTAGCGCTGAACCGAAGCCCCTGATGGCCAAGCTGTACTACGACACCGACGCCGATCTCAGCCTGCTGAACGGCAAAACGGTGGCCATCATTGGCTACGGCTCCCAAGGCCACGCCCACGCCCTGAACCTCAAGGACAGCGGCGTGAACGTGGTGGTGGGTCTCTACGAAGGCAGCCGCTCCGCCGAGAAAGCCAAGGCCGATGGCTTGGAAGTGCTGAGCGTCAGCGACGCCTCGGCCAAGGCTGACTGGATCATGGTGCTGCTGCCCGATGAGACCCAGAAGGCCGTCTACGACGCAGAAATCGCCCCCCACCTCAGCGCCGGCAAGGTGCTGAGCTTCGCCCACGGCTTCAACGTCCGCTTCGAGCTGATCAAGCCCCCCGCCGACGTTGACGTCGTGATGATCGCCCCCAAGGGCCCCGGTCACACCGTCCGTTGGGAGTACCAGAACGGTCAGGGCGTCCCCGCTCTGTTCGCCATCCACCAGGACGCCACCGGCAATGCCCGCGGCCTGGCCATGGCCTACGCCAAGGGCGTCGGCGGCACCCGCGCCGGCATCCTGGAGACCAACTTCAAGGAAGAGACCGAGACCGACCTCTTCGGTGAGCAGGCCGTTCTCTGCGGTGGCCTCTCCGAGCTGGTCAAGGCCGGTTTCGAGACCCTCGTGGAAGCCGGTTACCAGCCCGAGCTGGCCTACTTCGAGTGCCTGCACGAGGTGAAGCTGATCGTTGACCTGATGGTCAAGGGCGGCCTGACCGCCATGCGCGACTCCATCTCCAACACCGCCGAGTACGGCGACTACGTCAGCGGCCCTCGCCTGATCACCGCCGAGACCAAGGCCGAGATGAAGCGCATCCTGGGCGACATCCAGGACGGCACCTTCGCCCGCAACTTCGTGGCTGAATGCGAAGCCGGTAAGCCTGAGATGCAGAAGATCCGCGACCGCGACAGCCAGCACCCGATCGAGAACGTGGGCAAAGGCCTGCGCTCGATGTTCTCCTGGCTGAAGTCCGCCTGATTCAGGCCGCTCTGCAGCCATGACGCTGCTCGCTTCAGGGGTGGATTCCTTCTCGGGGATCCACCCTTTTTTATTGGTCCTCGCCGCGGCCGGTCTCGATCGACTGGTGGGGGATCCGCGCTGGTGCCTGCACCCGGTTGTGGTGATGGGCTGGTGGATCAGCCGGCTGCGCCAGCTGGCGGAGAGCTGGGCCAAAGGATCCCCGAGGCGCCTGCGGTTGGCGGGCTGTGGCATCACCCTGCTGTTGGTGCTCGGCAGCGGCGGCGCCGGCTGGTGGCTCGAGGAGATCTGCCAGACGCGCCCCTGGACCTGGCCGCTGCTGCTGATCGCGCTGGCCAGCGCCCTGGCCGGCCGCAGCCTGGAGCAGGCGGTGCAGGCCGTCCTGGCGGCGCTCAAAACGTCCACGGAACTCGGGCCAGCGCGAACGGCCTTGGGTTGGATCGTTGGGCGAGACACGACGGAGTTAAGCCGCCAGGAGATCCTGCGGGCCGCCGCGGAGACCGCCAGCGAAAACGCCGTTGATGGGCTGTTCGCGCCGCTGTTCTGGATGGTGATCGGGGCTGCCCTTTGGCCGTACGGGGGGCCTGGCCCGTTGGCGTTCGCCTGGGGGTTCAAAGCCGCCAGCACCCTCGATTCCATGCTCGGCTACCGCCGAGGGAGCCTGCGCTGGCTTGGCACGGCCGGAGCCAAGCTCGATGACCTGCTGGTCTGGCTGCCCTGCCGGCTCGTGGCCCTGAGCTTGCCGCTGGTCCAAGGACGCACAGCCAGACGAGCAATAACCCTCGCCCAGCTGGCGTTGCAGGAAGGCCAGCCCGATCCCTCCCCCAATGCCGGAGTCTCCCAGGCGATCTACGCCCACTGCCTGGGCGTTCAACTGGGCGGGGTCAATCGCTACGGGGAGCGGGAGACCCAGAAACCGCTGCTGGCAGCTGGAGCTCCGGCCCCCGAGGCCAGTGATGTGGAGCGGCTGCTGGGCCTGAGCCGCAGGCTTGAGGTCCTGTGGTTAGCGGCAGCGCTACTAGTAGGCGCCGCGGTCCATCGGTAGGAGCACCACCCCAATCGTGCGCAGAACGATGCCGAGGTCGAGCCAGAAATTTCGGTTGCGGGCGTAGAAGAGATCAAGCTTGACCCGGGTTTCGTAGGGCAGGTTGTTGCGGCCAGAGACCTGCCAGAGGCCGGTCAGGCCCGGGCGGACCGCCAGCACCTCATCCATCGTGCGGCCGTAGCGCTCCAGCTCATCCCAAACGATCGGTCTGGGGCCCACCACGCTCATCTCGCCCTTGAGCACATTGATGAACTGCGGCAGCTCATCGAGGCTGGAGCGACGCAGGAAACGGCCGATGGGCGTGATGCGGGGATCGTTCTTGAGCTTGAAATCCCGCTCAAATTCAGCCCGCAGCACCGGATCAGAAGCCAAGACCGAGGCCAAAACGCGATCGGCGTCCTTGCGCATCGTGCGGAACTTCAGGCAGCCAAACCCCTTGTAGCCGCGGCCAATGCGGCGCTGGCAATAGAAGACCGATCCTTTGGAGCTGAGCTTGACGAGCAGGGCCAAGAGCAACAGCAGCGGCGAACCCAGGATCAAGACCAACAGCGAAAAGCTGATGTCACCGACACGCTTGAGGATGCGTCCGCGCTTGGACTGAGCCCTCAGCCAAGAGCTGGCCGTGGATTCAGCGGGAATCGAGTCAACGGCGGACAAACGGCGCAGTGATTTGGCAGCTTCCAGCTGTCATTAAAGAAGTCGAGTGTTCGCAGCGACACCCCGCCGCGGTCACTCAAGCCATAGGCACAGGCAGGGCTCGGCTGCGTTCCTGCCGCGTCCGTTGATGGCGGTTCCAGCTCTGCTCAATCACCGCCTCCATCCGCGCACGGAAACGCAGGGGGCTGAAGCCCTCCGCCCAGCGCCTGAGCCGTTCAGCGGGGAGTTGCTGCCAGAGCCGCCGCTGCTCAAAGGTCTCCAGGGCCGCCACAAGCGAGGTCACCTGCTGGTCCGGGAAGAGCAGGCCCGTGGGCTGGCTGTCCCCGCGTTGGATGCAGCGGACCGTATCCAATAGGCCGCCCTGCCCTAAGGCAATCACCGGCGCCCCAGCCGCCATCGCCTCCACCGGGGCGATGCCGAAGTCCTCGAGGCCGGCGTAGACGTAGGCGCGGCAACGGCTCAACCAAGCGTTGACGTCGTCCTGGGGAAGGCGACCCAGCAGCCGAACATTGGGACCGGCCATGGCCTGCAGGCGCGCGCGCTCGGGCCCATCACCGATCACCACCAAGGGCAGCCCCGTGCGGTTGAAGGCCTCGACCACCAGATCCACACGCTTGTAGGGAACCAGACGGCACAGGCAGAGGTAGACGTCATCGCGGGGTTGATCCCAACGGAAACGATCGACCTCCACCGGGGGGTGCACCACGGTGGACTCGCGGCCCCAGTAGCGGCGGATGCGCGAGGCCGTAAAGCGGGAGTTCGCCAGCAGCTGATCCGGGCGCTGGCCACTCAGGACATCCCACTGACGCAGTTGATGCAGATGCGCGCGAATCAATGGCCCCAGACCACGCCGGGCCAGGGCGGACTGGCGCAGGTAGGCGTGCATCTGATCCCAGGCGTAGCGCACGGGGGTATGGACGTAGCTCAGATGGCACTGGTCCGGACCAGTCAGCACACCCTTGGCCACCAGATGGCTGCTGCTAAGCACCAGGGGGTAACCCGTCAGATCGAGCTGCTCAATCGCCATCGGCAGCAGCGGCAGGTACTGCTGAACGTGACTGACCCCAAAGGGCAGGCGCTGCACAAAGGAGCTGATGATCGAGCGACCGGCGAGCCAACTGCCGCGGCGACGACTCTCCCCATCCACCAGGGCAAACAGTTGGGGCTGCTGCAGCAGGGCATCGAGCTCCTGCACCACCAGTTCAGAGCCGCCCACCGACCGGGGGGTGAACCACTCGTGCACCAGGGCGATCGGCCCAATTCCAGCAAGCATGGGCCGAAGCCTAAGGGCGTTCCCTTGAAGTTTGATTGCCCGTCAGGTCACGAAACCTCTCAGCTGATTGCCGGCGAACGGCGAACTCTGAATGCTGAGAGGACTGTTCCTGAGCCATGGCCATCCGCGAGCTACTGGAAGACGAGCTGAAGGCTCCCTCCATTGGCAACACCGATTGCTTTAGCTGGCACGCCACCTCGGTGGGAATCGCCGCCCTCTGGACCGCCGGCCAGGCACCGACACCACCCCCCTATGACAACGCCCTCAAGGAGGGTCTCCAGGTCGGACTCGATCTGAGCCGCGAAGAACGGGAATTTCACCAGGTCAGCCAAGGGCTGGTCCTGGTCTTCCACAGCTGATCGATAACAACGGAGAGGGTGGGATTCGAACCCACGGAAGGTTGCCCTTCAAACGATTTCGAGTCGTTCGCTTTCGACCACTCAGCCACCTCTCCAGGCGACCCGGCCAGTGTACGGATCAAGCCGCCAGCTCAGCTCTGGTGCCATCCGCTGGTGGAACCGGCAGGGGGCCACCAGGCCGAAAGCCCCCGGCGGCTTTGGAGCTCCCTTCGCTCGCGCGCCGTTGGCACAAAGCCAAGCCAGAGCGAGCCGCCGCCGCCCTGGCGACGCCAGCTCCACCAGGCCTGCCGATCGGGCAGCACCTGCCAGCGCTGGCCCCCGGCCCGCAGAAGAAGGCCCTGGCTATCGGCGCTGAGGCGGCTCACCTCTAAGCCCGGGCTCCTGAGGCGCTGCTGCGGCAAGAGCCGCTCGACCGTCGTCAGCGCCAGGCGGGACCAACAGCCCTTGGACTCGGCCGGCAGCGGATCCAGTAGGAGTAGCCAATCGAAGCGGGCAATGCCCAGTCCCTGGGCCAGTTGCTCCGCGCGGCGGCAACTGCTGGGGTCGGCCTTCAGGCTCACCAGGCCAGCCCGGCCCTGGTGGCGCGCCACGATCCACTGACGCGGCGCCTGACGCACCAGCAGCAACTGGTCTCGGCTCTGCTGCCAGAGGCGCAGGCCGAGGGCCAGCGGCAGCAGCGGCAACACCACCAGGCGCCACCGGCGTGCCGCCGGCAGCAACCACGGCATCAGTCCCGCCAAAGCGAGCAACAGCAACAGCGGTCCGAGCCGGCCGATCGGCAACTGGGCCAGCGGCAAGCCCGCCATCAGCTGCACCAGGGCCAGCAACAGCTGGGCCAGCGGCACCAGCAGGAATGCCATGGCCGCGAGCAGCGGCGGGAGAAGAACCGCCATCAGGGCCATCGCCATGGCCCCCAAGGTCAGGGGCGTCAGCAGCGGAGCGGCCAGGACATTGGCCAGGACGGCGTAACTGGGCACCACCCCGAAATGCAGCAGCTGCAGCGGCAGGGTCCAGAGCGAGGCGGCCAGGGGGATCGCCAGTGCGCCGGCGGCCCAGCTCGGGAGCCAAAGGCCTAACCGCTCCTCCAGCAGGCAGGCCGAGAGGATCAAACCCGCCGTGGCCGCCGCGCTCAGCTGAAAGCCCACATCCAGCAGCCAGCTGGGGCGCCAAAGCAGCATCAACAGCAGACAGAGCAGCAACAAGGCCAAGGGCCGCGAACGACGGCCGCTCTCCTTGAGGACAAACGCCATCGCCCCCATCAACAGGGCACGGACCACCGACGCCTGACCACCCGCCAGCAGGCCAAACAGCGCCATCGCCCCGAAGGCCGCCGGCCAGCGCACCAGCGCCGAAGCACGCCGGGTCAGCAGCAGCACCGCCCCAAGCAGAACGCTCAGGTGAAAGCCACTGGCCGCCAGGGCATGGGAGAGCCCCGCCGCGCGGAAGGCCTCCTTCACGCTCAACGGCAAAGGGACCATCGCCTGCCCCAGGACCAACGCCGCCAGCAGCACCCCCGGTTGCTCTCCGCCAACCCGCCGTAGTTCCGCTGCAATCCGTCGCCGCAGATCCGCCAGGGGTGTGGGCGGGCGGGCGATCAGGCTCCAGCGCTCGACCTGGAGTTCACTCCAGACCCCTTTGCCAGCCAAACGCTCCGCCGCCCCAGGCAACAGGGGGTGCGGTCCCGAACGCAAGCGCTGCAGGCGTCCCTCAAGTTGCAGCCGCCAGCCCTGCTGGAGCTGCGGGCAGTCGCGAAAGCGCAAACGCAGCCGCCCCTGCGGCAGCTCCGCCAACACCGCACAGCCCTCGCCCATGGGACGCGTGTCCTGGAGCAGGCCGGCCTGGAGCTGGACCGGGACGGAACGCTGCGCCGCCGGGATCCAATGCACCGGGTCCGCCGCCAAGGGATGGGGACGGCCGATCCAGCCCCAGGTCCCCAGCAGCAGCAAGGCCAAGAGCAGGGCCAGCCGCCTCAACAACGGCCAGCCCCGACGGCTGCAGCCATAGAGCTGGAGCAACCCCAGCAGAACGGCCAGAGCTGTTCGAGCAGCGAGCGGAAGGGGCAGCACCCCAAGCGACAACGCCGCCAGGGCTCCGCTCAACAGCAACAGCGGCAAACATCACCCCAGCCAGACTGGGGTGAGCGTTCCCGCAGTTAGGCCGCGACGGCCGCCTCTTGCTTGAGCAGCGGGAACCCCAACGCCTCGCGCTCCTCCAGCCAGGCCTCGGCGACTTGACGGGCCAGGTTGCGGATGCGGCCAATCGTCGCGGTGCGCTCCGTCACCGAGATCACGCCGCGAGCCTCCAACAGGTTGAAGGTGTGGCTGCACTTCAGCACAAAGTCCAGGGCCGGAGCCGGCAGCTTCTTGGCCACCAGGTCCGCCGCCTCGGCCTCATAGATCGCGAACAGCTGCTTGAGGCGCTCAGGATTGGAGGCCTCGAAGTTGTAGGTGCACTGGCCCTTCTCAAACGGCAACCAGATGTCGCCGTAGGAGCGGTTGCCGTCCCAGGAGAGATCCCAGATGCTCTCTACGTCCTGGAGATACATGGCCAGACGCTCCAGGCCATAGGTGATTTCGATCGACACCGGCCGGCAGTCGATGCCACCGCACTGCTGGAAGTAGGTGAACTGGGTCACCTCCATGCCGTCAAGCCAGACCTCCCAGCCCACACCCCAGGCGCCCAGGGTGGGGGACTCCCAGTTGTCCTCCACAAAGCGGATGTCGTGCTCCTTGGCGCGGATCCCCAGGGCCTCCAGCGAGGCCAAGTAGGTCTCCTGGATCGCATCCGGGCTGGGCTTGATCAGCACCTGGTACTGGAAGTAGTGCTGCGCTCGGTTGGGGTTATCGCCGTAGCGGCCATCCGTCGGACGACGGCAGGGCTCGGGATAGGCCACAGCCCAGGGCTCAGGACCAATGGCCCGCAGCACCGTGTGGGGGCTCATCGTTCCCGCACCCTTCTCCGTGTCGTAGGGCTGAAGGATCAGGCAACCCCGCTCGGCCCAGAAACGGTTCAGGGTCTGGATGATGTCCTGGAAGTGCACGGATGCTGTGGCGACTGGGTGGGCAGGGCTGCCTTGGGGGATTGTCGCTAACCGCCCGCCAGCTCGACCGCCTGCAGCCCGCGCTGGGCAGTCACCTGCAGCACCACATCGGGTGAGCGGCCAGCCACCAGTGCCGCTTCCGGCATGCAGACCTGAAGACTGCGCGTCATCGCCTCGAGATCTGGATCACTCAGGCCAGCACCCGTCTGTTGCTGCTGGGTCTGGTTCTGCTGGCGCTTCCAGGCCATCACATGGGAGAGGGCTGTGGGCCTGAGCTGCCAGAGACAATCGAGCTCGCGCCAGAGCGCTTGGTAGGGGGCGAGGTTCCGCTGAATCACTGGCCGGTAGGCCGATTCTCCGGGAGCCAGGGACATCAGATCAGGCTCGCTCGCCGGCCAGGGACCCGCCCCGACAAACCAGCCCTCCAGGATCAGCAGATCGGCCTTCAGCGCTCTCCAGCCGGCGCGATCCCCACGGCCCTGCCGCAGGGCCTTGTCAAAGACGGGGGAATCAAACGCACCGTCGCTGCGCCACTGGCGCAGGCAGTGCTGCAGGAGCTCCACGTCATGGCTACCGGGTATGCCCCTGGGCGCCCGCCAAGGGTTGCCCCGCATCGCCGCGTCCAGCGCTTGCCCCTCGAAATAGAAGTCATCGAGGGACACCACCTCAACGGCCAGGCCCTGGGAGGCCGCTGCCCGCTTGAGCCAGGCACAGAGGGTGGTTTTGCCGCAACCCGGCATCGCCGCCAGGCCCAGCAGGGAAGGCTCTGCGCCGCGATCCAGCCGCTGGAGCTGATCCAACAGCGGCAAACCCACCGCAGCGATCCAGGCCGGATCAACGCCGGGGGGCCAGAGCTCCTGGGCAATCCTCAGGCCACCTCTGGCGCTCCAACTGGCGATCCAGTGCTCCAACGAGCTGTAGCCCAAGGCGATGACCAGGGCCTCAAACCCAGCAATCTCCCTGCAGCGCTCGAGGGGCGAGCTCAAGGGGTTGGCTTCACCAAGGCACCGCCATTGCAGAAGCGCGCGGACCAGGCCTTCTGTTCATCCAGGCTCAGGCTCGGTTGATTGCGCTGGTACCACTCCAGCGAGGTGTTGAAGCACTTGTTCCAACGCACCGATTGCCCGCCAATCGCACCAATGGACAGGGCGATCGACACCGAACTGGCCGTGGCAATGAGGGCCAGCACCGGAAAGAGGTGGGCGTTGATCATGTCCCGTGCCTTGCTCATGGAACCCCTGGCGGATCGTTGCGCAAAGGCTAGTGATCCCAGGCGGTTCAGGCGATCAGTTGCAGCAGCCCCATCTGGCCGCCGGCCAGGAGCTGATGCCGCGCGTGGCTGAAGCCCGCCTCGATCGCCAAGCGCTCCTGCTGGGGGCCAGTGGGGAAACGCGCCAGGCTGTCCTCCAGGTAGGCGTACTGAGCCTCGAGACCAGCGCGCTTCGCCAGGGGAACCACCAACTGACGCAGGTACAAGCGCTGGAACTGGGCCGTCAGTCCCTGGGGATTCAGGGCGCGGTTGAAATCCAGCACCGCAGCGCGACCACCGGGACGGAGCAAGCGCCGCAGTTCCTGGAGACCAGCGGCGGGGTCCGCCAGGTTGCGCAGGCCATAGGCCATCACAGCCCCATCGGCCCAGGCGTCGGCCAGCTCAGTGGCCTGGGCATCGGCCTGGCGAAACTCCAGGGGCAACCAGGGGCAACGGGACGCCCGGCGCCGGGCCTGCTCCAGGGGCGCCGCCGCCGCATCCAGTCCCAAAACCAAGCCCGCAGGGCGCACCTTCTCAGCCAACAGCAGAGCGAGATCCCCCGTACCGCAGCAGAGGTCCAGCAAGCGCTGACCCGGGGCTGGCTGAAGCCAAGCCACGGCCTGACGCTTCCAGAGGCGATGGAGCCCCAGGCTCAGCAGATCATTCAGCCGGTCGTATTCCGGGGCGATCCGATCGAACAACTCGCGTACCGCCTCGGGATTGCCAGGCGGGATGGCAGCGAAGGGCTCAGGGCTCGGCGGCATCCCAAGGCAGCGAGATCGAGTCGAGACTGACACCCGCTGCCATTAATTCGGACTGATTCGTTTCAAGGGCCGAGAGATAGCCCTGGGCCTCTAAACGCTCAGCACTGGTAAAGGTCATGACCATCACCGTCGCCAGACCAATGGCCGCGGAGCAGACCATGCAGCCCGCCAACATCAAGGAGAATTCCTTGCGATCACTGGCGGCCTGCATGAGTTGCAGGGCCCAGGCCACCATCACGATCACCACCAGCACGATGGCTCCGGCCAGCACTGGGGAATGGCTCTGATCGAGGGCCAGCACTGGTGCGAAGTGAAAGCTGAGTGAATTGTAACGGCGGGTTAAGCGGCGCGCGACCCGGCCTCCAGCGGCCGAATGTTCAGGCCACGGCCGAGCAGGTCGGTTTTGATCTGCTCCACCGTCAGCACCCCGTCATGCAGCAGAGACGCCAACAGGGCGGCTGAGGCATGGCCACCGGCTGGTGAGGCATCAAGGGCCTGAGCAATGTGGTCGATGCAGCCGGCACCGCCGCTGGCAATCACCGGCACATCCACGGCATCGGAAACCGCCCGGGTGAGGTTCAGCTCATAGCCCGCCTGGGTGCCATCCCCATCCATCGAGGTCAACAGAATCTCACCGGCGCCCAGCTCCACCACGCGGCGCGCCCAGGCGACCGCATCGAGCCCCGTGTTCTCGCGGCCACCCTTCACATAGACGTCCCAGCCGTCCTCACGGCGACGGGCGTCGATCGCCACAACGATGCACTGGCAGCCAAAGCGTTCAGCGCCACGGGCCACCAGCTCGGGGTCCCGCACGGCGGAGGAATTGAGGCTGACCTTGTCGGCCCCGGCCCGCAGCAGTTCGGTGATGCCCTCCACAGAACTGATGCCTCCACCCACGGTGAAAGGGATCGTCACCGCCTCGGCAGTGCGCCGCACCAGATCGACCAGGGTGGCCCGCCCCTGGTGGCTGGCGGCGATGTCGAGAAAGACCAACTCATCGGCCCCGGAGGCGCTGTAGCGGCAGGCCAGCTCGACGGGATCACCGGCATCGCGAAGGCCGACAAAGTTCACCCCCTTCACCACCCGACCGTCGGCCACATCCAGGCAGGGAATGATCCGTTTGGCGACCATGGGGGCAGGCTTGCAGCGGGTTAGCCTGGCGCCACTTTTTCGTCGCGCCGGACATGTCCCAGGCTGCCATCACCGTCGGCTCGAAGGTGCGGGTCACCCGGGTGCGCGATCGCATCCCCGCCGACCTGGTTTCCGCCCTGCAGAGCGATGCCACCGGCACCGTCAAGGACTTCAAGGTCACCGATGGCAAGGGCATCGGTGTGGTGGTTGAGCTGAGCAACGGCACCACCACCTGGTTCTTCGACGACGAAATCACCGCCGCCTGAAGCCCCCTTTCGTGAGCGAATCCCCCAACCCCACCGCCGCCACTGGTGGCGGTGCCCGGCAACTGCTGGGCATGAAAGGTGCCAGCGGCACCACCAACATCTGGAAGATCCGGCTTCAGCTGATGAAGCCGGTCACCTGGATTCCTTTGATCTGGGGGGTTCTCTGCGGAGCCGCGGCCTCAGGCAATTTCCACTGGAGCGTCTCTGAGGTCGGTGCCTCGATCGCCTGCATGGTGATGAGCGGCCCGCTGCTGGCTGGGTTCACCCAGACCATCAACGACTACTACGACCGCGAGATCGACGCGATCAACGAGCCCTACCGGCCGATTCCCTCCGGGGCGATCCCCCTCTGGCAGGTCAAGGCGCAGATCTGGGTGCTGCTGCTGGCAGGCCTCGGCGTGGCCTACGGCCTGGACCTCTGGGCAGGACACGACACCCCCGTGCTCTTCCTCCTGGCTCTGGGCGGCTCGTTTGTCAGTTACATCTATTCGGCACCCCCGCTGAAGCTCAAGCAGAACGGCTGGCTGGGGAACTATGCCTTGGGCGCGAGCTATATCGCCCTGCCCTGGTGGGCCGGCCAGGCCCTCTTTGGTCACCTGACCTGGACCACGGCGTTTTTGACCCTGGCCTACTCCCTGGCGGGCTTGGGCATTGCCGTGGTGAACGACTTCAAGAGCGTCGAGGGAGATCGCGCTCTTGGTCTGCAATCGCTCCCCGTGGCCTTTGGCATCGAGAGGGCCAGCTGGATCAGCGCAGGAATGATCGACGTCTTTCAGCTGGCGATGGTGGCCGTGTTGATCGCCATCGGCCAACATTTTGCTGCTGTTCTGCTGGTGCTGTTGATCGTTCCCCAGATCACCTTCCAGGACATCTGGCTGCTGCGTGATCCGGTGGCCTTTGACGTGAAGTATCAAGCCAGCGCCCAGCCCTTCCTGGTGCTCGGGATGCTCGTCACCGCTCTGGCCATCGGCCACAGCGACCTGGTGGTGATGTGAAGCAGCGGCGCCGGCGGCAGCTGATCTCAGCCGGTCTCGTCGGAGCCGGTGCCGGCCTGGCGGTGGGGCTCACCCAGGCCGTCGTCACCCGCAGCGTCGACAGCCTGCTGCCGAATGTGCGTGGCGTCAGCAGCTACAACCGCCCCGGCACTTTGACCCTGCTGGCCAGCGATGGCCAGGTGATTCAAAAGCTCGGTCCGGCGACCCGCGAGAAGCTCGTCACCGGCCAGATGCCCCTGCTGGTGCAGCGGGCCTTCATCGCCGCTGAGGACCGCCGCTTCTACCAACACGACGGCATCGATCCAATCGGCATCAGCCGGGCGATGGTGCGCAACATCTCCAGCGGCTCGGTCGAAGAGGGTGCGAGCACCATCACCCAGCAGCTGGCACGCACGGTCTTCCTCAGCCAGGACCGCACGATCATTCGCAAGCTCAAGGAAGCGCTGCTGGCCGGCAAGCTCGAGCGCCAGCTGAGCAAGGAGCAGATCCTTCAGCAGTACCTCAACTACGTCTATCTCGGCGCCGGGGCCTACGGGGTCTCGGATGCGGCCTGGATCTACTTCTCCAAAACGCCCTCCGAGCTGAACCTGCCTGAGGCGGCCCTGATTGCCGGCCTACCGCCGGCCCCCTCGATCTATTCACCGCTGGTCAATCCCGACCTGGCCCTGCAGCGCCGGGCGATCGTGCTGCGGCGCATGCGCGAGGCCGGCTTCATCGATGACCTGCAGCTCGAGAGTGCCAACAGCTCCCCCCTGTTGCTGAAGCCGGCGGAGCCGAAGTACTTCACCAGCCGCGCCCCCTACTTCACCAGCTGGGTCGCCCAGGAACTGCCCAACGTGCTCTCCAAGGAGCAACTCGAGGTGGGTGGCCTGACCATTCGCACCAGCTTGAACATCGACTGGCAGGAGAAGGCCCAAAGCACGATTAACCGCCACGCCCCCGGGGCGATGGAAGGTGCGGTCGTCTCGATGGAACCGGGGACCGGATTGGTTCGCTCCATGGTGGGCGGCAAGGACTTCAACGCCAGCCAGTTCAACCGGGCCTCCCAAGCACTGCGCTCCCCCGGCTCGACGTTCAAGCTCTTCGTCTACCTAACGGCTCTGAAAGAGGGCATGAAGCCTGAGGACAAGATCACCGACCGCCAGGTTTGCTACGGCGGCTACTGCCCGAAAAACTTCAAGAACAAGTACTACGGGACCGTGCCGCTCTGGGTGGCACTGCAGAACTCGCTCAACACCGTCTCGGTCAGCCTGCTCAAGCAAGTGGGCTTCGACAAGGTCATCGCCACGGCCAACAGCCTTGGAATCACCAAGGAGCTGGGCCGCTTCTACCCGCTGGGGGTGGGTGCGACCGAGCAGACGATCCTGGACATGACGGCCGCCTATGCGGGCATCTTCAACCGCGGCGTCTACATCAAGCCGACGCCCTTTGAGGAGATCCTGGGCCCGGGCGGTGAACTGCTCTGGAGCCGACGCGTCAACGGTGATCCCGGCAAGCGCATAGTTCCAAGCGACATCGCCGACGCGATGCTGTGGATGCTGCAGAAGGTCGTCAGCGGCGGCACCGGCTATGGCGCGGTCCCCCCGGGCCGGCCGGCCGCCGGTAAGACGGGCACCTCAGAAGGGGGGCGAGATCTGTGGTTCATCGGCGGCGTTCCCCAACTCGTCACCGGCCTCTGGCTGGGCTACGACAACAACAAAGAGACCAAGAGCACCAGTTCCCGCGCTGTGGTTGCCTGGTCGGAATACATGGCGCCGATCCTCAAGGAGCTGCCGGTGGAGCAGTTCCCGCCCAAGCCGGTGCTCAAGGGCAAGTTCAATCCACTGAAGGCCCTCACCAAAAACCTCAAGCTGGTGAAGCCGGACGAGGAGGAAACCACTGAGGAGGTAACGACAGAGGAGACCACAACAGCACCGGTGACTCCAGGCCAACCCAGCGTGCGCACGCCGGCTCCATCCCGACCGGCCAAACGCCAGGACCCCTGCGGAAGCATGCAGACCAACCCCCGCTACGTCGACTGCCGCTTTGATCTGCTGGATAACCGGCGCAGTGCACCGGCCCCGCAGGCGCCCCCAACGCCTTAAGTCCGAACGATTCGCGCCGCGAAGAAGCCATCCCCCCCGCCACCCAGTTGCCCGGGCCAGAGCTGGAAGCTCTGCTCCAAGCGCAGCTGTGGGTGATCCTTGAGGAACGCCTCCAGCAAGTCGCCGTTCTCCTCGGGATGGACCGTGCAGGTGGCATAGACCAGGCGACCGGCGGGCTTGAGCAGGGGGAGCAATCCCTCCAGAAGCTGCCGTTGCAGTGTCACCAGCCCCTCAATCGCGGCCGGGTCAATCCGCCAGCGGGCGTCGGCATGGCGAGCCAGGGTTCCCAGCCCTGAGCAGGGGGCATCGATTAAAAGCGCATCAAATTGCCCCAGGAGTTCAGGGGCTTCTGAGACCAATTCCACGGCGTCCCCATGTCGGGTCTCAATGCAGCCCAAACCCAGGCGCTCGCTGTTGCGGGCGACCCGGCGCAGACGCGCCTCGCCGCGATCGAGGGCCAGCACCTGCCCTTGATCGCCCATGAGTTCCGCCAAGTGCGTGCTCTTGCCCCCCGGGGCCGCGCAGGCATCCAGCACCCGCTCACCGGGCTTGGGATCGAGCAATGGCGCAATGGTTTGAGCCGATCGGTCCTGAACGCACCAGTGCCCCTCGTCGTAGCCGGGCAGATGGCGCAGATCACCGGAGCGGCCCTTGATGGTGAGGCCCATCGGCAGACCCTCGAGCGGTTCAGCCACCACCCCCGCCGCGGCCAGGGCCGCTTGAACCGCCTCGGGTGTAGCGCGCAGGCCGTTGACCCGAAGGTCCAGGGCCGGCGGCGTGTTGCAGGCCAGCGCGAAGGCCTCCGCCTGCTCCGGGGTTTGCCACTGCAAAAGCGCAGCCGCGAGCCAATCGGGCAGGGACTGGCGAATGGCCAGGGCCGCCACCGGATCACCCGGCAGGGGCAGGGCCTCGCCGGCCTCCTGGCGGCGCAGGAAAGCCCGCAGCATGCCGTTGACCACCGGTGCCAGCCGGCTCAGGCCGCCGCGCTTGGCCAACTCCACGGTGGTGCTGACGGCGGCTGAGGCGGGAATGCGATCACTGCTTAAGAGCTGATAGAGACCCAGGTGCAGCAGCCAGCGCAGCTTCGGGGGCTGCCGCTCGGCCGGGACCTTGCCCAGTTGATCTAGCCAGGCATCCAGCAGGCGCCGCTGCCGGATCGCCCCGTAGGCCAATTCCGTCGCCAGACCGCGGTCCTGAGGCGAGAGCGAGACCCGGCCCAGCTCCCGCTCGAGGGCCCCATCGGCATAGGCCCCGGCGGCCACGGCCTGCAGCACCTGCCATGCCACCTGGCGGGAGGCCAATCCGGGGGGTGCGCTGCTCATCCCCCACAACTAGCGCCCGGTGACCAGCGGTACTGGGCCAGGGGAAGCCGGCCGTCGGCATCGACAGGGATGCCCTCGGCGATCAACAGGTCCCGCTGCATCCAATCGGAGCCCTCTCGGCTCTGGCTGAGGGAGATGCAGCCCTTGGCATTCACCACCCGTTGCCAGGGAATCTCCGAGGGCAGGGTCAGGCGGCGCAGGGCCCAACCCACCTGCCGCGCGCGGCCATAGGCACCGATCAGTTCAGCGATCTGGCCATAGGTGGCAAGCCGCCCCGGGGGGATCTGGGCAACGGCCCGCCAGACCCGCTGATCAAAGCTCCGCTCCATGGGCGGCGAACGGCCATCAGACACGATGGATGTTGGCCCCTGCCCAGCCAATGCCGCTGCTTCCCCGCCGCTTTGAGCGCCTGAAATCCGTGCTGAACCACCGGATGGGCGATCTGACGGTGGTGATGGAGCAGGTGGATAAGCCCCATAACCTCTCGGCGATCCTGCGCACCTGCGACGCCGTCGGCGCCCTGGAGGCCCATGTCGTCAGCCTGCCAGGACGGCCCCGCACCTTCAACAACACCGCCAAGGGCAGCCAGAAATGGGTGCCGCTGCATCCGCACGCCAGCATCGAGGGCTGCCTGCAGGGGCTCAAGGACAAGGGGTTTCGGATCTACGGGACCCACCTGAGCGTCGATGCGGTGGACTACCGCGACTGCGATTTCACCGGCCCCAGCTGTTTTCTGATGGGGGCCGAGAAGTGGGGCATGAGCGAGGAGGCCCTAGCGCTGGTGGATCAGCCGCTCTTCATTCCCATGACCGGAATGGTCCAGAGCCTGAACGTCAGTGTCGCGGCGGCCACTCTGCTCTTTGAAGCACTGCGCCAGCGGCAGCGAGCCGGCAAGGTCCCGAGCAACGGCGAGGGAATTCCCGGGGGCGAAAGCGAATACCGCCGGATCCTGTTCGAGTGGGCCTACCCCCAGGTGGCGGACTGGTGCCGCCGCGAGGGTCGCCCCTACCCGGCCCTCACGGACGAGGGCGAGATCGCCGAGGACCTCCCCCGCACGTTGAAGCTGCGCTACTGAGCCAGCGGCGGGAACGCTCAGCGAAGTTCGCCATACAGTTGTGATGCTTGATGCAAAGCATCAGATGCGCACGACTCTGTCGCTCGATGACGACGTCCTCGCTGCCGCCAAGGTCCTGGCGCGACAGCGCAAACAACCCATTGGCAGCGTCATCAGCGAACGGGCTCGCCAGGGATTAGCGCAAGCCAACCGGCAGAACCCAGAGACCGCCCAAATCAAGCGCAATGGGCTGATGGTGATTCCACGCCGTCTGGATGGATCGTCAGTTGACCTTGAGCTGGTGAACAACCTGCGGGGATGTTGGAGCTAACTGGCCCCTAGCCCTACTGCTCAGAGCGCAGGTTGTTGCCGCTGCCGCTGAGCCAACTCTCCAGCCCCTCCCCCAGAAACGAAAGGCCGAGCACCAGGACGAACATCGCCACCCCGGGGTAGAGGGCCGTCCACCAGACCCCTGTGGGCAGGGCATTGAGGGCCTGCTGCAGATCACTACCCCATTCCGGCACAGTCTCCGGAAGGCCCAGTCCAAGGAAGCCCAGGCCGCCCAGCACCAGCACGGCATCGGCGGCGTTCAGGGTCAGCAGGACCGGAACAGAGGTGATGACGTTGCGGAAGAGGTAGCAGCGCAGGATCCACCAGGGACTCGCCCCGAGGGAACGGGCCGCCTCGACGTAGAGCTCAGCCTTGACCTGGGCGGTCTGGTTGCGCACCACCCGGAAGTATTGGGGGATGTAGACGACGCAGAGGGCCGCAGCGGCGTTGGGCAGGCCCTTACCCAGCAAGAAGGCCAGCACCACCGAGAGCAGCAGGACCGGCAGTGTGTAGAGCGTGTCCATCAGCAGCACCAGGACCCGGTCCAGCCAACCCCCGAGGTAACCGCTGACCATCCCCAGGGGGACGCCGATCACCAGCGCCGAGACCAGGGCCACCACCACCACCTGCAGGGCCACGCCACTGCCCGCCAGGGTGCGGCTGCAGACATCGCGGCCCAGGCGATCGGTGCCGCACCAGTGCTGCCAGGAGGGCGGGGCATAGATCGGGTTCTCCAGGCCGCCATTCACCTCCGGCAGCACCCCCAGGTGAATCAGCACTGGGGTCAGCAGCGCCATCAGGACATAGACCAGGACAATCGCCACCCCCCAGCGGGCCATCCGCGCGGCGAGGCTCTGCGGGCGCCAGGCCAGAAGGCGCGATGCCGCAGATGTAGGTAAGACGGGGGGAGTCATTGCGGCACACCATGCCACCGATGGCCCCTGGCAGCCAAGCCACCCGCCTGCTGCTCGCGGACGACGACCCCAAGCTGCGGCAGTTCCTGGAGCTCGAGCTCCAAGAGGAGGGCTATGCCGTGCAGTCCTGCGGCTGTGGAATGGACGCCCTGCTGGCCATTCGCCAGGACACGCCGGAGCTACTGATCCTCGATTGGATGCTGCCGGACCTCAGCGGCGTCGAGGTCTGCCAACGGCTGCGCTCCACTGGATTGAACTTCCCAGTGCTGATGCTCACCGGCCGGGATGCGGTGGCGGATCGGGTCGAAGCCCTGGACGCGGGCGCCGATGACTACCTGGTGAAGCCGTTCTCAATCGAAGAGCTCCTGGCGCGGCTGCGGGCCCTGGCCCGGCGGGGAAGCACTGCACCCGAGCGACTGCAGGTGGAAGACCTGGTGCTGAACACCGCCAGCCATGAGGTCAGCCGCGGCGGGATCGCCATCCACCTGAGCCTGACGGAATTCAGCCTACTGCGGCAGCTCATGCGCGAGCCCGGACGGGTGCAAAGCCGCGAACAGCTCCTGCAGAGCGTCTGGGGCGAAGGCTTTGTCGGCGACAGCAACGTGCTGGATGTCTACGTGCGCTACCTGCGCCGCAAGCTGGAGCCCGAGGGGCAACCGACGTTGATCCAGACCATCCGTGGCGTGGGCTTCCTGCTCAAGCTCGGGGCCCCAAAGGCCGTGGCGCCATGAGCCCCCTGGTGGCGGTGGTGGACGACGACCCGCGCATCCGCGCCTTGCTCGCCAGCGAACTAGAGGACCTGGGGGCCGAGGTGCTGCGCTGCCGGGAAGGGGGAGAACTGCTGGCGGATACCCGGCTGGATCAGGTGGAACTGGTGCTGCTCGATTGGGTCATGCCCGGTCTGGATGGAGCCGGCACCCTGCAGGCCCTGCGGGCCCAGGCCTTCCGCGCACCAGTGGTGGTCGTCACCGCCCTTTCCGATCCACAGGTGAGCGCGTGCGCGCGACGGGAGGGAGCGACGGCAACACTGCTGAAGACCGAGGCGCTCGAGCGGCTGCCGCAGCTACTCAACCGGGGCTGAACCAACGGCGCAGGGACTCGCTGCGGCTCAGCCGCGGCTCCATCGGCGCACGGGGAAGCGCGGGCAGGCGCAGCTGGAAGTCAGCACCACCGGCGGGGGCCTCGACTACGGCGACACTGCCTCCCATACGTTCCATCAGGGTTTTGACCACCGCCAGGCCGATGCCATGGCCTGAGACCTCGCCGGTGGTGCTGCCGCGGCGGAAGCGCTCAAAGATCTGAGTGCGCTCCTCAGCCGGAACCCCCGGACCGTGGTCGATGACATGCAGAACAACTTCATCGCCAGCGCTACTGAGGCCCAGCTCAATCGGCGCGTCCGCTGGGCTGTACTTGCTGGCGTTCTCCACCAGGTTCGTCAGACACTGACTCAGGCGCTCGGGGTCCGCCGACACCTGCGGGTAGCCCGCTGGAGCCGTGCGCAAACGCAGCCGATCACCGCTGCTGGACTGCAGGCGAACAAAGAGATCCGAGAGGACCACATAGGGATCGAGAGGACTGCATTCGAGCTGCAGCCGACCGGCGTCGTCGCGGGCGATCTCGAGCAGGTCATTCACCAGGCGGCCCATCGCCTCGGATTCCTCCGCTACCAACTGCAACTGCTCCTGATCGGCGCTGGAGAGCTGATCGCGGTGGCGCAGCAGACGGCGGCTGTAGCCCGAGATCAAGGTGATCGGTGTTCTGAGCTCATGGGAGACGCCATTCACAAAGGTGCGCTGGTGCTCCCAGGCTTCCGAGAGGCGATCGAGCAGATCGTTGAAGGCGTTGCCGATCGGCCTGAGCTCCTGGGGCTGGCCCTTCAAGGACAGGCGCTCGGTGCTCAGGGAGCTGCTGGACATGCCTTTGAGGGAGTCACTGAAGGACTCCAGCGGCATCAGACCGCGGTGAATCACCAGCCGCAGCAGCGCTGAGGTGAAGAGCGCCGTCATCCCTGCCACCGCAATCAAGAGCAACTGCATTTGCTGCTCCTGGGCATGCTGCAGGCTGAAGTCCTGCACAAAACGCAGCTGATAGGGCCGGCCCGCCAGGCGAATCGGAATCGCCGAGGTGAAGTAAGAGCGACCGGCCAGCTCGAATTCATGGGGCTGGGGGCTCAGCCGCAACTGCTTGGCAGCCGCGTCAATCAAGGGGTGAGCAGCGCTGTAGTCCTCAAAGAGCAAGCCAGCCGGCAAGAGCAGCGGCGGGCCTTTGGCGTTCTGGGGCTCCAGCCAAACCATCCACACCATCAAGGTCGGTGTGGCCAATTCGCTCAGGAGCTCCTGCAGTTCAACCGGGGTATCGACATCAGCTGGAGCCAGGCGCTCGAGCACCTCCCGGGTGGCTTCGGCCTGGGCCAGATGCCGGTCGTAGCGCAGGCGCCCGGAGAGCTCGCGGTTGACGCCCAGCAAGACCACATAGCCAGCCAGGACCGCCAGCAGGCTCGTGGCCTGCAAGTGCCGGCGGATGGAGGCGGCGGGCATGGACGAAAGTTAGGCACAGCCATGGATCTGCGCCACTCAGGAAACTCTCAGGCAAACCCCAGACAATCCTTCTGGCTGCAGCAATTGGGGCTGCATACGGTGGACAGAAGCCACCGAACACCTTCATGACGGCTTCCACCCTCAAGCCTCAGCTTCTTCGCCATGCCCTGCTGAGAAACCTGAACACCAGACAGTCCAGCAAGAAGAACCCGCTCCAGAAGGGCTTCACCTTGGTGGAGCTGATGGTTGTAATCGTAATCGTTGGAATCCTCAGCGCCATTGCCTTACCAAACTTCTTAAATCAAACAAACAAGGCCAAAGGGACAGAAGCGAAACAGAAACTCTCCGTCATACTCAGAGAAGCCCAGGCAGAGTGGCAAATGACAGGGGTCGTCGCAGATACACAGGCGGCCATAAATCAAACAATAACTAACATGAACACAGCAGGTCGGTTCGCTTACGCCTCCACCGTTGCCGACCCAGTTACAACAGCAACTGCCACAGGAAACGGAACCGATGCAAATATACCCAACACCATTGTATACAACGGCTGCGTAAATCTTGACACAGGAGAAGTAGAGATCAGCAGCTCTCCAGGAGTTACCGTCACCTGCCTGTAGCCCATACAATTAATCAACCAAATAAGCATGGAGCAATTCTAACCGAAGACAAAGTCGCAACCTTGCCCTAGATTTCGCAAGCAAAATCGAATAGCCAGCTCACCAAAGATAGAGCGATACATTATGCCGAGGGCAAAAGGAATACTCAAGAGCGAAAGAGAAGCTATTCGCGACGGCTTCATCCTCCCCCTCGTAATGATCATCTCGCTGATCATTGCGACCGGACTCATGGCCCTAGCCGCACGATCGTGGCTAGGGCTTTCCGGCACAATTCGACAAAGCCAATCGCGCCAGGCTCGCGAGATCGCAGAAGCAGGCATCGCCAGAACTCTCGAAAGCCTGAACGCGTCCTACTCCTACCTCCTCATCAAAAGCTACGACTCCAGCAATGTCGGGCAACCATGGAATGATGGCGACTACATTTCATCAGTCTGTCCAGATGCGACCTTTGGGGAACCCAGCCTCAGCGGAACAGTTGGAAGCAGCGGCAAGTACACACTCCTCAGCTATCTCTTTCAAGGCAGCCCCTTTTACGGAGGCAAAGCAACTATTCGAATGAGGGGCGAGCGACTGCATTCCAACAATTCGGTTGCCGCTACATCAGTCGTCGAGCAGACGATTGATGTCAGACCCAAGAGCTGCACGAATTCCTTTGGAGAGCCCACGGTGACCAGCGGATTTCCGGGACTACTTGGCCAACAAGTCGTCCTGGGAAACAATGATGTCTTCGGAACCCTCTCGGGGAACGTCCTCTGCCTTCAATGCTACTCAGGGACAGAATCTGAGTCTCTTAGCAGAGAGCAACAAGAAAGCTATATCCAGATGAATAGAAATGGATATGTAGCGGGCCAGATTTTTCTCGGTCCGATTGACCTTCCACCGGTGCCAGAACCACCAACAGGGCTTGCTTTTGAGCCACCGGAATCAATCACAAGCAGCACCACCTTTACCGCAGGACAAAACACGGGTGCCTGCCGCGTCGAGCAAAAAGAAGACGACACCTCCATCACCCATTGCATGGTCAATGACATCAGCCTGAAAAGCAAGAATGAAATCCTGACGGTCGATACCACAGCAGGTGATGTCCGGATTTATGTTCGAGGACGCGAAGCCGTCTTCACTGGCGGTGCCGCTATCAAACACCTACCAGCAGGTGCGAGCGCAAGCTCTCTCGGCCTATTTGGCAACCCAATCGATCCAGGCAACACAACAACGGACCAATTCGTCAGACTTGCCGGAGCATCAACATCTAACGCACTTTGGGCCTATTTCCCCGATGGAAACATGGGAATTAATGGAGGATCCAAAGAAACAGCCGAATGTGACTCAGAGGGCGAATGCACTGGTGGCGATATCAATGGAGCGGTCTGGGCTAAGGAGTGGAATGGCTCCTCTTCGAATGTCGCTCAACTGGTTGTCCCCGCCGACATCGGCACCCAATTATTCAACAAGTTTGGACCTCAATATGCCTTAGGCATTAGGGACTATGTTGCACTGGGGGTATCGCACTGGAGCAGCTGGACAAAGCAGTAAGGAAAGCATCCATCGATGAGGAACACACCAAGACAATCCAATCAGGCAGGACTGAGCATTCCAGAAGTTCTCATCGCCTCCTTCATCTTGATTTTTATTGTCTTGAGCAGTGTTCGGATGACCACCAACGCTCTCAGTGGGATGAGCAGATCGAAAGGCAGATCACTGGTCGACGCCTCGATTGCGACCCATATCGAGGCATTGCGCAAGCAGAGCTTCGAGTTTCTCTGCACCCAAGGGTGTAGCAGCAACGAATTATCGAAAGCATTGAAATATGACCTGGCTACACTGAAACCCCTTTGCGTCAACAAGAGCCTTGGGGAAGCTTTCTTAACCAGCCTTTCAGCAGCTGACAAGCCCAGCAGCTTCAACGTTGCTTCCATCCCACCAGTGACGGTCAATGCGACCTATACCGCTGACCAAAACCGGCTGCACATCAGCTATTCAGCCGCGACCAGTCCGGAGATGGTGGTGTCAACCACCCTGGTCCCTCATGCTCAAGGGTGGTGCCCGTGAAACACGAGGGTGGGTTCTCAATGCCCGAGCTCATGGTTGTCATCGTGATCGTTGGCATCCTCTCCGGTCTTGCCATTCCAAACTTCCAACAGCGCTGGGAAGACGAAAGGCTCAATAGCGCCGCCAAGCTCAGCACCAGCTGGCTTGAAGATCTCAGGCGCAAAGCCATCCAAAACTCCACGGTCTGTCGTGCCGTGATTGACAGCGCCGCGGCGACCTTCACCGGGACCTGTGATCACCAACCAACTCAGAGCTCGATCTTGGATCTGCAGCAAGAGATCACCAACACAAGCGGTCTGAGCTTCAGCTTGCAAGGCGGATCGCCCTCCACCTGGGTCTTTACCCCACGAGGGACGACCACAACCGATGGCGATCTGCGCATCAACTTGGTGGGAAGTCGCCATTCACGCTGCCTGCGCTTACTCGAACCCCTGGGGTCATTGCGTAGCGGCAAGCTTCGTTCGGGACTATGCGTCTACACAACGAGCTACTAAAGCGGACAAAAGCCGATGGCTTCACGCTGACGGAGCTGCTCGTCGCGGCCTCAATCGGAGTCCTACTGAGCGTGGTCGCTGGAGAAGCACTCGTCTCCCATCTCCAATCCAATGCCCGCCTAGAATCCCTCGAGCGCCTTCGCAATGATTGGAATCGCGCCAGTCATTTCATCGAGTCAGAAGTAGCCCTTAGCGAACGCGTTCTCACTAGCCCGGGCTCGGTCAATCTGGACCAGTGCAGTCCTTCTATTACCGCTGATGAATTTCGCTTTGCCCTAGAGATCCGCCGGGATCTACCACCAGTCATTTACTTCGTGCGGGATAACGAGGTCAATAGCAGCAGTATCTGGAATGGAAGTGCAAGTCTCTATCGCTGCGGCCCCAGCATCGCGGAAGACGGAGACTATGCCAACCAAATTACAGGGACTGAATCAAGTCTTGGAGTAAGCAAGCTCGTTCTTGATGGATTAGCCGAGGACTGCGATCTCAGCGTCATCCCAGACCCCAGCAATACAACCAACACGAGCAAATCACTTCGAATCAACTTGTGCATCAAGGGAATCAGCACACAGACGTTCGAGGGAGAGACCAACACCTACTCGCGCATCAGCCCAATTTTCTCCTATCCCAACGCGACCAGTCTCTGCAGCGATCAAAACCTGACGATTGAGGGCTTCTACAAGCTGAGTGGTGGCGACAGCTCAGCCAATACTCTCAGCGTTCCTCAAGGTGAAGTTCCGGAAGACCAAGACGTGCTGATCTGCGGCTATGGCGGCGGGGACAACATCGAGGGGTCGACAGGGAATGACGTCCTGGAAGCAGGCGATCTGACCGGCAACAGCCATCCTGGAGCGACCCTCAATGGCCTCGACGGCAACGATCGCCTCGTTGGCGGCAAGGGAGCTGACGCTCTCAATGGCAACGCGGGCGATGACGTCCTGATTGGCCAAGACGGCAATGACACCCTCACAGGAGGAACCGGGGAAAACCGCTATCTCCCAGGCCTCGGCAACGACTCCATCGTGGGCGGGCCTGATCTAGACGTGGTCTTTCTCGATGACGTCCGCAACAACTTCAGCGGCTTGAGCGCCTGCACGCGCAGCAACTGCAGCCTGAGCTACAGCAACGCCGGAACGGCCTACACCCTCACAACAACCAACGCAGAAGTGCTGATCTTCCGCGACGGTCGATACGACCTGAAGTAGCGCGCTCCGCAGCTAGCTAAAACAACTCCAGGCCTGTGAGATCCAGCAACCGCTGCGAGCGGATCGTTTGCTGACGCCCCCCGTTCGCGAACTGCTGCACCAGCTCCAAGCGCAACACCCCCTCGGCTGCAGCCACCTCAGCGCGGAACGTCTCCGGGCCGCTCGCCATCAAGCCATCGATCACCACCCGGTTGGGAGACGATCCACCAAGGCTGAGGCGGCCATCGAGCCCATAGGCCGGTCCGCAGCGCATCAACACCTGCCCGCGCCAAATGGAACTCGGGGCGCGGCCTAGTGAATAGCTGATCGGACCTGCGGCAGTCTCCAAATGCAGCACCGGAGTTCGGCCCGCCAGGGAACAGGCCGGCTCCGCCAGCTCCGGCCAGGCGTTGATCCCTTCGGCCTGGTGCAGGTCGCTGGCGACTAGATCCAGGCTGCGCCGCTGAAAGCCCCTCTCCCGCAACCCACGGACCAACTGGCTGCTGTTGCGCCCCTCCGCGAGTAGCGCCTGCAGGATCACCCCGAACAGCCCCATCCCCAGGGCCAGCGCCAAGAGCAGCTCCACCAGGGAGAAGCCTCCGCTCTTAGAGGCCCGGGTCAACCGCACAGCCCGCTGCTCCCAGTCGCCCCAATCGCACCACCCCCAACGGCAAGCCCATCACCACGCAGCGCTCCAGGTCCGTCCCGTGATGCCGCAGCACCGCCGTGCCGCCATCCAGCACCAGACCTGAGCTGGTGAAGCGCAGCAGCGCAGGGAAGTTGTGCTGCACCCTCACGCCCTGCGGCCAGGGCGTATTGGCGGCAAAGCAAGGCTCCAGGTCACTGCCCGCAGGCGGGGCCTGCCAGGCCATCTCCGCGAGCTGCATGCCGCAGGGCTCCTGCCGCTTGATCGCCTCAGCCCGAGCGCGGTTGATGCCCTGCTCCAGCGACCGCGTTGCTGCCTCCAGGCGCTGCCGGGCCAGCAAATCGCCACCGTTCTGAACACTCAAGGAACCCACGACCCCAAGCAGCCCCATCACCAGCAGCAGCTCCGGTAAGGAATAGCCAGCAGACCTCAACACAGCCCAAGCCCCGCCGCAGTGAAACGGCGCTGACGCTGGAGCTCGGGCTGATCCAGCGCACTCCAGACCACCACCACGCCGCGGCCATCAGCGGGGTCCTGCAACGCACGGCTCACCTGCGGTGGCGGCTGAATCCGGGCCGCCTCCGCCTCCAGCTGCCCCTCCACCGCCGGGCAGGACTGGCCAGGGGCAAATGCCTGACGCCAACGGGCCTGGAGCTGGAGACGATCCAGCTCAATCCGCTCCTGCAGTTCGCTGCGGGAGGCCAACTGCTGCTGCTGGCCGCCACTGGCCGCCCAGAGCCGCAGGGATCCCCCCGTCGCGCCGGTGAACAGCACGGCCGCCAGGCTGACTTCGATCAACTGCATCAGCTCAGCTCCCGAACACCAAAGGGACCAAGGGCAAAGCGCCCCTGGGTTTCGGAGTTCCTCAGCTGCAGCGCCAAGGTGCCGCCCTCGGCGCTGGGACTCCAGGACTGCAGAAGAGCGCCCGGGTCATCAAAGGACGGCCCTTCCATCGAACAAACCTCGGCCCACTGGCTGGGGGGAAGCGGCCGCTGGCAGCGCCCCTCAGCCCTAAACCAATCCGCCCAGAGCTGGGCGGCGGAGGCCAACTGATCGCGTTGCTGCACCCCCTGGTGCTCGAGCCGCTGGAGCCGGCGGCCATGCAAGACCGCGGCCTGCAGCGACAGGCTGCTGAGCCAGAGCAGCAGCACCCCCGCCAGGGCCAGGGGCAAGACAAAACCCGCGTCTTCAGGCGTTCGGCGTGCCATCGGGATTCAGGCCAACTGCGCTGAGCATTCCCCGCCCGCGGGATCAAACAACCAAACGTCGCTAGAACGAATGCAGGAGAGCGTCTCCATGGCCCAGTCCGGGAATCGCGAAACCGAGCTGCTGGAAAGCCAAGAGGCCCAGCAGTGGCGCGACAAGCTGCTAGCCGCTGGCCTGGGTTTGCTCACCTCTGGCCCCGTTGGACTGCTGGCCTCCATCGCCGCCTTTGAGCGAGTCAAGGGCAGCTGGGTCCCCTGGGCCCTGATCGGAGTCGTGGCCGCCCCGCCCTTGGCCTATGGCCAATGGGTGGCGGTGCGCATGCTGCAAGCCCCCGGCCCCGATGCCGAGATCAATGCGCCCCTGGCCGCCCTCTCCATCAGCGAAGCCGACAAGGCCGCCCGCGCCTGTGCCCTGGCCCTAAAGAACAACAGCGTCAGCAGCGGCATCCGCAACCCGATCGATGGCAGCGAGCTCTTCTGCGACCGCAGTCACCCCACCACCGTGGTGATCACCAGCAAACGGTTTTCACCCCTCGATCAACCCCGCTCCTGCGGCGGCAGCACCCTCAAGGCCGGCACCCAGGCGGCCCAATGGCTGGTCTCTCCAGCCGGAACGCTGGTCTGTAAAGCCGTCGGGCAGCCCAGCTTCTGGTGGAGCTCAGAGGCCATCAACCGCGCCGAGCTCTACCGCCGCTGCACCGAGAACCTGCGCCTGGAGGCCCAAAACGGCTTCAGCAAGAGCGCCCATCAACTGGGCCGACGGGACTACTGCGCCGAAGAGCGAGCCCTCCTGGCGCGCGACCGCATCAATCGTCAGAGCTGATTCAGCCGTTCATCGCCGCGGCCTGGAGGCAGGCCGGCAGGAAGATCCACCAGCTCAGCACCGAGCGGCACTGCTCCGGCTTCTCGCAGGGCAGCGACGAGCAGCGCACGATCGGCGGGCCGCCGAGGTTGAAGGCCATCGGCACCGGCAGTTGCTTCAGGATCCCCATCGCCGAGATCGTGCCGGACTTGGCGTTCTCGAGGATCGCGTAGCGCAGGCCTTCGATCCCGACCGTGCCGCTGGCCTTCAGGGGTTTGTAGGCCTGGGTCTGCTGGATCAAAAAGGCCTCGCCGGCCTTGGAATTGAGGAAGCGCGAAAGGGCCAGGTAGTCCACGCTGTAGGGCTTGGCCAGGGCCACCCGCAGATCCTTCTCCGGCCAGCCGGAGTGGATCACCAGCTTCATCAGCCGTTGGTCGCTGAAGCTGCCCTCGTTGATGAACTGCTCGAGTGCCGCGTAGGGAATGCTCCAGACATCGGCTCCCGTCGTGAGCTGTAGGGCGGGATATGGCTCCTGGGGAGCCGCCATCGCTGGAGCCAGCGTCGCCGGTGCAGCCAGCAGGGCCGCCAGCGCCAACACGCGCCGCATCACTGGTTGAGCTTCAGCACGGCCATGAAGGCCTCCTGGGGCACCTCGACCTTGCCCATCGCCTTCATCCGCTTTTTGCCCTTGGCCTGCTTCTGCAGCAGTTTCTTCTTGCGGGAGATGTCACCGCCGTAGCACTTGGCGAGCACGTCCTTGCGCATCGCACTGATGCTCTCCGACGCAATCACGCGGCTACCAATGGAGGCCTGGATCGGGATCTTGAACTGCTGGCGGGGGATCAACTCCTTGAGCTTCTCCACCAGGCCCTTGCCGACGTTGTAGGCCTTGTCCCGGTGCACGATCGTCGTCAGGGGGTCGGCCCGCTCGGCATTGATCAGGACATCCAGGCGCACCAGATCGTTCTTGCGATAGCCGATGAGGGAGTACTCCATCGAGGCGTAACCCTTAGTGCGCGACTTCATCTGATCAAAGAAGTCCGTCACCACCTCCGCCAGGGGCATCTCGTAGTGCAGGGTCACCCGCTCGGTGGTGATGAACTTCATGTCGATGAACTCACCGCGGCGCTCCTGGCAGAGCTCCATCAAGGTGCCGTTGTAGGTGTTCGGCGTGTAGATCTCGAGCTTCACGTAGGGCTCTTCGATCGATTCGCGCTTCTGGGGATCCGGCAGCGTCGCGGGGTTGTCGACCATCAAGGTCTGCCCGTCGAGCATGTTCACCTGATAGATCACCGATGGGGCGGTGACGATCAGATCGAGGTTGTACTCGCGCTCCAGACGCTCCTGGACGATCTCCATGTGCAGGAGACCCAGGAAGCCGCAGCGGAAGCCAAAGCCCATCGCGCTGCTGGTCTCGGGCTCGTACTTCAGGGCCGCATCACTCAGCTGCAGCTTGTCCAGGGCCTCGCGCAGGTCCGGGTACTGGTCGGCGTCGGTTGGGAACAGGCCGCAGAACACCATCGGCTTGGCCTCGGTGTAACCCGGCAGCGGCGCCTCGGCGGGGTTGTTCATCAAGGTGATCGTGTCGCCCACGCGGGCATCGGCCACGGCCTTGATCGAGGCCGCCAGGTAACCCACCTCACCGGCCTGCAGGCTGTCGACCTTGCGCTGGTCGGGGGCCATCACCCCCACCTCATCGAGTTCGTAGGTCTTCTTGCTGGCCATCAGCAGGACCTTGTCCTTGGTGCTGATCGAGCCGGAGATCACCCGGAAGTAGACGATCACCCCGCGGTAGGGGTCGTAATAGGAGTCGAAGATCAGCGCCCGCAGGGGCTCCTTCACCCGATCCGGCGGCGGCGGAACGCGGTCCACCACGGCCTGCAGGATCTCGGGAACCCCCAGGCCACTCTTGGCTGAGCAGGGGATCGCCCCGGTGCAGTCCAGGCCGATGATTGCCTCGATCTCTTCGCCGATCCGATCGGGGTCGGCACCGGGCAGGTCGATCTTGTTGAGGACCGGGATGATCTCCAGGTCGTTCTCCAGGGCCAGATAGACGTTGGCCAGGGTCTGCGCCTCGACGCCCTGGCTGGCATCCACCACCAGCAGCGCCCCCTCGCAGGCCTGCAGGGAGCGGCTGACCTCATAGGAGAAGTCAACGTGACCGGGAGTGTCGATCAGGTTGAGGATGTAGGTCTCGCCGTCGGCCGCCTTGTATTCCATGCGCGCGGCCTGGAGCTTGATCGTGATCCCGCGCTCGCGCTCCAGTTCCATGTTGTCCAGGAACTGCTCCTGCATGTCCCGGACAGCCACCGTGCCGGTGTCCTGCAGCAGACGATCGGCCAGGGTCGACTTGCCGTGGTCGATGTGGGCAATGATGCAGAAATTGCGGATCCGTGAAGCGGGGACGTCGGTCATGCGCTGGTGGAAGTCCCGGCTCGGACGGCCTTGATCCTAGGCAGCGGTCCCGCGTTCCTAAGCTCGGCGCAACTCCGTCTCAGCGCGATGAGCACCGAAACCCCAGCCGCAGCAGCCACCGAAAACGCCGATCCCCGCGCCCTCACGATTGAGAACGTGGAGCGCACCCTCGATGAGCTGCGTCCTTATCTGATGGCCGACGGCGGCAACGTGGAAGTGGTGGAAATCGACGGTCCGATCGTCAAGGTGCGTCTGCAGGGCGCCTGCGGCTCCTGCCCCAGCAGCACCATGACCCTGAAGATGGGCATCGAGCGCAAGCTGCGCGAGGCCATCCCCGAAGTCAGCGAAGTCGTCCAGGTCCTCTGAGCCCCGGCCCCTAGGCTCAAGCGCACCTGTGAACCCTAGTCCCGTGCTGGATCAGCGCCTGCTGCGCGACAACCCTGAGCTCATCACCGAGCAGCTGGGACGCCGCGGCATGAAGCTCGATCTCACGGGCCTTCAGCTGATGGCGCGCCAGGAGCGCGATCTCGAAGAAAAACGCAGCAACCTCCAGGCCGAAGGCAACCGCATCGGCAAGGAGGTGGGCCTGAAGATCAAGGGCGGCGCCGCACCGGGCAGCCCCGAGGTACAGGCCCTGCGCGATGAGGGCAACCGGATCAAGCAACAGGTCGCGGTCCTCGAGGAGGAAGAGAAGACCCTCGAGGCCAAGCTGCGCGAGGAGTTGCTGACCCTGCCCAACCTGCCCTCGGCCGAGGCCCCTGACGGCAAGGACGAGAACGACAACGTCGAGATCAAGACCTGGGGCAGCCCCCGGGCGAGCGAAGACTGGCTCGAGGAGCACTGGCAGATCGCCGAGCGCCTGGGCCTGTTTGAGACCGAGCGCTCCGTGCGCATCGCCCAGAGCCGCTTTGTGACCCTGATGGGTCTGGGTGCCCGGCTCGAGCGCTCCCTGATCAACTTCATGCTCGACCTGCACGGCGGCAAGGGCTACCGGGAGGTCCTGCCGCCGATCCTGGTCAACAGCGCCAGCCTCACCGGCTCAGGCCAGCTGCCGAAGTTCGCCGAGGAGAGCTTCCGCTGCGCCGAGGACGACCTCTGGCTGACCCCCACCGCCGAGGTTCCCGTCACCTCCCTGCACCGCGGCGAGGTCATTCCCGCCGATCAGCTGCCGCTGAAGTACGTCGCCTACACCCCCTGCTTCCGCCGCGAGGCCGGCAGCTATGGCCGGGACACCCGCGGCCTGATCCGCCTGCACCAGTTCAACAAGGTGGAGCTCTACTGGTTCTGCCACCCGGAGCACTCCGCGGACGCCCACCAACAGATCACCGCGGATGCCGAGGCGGTGCTCGAAGCCCTGGAGCTGCCATACCGCAAGATCGAGCTCTGCACCGGAGACATGGGCTTCTCCGCCACCCGCACCTACGACCTCGAGGTCTGGCTGCCGGGGGCCGGCGCCTACCGCGAGATCTCCAGCTGCTCGGTCTGCGGCGACTTCCAGGCCCGCCGCTCCGCCATCCGTTGCAAGGAGGGCAAGACCACCCAACTGCTGCACACCCTCAACGGCAGTGGCCTGGCCGTCGGCCGCACCATGGCCGCCCTGCTGGAGAACGGTCAGCAGATCGATGGCTCGATCAAGCTCCCCGCCGCCCTGGTGCCCTACTTCGGCTCGGACACCATTCCCGCGGCCTAGGCGCTCAGGCCCAGCAGCCCATTGCTGCGCTGACGGATCTGGGCCAGTCGCTCGGCGCTGGCCCCCAGCTCCTCACCCCAGGAGGGGATCAGAGCCTTGAGCTTCTGCTGCCAGGCCTCACTGGCGAAGCGCTCGCCCATGCAGCGCTGCAGCACCTCCAGCATCGTGTCCACCGCTGTCGAGGCCCCGGGGGAAGCACCCAACAGGGCCGCCAGGGAGCCATCGGCGCTGCTCACCACCTCGGTGCCCATCTGCAGGCTGCCGCGGCCATCCACCTGCTTGATGATCTGCACCCGCTGGCCGGCCACCGCCAGCTCCCAGTCGTTGGCGTTGACCTGCGGCAGGAAGTCCCGCAGGCTGTCGATCCGCTGCTTCGGGCGCTGGATCACCTGACCCACCAGGTAGCGCACCAAATCAAAGTTCTTGGCCCCCACCTGCAGGGTCGGCAGCAGGTTGTAGGGCTTGATCGAGCGACCCAGATCCCAGAGGGAGCCCTGCCTCAAAAAGCGGGTACTGAACCCGGCGTAGGGACCAAAGAGCAGGGCCCGCTTGCCCTCGATCCAGCGGGTGTCCAGGTGCGGCACAGACATCGGCGGAGCCCCGACCGCAGCCTTGCCGTAGACCTTGGCGTTGTGACCCTCAATCACCGCCGGGTTGCGGCAGACCAGCCACTGGCCGCTGACCGGGAAAGCGCCGTAGACCCGCGCCTCGGGGATCCCGGAGCGCTGCAGCAGCGGCAGGCTGCCGCCCCCGGCCCCCAAAAAGACAAACGGTGCCTCCAGCTCGCCTGCGCTGGTCTGCACGCGCCAACCGGCCCCGCCCCGCTCAAGCCCCAGCACCTGCTGCCCTAGGCGCAGGTCCACACCCTTCAGCAGCGCCCGGGTCAGGGAGCCGAAGTTCACATCCGTGCCGCGGGTCACCCGGGTGGCGGCCAGGGGTTGATCCAGGCGCCGGCCGGCCATCACCAAGGGCATCCATTCCCTTAATTGCTCAGGGTCGCTGCTCCAGGCCATGTCGGCGAACTGGGGCGAGCCCTGCAGGGCCTCAAAGCGGCGGCGCAGGTAATCGACATTGGCCTGCCCCCAGACAAAGCTCAGGTGGGGCACGGCGCGAATGAACCCCGCGGGATCGCTGAGCTGCTGGCCCTCCACCAGGGAACTCCAGAACTCCAGGCTGCGTTCAAAGGAGGCATTGATCGCTAGAGCCTTGCCGGTGGGGACCGAGCCGTCGGCGGCCTCTGGGGTGTAGTTGAGCTCGCAGTTAGCGGCGTGGCCGGTGCCGGCGTTGTTCATCGGCCCGCTGCTCTCGCGCCCCAGCTGCGGGAGCCGCTCCAGCACCACCACCTTCAGGCTGGGATCGAGCTGCCGAAGCAGGTTCGCCAGGGTGGCGCCCATGATTCCGGCGCCCACCAGAAGGGCATCACAGCGTTCACTCATGGAGCCGGAGTCGGGCGGGGCGCACTAACAACCAACGCTATGGCCGTGCCTTCCCCCCACAATGGACGGACTTTGGATCTGCAGAGATGGGCGTCCTGACGGCTCTGGCGATCCTGGCCGGCCTGATCGTGGTGCATGAGGCGGGGCACTTCTTTGCCGCCACCTGGCAGGGGATCCGCGTCAGCGGCTTCTCCATCGGCTTTGGCCCGGTGCTGCTGCAGAAGCAGCGCCGGGGGGTGCAGTTCGCCCTGCGGGCGATTCCGCTGGGGGGCTTTGTCTCCTTCCCCGATGACGACGAAGACAGCAGCATCCCCTCGGATGACCCCGATCTGCTGACCAACCGCCCCCTGCCCCAACGGGCCCTGGTGATCGCCGCTGGCGTGATCGCCAACCTGCTCTTGGCCTGGGCGGTGCTGATGGCCCAGGGGGCCTTCGTAGGCATCCCCGCTGGCTTCAGCGCTACGCCCGGCGTGCTGGTCTCGGGCGTGCAGCAGGGCCAGGCCGCTGCCGCCTCGGGCCTGAAGGCCGGCGATCGGATCCTGGCGGTGGACGGCCGCGACCTGGGCGGCGGCCAGAGCGCCGTCAGCCAATTGGTCGAGCTGGTGAAGGGCGCACCCGATCAAACCCTGCGCCTGCAGGCCGAGCGCCAGGGCCAAGCCCTGGAACTGCAGCTGACCCCCGCTGATTTGAGCGGCATCGGCCGCATCGGCGCCCAACTTCAACCCAGCGGCACCGAGGCCTTCCGCCGCCCCCGCAGCCCGATCGAGGTCATCCAGCAGGCCAACCACGATGTCGCCCTGCTCACCAAGCGGACGGTGGATGGCTTCATCACCCTCGCAACCCACTTCGGTGAGACCGCAGGGCAGGTCTCCGGTCCGGTGAAGATCGTCGAGATGGGCGCCTCCCTGGCCAAACAGGGCGGCAGCAGCCTCTTCCTCTACACCGCCTTGATCTCGATCAACCTGGCGGTGCTCAATGCCCTGCCGCTGCCGATGCTCGATGGCGGGCAGTTCGTCCTGCTGCTGCTGGAGGGTCTGCGCCGCAAGCCCCTGCCCGAGAAGTTCCAGATGGCCTTCATGCAGTCGGGCTTTGTCCTGCTGGTGGGCCTCAGCGTGGTGCTGATCGTCAAGGACACCAGCCAGCTGGCGGCGGTCCAACAGCTGCTGGGACGCTAAGAGGTAGGCTTTCTGGTCACTGCTTACGAGATCCAGGCCGCATGGCGAAGAAGTCGATGATTGCGCGCGACGTCAAGCGCCAAAAGCTTGTTGATCGCTACGCCGCCAAGCGCGCAGCTCTGATGGCCGCCTTCGAAGCCGCTGGCGATCCGATGGAGCGCCTGGAGATCCACCGCAAGATCCAGAACCTGCCCCGCAACAGCGCTCGCGTGCGTCTGCGCAACCGCTGCTGGGCCACCGGCAAGCCCCGTGGTGTGTACCGCGACTTCGGCCTGTGCCGTAACCAGCTGCGTGAGCGCGCCCACAAAGGCGAACTGCCCGGCGTGGTCAAGTCCTCCTGGTGAGTCTCTCGATCGCTTGATCGACCGTCAGGGCGCCGAAAGGCGCCTTTTTTGTTGCTTGCCTGCGTTGTGGCATTCCGAAAGAGATTGCGCCTGTTTTTCGCAAGCCTTTGGGCTCAGATGCAAGAATTGCTCTTGACAACAAACAAGACATAAGCCCACGTGCAAGGTCACACTCAGTCGGTCTCCTTCGATGGTCGGGAGATCCGACTGACCACAGGTCGGTTCGCCCCGCAGGCCGGGGGTTCCGTCATGGTCGAATGCGGAGATACCTCTGTTCTCGTCACTGCCACCCGCTCCGGCGGCCGTGAGGGCATCGATTTTCTGCCGCTGATTTGCGATTACGAGGAGCGTCTCTACGCCGCTGGTCGTATCCCCGGCAGCTTCATGCGCCGCGAGAGCCGTCCCCCCGAGCGCGCCACCCTGATCGCGCGTCTGATTGACCGCCCGATGCGCCCGCTGTTCCCCAGCTGGCTGCGGGATGACCTGCAGGTCGTCGCCACCTGCATGTCCCTGGATGAGCGGGTTCCGCCCGATGTCCTGGCGGTGACCGGCGCCTCCCTGGCCACCCTGCTGGCCAAGATCCCCTTCAACGGTCCGATGGCGGCTGTGCGGGTCGGCCTGCTGGGCGATGACTTCATCTTGAACCCCAGCTACCGCGAGATCGAGCGCTCTGAGCTGGATCTGGTGGTCGCCGGCACCCCCCAGGGCGTGATCATGGTCGAGGCGGGCGCCAACCAGCTGCCCGAGCAGGACGTCATCGAGGCGATCGACTTCGGCTACGAGGCCGTCTGCGAACTGATCAAGGTCCAGCAGACCCTGCTCAAGGAGCTCGGCATCGAGCAGGTCATCCCCGAGGCCCAGACCGTCGACGCCACCCTGCCCACCTTCCTGGAGAAGGAATGCAGCAAGGGCATCGGCGAGGTCCTCAAGCAGTTCAGCCTGACCAAGGCCGAGCGCGACGAACAGCTCGATGCGATCAAGGCCCAGGCGGCCGAGAAGATCAGCGGCCTCAAGGACGACGACGCCGTGAAGGTGGCCGTCAGCAGCAACGGCAAGGCCCTGGGCAACAACTACAAGGCGCTCACCAAGAAGCTGATGCGCGCCCAGATCGTCAACGACGGCAAGCGCGTCGACGGCCGCAACCTCGATGAGGTGCGTCCGATCAGCGCCGCCGCCGGTGTGCTGCCCAAGCGCGTGCACGGCTCTGGTCTGTTCCAGCGCGGCATGACCCAGGTGCTCTCCTGCGCCACCCTCGGCACCCCGAGCGACGCCCAGGAGATGGACGACCTGAACCCGTCCAACGAGAAGACCTACCTCCACCACTACAACTTCCCCCCCTACTCCGTCGGCGAGACCCGCCCGATGCGCAGCCCCGGCCGCCGCGAGATCGGCCACGGCGCCCTGGCGGAGCGGGCCCTGATCCCCGTCCTCCCCAGCAAGGAGAGCTTCCCCTACGTGCTTCGCGTGGTGTCGGAATGCCTGAGCTCCAACGGCTCCACCTCGATGGGTTCGGTCTGCGGCAGCACCCTGGCCCTGATGGATGCCGGCGTGCCCCTGAAGGCCCCCGTGAGTGGCGCCGCCATGGGCCTGATCAAGGAGGGCTCTGAGGTCCGGATCCTCACCGACATCCAAGGCATCGAGGACTTCCTCGGCGACATGGACTTCAAGGTGGCCGGCACCGAGAAGGGCATCACCGCCCTGCAGATGGACATGAAGATCACCGGTCTCGAAGTGAAGACCGTGGCTGAGGCGATCAACCAGGCCCGTCCGGCCCGTCTGCACATCCTTGAAAAGATGCTCGCGGCGATCGACAAGCCCCGCGATGTCCTGAGCCCCCACGCCCCTCGCCTGCTCAGCTTCCGGATCGACCCCGAGCTGATCGGCACCGTGATCGGCCCCGGCGGCCGCACGATCAAGGGCATCACCGAGCGCACCAACACCAAGATCGACATCGAGGACGGCGGCATTGTCACGATCGCCAGCCACGACGGTGCAGCCGCTGAGGAAGCGCAGCGCATCATCGAGGGTCTCACCCGTCGCGTCTCTGAAGGCGAGGTCTTCAGCGGTGCCGTCACCCGCGTGATCCCGATCGGCGCCTTCGTCGAGATCCTGCCTGGCAAGGAAGGCATGATCCACATCTCCCAACTCAGCGAAGCCCGCGTTGAGAAGGTGGAAGACGTGGTGAAGGTGGGTGACCACGTCACCGTCCGCGTCCGCGAGATCGACAACCGCGGCCGGATCAACCTCACCCTGCGCGGGGTTCCCCAGCAGGACGAGCCCGCCCAGGCCTGATCGAACGAAGCCCCCGCAAGGGGGCTTTTTTTATGGCCTAAACCGCGAAGCCTGGATCAATGCGGGCCATCGCCGCAGCGGCCTTCTCGCAGAGCTCCTGGTGGCTGACGCCATGGCTGGCGATCAGGCAGCCGGCCTGGCGCACATCGCCGGTGTTGTAGCGAAGCGGTGCACGGTCAGCGTGAGTGAAGGCGCCACCGGCAGCCTTGAGCACGGCCTCGGGAGCCGCCATGTCCCAGTCCTTCGGGGCGCTCTTGCCCGAGAGCGAGATGTAGACGTCGGTCTCACCCCGCAGGATCGTGGCTACCTTGCCGCCGACGCTGCCGATGGCCTTGGTGTCGCCCAGGGCCAGGGCCTCCAGTAGCTGCTCCAGCCGTTGGTCCCGGTGGTTGCGGCTTGCCACCAGCACCATCTCGGAGAGGGCCTGACGGGAACTGAGCTGGGCGGGCTGCTGCTCACCGGCGCGGTTCTCCCGCCAGGCGCGGCCCTCGGGCACCAGGCCGAACCAGAGGTCCTCCAGCAGCGGTTGGAGAACAACGCCCAAGACGGCCTCACCGCGGTGGACCAGCGCCAGGTGCACGGCGTACTCGCCGGTGCCCTGCAGGAAATCCTTGGTGCCATCGAGGGGATCCAGGATCCAAAGCCACTCGGCATCCAGGGGTTCCCCGGCGGTCAGTTGCTCCTTGGCGGTCTCCTCGCTCAGCAGGGTCCAACCCGCATCCGGATAGGCCTGGGCCAGGCCATCGAGCAGCCACTGGTTGACCGCCAGATCGGCGGCGCTGACCGGGCCCTCGCCCCCTTCGTCGACGCTCAGGGCCTTAGGGAAGCCATAGGGGGGCTGCTCGCCGCGGCCATAGGCCAGCAGGATGTCGGCGGCACCCCAGCAGAGCCGGCGCAGATCCGCCAAGAGCTGCTTCTCCTCGATGCCAGGGGGGAAGCAGGCGGCGGCGGGCATCATGGAAGGGCAAAGGAGCATTGTGATGCAGGGCGCTGAACCCGCTGCAGGCGTGCTCTATCTGGTGGGCACCCCGATCGGGAACACCGGCGATCTCTCGCCCCGGGCCAAGACCGTGCTGGCCGGGGCCGATCGCATTGCCTGCGAAGACACCCGCCGCAGCGGCCTGCTGCTGCACAACCTGGGCATCAAGAACCGTCTGGTGAGCTTCCACGAGCACAACCAGGCCACCCGAATCCCGGAGCTACTCGAGGCGCTGGAGAACGGGGAAGCGATCGCCGTGATCAGCGATGCCGGGCTCCCGGGCATCTCCGATCCCGGCGAGGAGCTGGTGAGCGCCGCCCGCGGCCAGGGGCGAACGGTGATCTGTGTGCCCGGGCCCTGCGCCGCCACGACTGCCCTGGTGAGCAGTGGTCTGCCCTGCGGGCGGTTCTGCTTTGAGGGATTTCTTCCCCCCAAGGCCACCGCGCGCCGCGCCCGCCTGCAGGCCCTGGCCCAAGAGGAACGGACCCTGGTCTTCTACGAAGCACCCCACCGCCTGCTGGCGCTGCTGGAGGACCTGCTCGAGCTCCTCGGGGACAGGCCGATCGCCGTCACCCGGGAGCTGACCAAGCGCCATGAGCAGCAGGTCGGCCCCAACCTGAGCGCGGCCCTGGCGCACTTCCGCCTGAACCCGCCCCAGGGGGAATTCACCCTGGTCCTGGGCGGCGCCGAGAACAAAACCAGCGAGCGACCCAGCGATGAGACGCTGCGTGAGCAGCTGCAGGCCCTAGTGAGCGGCGGGCTCAGCCGCAACGATGCCGCTCGCCAACTGGCCCGCAGCACGGGCATCGCCAAACGCGAGCTCTACGCTTTGCTGCATCAAGACGACGACACCCCCTGATGCTGCTGCGCCTGCGCCTGCTTCTGGCCAGCCTCGGCGGTGGGGTGCTGCTGCTGCTGATCCTCTGTCTGGGCGCCCAGAACCTGGATCAACGCACCCGCCTGAACCTGGGATTTGGCCGCACGGCGGAACTCCCGACAGGCTTTCTCCTGGGGGTCTCCCTGGTGATCGGGGTGATCAGCGGCGGCGCAGCAACGGCCCTGCTGCTGCCGGGCAGTGATCAGGCTTCCGGCAGGGAGTAGAGCAGACCGCCTTCCACCACCAGGCGGGTGATGCCCTGGGCCACCAGATAGGAGGAGCGCCGCTGCAGCACATCGCTGTCGGGCACCTTGATCACCCGCTGGCTGCGGCCGCACTGGCGCTTGGCCTGGCGGGGATTGGTGAACAGCATCAGGGCCTGACGCGCCTGCTCGGCTTCCGGCAGGGAACCGAGCTCGGGGAACTCGTTGAGGGGCTTGGCCTGCAGCTCCACCACCTTGTCCACCAGCATGTAGACGCTGCTGGGCAGCAATCCGGGAAGCAGGGGGATCGGATCAATCAGCTCCGCCGCTGGAACGCCGCCGAGGGGTGCAACCTCCAGAGCGTCATCGCCGTCCTCGAAGTTCTCCTCATCGCCGTCATCGCCGAAGTCATCGGCGTCATCGATCGCCAAGACGCCCGGATCCTCCTCGTCGTCTGAGGACTCTTCCGGCTCGCTGGTGCTGGACTCGGGCTCAGGAGCTGGAGTTGGAGCTTCAACAACGGCGGCGGGCTTGGCAGACGAGCGGCTGCGGGATTGCTTCTTGAGCTCAGCGAGCTCCTCGGGATCGATCCCAGCCTTCAGCACCCGGCTGACGGTGTTGGGGCTGCAGCCGTAGCTCGCCGCCAGGGCCTGGGCGGTCTCGCCCTGACGGTAGCGAGCAACCAGCTCCTCTTTTTGGCCTTCAGTCAGCCGTGGAGCGGGCATGTGGACATCGTTCTCCAGCACACCACCATAGAAGCCTTGGCTCAGCTGGCACAATGCGTCAGATCCAAGCTCCCTTAGCTCAGCTGGATAGAGCAGCTGCCTTCTAAGCAGCCGGTCGTTGGTTCGAATCCAACAGGGGGCGTTTAGAGCTCGTACTCCTCTTCAAAACGCGCCATCAGGCCGTTGTAGAGCGCGAGGGTGCCCTCGGTTTCCTCGCAGAAGCCCTTGACCCGATAGGCCTCGATCAGGTGGGAGAGAGAGGCGTGCACCTGGGCGAAGGCCTGGGCGAATTCGTTCTGAATATCTTCGTCGCGGATATCTCGGATCTTGGCGGTCATCAACTCAACCTTCCTCTGAGCGACGACCATCGCGGCCTCCATCTCTTTGTTGAGTTTCCGGCGCTTCGCCATCAATCCCGCTCTGGTTGAGCCCCACATCTACACCAGGGGGCGCTAGCGGTAGGGGATGCAATCGAATCCGCGAGAGGTCTTGCCATCACTGGGTGCTGCCGCCACCCAACGGTGTCCCGTTGCAATGCAGGCCTTCAGGGTCGGCATCGGGACCTTGGTCACGGCCACGTCCTTGGGGCCGACCTTGTGGGGCTCAAAGGTGGAGCGCACCAACCAGGCCTCGTAGGCCATCGCCGCCGGCGCAGAGGCCCAAAGCAGACAGCCCAGCAGGAGACGCTTCACGGCGATGCAAGTGCTGGGCGCACCCTGCCATAGACGCCCCTGGGTTACAAACGTGCGGCGCTGATCCAATCGGCTCGAGGGTCACTGCTGCGCGCTGCCCGCAACTGCTCCAACAACTGCCGCTCCTGGTCGCTGTAGCGCGCCGGTTGCTTCAGGCTGAGGCTCAACAGCAGGTCACCGCGACCTCCCTTGACCGGCCAGCCCTTGCCCTTGAGCCGCAGGCTCCGGCCGACGGCCATCGCCGGGGGCACCGTCACCGTCGCTTCTCCATCGGGCGTGGCCACGCGCACCTCACCGCCCAGGGCCAGCTCATCGAGGCTCAGGGGAAGATCCGCCTTGAGCTGGTCTCCGTCGAGGGTCCAGACCGGATGGTCCTGAACCTGAAGGGTGAGGTAAAGGTCGCCGCGGCGGCCAGTTCCAGGCTGAAGGTTCCCCTTGCCTTTGAGGCGCAGGCGACTGCCGGGCTTCACACCGGCGGGAATGCGCACCTGAACGCGCTCGTCATTAACCGCCAGGGTGCGCTCGCAGCCGCGGAAGGCCTCCGAGAAGGTCAGGTTGATGCTGGCCTCGGCATCGAGGTTCACCGGCGCCGCCTGACGGCCCGGGGCACCGGCAAAGCCACCGCTGCCAAAGCCGCCGGGGAAGCCTGAGCCAAACCCGCCAAAGCCGCCGGGGGCGCCACCAAAACCACCACCCTGGAATCCGCCAGCCCCACCGCCAGGTCCGCCAAAGCGGCCCAGCAGGTCATTGACGAAGTCATCGAAATTGCCGTAGCGGCCGAAATCGACATCGACACCGCCAGGGCCAGGGCCAGCGCCGGCTTGACTCCAGTACTGCCCGAATTGCTCGTAGCGGCGACGCTTATCGGGGTCAGAGAGCACCTCATAGGCCTCACTGACTTCCTTGAATTTCGCCTCAGCGCCCTTATCCCCGGGATTCACATCCGGGTGGTACTGGCGCGCCAACTTGCGAAAGGCCTTCTTGATCGCGTCCGCATCAGCGCCACGCTCAACGCCCAGAACCTTGAAATAGTCGCGGTAACCGTTGGCGCTCATCGCAGCAGCTGGGAAGGACCGATCAACGGCACCCTCAGTGTCCCAGCAGCGGGGTGGATTGAGCGAGGGGGAAAACAGGCGGAAGGCCGAACGCGTGACCACCTCCGCCATCGCCCTTAGGGTGCGGCCACCTGTTGTTCAAGCACCATGGCTGGCCCCCGCAGCGTCCAAGTCCTGGGACGCCTGGCCCTGAGCCTGGGGCTGCTGATCAGCTCACCGGCACTTCTACCCGCGGCGCATGCCGCCGAAGAGCAGCCCGCGGCCGCTCGCCCCTCCACGGCTCGGCAACAACAGTTGGCCAAACACCTCAAGGCCCAGGGGTTTGTGGTCTATGGAGCCTGGTGGTGCCCCCACTGCAACACCCAAAAAGAACTCTTCGGCGTGGAGGCCATCGAGCTCCTGCCGTATGTGGAGTGCGACAAAGAGGAGGAGGGCCGCAAGCGCTGCATGGCCGCCAAGGTCCGCGCCTATCCGACCTGGGACTACCAAGGCGAGCGGCGTGAAGGGGTGATGTCCCTGGAAGAACTGGAGGTCTGGAGCAGCTTCTCGGGCGCTCAGTCCGAGTCGGCCACCCCAAAACAGTGAATCAGGGCATCACCCCAGGTGTTCACCCGTTGAAGCTGAGCGTCATCGGCTTGGGATAGCGCCTCGCCATGGGCCCTGAGCACCGCCGGCTTGCTCAGGCTGAAGCCATGGCTCTGGGCGATCGAGAGGATGTCATCCACACCCGTCGCGGCGTGGATGCGGTCGCGAATGGCCTGGTTGTTCCCCACCTTGGACAGGAACGCTTTGAGATCAGCGGCAGACACGCAGCGCAGCGCGAGATTCCTCTCCATGCTGAGTACGACGCCCTGATTTGGCTGCATCGGCCCATGAAATTGCACGTCGCCAATGCGGTCGCGGTCTCCCTTCTCTCGACGGCCGTCTTGGTGCTGGCCTTCAAGGACAACCAGTGCACGACTCCCGCCCCAGCCACAGCTCCTCAAGCGGCGACGAGTCCCGCACCACGGCCAGCCGTCAACGCCCCAGCCCCCCAGAGACCCCGCGCTCAGCGGGAGCTGGGGAAGTTTTAAAGCGCCTATTTCTTTAGCCGTCGCAAATTGAGACCAACGTCACCTCAGACCGTGGCGTCCCTCAACAACTTCAACCTCCAACCGGGCGAGCTTGTGATCAGCGGGGAACACATCCCCCTCTCCTCACTCCTCACACGCTCCTCCCATGACTTCCCTCTCCTTCTTCCGTCAAGGCTTCACTGGCATCACCGCCGCTGCCCTTGCCGGCTCCTCTCTCCTGGCCATCACCTCCAACGCCCAAGCCGCTTCCCTCGACTACGACTGCTTCTCACGCCAAACCGGTGAGCTGCTCGTCAAGTCAGCCATCGACATGACCAGCCTGGATCTCGCCTGCCTCGCCAGTGCAGAGGCCATGGTCCAAGGACAACACAACCCCAACCTCAACGTCGTCTACACCACCCAACCCGCTCCCGCCCAAACCTCCTCCTCCGGCGAGGCCTTCCTCGGTGGCGTCGTCGGCGGCATCCTCGGCGGCGTTATTGAAGGCTCCATGAACCGTGACCGCTATTACGACCACGGCTACGACCATGGCCATGGTTACGAGGACGGTGCGGGCTCCCGCCCGGATAGCAAAGGCCCTGGCAACGTCGGCAAAGGCCCCGGCAACGTCGGCAAAGGCCCTGGCAACGTCGGCAAAGGCCCCGGCAAGCGGCCTGGTAACGCAGGTAAATGGCCTGGCAACACCGGCAAGAACCCGGGCAACGTCGGCACTCGACCAGGCGTCAAACTCCCCAACTTCCCCAAAGGCAAGAGCACCGTCTACCCCAAACGGCCCGGTATTCCTGGCCTTGGCAAAAAGTCGGGCACCCGTTCCGCCAATCGCTTCTCCGGTCTTTCGAACATCCCCAACCGGAGCATCAAAGGCCTTGGCAAAAGCAACCTGCTCAAGGTCAACCGCACGGCTCCTCTGCAGCGATTCCAACCCCTCGGTGGCCTCGGCCTCTAAAACCAACCCACCCACACCAAAGCCCCCAGCCGCTCTGCGACTGGGGGCTTTCTCGTGCGACCTCAACTCCCGCGCTCAGTTAACCCCGGCGCTCGCCACAGCCTGATCAGCGCTCTGCCGGTACAGATACAGATGACCCAAACCGCGGTTCCCGTACTGACGACGGCGCAGTTCCCATCCCGGCTCAAAGCTCAGCTTCAGGAAACCAGCTCCATCGCCGCCGGCACGCGCCACGACATAGCTCGCCGCCCCCTCGCGGCCACTGCTTGAGATCGCCATCAGCTTCACATCGCCCTCTTCCTTCACAACGCTCAGCCGGTAGCTCGTGCCCTTGTCCTCATTGCCAATCCGCAGCGAGTAGCCGTTGCTGTCGACATAGCGGCTGCAGATCCCGCTGAAATCAAATTCGCTCAGCAGCGGATTCACAACCGTCGGGCTTCCTGCATGCTCCTGAAAGCAAGGACGCTTCTGCGACACCTGCTCGTAGATGTTCAGCTGTGAGCGCGCACTGCTGCCGATTGGTGCTGCGACCATCACAAAGTTCTGCTCGATCACCGGCTGCGCCGTAAACACCGAGGCCTCCGCCGCAGGTGCCAGGGCAGCCGTGGCGCTCAATCCCATCACAACAGCGGCGGCGGCGCGGGCGGAAAAGCGAGTGCTGAACATCGATCTCTGGGGGTTGCGGGAGGGTGACCTCCTCGATGCATTTACCTTTCCAGAAACAAAATTCCCCCGCCGGATCCAGCTCAACCATCCCTGTGACCTTGCTCACAGCCGGCAACAACAAAGCCGGCACCCAAGGGCACCGGCTTCGAGCAATGGATTCGGTCGGAGCTTCTGAAGGAGGCACACCTGGGGCCAAGGATCCAGGTGTCGAGCGGTGGGTCTCCTGGGGCACCTCAGGCGGTGCAGATGGAGTGCCGTCAAAACTGACGGCCCGCTCACAAGCGGTAGAAGACTGTTGGAGCAGGGGCCTTCGGTCAGCTCGCTCCTGAGGACTGGTTCGGTGGAGTGTCGGTCATATCCGCCTCCGAGATCGATGGGCCCAGCATCGGACCGCCCCAGGCTCTGGGCAATCCGAGTTAATGCCCATTGCCGCTTAGCGCAGGTCCTGGTCGCCGACCTGGGGCTGATCCCTGCAGCCCAACACCGCTTCGCTGTGGGTGTAGTGCTTGAACTCCAGCCAGTTGGCACTGGGATCCTGAACAAACAGGGTGTGATGCTCCAGCGGGCCACCGGAGTAGCGGCACTTGGGGGGCACAGAGAAGAGGCAGCCCCTGCGCTCCAGCTGCAGCCTCAGCTGCTCCCAACGGGTGAAGGTCTCAAAGACCAGCCCGAAATGTCGGGGATAGATCCCAGGCTGCCCCGGCTCCTGGAGCTGGGGCGTGTGTTGCAGGACCAACTGGTGGCCCTGGAAGTCAAGAATCGAGGCCTGCTCACTCCTGCGCCCGGGCTGGCAGTCCAAGGCCTGGACGTACCAGTCATGACTGCGTTGCAGGTCAATCGCTGGAATCGAGAGATGAAAGCAAGGCCGAACCACGGCGTGCCCCTAGGCCAAAACGGGCCTGGAGAAACGGCCGTTGCAGGCTTTCCAGAACTGGGACTGGGGACTCAGCACCGCCCCATGCAGGCTGCAGAACCCATGGCAGCTCGGATCACCCTTGACGAAGGGGCAACCAGAACAGTGCAGCTGCAATTGGCAACGCAGAGACGCCAACTGCAACTCTCCCCTGGAGCCATGGGCTGGCACAGCGTGGGGGGAATGAAACACGGAGTGGATCCCTTGAAGCGCGTGCCCCCGGTCTAGGAACGCTGCTCCAATTCGGCCAACCCAAAGGAGCGAACGCAAACAGCGGTGGCAGCAGCCAGCGGCGATGGCTACGACAGGACCAGTCGAAGAGAAGCTGTGGAAGACGGACTCTTGGGGCTGGCCGGGCTGGTGATTCTCCTGGCCCTCGCTGGTTTCGGCCTGCAGGAACTGGCCGTTGAGTTGCGAAATGCCCAGGATCACCCCACCACAGAGTGAAGCCGCAGCCACCTGGGGCGATCAGGCGCTAGAGGTGGGATGGATGCCGCCCAATCCATGGCCCTTCAACGCCTGCGCTCGATCAAAAAGCGCCTGATGCAATCAATGGACCGCCTCACCCAGGGGGGATCCAAACGGGCCTACACCAAAAAAGTCCTCAGCCAGAAAAGTCACGAGGCCTACGAAGTCGTCTGTGGGGTAGCTGGTTGCGTTCTCAAAAAAAGAGACGTGTCCAAGTCCTGAGTAGACATACCCATGGCAACCCCGACCGGTTCCGCTTCGATGGGATAGGCAAATGGGAACCTCAACCGCGGCTGGGAATCCGCGGTTTTTTTGTGGCCAGCGAGCTCAGAACAGGATCACACCAGACGCTGACAGGGGTCGTAGGGGCAAACCTCAAGGGCGAAGAGCTTGAGGTGAGTGAACACAGCAGGCCAAGACCACATCAGGGATTACTCCTGAGTGGGCACCCCAGCCCGCCGTGAAGCCACGGCATTTTTGGTTGCTCCGGCGCAGGAACCTCGGGCATCATTTCGATAATCCTCCAAGCGCTATGGAAGAGGCTCGCGTTTCACTGCAGATCACGCTGCCGCTAAGCATTGACGAGAAGCTGACAGCAATTCAAAAACAGCTTGACCTCAGGTCAAAGAGCAGCCTCATCGAGCGGATATTGCAAGAGGTTTTCGATGAAATCGACGAAACAACTGACTAGCCATACAAATCGGCCCCACCCGCGACATCTGCATCATTGGACGCAGAGCTAGAACATGTGCCAACGAACTACCGAAGAGCAAAGACATTCACTGATTTCACAAGACGAAGACGTGGCGCCCAGAGGGCTCTTACGCAATAACGGTTACGCTATTTACTTTCACCACAGAAAGAATGTCAGGGTTTATCGCCAGTCGCCGGAGTAGCAGCTTTCCTTAGAAAAAGACTAGCGGTAACGAAGATGATTATTTTCGTAGTTTCGTTGCAGTTGAGTTAAGCGCACTGTCAAGCCATTGAATCGCTCCATGGCACGACTATTAGAGGAGTCAAACAAGTCTCCCCTGATCTCCGAGCTGTACTGAAGGAAATGCCTAGGCTCGCATCCTCCACCGCCTCTCCAGCTATGAAAGTCGGCATGTATTGAGGACTCGACGACAAGGATGTTGTCGTGGAAGTCGGCGAGATCCGGACGATTCTGCCTATCGAACAAATGGTGACCATCAAGGCTTAGCTCCTTGCCCCTTGCCTTTTTCTTTCCTGTGACCTGGCATGTATCTCTGGCTGCCCGTTTTGCTTTGGCTATCGCTTTATCGATTCGCAGTGGGGCTGCAGCGAGCCTTTTAATCTCGGTCTTAAAGCACTCTTCAACAACTTCCCCAACAGCGCCCACCCACGCCTTTCGAGATTTGTTGATGCTGGAGTTGTGGGACATGTCAATAGCCATGCTCGCTAATCCTCTTTGACTCCAAATCTTTTCACCTTCCTCGCTAAGGAGAAAATGCTGCTCAAGCTCGAGACCCTCTTCCCCATCAAGCATGCCAGCCTGGCAAAGGCGCTCAATTGAGTTATTAATTCCACGCCCATTAGTTTGCAAGATATTGATGCATGTCTTGCGGCTGACGAATCCCAACTCACCTCTGACCTCTAGCAGGGAACCGGACTCAATCAACTCTTGTGTAATTCGCCTGGAAACAAGCATTTGCTTACGCCTGCGGCGTCTGTGGGTGAGAGCCTCAGCAACGAGCTTGATCAAGCCTGGGGTGTTTCTGTCAAAGTATTCAGCTAATGCTTCCACACCTTCTTCATAGAATCGTCTCTCGCGATAGTCACCAGTCTTAGTGGTGAACTCAAAATGCTCTCCCTCAACAAGCTCCCATTCATCTTTATCATCACCATCAAAGAAGTCGATGGTCTTATAGAGAGTGTCGATTCTTTTACCAAGAATCCTGGCGGTTTCCTTGTCGGTCAATAGATCACGCATTGAACTGCCTCCTCAATTCATCAATGCAAGGACTGAATCGCGCATCTTCTGGAGCCTTTCGAAGACTCTTGGATCCCCTCCAGCATCGGGGTGATGAACCTTGACGAGATTTCGAAAGGAGGCTTTCACGTCTTCGGCCGTAGCTTTTTTGGGGTCTAGGCCAAAGACATGCCAGGGGCGGAAGTTATCAAGTACATCGATGCCGTTAATACATGTTGGTCCACTCTTATTCCTTTCGTCTTCAGGGACAGCGACCCATCTTCTATAGAGCTTCATCCAATCGTCTTTTGTCTTAAGGCTGATCTCTTCTCCAGTCATTGACATCACAAAGGTTTTATTCTTCCTTAGCTCTGTCGCATTTTTGCAGCCAAACTTATCAAGCACCGCTTTCTTTGCCGTTGTCATTGTTATTGCTTTTGCTTTCGGTCGTGGTGCCTCTTTAAACTCCGCGCCGTTGACTCTTTCCGCAAATGCAAGCAATGAATCACGTGCAATCTGCCCTGAGCCGAGGAGATCTTGAATTAAAGTCTCCACCTCTGGCTTGGTCAGCTTTTTGGGTCTTGCTGCAGCCACGACTACCTATTGGCTTCTTCAAAGCTATCCAGATCAGGGCAAGACCACCTCCAGTTTTAGGTTCATCTAATAACTTCTTTACAGAAGGTAGCCCTGGGATTTGAGTTGACTTCTCCGGCTCCCAATGTATTCCGGTGCCAAGCAGCTTTTTCAGACAAGAAGAAATACGAAGTCAGGCACTGCCCCCTTAAAGGAGAAAAGCATTTTTATGCATGAACGATTACGAGCCAGCGTGCGAGCTGCTCAGGAGTGGTCTTCTGTTTCCAGTCCTGATGGGTGGGTTGGCATACGGATTGTTGCTCCTGCCCTTAATCATCAGCAAAACATAAGAGACGCCCCACACCCAAGACGAGCAAACGGAGTCGAGTAGAGAAACGCTACAAGTGATGATCGCACGGTTTTTCTTGGCAGACTTGGAATAGCCGCTCACAAGGCATGCAGATCAGCGAGCAAGCCGCAATCTTTTTAGGACTTGAAACCCTTCTCTTCTTGGGGCTCCTATTAAGCATCTGGAAGGCAAGACGGAAACTGCAGCCAAACCTAAAAGGCTTGGCTCGTTCATTACGCCTTTCCGAGGACCAATTTGGGGATGAATCAAACTTCGTCACCTCGGCACGGACGCGATATAGAAGAGCAGCCGAGAATATTGAAGAAGTTGATGCCCACTCAATTGCAGCAAGTGAACTCAGCAGCTACGAGTTACTGCATATTGGGAAATGGAGAGTAAATATAGGTGGGCTCAGCGAATTAATGGGAAGCGCCCCTGGTGTCTTCATAACCATTGGACTACTGGGAACATTTGTTGGACTTGCCGCCAACCTTCAAGAGCTGGGTCTTCTACTTACCCCAACTGATGACACAGCCCCAGGAGAAATAGTCGATCAACTAGGCAATGTGCTTGGGCCGATGAGCACAGCTTTTCTGTCAAGTCTTGGTGGAGTCTTCTACAGCCTTCTATTTTGGCTGATCGGATTGGTCCTCGGATGCAATCGCCTACTCGAAGAAACAGAGTCTCTACTGACCGCGTACCTGGAACAAGTTGTACAGGCAGACTGCAATAGGTTCTCATTAGTCAGAGCTTCAGTCGAGAGAATGGAGCTTTGCCTATCGAACTTCATGTCCAGATTCAGCGACGAAGTCGGACAGGCAATCGAAAGGGCCATGAATGAAAAGATCAAAGAAACCTTCGACTCAATCCAAAGAGGCTCTCAGGCAATGAGCCTTTATGCAGAAACTTTTAGCGAGGGCGTTCAACACTTAGACCAGAGCGGCAGACAGTTCAAGAGAGCATCAGAAGCATTCTCTAGCTCAGAGTTTGCGAAGGATTTCTCAAATGCCTCGAATTCGTTTTTGCTAGGAATAAATAATGGGAAAGAAGCCTTGACAAGTTTTGTGGCTGACCTGGACTACTCGAGCGAGGGATACAAAGAAGCCCTGAAGGGCTACCAAGATTCTTACATGCTCCTAGATTCGCTGAAAAGCAGGATAGAGGAATACAATTCCCTGGTACAGCGCGAAATAGACACTCAGGACAGAGCCATTGAAAACATCTCAAAAGTGGGCGACGACATATCGGAAGCGGCAAAGCAATTACGGTCTGCAAGACTTGAAATTGGCCGCGAAAATAAAACGACCAACGAGCTATCAGCATCATTAGCCAAAAAGCTTAGTGCTGAAGACAGCCAAAGGGAGGAAACCCTGAAAGCACTAAGATCTCTACAAGATGCATTAAGCGGATTAACTACAGAGAGCCAAAGAACGAAACAATTAGTTGAGACACACTTAAGAACTTCAAGCCTTACCGACGAAGAGAGAAGAAGACTAAATGCACTAAGTGAGGCACTATTGAGCCAGTCAAATACCGAGACGTGGGAGTAAGAAATGGCACCTAGAAAAAGTAACCGGCCACGATTGACTGCGCCATGGCTTGCATACACTGACCTTCTAAGCAGCACGCTGCTAATCCTTAGCATTGTAGTGGTAGCTAGCGTCCTTGCAAAACTAACCAATGAAAAACCACCTGTTATAAGACTAAGCGACGCTCAAGACTTCAGATTCAAGAGAGGAAGCTTCCAGATAAGCTATGCATTCAGGCAAAAGCTTATTAGCGAAGAGCTTAAAGAGATCGAACGTGCAATTCAATGCTACGCAATTGATACCGTAGAAGTCGTTGGCCATACAGACAGATTGCCCAACAGTGGACTAAGCAACCTAGACAGCTTCTCTACCTCAACGAAGCTCGCGCAAAGCTTTCCAAAAGCAAAAGCCGGCTCAAATGCAGATCTAGGACTACTTCGTGCCTTATCAGTGCAGAAGCTTCTTGAAGAAAATCTTGGCCAGGAATACCCTGACTTGGTATTTAGATCTTACTCAGCAGGTAGCTTGATTGACCCACCACAGGTATCCAACCGCGAATCTCTCCCTCAAGAGAAACGGAGAATAGAGATCAGACTAACTCGGAACAAAGAGCAGTCCGCTCTCAACAAATGCTAATTACCAGCTGACTGTTCAACCGAAAAGTCCCATTCTGCTTTTAACAAGCGGTGAAGCTCAGGGAAATAGGTCTCTCCAGACATTTTTACATGCTCAAGGTAGAGGTCCATTAAGACCTGCTCGCGGTACTCCTTAGCCTTTAAACGAATGTCAGCAGTTTCTCCATTATTAATAAACCAAGAGAGATCTTTAGTAATGACGGCTTCCCTCCTTCGAATCCAGGACTCGGGCGGTTCTTGCTCTTCCTCATGTACACCAGGACCATTACTGGGTGCTTGCGGCGCGCTGGGTCGCTGAGCAAGTATCTCTGATGCGTCCTGGAGTTCACCCGTTCTCTGCATGTCATACAGAGCCGTTATCAGAACATGATTAGCAATCGAGCCCCAGTTCATATCAACATAAAGGTTATCTGCCATATCGGATCCCATACCAAGCTCGGCAGAGACTTTCGCGACTGCCATTTGAAGCTCTTCCGTTCGATCATTAAGCGCAATCCAAGATTCGACTTGATCAGGCATTAGTCAGTCCTCCTTTTGATTTGAAATGGATCCATTAATCAATTTGTTTCTTCGCTTCTCCTGAGCAATCTGCAAGGTTTCCGAATATCCATTTAGAAAATCTTCTCTAACGTCAAGCATCTGATCACTGTATGACATTCGCATATCGCTACTTCTCGACTTGAGGCGTAGCATCCAGGCAGAGCCAATTGAGAGAAATACGGAGATTGCCATACCAAATAGAGAGAATCCCAAGGCAGGCCAACGGCTGCTGAAAAGCGTTCCATAGAATTGCTCTACAGAGGTCAGAACCAGCTGACCACCTTCTTTGATCTCTACTTCACCATTAGATTGCTCAACAAATTTGCTCTCATAAACTTCAGGAAAGTGTGTAGACAGGAATCGATATGGATTAAGCCGATCTTTATCCATCCGATACGTCTTTAAAAGACCGCGAAGCCTTGTCGCCTCACGACTATCTATCTCTGTTTGGAATCGTTGACGGTTACAGTCGCCAGGTACAAGTGAAATAGATCCATACATCTTGACTATCTCATCAACTGATTTACCTTGCATGGCTCTTTGCTCTTGGAAAGATCCGCGTGCCTTTCTGAAGGTCGAATCCCAACGTGGGTCGCTCCTATCCATCGTCTTTAACTGGTCTTCAGTTGCATTACATGCATCTCTGAATTCTTGTAGAACTGGATTTTGTAATGTACTTAGCTGCTTGAGCTGAGTATCAGTCTTTTGAATTTGTTCGGCTACTGTCTTCTCTGCATATCCACGAGTAATACCTCTTCTGTTAATCAACATATCAAGGCCCACACCTGACAAAAGCGTACGGGCCACTGAGACTGCGACAAAAATAGTCAGAGCAGTTCTAGCGGAGTTCTTTTTACCCTTGCTTCGATTGCAAGACTCTTTTCCTGCAACATTTCCTGCTGCTGTCAATCCTAGTGATACAACAACTGCGGTTGGCAAAGCTGCTCCACCAACAAAGTCTGTTAGCGCAAACTGAATAATCGGGTACGTCGTTATGGCATCCCATAGCGTGCTTGCCGACATCAAGTTAACTGTATTGCTGCAACTCTGATCAAATTCCTGGGAAGCACATGATTTGCCTCGAATGCTAGTCGGTTTTGGCCAAAAGAAGACTCTTACTTGTCTGATTAAACCCTTATTCCTTGCTGTAATAGTATCTACTCGCGGCTTTTGAAACGTAATCTCGCCTGAAGTCGCGTCATAACGACCTTGCACCCTGTCTGCGGCATCACGCAAGTAAGCAAGGTCGGGAGATGTATCTATCCATCGTATGAGTTGCTGGGGGTTCAACTCAATACGGCCTTGGCCGCTTTGGGGTTCAAAGGATTTGTCGTCAGTCAAGGGTACAGACGCCTTTCCCTAGAACTAGCAAAAATTCTCAGAGTCGGCAACTAAAGACAACAGATTGCGAACTGCAACAAGACGAGCCTTATCACTTCAGCCCTTCACATGCTTCTCCATCTTTATCTCTATCCAGGTAGTAATGGCCTTCTCTCAGCAAGAGTTGTGCATAGCTCCAAGAAGAGATTTCACTACATCGATACCTTCGTCGAACCCCCTGTCCCGAAGCTTTACTCCTCCTTCTGAATTCCCAGGGCCTTTCAATACCTTGAGTTCCAATTGACCAAATACCTAGACCAGACAATAAAGCCTTTCTTTCCAGCTGAAGGTACTGATCGGCTTCACAGCTAGAGAGATAGTCCCTATAGACAAAAGCGTTGCCTTGTCCAACCAAGACCTTCCCAATATTCCCATTTTGACCAAAAACTTCAGCCACTATTCGCCCATATCTATCCTTCGCGTGAATAAAGAGAGTCACGGTGGACCCCACTGGCAAAAGAGCTTTGAGTGCTTTAGCTGATTGAGTCCCGTAAGGCGCCTGCGCAGATTCAGGAGCATCTATACATGCAATACGGATTGTCAATGGGGAAGAATCTTCAAAAACCCTTATGGTGTCTCCATCGCCAACAGAAATAACAGTGGCCGCTCTGGCAGGCTGGGCTGCTAGGAGAGCAAGGCTGCATCCGAAAATGACTAGCTTTAATCCAACTCTATTAAAGCTAGTCCTGCTCACCATTATTCTCAAGAACTTCTTTCACAAGGCGTTCAATTAATGCACTACGACTTCTAAGTCCTAATTGCTGGCGAATCCCGTCAAGCCTCTCTAAAAGCTCAGAACTAAGTTCAATTGATATGCGTTCAGTCGGCGACATAGGCTAACCCCAATAGCTCTCAACACTAGTAGAACATTTCTAGAAGATCGAAAGCCAGATGACTCAACCCAGTCTTAGCGAACTCGAGTCCGCTGGGTCAGCCGCGACATATCCAGAAGTAGTGGCGCTGCTGCTATGCCCAAGCGTTGCCTGAAGCGTGAAGACATCCACCCCGCGGCGGATGGCGTGCGTGGCGTGGGTATGGCGCAGTTTGTGGGGATGGAGATGAACCTCCGCTTCCCGCCCCCAACGGCGCATCCGCTCAGCAATCGCCTGCCGACTCAGAGGACCGTCCTTCCGGTTGGAGGGAAAGACCCAATCCCCTGACTCCCTTCGCCCCAAGGACTCAAACAGCTCCAGGGTTTCAACGCTGATCCGAACTGTGCGTTGCTTGCTGCCCTTCCCAAGCAGCGTGACTTGCCCGCCCCCATCGACAGCCTCAATGTCGCCCCACTTCAGGCGAGCCAATTCCGAGACCCGGCAACCAAGCAGGTAGCTCGCTCGCACCAGAACAAAATCCCTGGCTGCTGTTTTGGAGCCCTCAGCCTTGGCTTGGCTGATCCTGCCGAGCACTGCGGAGAGATCTGCTTCTGGCAATGGCTTCGCCAGCTTCGGTGCGTGGAGCTGAACTCGCGGGGGAATGGGATTACATGGCACTCCGGTGACAGCAGAACGGGAGGGCTCACAAGCCCAGCGGTACATCGCACTCACCGCACTGACTCGCCTGTTGAAGCTTCGGGGCTTCAGTTCTTGAGCCAACACCATGTCCCGCAGTAGGGACACCCAGTCATCAACAAGGGACGGGTCCAACTCCCGGAGGTGAAGGTGGGCGTGATGCTCATCACGCCAGCGGATGAAATGCCGCAGCTCACGGGCATAGCCGCTGATGGTCTCTTGGCTGCCAGTGCGGCTGCACTGCTCAAGGAAACGCTTCAGCAGCAACTCATCCCCCCAGAGGACAGCTCCTGCCTGAGCTGCGTCGAAAAGACGCGAGACGAAAGCCAATGCCTCCGCCTTATCCATTCCACTCAGGACGGGCGGGATCTTGGCAACAGTTTTGGCAACACTCCGTTTTTGAGCATCTGACGTAATCGCCAGATCAACTGCAGTGGAATGATTGAAGGGGCCTCCCAGCCCCCATGGATCATTTGGTTGATAAGGCTGATCTAACCCCATCTCCCTTAATTAGGGTCAGGCAGCCACAGGGGCGGTCTGACGGGAGAAACGAACGATGTTGTTCGCTGTTACGGGTTCGCTCTAACCGAGCAGGCTTCAGTCACCCTCCTCATGCCCCGTCGAAACCATTGCAGCCCCTTGAAGTGGAGCTGAGCGGAATCGAACCGCTGTCCGAAACACTGGTGTGAGCCACCTAGTCCGGTCGAGACCGGACCCCCTCATTCTGCAGGGTCAACGCACAATGGGAGAGACCTCCATCGAGGAGGACAACCGCCCCAGTCGATTGAGGTCATGACAGAGGCCTGGCAGCGGCAACCGGTCAAACGCCTCGCCAAGAGCGGCTTGATCCAAGGGATCGCGGTGCTCCCCCAGGGCCTTGAAGAAATTGGCGCCGAGGAGCTCATCAAGCTCGGCGCCAAGCAGGTGCAACCCCTGCGGCGCGCCGCGGCCTTTGAGGCGGACATGGCCTGCCTCTATCGGCTCCATCTGCAATGCCGCTATCCCTTCCGCTTCCTCCGGGAGATCGCGCGGTTCCCCTGCCATGACCGCGAGTCGCTCTACGACGGCATTCAGAACGCCCTGGACTGGGAGCGCTGGCTGCACCCTTCGATGAGCTTCCGCGTGGATGTCAGCGGCAGCAATCCCGGCCTGAGCCACAGCCACTACACGGCGCTACAGGTCAAGAACGCCGTCGTCGACCTGCAGCGTGACATCTGGGGCGAACGCTCCTCCGTGGACCTCGAGGAGCCTGACCTCTCCCTCCACGTCCACCTCAACCGCCACGAGGCGCGGCTCAGCCTCGATGGCTCTGGCGGCAGCCTCCATCGCCGCGGCTACCGCAGCGCCATGGGCCTCGCCCCCCTCAAGGAAAACCTGGCTGCCGGCCTGATCCGGCTGACGGGCTGGGATGGATCGATCCCCTTGGTCGATCCCCTCTGTGGATCGGGGACACTCCTGATCGAAGCGGCCAGCTGGGCCCTCTCCCAGGCCCCAGGCCTGAATCGCCCCTTTGCCCTCGAGGGATGGGCGGACTTTGACGCCGAGCTCTGGGACGAGGAGCAGCGCCGGGCCCAATCGCGCGAGCAACCGCTGAGCACGCTGCCGCTGCTGCTGGGCTGCGAACAGAACGCCAGCGTGGCGGAGCAAGCCAGACACAACGCCCAGGCCGCAGGACTCGCTGAAGCCATCACCCTCCAAACCGGCGATTTCCGCTCGCTCGACCTGCCCAGCGGCCCGGGAGTCCTGGTCTGCAATCCGCCCTATGGCGAGCGGATTGGTGAACGCGATGAACTCGAGCAGCTCTATGCCGATCTCGGGGCCATGGTGAAAGAGCGCTGCAGTGGCTGGAGCCTCTGGCTCCTCAGCGGCAACCCGGAGCTGACCGGCGCCCTACGCATGAAAGCCAGCCGGCGCATTCCGATCAGCAACGGAGGCATTGATTGCCGCTGGCTCCACTACGAAATCCGCTAAAGCCAGCCCTAGGCTTCTGCCATGAGTCACTGGATCACCCCCCTACTGGCCAGCAGCCAGGGGTTAATGACGATCCCCCTCGAGATTCAACTGCTCTTCATCGGAGCGGTGTATCTGGGCACGCTGATCATCAGCCGCTTCTCGATTCGAATTGGGATTCCCGCTGTTCTTGGGGTTCTCTTCTTAGGCCTGCTGATCAATCTGCAGGTTCTCGATATCCATCCATCCGAGGTCGAACGGCTTCAGACCTTCTCACTGGCCCTACTGCTGTTTTATGCCGGGCTGAAAACCGATACGCAGGCCATTCGTGGCTTCCTCAAATACGGCCTTGTGCTGGCCATTGCCGGGGTCGCCGTCTCCACCCTGGTCCTTGGGGCTGCGATTGTCTGGCTGACCTCCCAAAGCGGGGCGGCCATCACCCCGGGGCTCAGCAATGCCATCCCCCTGGGGGCAGCTCTTCTCGTGGCCGCCTGCCTGGGTTCCACCGACGCCGGAGCCACCCTCGGGGTCCTGCGTCAGGTCAAACGGCATGTGCCGAAAAATGTTCAAGATCTGCTCGAATTTGAGTCTTCCGTCAACGACCCATCGGCGCTGATTTTGTTCAGCATCGCCGCCAGTCTCTTCAGCGTTGGAGCGCAAGGGCAAGCACTCCCGGATGTTGTCATTAGCGGCTTCTCAAGCCTGTTGCAAAAAATCGGTTCCGGAGTCCTGGTGGGCCTGGGATTTGGTTATGTCGCCCGGGTGATGATCAACCGCCTGGTGGTTGACCGCGAGCAACTGCTCATCGTGGCGATCTCCATCGCCTTTATGGATTACGGCTGCACACAAATCCTGGGCGGATCGGGCTTTGTCGCGGTCTATATCACCGGTCTAATGATGACCAATGAGCACTACCAACGCCCCGAGATCAACCACCAAACGATTCAAGAAGTGCTGCTGCCGTTCAACACCATGACGGAGATCAGCATCTTTTTCATCTTTGGTCTGCTGGTGGATCCAACCCACCTGCTGCCCGCCCTGCCGGCCGGCCTGGCCACCGCCGCGGTCCTGATGCTCGTCGCCCGGCCCCTGAGCGTCCTGATCTTTCAGCGGCTCTCGCCTTTCAGCCTGAAGGAGTCCTTATTGATCGCCTGGTGCGGCCTACGCGGAGCGGTCCCCCTGGCTCTCTCCTTCAACGTCATGGGCGCCATCCCGCTGTTGCGGGGAGTGCCCAGCGATGCAGCCGCGAGCGTCCTGGCCCAGAACTGCCAGGGGATCGTTTTCATCACGGTGATCCTCAACCTCAGCCTGCAGGGGCTCTCCCTACCGGGCCTCTGCCGCTGGCTCAGCGACCCACCAACGCCCGAGTCGTCTTCGTAAGACCCGCCAAGGTTTCGGGCAGGTAGGGGCCCTTGGTCATCAGGCCACCGATCCGCAGGAACACAGCACTCAGCAACAGGTTCACCGCCATCAAGCCCAGGGCGGAGTGGATCCAGCTCCAGCCCCAGTTCTGATGCAGCCAGAACAACAGCGCCACATCGGCCGCCAACCAGGCCATCAACAGCGCCGAGAGACCCGCCATCAGCAGCACGACCCCGCCAATCAAACGGCGCTTCTCGCGGTCGGCCTCCTTCAGGGCGATCCGGACATGCAGGTCCATCACCGAGGCCACCAACCCCGTGATCCGGGAGGCCGCCTTCAAGGGGACGCCACGCCGCGGCGCGTCCTGCGAAGAAGAGGAGTCGGAGCTGGTCATGACGAACGGCGGCCGGAGAGCAACAGACCGAGCAGTAGCCCCACTCCAGCAGCCAATCCCAAAGCCATCAAGGGGCGCTCCCGCACCGGTTTTTCGATGCGGGGCCGCAAGTTGGCATTGAGGTCATCCAGCAGATGCTCCAGCTGCTCCTCCAGCGGCCGCAGGGAATCCGCCCACTGCTGGGCCTGGCCCTCGCCCACCGTCAGCAGATCGAGCAACTGCTCCTTGACTCCCTCACTGGTGCGGCCGGTCTGCCGGGCAATCACCTCCACCACCGTGTCCAGGCTGCCCCGCGTGGCCTCCAGGGTGTGACGAGCGACGTCTGGCCACTCCCGCTGGATCGTCGGCAGAAACTGCTCGAAGCGTTCCCGAAACAGGCTCGCCACCGGCGAGAGGGGCTCGGTTTCAGGCACCTCCTCCGGCTCGATCTTGGCCCGCCAGGGCTGCTCCTGCACGGGCTCCTGGGGGACACCGTTGCTGGTCGTGCCTGAGTCCATGGAGCCGTGGGACAGCCACCACACCGTAGTGACCATGCCTTGAAATCGACAGAGGGTCGGCTACCTTTCTGGTGCTCGACGCTCGGGCCTGTTGGTTCACATCAATCAGGTAGAGCTGACCCACTTCAAGTCCTTTGGCGGATCGATGTCGATCCCATTGGACGAGGGGTTCACGGTGGTCACCGGCCCGAACGGCTCGGGCAAAAGCAACATCCTCGATGGGGTCCTCTTCTGTCTGGGCCTCGCCAGCAGCCGCGGCATGCGGGCGGAGCGACTGCCCGACCTGGTCAACAGCTCCAAGCTCAAGCAGGGCAAAGCGGCCGAAACGGTCGTCTCCGTTCGCTTCGACCTGAGCGACTGGCAGCCCGATGAGGCAGAACAGGGTCTCGAGGCACCCGAAGAAGGCCCCTGGATCAAGCCCGGGCAAACAGAGTGGACCGTCACCCGCCGGCTGCGCATTGCCCCCGGCGGCACCTACGCCAGCACCTACAGCGCCGACGGCATCCCCTGCAATCTCCAGCAGCTGCAAACCCAGCTGCGCCGGCTGCGGGTGGACCCTGAAGGCAGCAACGTCGTCATGCAGGGCGACGTCACCCGCATCGTCTCGATGAGTTCCCGCGACCGCCGCGGAATCATCGATGAGCTCGCCGGGGTGGCCCTCTTCGACTCCCGCATCGAGCAGACCCGCTCCAAGCTCTCGGACGTGCAGGACCGGGAAGAGCGCTGCGCCATCGTCCAGCAGGAACTGCTGGTCTCCCGGCAAAAGCTCGAGCGGGACTGCGCCAAAGCCCGCACCTACCAGGAGCTGCGGGAGCGCTTCCAGCGAGGCCGTCTGCAGGAGCAGGTGCTCGGGTTCGAGCAGGCCGAGGCCCAGTTCAAACAACTGCAGAGCCGCCAGGAGGCGCTCAAGCGCCAGCAAGAGAACGAGCGCCAGAGCGTCAGCGAAGGTCGAAGCACCCTCGAGACCGCCTCCAAAGCCCTCGACGCCCTGCAGGCCGAGGTCAAAGCCCTTGGGGAAGATCAGCTCCTGGCGGTGCAGTCCGAGCTCGCTGGCCTGGAGGCAAGCGCCAGGGAACTCAGCCGCCAAGCGGAGAAACACCAACAAGGCGCCGAGGAACTCCAGCGTCAGCGGATGGAGCTGGGCCGCCAGCAGGCCGACCTCAAACAGCAGCAAAGCCAGCTCAACAGCGCTGACGACCAGGCCAGCCTGGAGGAGGCCGAAGCCGGCTGCCGCACTGCCGAAGCCGCCGTCGAACTCTCACGCCGTCGCCTGGGGGAAGTGGCCGGCCGCAGCGGCAGCTGGCTGGAGGAGCAAAAGCAGCGCAGCCGCCAACGCCAGGAGCTCCAGGCCAAGCTCTCCCCGCTGCAGGCCGAACAGCAGCAGCTCGTCGAGCGCCTGCGCCAAGAGCAGGAACGCCTGGGAGAACTGCAGGAGCAACTGCAACAGGACGCCGCCAGCAGCGATGGGGTCTCCAGCTCCCTCACCGCCCTGGAGGACGAGTGGCATCAACTGCTCGACGAGCTCAAGGCCCAGCAGACCCGCGCCCAGGAGCTCGCCGAAGCCCTCGCGCTGCAGCAGCGCACCCGCCAACGGCTCGAGCAGGAGCAGGTCAGCCTGGAGCGAGACATCGCCCGGATGGAGTCCCGGCGGGAAACCATCCAGGAAAGCCGCGGCACCGGAGCCCTGCGCCTGCTGCTCGAGGCTGGACTCGAGGGCATCCACGGCCCCGTCGCCCAACTCGCCGAGGTGGACGAAGCCCATCGCCTCGCCCTGGAGGTAGCTGCCGGCGCCCGCCTTGGCCAGGTGGTGGTCGATGACGACCGCATTGCCGCCCGGGCGATCGATCTGCTCAAAAGCCGCCGGGCGGGTCGCCTGACCTTCCTGCCCCTCAACAAGATCCGTGGCGGGGGCGGGGCGATGCGCAACGGCGCCGCCTTTGAGCGCGGTGGCGCAGCCGTGGGCGGCGACGGTCTGGTGGGGCGGGCCGTGGAGCTCGTGCGCTTTGAGCCCGTCTATGGCGAGGTCTTCCGCTACGTCTTCGGCGACACCCTGGTCTTCCGGGATCTCGCCAGCGCCCGCCGCGAACTGGGCCGCTGCCGCGCCGTCACCCTCGATGGCGAACTGCTCGAGAAGAGCGGGGCCATGACCGGAGGGAGCCTGCAACAACGGGGCAATCAACTCAGCTTCGGTGCCGCCAGCGACGCCGACGAAGCCGAACCCCTACGCCGGCGTCTGCTGGAGCTCGGGGAAACCCTGCTGGCCAGCAAGCGCAAGGAATCCGAGCTCGGACGGGCCCTCGAAGAACTGCGGCCGCAGCTCAGCCGGCTGGAGCAACGCAAGGCCGCCCTGGACGCCGAGCGCACGGCCGCCCAACGGGCCAGCGGCCCGCTGCAGGAACGCCGCAATCAGCTCAGCGCGCGGATCAAGCAGATCGAGACCGACCTGGGCGGCGGGCAGCAGCGCCTGCAGGCCATCGCCACGGAACTCACCCCGCTGCAGCAAGCCCTGCAGCAGCTAGAGGCCAGTGAAGCCAGCGCCCAAGCCAGCGGCGACAGCGAGCGCTGGCAGGGCCTGCAGCAGGAACTCGAGGCCGCCGATGCCGCCCTGACCCAGGCCAGACAGGAACGCGACAACCTGCTGGCCGCTCGCCGGGAGAGGGGACTGGCCGCCGAGCGGGTCAGCAGCCAACTCCAAGCCCTGGGCGGGGAAGAGCAGCGGCTCGCCCAGGCCGTCAATGCCCTGATCGCTGAGCGCACCCAGTGGAAGGAGCAGCAGCAGGCCGATCAACAGAAGCGCAGCGCCCTCGAGGCCAAGCAACAGGAGCTCCAAACCCGCTTTGGTGAGCGGCGCCGCGCCCGCGATGAAGCCGAGGCCCAACTCGCCAAGCAGCGCCAGGCCCTGCAACAACAGGAATGGGAACTGCAGCGCCTGGGCGAGGAACTCCTGGCCCTGGCCGAGGAGGAGCGCAGCAGCGGCGGCCGGCTGGAGCAGCTGCAACGGGAGCTCCCCGATCCCCTGCCTGAGATCCCCGAGGAGGTGCGCGAGAACGGCCTCGAGGCCCTACAGGCCGAGCTCAAGAGCCTGCAGCAGCGCATGGAGGCCCTCGAGCCGGTCAACATGCTTGCCCTGCAGGAGCTCGAAGAACTCGAGACGCGGCTGGCGGACCTGCAGGAGCGACTCGACGTCCTCTGCAAAGAACGCGAGGAGCTGCTGCTGCGCATCGAAACCGTGGCCACCCTGCGCCAGGAGGCCTTCATGGAGGCCTTCAACGCCGTTGATGAGCACTTCCGCGACATCTTTGCCGGCCTCTCCGACGGCGAGGGCTTCCTGCAGCTGGAAAACCAGGAGGCTCCCCTCGAGGGCGGCCTCAACCTGGTGGCCCACCCCAAGGGCAAGGCCGTGCGCCGCCTGGCCTCCATGAGCGGCGGCGAGAAGTCCCTGACGGCCCTGAGCTTCCTCTTTGCCCTGCAGCGCTTTCGCCCGTCGCCCTTCTACGCCCTTGATGAGGTCGACAGCTTCCTCGATGGCGTGAACGTCGAGCGGCTCGCCGCCCTGATCGCCCAGCAGGCCGATGCCGCCCAGTTCCTGGTGGTCAGCCACCGCCGTCCGATGATTGGGGCCGCCACCCGCACCATCGGTGTGACCCAAGCCCGCGGGGCCCACACCCAGGTGGTGGGATTACCCCCGGCGGCCTAACCAAGCTCCGACAGGTTTTCGGTCACAATGCGCCCATGACAAGCACTCCACCCGGAAGCGACCCAGCGGCCACCCCCAGCGACCGCCTCTGGCTGCGCTCGGAGCTCATGGGCACCCAGGTGATCACCCGGGACACCGGTCGGCGTCTGGGTGTGGTGGGCGAAGTTGTGGTGGATATCGACCGCCGCGAGGTGGTCTCCCTGGGGCTGCGGGACAACCCGCTCACGCGTTTTCTGCCGGGCCTGCCCCGCTGGATGCCCCTGGAGAGCATCCGCCAAGTGGGCGATGTGATCCTGGTGGATTCGGCTGACTCCCTCTCGGAGAACTTCGATCCGGACCGTTATTCCCGGGTGATCAACTGCCAGGTGATCACTGAATCCGGGGAGCAGCTGGGCCGCGTGCTGGGCTTCAGCTTTGACATCGAGACCGGCGAACTCACCACCCTGGTGCTCGGAGCCGTTGGTGTCCCGCTACTCGGCGAGGGTGTGCTCAGCACCTGGGAGCTGACCGTTGAAGAGATCGTCAGCAGCGGTCCCGATCGGATCATTGTTTATGAGGGCGCCGAGGAGAAGCTCAAGCAGCTCGGCACCGGTCTTTTGGAAAAGCTCGGCGTCGGTGGCCCCAGCTGGGAGCAGGAGGAACGCGAGCGCTATCGCCTGAACATGGTTCCCGTCGAGAACCAACTGGCCGCGGGCCAACCCACCGCGCAGGAGGAGCAGCGCCGCATCGAGCCGGCCACCAACCGCCGCTTCGAACCGGAAGAGGACTACGACTACGTCGAGGTCGAGCAGCGCCGCGAACGCGAGCCCCTGCGCCAGCGCCGCTATCTCGATGAGGAGCCCGCACCGCGCCGCTATGTGCGCGATGAGTCCCCCCTGGACGTCGAGCCCTATGAGCCCTTCGACGAGCGGGCACCCCTGCCGCGGCGTCGGGAGCCCTCCGGCGGCGGCGATCCCTGGTGAGGGAAGGGCCTAGCCCTTCTCCTCCTCAAAATTCAAGGACGCGGAATTGACGCAGTAGCGCAGCCCGGTGGGGGTGGGGCCGTCATTGAAGACGTGACCCAGGTGGGCATCGCAGTTGGCGCACTTGATCTCGGTGCGGACCATGCCGTGGCTGGTGTCCGAGTGGGTGCTGATGGCGCCCTCCTTGGCCCCATCCCAGAAGCTCGGCCAGCCGGTGCCGGAGTTGAACTTGGTCTCAGAGCTAAACAGCTCACTGCCGCAGCAGACGCAGCGGTACATCCCCTTGGCCTTGTTGTCCCAGTAGATCCCGGTGAAGGCCCGCTCGGTCCCGCCCATGCGGGCCACCTGGAACTGCTCAGGGGTGAGCTTCTCGCGCCATTGCTCGTTGTCGTGCTGGGCGGCGTCAGCCATCGCTTGGAAGCCTGGGAAACCCGCTCAAACTAGGCAGCGCCAGCAGAAGGTGGCGGCAGCAATTCCCGCACCATCCCAGCCAGAGCCGCCACGGCCCCGGGCTGCCCCCGCAGGCTGCGCAGGTCCTCCCGCATCCCCTCCAGGCGCTGCGGATGGGCCAGCCAATCGGCGGCCTCAGCGGCGATCTCCTGGGGTGTGATCGCCCCGACCCGCTCGGGGACCACCTGACGGCCTGCGGAGATGTTGGGCCAGGCCAAGAAGCCGTGGTTGCGCATCCGCCAGGCCGTCAAGGCCGCCCCCAGCAGCCAACGCAAGAAGGGCAGGCGGGCGAGGATTCCAATGCCCCCATCCCAGGCCTGCATCACATGCAAGTGCTGGGTCGGCACCAGCACGATCATCGGCACCCCCAGGGCACCCAACTCCGCGGTGTTCGCCCCGACGGTGGTCAGGGCCAGTTGGCATTGACTCAGCACCCCGTGGGCTGGCTGCTCCTCCACCAAGCGGATCCGCGAGCCGGCGGGGGTCACTAAGTCAGAGCCCTCCAGCACCGGCTCACCCGAGCCGTAGTGCTGCGCGATCGGATTCGCCGCACTGCCATAGGCCAGCAGCTCCTGAACACTGGTGGTCGGAGCCACCGGCAGCAGAAAGCGGATACCCGGCCGCTGGGCCACCAGACGATCAGCGGCCTCCAGCAAAAACGGCACGCCCACCTGCAACTTGGCGCGTTTGGAACCGGGCATCAACGCCACCCATTCCCCCTGGGGCAAGGGGCGCTCCGAGCGCGCGGCCTCCGAGAGATCCGCCATCAGGTCACCGACCACCTGGCAGCGGGGTTGCCAACGCCGCGCCAGGCGATCCGCCGCCGCCGGCCCCATGGCCGCAATCCGGTCGTTCCAGCGGGGCCAGCGCGCCACCCATTCGGCATAAGTGATGTGGCGATAGCCCAGGCGCGCTGAGAGCAGCACGGTCCAGAACTGATCGCCCCCGAGGAACACCACAACGCCACGACGGGGCCAACGGCCCAAGCGCTGGGGCCTGAGCAACAGGCTCCAGAAGCGCTTGGCCGGACTGATCCGCTCAAACAAGCCCATCCGATCCGCCACCTGGTGCTCAATGCCCGTGGCATTGGGGCAGGGCACCAAGACCAACTGCAGGGCCATCGGCGCCCCAGGCGTCAGGGGCCGCAGGGGCAACTCACGGTGCAACCGCTGGGCCAGGGGCCGCACCCAGGTGGCCAGCTCACCAGGGCCATTGCAGACCAAGACGATGCAGGCATCGCCGTGTGGATTGGGCTCAGCGGCGGCAGGCTTCACGCTGCGGAGCTCTAAAACAATGCGGATGGCGAGACTTGAACTCGCAAGACCGAAGTCACACGCCCCTCAAACGTGCGTGTCTACCAATTCCACCACATCCGCGTGGTAGTGAGCGTCCAAGCCAAAACGAAGTCCTGGTCTGGAATCTCGGGGGGAGTCCACCACCAAAAATTGGTGGCGTGAGGGGTGCAGCACTGATGCACTGCCCAGGCAATATACCCATCGCCTGACCCCGCCCAGCAAGGGGATGGGCCCAGTCATCACTGATACAGTCCACCCGGCCCGCCCTGCCGGATTCGCCGGACTGCCACTGGATGCCCATCGGCAAACTGCTGATCGCCAACCGCGGCGAAATTGCTCTTCGGATCCTGCGCAGCTGCCGGGAATTAGGAATCCCCACCGTTGCCGTCTACAGCACGGTCGACCGCAACGCCCTGCACGTCCAGCTCGCTGATGAAGCGGTCTGCATCGGCGATGCACCCAGCAGCAAGAGCTATCTCAATATCCCCAACATCCTGGCGGCCGCCACCTCCCGGGGTGCCGATGCGATCCACCCCGGATACGGCTTCCTGGCGGAAAACGACAAGTTCGCCGAGATCTGCGCTGACCACGGCCTGACCTTTGTCGGACCCTCGCCGGACTCCATCCGCTCAATGGGCGACAAGTCCACGGCCAAGGCCACCATGCAGAAGGTGGGCGTTCCCACCATCCCCGGCAGTGAAGGGCTACTGGAGAACGTGGATGAAGCCAGGACCCTGGCGGAATCCATGGGCTATCCCGTGATGATCAAAGCCACCGCCGGTGGCGGTGGCCGCGGGATGCGCCTGGTCCCCTCAGCGGACCAACTCGACAACCTCTTCAAGGCCGCCCAGGGCGAAGCGGAAGCCGCCTTTGGCAACCCCGGCCTCTACATGGAGAAATTCATCGACCGGCCCCGGCACGTCGAAGTGCAGGTGCTGGCCGACCGCCACGGCAATGTCGTCCACGTCGGGGAGCGGGACTGCTCGATTCAGCGGCGCCACCAAAAACTGCTGGAAGAGGCCCCCAGCGTCGCCATCAATGCTGAGCTGCGTCGCCGCATGGGAGACGCAGCGGTCGCGGCGGCCCGCACCATCGGTTACGAGGGCGCCGGCACAGTGGAGTTCCTGGTGGATCGCACCGGCAACTTCTATTTCATGGAGATGAACACCCGGATCCAGGTGGAGCATCCCGTCACCGAGATGGTGAGCGGGGTCGACCTGATTGCCGAGCAGCTGCGGATCGCCGGCGGCGAGCCCATCTCCTTTAGCCAAGAGGAGATCAAACTCACGGGCCATGCGATCGAGGTCCGCATCAACGCCGAGGATCCGCGCCAGAACTTCCGGCCCGCCCCCGGCAAGATCACCGGCTGGCTTCCCCCCGGCGGCCCAGGCGTCCGTTTCGATAGCCACGTCTACACGGGCTATGAGATCCCACCCTTCTATGACTCCCTGATCGGCAAGCTGATCGTCTGGGGTAAGGATCGCGACCACGCCCTCAAGCGGCTCAAGCGCGCCCTGGCGGAATGCGCCGTCACCGGCATTCCCACCACGATCGAATTCCACCTGCAATTGCTGGAGCGCCCGGAATTCATCTCCGGCGACGTCCACACCAAGTTCGTGGAGCAGGAGATGTTGCCGAACGGCTAGGCCGGCAGCACGCTCAGGCGCATCACCATCTGGGTCAAGAGGCCCTGCTGACCCACCAGCAGCTCGCGGATCAGGCTGACCAGTCCGACCCAAATCACCGGGGTGACATCGACGCCGCCAATCGGCGCAATCAGCTTGCGGCTCAGCGCCAGAACCGGCTCAGTCGGGACGGCCACGATCCGCAAGAAACCCTTGCTGAGATCGACCTGGGGATACCAGGTCAGGACGATCCGGAACAGGAACAGCAGGGTCCAAGCCGACAGCAACAGGCGCAGGCCCATGGTGAAGGGGGGCAGCACCAGACGGAGCAGTTCCAGGCTGGAGCCATCAGGTCCCGTCACAAAGCTCTAAGCAGCTGCTCCGCAATCGTAGGAAGTTGCCATCACTGCCTAGGATTGCCCGCGGATTCGGCACTGTCATGACCCCTTCCCTCGCCAATTTTCTGAGCAGCCTTGTCTGGGGCGCCGTGATCGTGGTCATCCCTGTGGCAGCCGCCGTGATCCTGATCAGCCAGAACGACCGCGTTGATCGCAAGCTCTGATCCCTCTGCGGGACTGCTGCGGCAGCTGCTGGCCTCGACGCCGGGCCTACAGTGACCTGAAAGGGCAAATCGATCTGTGGTTAACGCCAGCCTGAATTGGGCCAGCATTGTCGGGATCGTGCTGGCCGTCGGCGGGGCTCTCCTCTACTTCATGAGGAGCTTCAAGCCGGCTCTGGCGCGCGACTATGACGTGTTTTTTGCCGCCGTTGGGCTTCTCTGCGGCGGCATTCTCTTTTTTCAAGGCTGGCGCCTTGATCCGATCCTCCAGTTCGGTCAGTTCCTGCTGGCCGCTACCACCGTCTTCTTCGGCTACGAGAGCGTTCGGCTGCGTGGCGTGACAACGGAGCAGGCCCGCCGCTCGTCCTACTTCGACGACGACGAGGAACCCGCGCCCCGGCCCCGCATGGGTGGTGGTCGCGATTTCCGTGATGACGCCGATCGTTTCGACGATCCCCAGCCGCTTCGGCGTCGGATTCGCTCCCGCGACGACAGCTACGGCGAGCGTGAAGAAGATGACTTCTACCGCCCCCGTCGTCCAGCCCGAGCAGCCATCCCCGAGCGGGCCGCCTCCCGCGATGACTGGCAGGGTCAGGACCGATCGGCCCGCCCAGCACGCGAACCCGAACAGTCCAGCCGCTTCCGCGCCGGTGGAGCCCAAGCTGGCTCAGCGGAATTCGGCAGTCGCCGCCAAGGCCGAGAGGAGATGCGCCGCGGCAGCCGCCCCAACAGCCGGCCCGAGGAGATGCCCCGCTCCAGCCGGCGCGGCAGCCCCATGGGCTCCCCCGCTCCTGAAGGCAGCCGCAGCCCCAGCAATCCCGGCGTTCCCCAGGGCGCTCCCTATCAGGCCACTGCTGCGAAACCTGACGCGGACGCCGACGTGAGTGACGCTGAGTTCCGTCCCGTTCGCCCCGCCGCTGGCGGTGCCCCTCGCGACAACAGCTCCCGTTTCGACGACTGAGGCCCTTGCCCGCCAGAGCGTTGGTGCTGGCTGGCTTGCTGCTGGCCATCGGCGGCTGCGGCCTGCGCCGCCAGAGCGCCAGCCCCCTGGGGCTCAACGGCACTGAGAACCGCGAACAACCAGCGCTGAGCGGCGATGGTCGCCTTCTGGCCTCCCTTGTGGAGCGCGGCGGGCGCACCACCGTCCTGCTGCAGGAACGGCGGAGCGGCAAAGTTCTGCCCCTGCGCCACCTGAAGCGGCATCAACCCCACAGCTCCCCCTCCCTGAGTTGGAACGGCCGTTACCTCGCCCTGCTGATCCAGCGGGGGGCGCGCCGGGAGGCGGTAATTGAAGATCGGGCCAGCGGAGCACTGCAGCCCCTCTTCCTGCCGGGCAACGCCGAACCCAGGCGGCTCAGCCTGGCCCCCGATGCCCGACAACTGGCGGTGGAGCTCACCTCCCAGGGCAGCACCCGACTTCAGATCTACGACCTCAGCGGACTGCTGGAGCCGGACCTCGCCCCAGGGCAGCGCGAGAGCGGCGGCGGGCCAGGAGTCGAGCCTTGATCCGTCTTCTGCTCAGTGCTGGCGCGACGCTGCTGCTGCTCAGCGGCTGTGCTGGCGGACGTCTGCGCCCCCTGCCAGGACTGAACCAGCAGCTCAACCAACTGGGGCAAGGCCGGAGCCCCTCGCTGGCCGGGGGATGGCTGGCCCTGATCGCCGCCCGCGGCAATGGGCGCGTGCAGGTGCAGCTGATCGACGTCAACCGCCGCAACCCGGTCCCCTTACCGGGGCTGAATCGCCCCGATGCCCTACCGATCAGCGTTGCTGTGGATCAAAACGCTGAACGACTAGCGGTCGTGCGCCAACGGGAGGACCGCACGGAATTGGTGCTCTACAAGCGCAGCCTCCAGGCCACGCAGCTGCTGCCGATGGAGCCCGCCGGGGTTCCGCGCCAGGTCAGCTTCAGTGCCGATGGGCGCGTGCTAGCGGTGGAGGTCAGCCGGGGCGGGCTCTGGCAGATCGATCTCCTGGAGATTCCCTAAGGGAACCTCAGCCCACAAAACCAGCCCAGCGCAGGAAGGTCTCCCCACTGAGCGCCTCGACCACGAGGATCGCCACGAAACCAACCATCGCGAAGCGACCGTTCACCCGCTCGGCGTAACCACTCCAACCAAAGGCAGGAGCGTCGTTGGTGGTGGCGCTGGTCGCAGGGACCTCGGGCGTCTCGGACATCGTCGGATCAGGCTCCTTGGCTGAAGTCATAGCTGGTGGCGGGAATCAGCTTCCATCCCCCCTGGCCATCGAGCTCGAGCACCAGGTCGTGGAAGCTCTTGAGGCTAGGGCGGTGACCCACGCTCACGAAGGCCATCTCCCGTTGGGAGAGCAGCTCATAGAGGTGCTTCTCGGTGGCCACGTCCAAGGCGCTGGTGGCCTCATCCAGCACGACAAAGCGCGGGGAATTCAGCAGCAAGCGGGCGAACGCCAGGCGCTGCTGCTCCCCCAGGGACAGCAGCCGCGGCCAGTCCTGCTTGATGTCGAAATCCGGGTAGCGCTGCACCAAGGCCGACAGCCGCACCTCATTGAGGACGCTGCGGAGGTGCTCATCGCTGAAGCGCTGGGGCTCCTGGGGATAGCAGAGCTGCTCCCGCAGGCTGCCCAAAATCATGTAGGGCTTCTGAGGGATGAACAACAACTCCTGGTGGGGCGGGCGCTGGACCTCACCGCGGGCAGCGGGCCAAAGGCCACTGACCAGGCGCAGGAACGAGGTCTTGCCGCAACCGCTGGGACCAACGACAAGCACACGCTGCCCCGGCCCCACCTCCAAGCTGAGGTCCTCAATCAGACGTCGATCGCTGTTGGGGGGCACCAGATCCACGTGGCGCACCAACAGGGAACCCGAGGCCCCAGTGCTGGATTGCTCCTCGCTCAAGCGCTGCTGCTCAGCGTTGACCTCACTGATGGCCTCGACCTTGCCCTGGAACCCCTCCAGTCGGCTGATGGACGCCGAGAAAGCCGCCAGGCGATCGATGTTGTTCACGATGAAACTCACCGAGAACAACACCTGGGAGAAAGCAATACCGGACTGGGCAAAAACGCCGAAATCCACCTCCTTGGCGAAGTAAATCGGAGCGATCACCAGCCAGGGCAAAAAGCGAGAGAAGTAGTCATAGGAGCGCTGAATCACGCTGATCAGCGCCTCCCAAACAATCAGCTTGTTGTAGTTCTGAATCGCGCCACCCAGGCGGCGCTCTGCCTCCCGTGATTCCTGCTGTTCACCGCGGTAGAAGGCGATCGACTCGGCGTTGTCCCGAATGTGAACCAGGCCGTAGCGGAAGTCCGCCTCCAGCCTCAACTGGTCATAGTTCAGGGCCACCAGCTTGCGGCTGGCGAAGACGATCACGGCGGTGCCGCCCAGGGAATAAATCAGCAGCCACAGGGCCAGGGTGGAGCTGATCGTCCAGAGCACAACGATGAAGCTCAGGAAGGTCAAGACAGCGGAGACCACCTCAACGCTGACGCTCAGGCTGGTGCCGGTGAAACTCGCAGTGTCCTGGGAAATCCGTTGGTCCGGGTTATCAATCTCTTCAGCCGCCTCATCATTGGGATTGAGGACGTAGTAGGCCCGATTGGTCAGATAGCGGCGCAACAGGCGACCACTGAGCCACTCCCGCCAGAGCAAACCCAAGCGGGGGATCAGATAACTCTGCAGAGCCCGAATCGGCAGGGCCAGCACCAGGCAAAAGGCATAGATCGCGACGATCTGCCAGAACTCCTCGACCTTGTAGGTGACGAGTGCGTTTTCAACGTTGCGGGCGACGTAGCTAATGCCGACGTTGATGCCGTTGATCACCAGGATCAACAGGGTGATCACCCCCAGCAGCACCCAGGGGAGCCAGCGCCCCTGACGCAACTTGCTGCGCAGGGAGACAAAACTGCCGATCCCTGCGGCAAACAGCACCATCAAGATGGGGCCGGCAGGGCTCCCCCAGAGGGCGGCGATCTGCTGGGGAACTCCCGGCAGGAAGCGGGCCTGGAACTCGGGGATCAGCGCACCGCTGAGGGCCAGCACCCCGCTGAGCAGCAGCAGGGTGCTGCCGGCCACCACCGCGAGCAGGGCAACGATCAGCAGCAGAAACTGCCAACCGCTGGTCTCCTCGACGGGAAGGAAATAGGGCTGAGCCAGCCGCTGCAGCTTGATGAGCTGACGGCGGAAGGCCTGCAGGGGATTCATGACGGCGTTCAGATGCCGTCATTCTCGCCGCTGGGAACTCAGCCTGGAGGCCAAGCCAAGGGACGGCCACCAATCAGGTGCACATGCAGGTGAAAGACGGTCTGGCCGGCCTCCTCACCGCTATTGATCACCGTTCGAAAACCGCTCAGTCCCTCCTGCTTCGCCACCTTGGCGGCCACCAGCAGCAGATGGCCCAGCAACTGCTCCTGGCTGGCCTCGGCCTCCGCCAGGTTGACGATGTGCTCGCGGGGGATCACCAGGACGTGCACCGGTGCCTGCGGAGCCACGTCGCGGAAGGCCAGGCACTGCTCATCGGCATAGACCTGATCGCACGGGATCTCCCCCCGCAGGATGCGGCCAAAAATCGTGTCGTTGCTGGCGAGGTCAGCGGCGTCGGCCATGGGCTGGTGAAACAGCGGTGGAACGTCTATAGAGCGCTGTCCATGAGCCGATGCTGGCACGATCAAGCACCGCCGCGTTAGCGGGAATCGAGGCCTATCCCGTCCAGGTCGAGGTGGATCTCGCCCCGGGACTCCCGGCCCTGGTGATCGTCGGTCTGGCCGATGCGGCCGTGCAGGAATCCAGGGAGCGGGTGCGCTCAGCCCTGCGCAACAGCGGCCTACGGCTGCCCCTCTCGCGGGTGATCGTCAGCCTGGCGCCGGCCGACCGGCGCAAACAGGGCCCCAGCTTTGATCTCCCCATCGCCCTCGCCCTGGCCTGTGCGAGCGGGCAGCTCGAGCCCGACCGACTGGAGGGGATCTGGTGTAGCGGCGAGCTGGGTCTCGATGGCCAGTTGCGACCGATCCGCGGCGCCCTCTCCATCGCCCTGGCCGCCCAGCGGGCGGGGGCCCGGGCCCTGCTGGTCCCCCAGGCCAACGGCCCTGAGGCTCGCTTGGTCAGCGGCCTGGAGGTGCGCCCAATCAGCAGCCTGTGCGAAGCGCTCGAGGCACTGCAGCCGCACTACAGCCCCGGCCCGCTGCAGCCCTCAAGCGACACACCACAGCCCACGCCGATTCCCGTGGACCTGCAGGAGATCCAGGGCCAGGCCCACGGCCGGCGGGCCCTGGAGATCGCCGCGGCCGGGGGCCATCACCTCCTGCTGGTCGGCCCGCCCGGTTGCGGCAAAACCCTGCTGGCCCAGAGCCTGGCCGGACTGCTGCCGCCCCTCAGCCCACCGGAGCAGCTGGAGATCACCCAGCTCTATTCGGTGGCAGGAGAACTGGAGCAGCTGGGCGGATTGATCAGCACCCGGCCCTTCCGCAGCCCGCACCACAGCTGCTCAAGCGCGGCACTCCTGGGCGGCGGCAGTTGCCCAAGGCCTGGGGAATTGGCCCTGGCCCACCGGGGCGTGCTCTTTCTCGATGAGCTGGGGGAGTTCCGCCGCGATGTGCTCAATCAACTGCGGCAACCGCTCGAGCAGGGAACCCTCCGGCTCAGCCGGGCCAAGCAGCAGCTCCACTACCCCTGCTGCATCAGCCTGGTGGCCGCCACCAACCCCTGTCCCTGCGGCTGGTACGGCGACCCGGAGCACGACTGCAGCTGCACCACATCCGAGCGCCAGCGCTACTGGGGCCGCCTCTCGGGCCCGTTGCTCGATCGCATCGACCTCCAGGTCGTGATGCAACGGGTGCCCGCGCAGGTCCTGCGGCAGGGCTACTGCGACAGCGCCTCCAGCGAGCGCAGGCCCCCGGAGTCGACAGCCTCCGCCTCCCAGCGCATCCAGCAGGCGCGCCGGCGCATGAAGCAGCGCAATCCAGGTGCAGGGAGCAACCACAGGCTCAGCGCCCGTGATCTGCGCGATACGGGTGCGTTCAGCCAGGACACGCTGGCCCTTTGGGAGCAGGTTGTGGCCGCTCGGGCGCTCTCAGCCCGCAGCGGTCAGCGGCTGCTGAGCGTGTCCCGAACGATCGCGGATCTCAACGACGACGATCAGGTCGGGCCCCAAGCCGTGGCCGAGGCCCTGACCTACCGCAGCTTTACGGCCTAGTGCTTGTGGGGCGGGGTATCGCGATAGGGCTGAACGCCCACGTTGGGGGGCAGGTGCTGCCGCTCCTCGAGGGGATTGCCGAAGGCATTGCCCACGCTCTTGCCAAACCAGCGGTTGATGGCACTGATTAACTGCTTCACAGCGCACCTCGACGGAGACCTTCTCCATCATTGGTAGCCATGAAAAAAGCGGGAATCGGTGTTTCTACCGATTCCCGCAGGGACGCTGGGGCTGAAGCCGAGGCTCAGCGGCGGCGGCGGCGCTGTTGGGCTTTGCGCTTGTACTTCTCGACGGGGGTCTCGTGGTGACGCAGGCGCTTGAGATCGGCGAAGATCCCGGCCTTGGAGACCTGGCGCTTGAAGCGGCGCAGCGCCGACTCAATGCCCTCGTTCTCGCCGACGGTGACCTGGGTCATAAAACCGATCTAGGAATTTTGCAGTTTGAAGATGGTAGCAAGTGCTCTTCACCAGAGCCCTGGAACAGGAGCCTCAGGCGCTGGTTGATCACCGGTGGTCGCGGGCTGCTCCGCCACCGGCCAGCTGTCCCGGTAGATGTACACGTGCCCCAGGTTGCGTCCACCGAACTGGCGCCGCATCAACTTCCAGCCCGGCTCGGGCTGGAGCAGCAGGTAGTCGGTGTTTTGGCTGTGGCCGCCGCTGCGGGCAATCACCATCTCCGGCCCTGCACTCGGCTTGGAGGGGAACGCCATTAGCACGTTGTCCCCCTTCTCGCGCACAACGCTGATGCGGTAGGTGCTGGCGAGGTCCTCCTCCCCAACCCGCAGGGAATAGCCATTGCCGTCGATGTATCGGCTGCAGATCCCCGTGAAGTCAAAACTGGAGAGCAGGGGATCGACCTTGACCGGCCCTTCCTCGGCCAGGGCAAAGCAGGGCCGGGTGTCCTTGCGCTGTTCGTAGATGTTCAGCTGAGCCCGTTCTCCGGTGCCGATCGGAGCCGCGACGATGACGAACTTGGTCTGGTCCACCTCCACAGCGTCAAACAACGCTTTGGCCTGCACGCCGCCAGCCATCAGGCCGGCAAGCGGAAGCAGGGCAGCCAGGGATCGGACCAGAGAAAACACAGAGTCGCTTGGGTTGGCAGGGGCTGATCGTAAAAGTGATCGCCAGCGGCGCCAGTCCCTCAGGCCGGCTTATTGATCCGGATCGCCACCAGGAGGCTGATCAGTGTTCCCGGCAGGGCCAGGCCCAAGATCGTGCCGGTGGTCTTGACCCCCAGCTCAGGGTCGCCGTAGGCCAACTCGAAGACCGAGCCAGTGGCTGCAATACCCAGCACGCAAGCCAGGGCGAGAAACAGTCCCGCCAGGGGTTTCATCGGCATCTCGAAGGCTCAGGCGATGGTGTGAACGTCGGAGCGATTAAAGCCCTTTTCATTAAGGCCCTCGACGAGCTTCTCCTCGTCGGTGACCCGATCGACGAAGAGCACCCCGTTGAGGTGATCCATCTCGTGCTGGATGCAGCGGGCCATCAGGCCATCGGCCTTCATCCGCTTGGGACGGCCAAAGGCATCGCGGTAGCTGACATCCACCACGCTGGGGCGCACCACATCCAGATAGACCCCGGGGATGCTCAAGCAACCCTCCTCATAGGTGCAGAGCCCGCCGCCGACGGAGGTGATCTCCGGGTTGATCAAAACCAAAGGAGGGCTGCTGGGATCCTCCAACTCCAGGTCAATCACCAGCAACTGCTGATTCACGCCGATCTGGGGAGCGGCCAGACCGATGCCTTTGGCGGCGTACATGCTGACGAGCATGTCGGTGGCCAGCTTGCGCACCGCGTCATCCACCTTGCCGATGCGTCGCGCCGGCTCGCGCAGGACCTCATCACCCAGCTTGTGGATGTCGTAGGGAGGGTTCTCGATGGGCTCCTTAGACACCTGCAGGCGTCCCGAGAGCTCAGCCGAGCGCGCCAACTTGGCGAAGCTATTGGCCAAGACCTGTCCTCAACGGCGTTGCGAACAGCGATTCTAGGAGGCCTAATCGGCCTGTTCCGTTGAGCCTGTCCCCACCAGCCACGCTCACTCCCCTCTCCGCCGAGGTGGTGCTGGGGAAAACCCCAAGCCTGAAAGAGCCCGTGCTGCTGGATGGGGCGCTCTATTGGCTCGAGCAGCGTCCCCACGAACAGGGGCGCACCACCTTGATGGGGCGCGCAGCCCAGGGGCAGGAGCCCCGCGAATGCACCCCGGGGGATTGGAACCTGCGCTGCCGCGTCCATGAGTACGGCGGCGGCCCCTGCGCCATCGGCCGGCGCGCCAATGGAGAGGCCGTGGCCGTGTTCGTCCATGACGCCGACCGCTGCCTCTGGCGGCTGGATCTCGATCAACCGGGGGCCGAACCGCAGCGACTGCTCACGCCCCAGGGCAAGCGTTTTGAGGGGGCCCTCGGTGGCGGCCTGATCGACCGGCAGCGGGACCGCTGGATTGGCGTTTTGGAGCGCGACAGTCAAGACCACCTGGTGGCGCTACCCCTGGCCGGCGGGGAGCTGGTCGAGCTCCATCAGGCCGCGGACTTCTGCGGCTATCCCGCCCTGAGCCCCAATGGAGCGCGGCTGGCCTGGGTGGAGTGGCAGCAGCCGGCCATGCCCTGGGACTGCAGCAGCCTCTGGCTGGCGGACGTTCAGGCCTCCGGCCAGCTGGGCCCCGGCCGGCGCGTTGCCGGCAGCGCCCCCGAGGATCCCCAGGCCATCTCGGTCTTTCAGCCGATCTGGGCCGGACGCGACCTGGTGGTGGCCAATGACCGCAGCGGCTTCTGGAACCTCGAGCGCTGGTCCGCAGCCGAGCAGGACGCGCTGGAGACGCCCCGTTGGCAGCCCCTGCTGCACGAGCAGGCCGAATTCGCCATGCCCCAGTGGGTCTTTGGCATGAGCACCCATGCCTGGGACGGTGAGCGCCTGCTGGCCCTCGCCTGCCGGCAGGGCCGCTGGGAGCTCGGGGAGCTCAAGGACCAAAGCTGGCGGCCGCTCGAGCAACCCTGCAGTGATCTGGCGGGGCTCTGCGCCCAGGCGGGCCAACTGGCCTGCATCGCCAGCAGCCCCACCCTGCCCTCGGGATTGCTGGAGCTCGACCTGAAGACCGGGAGCTGGCGGCATCAACCAGCGGCCCCCTGCCCGATTGCACAGGAGGCCATCAGCCAGCCCCAAGAACTGTGGTTTGACGGCCACGGCGGCCAGGCCACCCAGGCCTGGTACTACCCGCCAACCGGCGGCGGCCACAGCGAAGCGCCCCTGCTGGTGAAGAGCCACAGCGGCCCGACCGCCATGGCCCGCACGGGCCTGAACCTGGCCATTCAGTTCTGGACCAGCCGCGGTTGGGGCGTGGTGGATGTGAACTACGGCGGTTCCACCGGCTTTGGCCGGGCCTACCGCGAACGACTCAACGGCCAGTGGGGCGTCGTGGATGTGGCGGACTGCGCCGCTGCGGCCCAGGCCCTGATCGAGCAGGGGCAGGCCCACCCCAAACGGGTGGCGATCGAAGGCGGCAGCGCCGGGGGCTTCACCACCCTGGCGGCCCTCTGTTTCAGCGACTGCTTCTCTGCCGGTGCCAGCCGCTACGGCGTGGCCGACCTGAGTGCCCTGGCGGAGGACACCCACCGCTTTGAGGCCCGCTACCTCGATGGCCTGGTGGGCCCGTGGCCCGAGGAACGCGCGCTCTACGCCGCCCGCTCACCGTTGAACCACGCCGAACGCATGAGCTGCCCGGTGATCTTTTTCCAGGGCCTCGAGGACGTGGTGGTCCCCCCGGAGCAAACCGAGCGGATGGCCGAGGCCCTGCGCAACAAAGGCATCCCGGTGGAGGTGCGCCTGTTCCCGGAAGAGGGCCACGGCTTCCGCAAGGGCAGCACCCAAATTGAGGTTCTGGAGGCGACGGAGGCCTTCTTCCGCGCGCACTTCGCCCTGTAATGGCTGAGCTTCTGCCGGGACTCTGGAGCGCTGACCTCGTCGATGGGATCAGCTGGCTCGTCCTGGCGGGGGGTGTTCTGGCGGGAATCCTGGCGACGGGCCGAGCCATTGGCCGGCGGCTACAGCTGCAGCTCTGGGGCATTCCCGAGGCCCTGGTCGCGGGCGTCTTGGGTCTGCTGGTCGCCCCTAAGGGGCCCTTCCCGCTGCTGCCCGAGCACCTGATGGAGCTCTGGGCCCAACTGCCCCTGGTGCTGCTCACCTTGGTCTTCGGCTCCTTGATGCTGGGCAAGCCACTGCCCAAGCTCTCGGGCGTGCTCAAGCCCGTGGGCGGCCACGTCTCCCTGGCGCTGGTGCTGGCCTTCGGTCAGTACGTGGTGGCCGGGCTGGCGGTGCTGCTGGTGCTGCAGCCCCTGCTGGGCTTCAGCCCGGTGATGGCCTGCCTGATCGAGGTGGCCTTTGAGGGGGGCCATGGCTCCGCTGCGGCCATGGGGGCGAGCTATGCGGCCCTGGGGTTTGAGAGCGGCCAGGACCTGGGTCTGGCCCTGGCCACCGTGGGCCTGCTGTCCTCAACCCTGGTGGGGGGACTGGTGGTGGTGCTCGGGCGGGCACGGGGATGGCTGGTGGCGGACCTGGCGCCGGAAGCAATTCAGGTCGCTCCAGCGGCGGCGAGCGGGGCCGAGGGCCCGAGCAATCCCTGGGCGGCTTGGCTCTGCAACCTGGGCCTGGTGGGCATCGCCGTAGCCATCGGCTGGCTGCTGCAACTGCTGCTGCGGCTGGGGACAGGCTGGATCGGAGGGGGCGTCGCCACGGTGGGCCAGGCCCTACCGGTGTTCCCGCTGGCGATCCTGGGGTCGCTGCTGGTGCGTTGGCTGCTGGAGCTGAGCAATCGCAGCCAGTGGGCCTCGACCCCAATCCAAAGCGAAGTGAGCACCCTGGCAGCCGATCTCTTGATCGCCTCAGCCACCGCGGGGTTGAACCTGCAGTTACTCCAGGCCAACTGGCTACCGATCACCCTGCTGGCGGGAGCTGGCTTGAGCTGGAATCTGCTGATCAGTCTTTGGCTAGCCCCGAAGCTGCTGCCCAAGGACTGGTTTGAGCGGGCCCTGGTGGAATTTGGCCAAGCCACCGGCGTCGCCGCCTCCGGCCTGCTGCTGCTGCGGATGGCGGATCCGGAGAATCACAGCGACGCCCTGCCGGCCTTTTCGCTCAAGCAACTGCTGCTGCAGCCCCTGCTCTCCGGTGGGGTGATCACGGTGGTGGCCCCCCTGGCCGTGGCCGGCTGGGGACTACCGGTCTGGACCCTGGTCTGCGCAGCGGTGATGCTGCTGGCCGGGGCCGCGGGGCTCTGGATTGCTCAGCTGCCCGAGCTCGAGGAGGCCCGGTAGAGCAGGGTGCGGAACTGGTGGCGCACCTGCTCCATCTGCTCCCCACTCAGCAGGGGTGGTTCGCCGAGGGCTAGGGCCTGCAGGTAGATCCGCGCCAGGGTCTCCACCTCCACCGCCAGGGCCAGGGCCTTGTCGAGGGTCGGGCCCACCGCCACCTGACCGTGCTGGGCCATCAGGCAAGCCAGCCGTCCCTCGAGGGCCTGGACGACCCCATCGGAGAGCTCCTGGGTACCAAAGGTGGCGTAGGGGGCGCAGCGGATGTCATGACCACCGGCCACCGCCGTCATGTAGTGGAAGGGGGGGATGTCACGGCCATGGCAGGCCAGGGCTGTGGCGTGGATCGAATGGCAGTGCAGCACCGCCTGCACCTCCGGCCGACTCGCCAGGACATCGGCGTGCAGCCGCCACTCCGAGGAGGGCCGCCGTTGGGGGCGGCCATCGGCCGGGATGAACAGGGGCTCCCCCTTGAGATCCAGCGCCACCAGGTCACTGGGCTGCATCTGCTCATAGGGCAGGGAGCTGGGGGTGATCAGCATCCCGCCGGCAATGCGCACCGAGAGGTTGCCGGAGGTGCCCTGGTTGATGCCGCTGGCCTGCATGCGCCGGGCGCAGTCGACCAGTTGCTCGCGCAGATCCAGATCAGACATCGCCGTAGAGCTCCTGGAGGCCGGCGGCGCTGGCGGCGACAACCCCCCGCTCGGTGATCAGCGCCGTGACCAGACGCGCTGGGGTGACATCAAAGGCGGGGTTGAAGCCCGGGCTGCCGTCAGGGCTGAGCTGAACCGTGGTGATCGCCCCCTCGGGGCTGCGGCCCTGAATGTGGGTGACTTCCTCGGGGCTGCGGGCCTCGATTGGGATCTCGGCAACGCCGTCATCGATGGACCAGTCGATCGTCGAGGCCGGCAGGGCCACATAGAAGGGGATGTTGTTGTCCCGCGCCGCCAGGGCCTTGAGGTAGGTGCCGATCTTGTTGCAGACGTCGCCGCGGCGGGTCGTGCGGTCGGTGCCGACGATCACGGCATCCACCTGGCCGTGCTGCATCAGGTGGCCGCCGGCGTTGTCGACGATGACGGTGTGGGGCACCCCTTCGCGGCCAAGCTCATAGGCCGTGAGCGAGGCGCCCTGGTTGCGGGGGCGGGTCTCATCCACCCAGACATGAATGTCCAGGCCAGCGCGGTGGGCCTTGTAGATCGGCGCCAGGGCCGTGCCCCAATCCACCGTGGCCAACCAACCGGCATTGCAGTGGGTCAGCACATTGAGGGTCTGACCGGGCCGAGCGGCCGCCAGCTCCTGGAAGAGCTCCAGGCCGTGCTCGCCGATGGCCTCGCACATGGCGACGTCCTCATCGGCGATGGCGCCGGCCTCAACCTGGGCCGCCTCGGCCCGCTCTGCCGGGGGCAGCGGCGCCACCCGATCACGAACACGCTCCAGAGCCCAGCGCAGGTTGACCGCCGTCGGGCGGGTGGCATTGAGCTGATCAAAGGCCGCCGCCAGGGAGGCATCGCTGGGGTCGACCTGCAGGGCGAGCATCAGGCCGTAGGCCCCGGTGACGCCGATCAGGGGGGCGCCGCGCACGACCATCGTGCGGATGGCCTCGGCCGCTTCATCGCAGCTGCGCAGCGTACGGGTGGTGAACTGATGCGGCAGCTGGATCTGATCGATGACCCCGATCGAGCGGCCACCCGGCTCCAGCCAGATGGTGCGCCAGGCCTGGCCGTCGATCTTCATGGCTACCGATTGACTGCACCGATCATCCCCTGCAGCCCCGCTCAGATCGGGCGATAGCCCTGCCAATCGGGCACCTGGGGCTGGCTGCGTCCCTCGGGATGAGGGGAGAGCTGGACATGCCAGCGCTGGCCGCCGAGCAACTCCAGCTGCTCGAGGGCCAGGCAGTCGTCCACGGCGCAGAGGTCGTCCTTGTGCTGCTGCAGCGCGCCGTGGAGCCACTGGCGTTTCGCCGCGGCCTTGGCCGCCTGCGGGGAGCGGGCCACCACCAGGCCGAACTGGTGCAGTTCCGCCAGGGAGTCCGGGCGGTAGGCGCCCAGGTTGACGAACCAGAGCCGCTCGGGCCGGGGCGCGGCGGGCTCGCGCCCGAGGCTCACGGCCCAGCCATCGATCGCCCGCACCGCCATGTAGGCATCCAGGTGCAGACCCTCACGCCTCCCGAACCACTGCCGCTTGAGCTCCGGAATGGTGTCGTCGATGGAGCGGCCCGCAACAAAGCGGACGTCATGCAACTCGATCAGGCTGCTGGCGGTGCGTCCACCCAGGACCACCAGAAATAGGGTTGGGGCGCTGGGGGATGGCGGCGTCATGGACCTGTTTCAGCGGCAGTGGGCCACCTACCGGGCCGTGTTGGATCACGACCTGATGGAGCACCAGGCCATGAGCCTGGCCTGCGGGCAGGTGCTGCGGCAGGTCTGCGCAACGGCCCAGGCCCCCAGCCTGGTGGATTTGGGCTGCGGCGATCTTGGCTTGCTGGCACCGCTGCTGCAGTCGCTGCCCCTGGGGCACTACACGGGGCTGGACCTCTGCGCCGAGGTGCTGCCCCTAGCGCAAGCCGCCTTAAGCCAGGCCCCCTTCCCCCGCTCCTGGCTGGCGGAAGATCTGCTGAGTTGGGCCAACGCGCCGCAGACCGAGGTGGTGGAAGTGATCCACAGCAGCTATGCGGTGCATCACCTCCAGCAGGACCAGGACAAAGCCAACTGGCTCAGAGGATGCCGCAGACGCATCAACCCAGGCGGCCGCTTGATCTGGGTTGATGTCTTCCGCGAAGCCGGGGAAAGCCGAGAGGCCTATTTGGCCCGCTACGGGGGGCGGGTGAAGGGCTGGAGCGCCCTTGGCGCCGACCAACGCCAGGCGGTGCTCGCCCACATCCAGCGCTTTGATTACCCCGCCGAGCGGGGCGTTATCGAAGGGATCGCCCAGGAGGCGGGCTGGAGCTGGCAGTGGGTCTGGGAAGGACGCCACGGGGCCGAGGCCATGGCCGTCCTCAGCCCCGCCTAGCTGTGCTCGCGCAGGAAGCTGATGGTTCCCTGCAGTTCCTCCGCGAAGCGATCGATCTCCTCGATCGTCGTGGTGAAGCTCAGGCTGGCCCGCGCTGAGGCACTAAGGCCGTAGTGGCGATGCAGGGGCTGGGTGCAGTGGTGGCCGCTGCGGATGCAGATACCAGCGGAATCCAGCAGGGCAGCGATGTCGTTGGCGTGGACACCCTCGACATGGAAGGCCGCCAGGGCCGCCCGATCCGGCTGCTGCTCCGGCGTGGGGCCAAGAACCGTCAGGCCATCGATGCCCTGCAGGCGTTCAAACAGATGGGCCGTGAGCTGCTGCTCCCAGGCATGGATGCGATCGAGACCCAGGGCCTGGAGGTAGTCCAGGGCTGCGCCCATGCCGATTGCCTCACCGATGGCGGGGGTGCCGGCCTCAAATTTGTGGGGTAGCCCAGCCCAGCTGCTGTGGTCCAGGTAGACGTCCTGGATCATCTCGCCGCCGCCGAGGAAGGGAGGCATGGCTTCCAGCAGGGCCTCCCTGCCCCAGAGGAAACCCATCCCCGTGGGACCGCAGAGCTTGTGGGAGCTGCCCACCAAAAAGTCGGCGTCCAGCTCCTTGACGTTGACCGGCAGGTGGGGAAGGCTCTGGCAGGCATCCACCAGCACCAGGGCACCGGCGGCATGGGCCAGGGCCGCCACCTGGCTGATCGGATTGAGGCAGCCCAGGGTGTTGCTGACCTGCACCAGGCTCACCAGCCGTGTGCGGTCGGTGATCTTGCTGCGCAGGTCCTCCAGGTCGAGCTCACCGCTCTCGCTCAGGCCGGCATGGCGCAGGACGCAGCCGGTGCGATCCGCCAGCAGTTGCCAGGGCACCAGGTTGCTGTGGTGCTCCATCACCGTCAGCAGCACCTCATCGCCCGGGCGCAGGTTGGCTTCACCCCAACTGCGGGCGACCAGGTTGATCGCCTCACTGGCGTTGCGGGTGAAGACGATTTCGTTGGGACTGGAGGCGCCAATGAAGGCCGCAGCCTTGGCCCGAGCCCCCTCAAAGCCCTCGGTGGCACGGGCGCTGAGCTGGTGCGCGCCCCGGTGAACGTTGGCGTTGTCGTGGTCGTAGTAGTGCCGCAGGGCATCAAGGACCTGATGGGGCTTCTGGCTGGTGGCGGCGTGATCGAGATAGATCAACGGCTGCCCCAAGCAGGCCGTCTGGGCCAGTAGGGGGAAGTCCTGCCGCGTCTGGGCGGCCAAATCAACAGCAGGAACGCTCATCAGGCTGGAGGAGCTGCTCATGCCGATTCCAGCTCCAGCTGATCCAGGGGGCACCACTGGCGCGCGGGCTCCGGCAGGGCGCGCAGGACCTCTTCGCAGAAGGCGCGCTTCAGCAGGCCGGCGGCCTGCTCCGCTCCAATACCGCGGCTCTGGAGATAAAACAGCTCATCGGTTTGCAGGCTGCTGACCGTGGCGCCATGGGCGCACTTGACGTCATCAGCAACGATCTCAAGCTCGGGTTTGGTATCGATCCGGGCCCGATCCGAGAGCAGCAGGTTGCGGCTCAACTGCGCCGCGTTGGTCTGCTGGGCTTCCCGGGGCACGCGCACTGCACCATTGAAGACACTGCGGCCCTGGCCGGCGGCCACTGCCTTGTGGACCTGATCGAGCTCCCCTTCGGGGCCAGAGAACTGCACAAAGCTGTGGGTGTCAGCGATCTGCTGACCGCCCACCAACTGCAGACCGCGCAGGAGCGAGTGGGCCTGGCCCTGCACCTGCACCAACCGCGGCTCGTGCCGCGCTAGCCCCCAACCCGCAGCGACGTTGCTGAGGGCAGCCTGGCTTTCCGGCTCTTGCTCAACGGCGATGTGACTGAACAGGGCGGCATCGCTTTGGCCAAAGGCCACCAGGCCATGGCGCAGCTTGGCGCTGCGGGCCAGGTGGGCCTCGATCACCAGGCTGACCAGACCCGCGGCCCGGGCCTCGATCAGCTGGGAAAGATCCAACTGGGCCTTCTCCTCCAGCACCAGCAGGATCCGCAGGGGAAGCATGCCCCCGGAGCTAGCGCTGACCAGCTCCAGGGCCGCCGAGGCTCGGCTCTTGACCCGAAGGGCCAGGACCTGCGTGGCGCTGGCCTGATTGAGTTCCACCGGCCAGTGCTGCTGACAAGCCGTGGCCGCCAGGGTGTGGCCCAACCCTTGGGCCAGTTCCGCCTCGCTGAGGACCTCAAGCCCTGCGGGCAGGGTCACCCCCGCCAGGGGATCACTTTGGCCATCGAGCTGCAAGCGCAGCACGGACCCGCCGGCGGCGAGGGTGGGCTGGGCAGGCTGAGCAGCCGCCAAGGGAAGCGCCTGCAGCAGGCTCAGGTCGGTGAAGCGCCAATCCTCACTGCGCGAGGAGGGAACACCCTGCTGGGCCAGGGCAGCGCGACCGCGCTGCTGCACAGCCGCCAGGGCACCCGAGGCGGCAGGGAGCTGGGAGAGCCATTGCTCCAGCCAAGCTGCCCGTTGGGTGGGGGCGCTGAGGCTGGCGGTCATCAGGCCACCTCCGCGGCAGCCAAGGCGGCCAGCTCCTGGTCCACCCAGTCGTAGCCGCGCTCTTCAAGCTCCAGGGCCAGTTCTTTGCCGCCGGTGCGCAGCATCCGCCCGGCCGCCATCACATGGACATAGTCCGGGGTGATGGCGTCGAGCAAGCGCTGGTAGTGGGTGATCAGCAGGGTCGCGTTGTCGGGGCTCGCCAGCTGATTGACGCCGCCAGCCACGATCCGCAGGGCGTCGATGTCCAGGCCGGAATCGGTCTCATCGAGGATCGCCACCAGGGGATCCAACAGGGCCATCTGGAGGATCTCGTTGCGCTTTTTCTCGCCGCCGCTGAAGCCTTCGTTTACCGAGCGATCAAGGAAGGCGGGATCCATCTGGACCACCTGCAGCCGCTCACGAACGAGGTCTTCAAACGCGAAGGTGTCGAGCTCCTCCTCACCCTTCTGGGCGCGGCGCGCGTTGGTGGCCACCCGCAGGAACTCCAGGTTGCTCACACCCGGAATTTCCACCGGGTACTGGAAGCCCAGGAACACGCCCGTGCGGGCCCGTTGCTCGGGATCCAGTTCCAGCAGGTTCTCGCCGCGGTAGGTCACGCTGCCGCCGGTGACGGTGTAAGCGGGATGACCAGCCAGGACCTTGGAGAGGGTGCTCTTACCGCTGCCATTGCGGCCCATCACCGCATGGATCTCGCCGGCACGGATGGTCAGGTTGACGCCCTTGAGGATCTCCTTGTCCTCGACTCGAGCGTGGAGATCCCGGATCTCAAGCAGCACTGGAGCGTCAGGGCGAATCACGGGGAAGGGAGACGAAAGGGAAACAAAGGGCCCGCATCGGGCCGGGGTCAGCGGTGGGCTTAGCCGACTGAGCCCTCAAGCTTCAGGGCCAGCAACTTGTCCGCCTCGGCGGCGAACTCCATCGGCAGCTGGTTGAAGACATCGCGGCAGAAGCCGCTGACCATCATCGAGACGGCCTCTTCAAAACCGATGCCGCGGCTCTGCAGATAGAAGAGCTGATCTTCTGAGATACGGCAGGTGCTGGCCTCGTGCTCAACAGCGGCCTGGGGCTGCTGAGAGCGGATATAGGGATAGGTGTTGGCGGCGGCTTGATCGCCAATCAACATCGAGTCGCACTGGCTGTAGTTCTTGGCGCCGGTGGCTTTCGGTCCGATCTGGACCAGACCGCGGTAGCTGTTGGACGAGCGCCCAGCGCTGATGCCCTTGCTGACGATCGTCGAGCGGGTGCGCGGACCCACGTGGATCATCTTTGTGCCGGTGTCGGCCTGCTGCATGTTGTTGGTCAGGGCCACCGAGTAGAACTCGCCCACCGAATCGGCGCCCTGGAGCACACAACTGGGGTACTTCCAGGTGATCGCTGAACCGGTTTCCACCTGGGTCCAGCTGATCTTGCTGCGGGCACCACGGCACTGACCGCGCTTGGTCACGAAGTTGTAGATGCCGCCCACACCGTTCTCATCACCGGCGTACCAGTTCTGAACGGTCGAGTACTTGATCGAGGCGTCATCAAGCACCACCAGTTCCACCACTGCCGCATGCAGTTGGTTGGTGTCGAACATCGGGGCGGTGCAACCCTCGAGGTAGCTCACGGAGGCACCTTCTTCCGCGACGATCAAGGTGCGCTCGAACTGCCCGGTGTCTCCCGAGTTAATCCGGAAATAGGTCGACAGCTCCATCGGGCATTCGACGCCCTTGGGAATGAAGACGAAGGAGCCGTCACTGAAGACAGCTGAATTCAGCGCCGCGAAATAGTTGTCGTTGCTCGGGACCACCGTCCCCAGATAGCGCTCGATGAGCTCGGGGTATTCCTTGACGGCCTCGCTGATCGAGCAGAAGACGACACCGTGCTCAGCCAGCTTTTCCTTGTAGGTCGTGGCGATCGAGACACTGTCAAAGACGGCGTCAACAGCGACGTTGGACAGCCGTTTTTGCTCGCTTAGGGGGATTCCAAGCTTGTCAAAGGTTTCCAGCAGCTTCGGATCCACCTCGTCGAGGCTGGCCTTCTTCTCTTGCTGCTTGGGGGCGGCGTAATAAACGACGTCTTGGTAGTCGATGGGCGGGTAGCCCAAAGCGGCCCAGTCCGGTTCCTCCATCTGGAGCCACTGGCGATAGGCCCGCAGGCGAAAGTCCAGCAGGAAAGACGGCTCGTCCTTCTTGCTGGAAATCAGACGCACCACGTCCTCGCTGAGGCCCTTGGCGATCTTCTCGGTTTCGATGTCAGTGACGAAGCCGTACTTGTACGGCTGGCTGACTAAATCACCAACGGCCTGAGCGTTACTCATGGGTGAGCCTCAACCGCCCGTATGGGCTTTGACGTCTTCCATCGAGATGGTCTGGTTCTCACCGCGGAAGGGATTGTCCTCGGTCAAAAACAGCATGCAGTGGCATTCCTTGCGCTCACGCATCGGCACGCAAGGGCAGTTCCAGAAGGCCTGCGCCACTTCGGCCTCCTTGTCTTCGTAGTGGCGGCAGGGGCACAGAGCGCCGCCCAGCTCGTCCTTATGACGAGCCAGACCCTCGAGCACGACAGCCGTCACGCTGGGGTCGCTGCAGAAATAGGTCCCCGTGCGCTGGGCGTAGGTCTCCGCAAACTTACGGATCACCTCAAGGCTGTCGCTGGCTGACGGGGAGGGGGCTGCAGACATGAGCGCAGAGACAAAGCTGGAACGGACGTGCCGGGCGAGGTCTGGCGCCCAGCGGGGCTGACAGCTCGTCCATCAACAACTTACGAAACGCCAGGGTTTCGTAAGTGAACGATAGAGGCCTGAACCGTCAGCAGTGAGTGGTCATTGTTGCGCGTTGCCGGTGCCAATCGGGGGGAGGGGCCTCTCGGCTCACTCGTCAGCGCCCGTTTAGCCGTGGCATGGTGTGGATGACCGCTTTCCAACATGAGCGTCTCCGCCCAGTCACCGACACGCGAAGCCGCTCTCAGCCTGATGTTGCGGCAGGGGGAGCTCACGGCTGCCCAGCTCGCCGAGGCGCTTCAGGTGTCGGTCCAAGTCATGCGGCGCCATCTGCGCTCCTTAGAAGACGAGGGTTTGGTGGAAGCCAGTCCCACCAGCGAGGGCCAAGGTCGGCCCAGCAACCGCTGGCGGCTGACCAGCAATGGACGCGGACACTTCCCAAACGGCAGCGAACATTTCGCCCTGGGCCTCCTGAGCTCGATGACCGCCAACCTGCCCAGCGGGATGGTCGAGGAGCTGCTCGAGCGGCAGGCCAGCGACAAGGCCGAGGACTACCGCAGACACATCGGCGCCGGCACGGTCCTGGAACGGCTGGAGCGCTTGGTGGAGCTGCGGCGGGGAGAAGGTTACGTCGCCGAGTTCCACGCCGAACCAGGCCAGGACAGCTGGGTACTGAGCGAGTTCCACTGCTCGGTTCAGTCCATCGCCCAGCAATTCCCCTGCGTCTGCGATCAGGAACTGGAGCTGATCAGACAGACCTTCCCCGATTGCAAGGTCGATCGGGTCCACTGGCTGCTCGAGGGCAACCAGGCCTGCGGATTCCGCCTGACGCCGTGCTGAGCGAAGCGGACCTCAGCGAACTCGAGAGCACGCTGCTCCCGGCCTTCGAGCGCCATCACCTGCGCCTGCTGGCCCACAGCCTGCGCTGCCTGCAACAGGCGGCAGCCCAAGGGGAAGACCTACCGGAGGGGGCCCGTCTGAGCGCCTGGGCCGAGCAGCAACCCAACCTGGCGGTGGACCCGACCTTTATTCCGGTTCTGGTGGAGCAATTGGGCAAGGCCTCAGCCCAGCTGGCCAGCATCGGCAACGACCTCGGAAAACCCGCGCTGCAGCTGGAGATCGCCGACCTGGTGCGCTGGGGACAACGGCAGGCCGATGCGCGGCTTAAGCCACCACACAACTGACCCCAGCCAGGCCCATCAGGGCCGCCAGGGCGCCTCGCCAGCCGGGACGGTCCCCCTCCAGGGAGGCCAAGGGGAGCGCCATCACCGGAGCGGTCGCCAGGAGTGACACCGCCAGCGCCCCCGGCAACTGCTGCAGGGCGGTTTGCTGCAGGGCAATCCCGGCGCTGGTCCCCAGCAAGGTGGCGAGGATCCCCAGGGGCCAACGCCGCCGCTGCGGGAGCGGCCCCTGCCGTCGCTGCAGCAGAGACGGCAGCAGCGGCAACAGGACGAGAGTTGCCGCCAAGAGGCGCAGCGCGGCCGCCTGCAGGGGATCGATCGCACCGGAGCGCAGGGCCGCCCGGGCCAAGACGGCTCCGCCACTGCCGCAGGCCAAGGCCCCCAGGGCCAGCGCAACCCCCAGGCCCCAGTCCCGTGAGCGAGGCGCCCCGGCATCACGGCCTGCCACCAGAGCCAGGGCCGCTGTGATCAGGGCAATCCCCAGCCATTGCAGAAGGCTGGGGCTCTCGGCCAGGGCCGCCATTCCCAAGAGCGCCGTCACCGCTGGACCGCCCGCATCAAGGGTCAGGGTGCGCCGGGTTCCGATGCGGCGCAGGGCGGCAAAGAAGAGGCTGTCGCCAATGGCAATGCCGAGAACCCCACTGGCGACCAGCAGCCAGAAGGCCCAGGGATCGCTCCATCGGGAGCCAACGCCGGACGCGCCCAACAGCGGCAGCAGCAACAGCAGCGCCAGAGCGTTCTTAAGCAGATTGAGCTGGCTGGCGCTGAGGGCCGTTGGCAAGCGCCGCCAAAGACTGCTGGCAAGGGTCCAACAAAGGGCTCCCGCCAAGGCCGCCAGGACTCCGCTGAGCACGGCTGCAGGAGACGACTACGGCTTGCGATCATCGCTGCATCTGCTGCAGCGCCGTGACCCTTGCGATTGAGGATGCCCTCAGCTTTTTCCAGCTGAGCTGCGGCCGCTGGCGCTCCCAGCGCAGCGTCCATCACCTGCTGCACCGCCGCGCCGAAGCCGGAGGCTCGCTGATCGTGGTGGAGGAACTGGAGCGCACGGACCAGCGCCTGGCCGAGATCGCCGCACTCCACGGCCAGGATCCGGCTGGGCTGGTGGGGGGCTGCTGGGTGCGCTGGAGCGCCTCGATGGCCTGGGACAAGGCCGGTGAGGACCACACCGGCGAAAGCGTGATCGGCCTGATTCCAACCGACGAGCGCGGCCGCTCTGGATTGCTGTTGCGGGATCTGGGCTACGCGGAAAAAGCCCCCGCCAGCTCTCTGTTCTCGATGGATGAGCGGGACGGCCTGCTGCTGAGCACGGAGTACGAAACGATGAACGTCTGGGAGCGGTTTGCCTTCGCCGGCCCCAACGTCCGCGTGCGCAGCAGCACGGTCGAGGGGCTCTCCAACAACGCCTCGTTCTGCATCGAAACCCGCTGCGAGGTCAGCGGCAGTGAGCAACCCAGCGCCAAGCCCCAAAGCGCCGAAAGCACCAGTGCGGAGCCGGCCTTATCGCTGCTGGGCTGGTGAAACGAATCGGTGTGGAACGTTACGGACTGTGAGCCCTGAAAGGGACGGCGGAGTTGAGCCCGGAACACACTTCTACGATCGTCCCCGACGGATGCCGAAGTTCGAGTGGCCCTTCCTCTTCTGAAGTACGCGCCCACCACGCAGAACTCGCGTGTTGACGCCCTGCGTGTGGGCTCGGATGAGGATCCGAAAGCCGTATCCATGGACAAGGCCATGGACCGCGAAGACCAGAACTTCGTGATCGAAGCGGCTTACCGCCAAATCTTCTTCCACGCCTTCAAGGTGGACCGTGACCTCACCCTGGAAAGCCAGGTGCGGAACGGCCAGATCACGGTGCGCGATTTCATCCGCTCGCTGTGCCTCTCGGACACCTTCAACCGCAGCTTCTACACGCTGAACAACAACTACAAGGTGGCTCGCCACCTCGTGGAAAAGCTGCTGGGTCGCCAAACCCACGGCAAGGCTGAAGAGATCGCCTGGTCCGCTGTGCTGATGACCCGCGGCGTCAAGGGCATGGTTGACGACATCCTCGACAGTGAGGAGTACCTGAACGCCTTCGGTTACGACACCGTTCCCTACCACCGCAACCGCGTGGTCGGCAGCCGTGACCTGGGCGAGACCCCCTTCAACATCACCAGCCCCCGTTACGACGCCTACTACCGCGGCATCCTCGGGTTCCCCCAAATCGTTTACACCGGCACCGCCCGCAAGCTGCCCGAGCGCTCCCTGCAGCGCCGCGGTGGCTTCCCTCAGGACTACATGCCCTGGGTGCGCACCCTGCCTGCCCTGCGCGGTGCCAACGCCAGCGGCAGTGCCGACATCGATTACCTCTCGAAAGTCCCCTACCGCAGCCTCGGCCGCTGATCCACGGTCCAAGACTTCTCAAGCGGCGGTTCATCCGCCGCTTTTTTTGTGTTTCCACACCGGAGGCAGTCACGGGATCCTGACCACGACTGCCGATTGCACAAGGGATCGGGGAAAGTAAGTCCATAGATCCCGAAAGGAATCGGAAGCGCTGTGACCCAAGCCCTGACCTCATTGGCCCGCATGACCTTGCGCCAGCTGCGCCAGGTGGCCAGTGAACTGGGCGTGACGCTCTACAGCCGCAAAACCAAGGCTGAACTGGTGGATGCCATCGGCGAGCGCCAGGCCGACATGAGCAGCGTCGAGCAAGAACACAGTCCTCCGCCCAAAACCATTGACAGCACGCGCGTCGTCTTTCTGCCGCGTGATCCCCAGTGGGCCTATGTCTTCTGGGAAATCTCTGAAAGCGATCGCCAGCAGGCATTCAAGGATGGAGCCAGCCAGCTCTGCCTGCGGGTCGCCGATGTCACTGGGGTGAGCGACGGAGGCGTGCACCCGCACACCCTGCAGGAAGTGCCCGTCGATAGCCACGCCACCGAGTGGTACTTGCCCGTGCCGCTCAGTGATCGCGACTACCGGGTCGAACTTGGCTACCGCGTCAACGCTGGTGGCTGGATCTCCCTGGCCTATTCATCGATCGCGCGGGTGCCTGCGCTCCACCCCAGCGAACAAATCCTCGATCAGTTCGTTCCCTTCTCCCTCGAGGCCCCGCTGGGCCAGGTCGACGCTGCCGGGATCGCCAGCCAACCCGCCACCACTCCAGACAGCGGTCTGCACGAGCGCCTCTACCAAACCGCCACCAGCTTTGGACGGACGATTGGACGGGGCTCGGAGGCCTTCCATGAACTCGAGGGCGCCAGTGGCTCAGGCCTCAACGCCTCCGGAGCCGGGCTCTGGGCCAGCGGCCGCAATGAATCCGGCAGTGGCGTGGTCGGGCAACGCAAGCGCGCCTTCTGGTTGGTCGCCGATGCCGAGCTGATCGTCTACGGAGCCACCGATCCCTCTGCCCGGCTGAGCATTGGAGGAGAGGAGGTTCCCCTCTCCAGCGACGGCACCTTCCGGGTTCAAGTTCCCTTCCGCGATGGCGAGCAGGTCTATGCCATCGAGGCGATTGCGGCGGATGGCGAGCAGAAGCGCAATATCACCTTGAATTTCGATCGCAGCACACCAGAGGACAACAGCAACCCCAGCGACCAAGCTGTGGCCGAGTGGTTCTGAGCACAGGTCCGCAATGAAAGCCGTCGTTGCCTTCACCCCGATGGCGGGAGCCGTGCTGTTCCCCATCGCCGTTCCCCTGCTGATGGTCAAGGTGGGCATTGGTGCCGGGGTCCTGGCGGCGGTGCTGATCAGCAGCCTCTGGTTTGGCTCGATGCTGCTGACCTCTGAGATGCCCGAGCACGGCTGAGGCACGAAGGGAACACTCGCTCCAGATCCGCCTGAGACCTTGATGCTGCAGCGGCCCGCTTTCAGCAGCCTGCTGACCCTGGCCTGCCTCCTGCAGGGCTGCGGCAGCGCCGGACAGCTCATCGGCGCCGAGCAGGAGCCAGACCTGGCGCAGCACCCGCAGATCAGGGCAGCCTTCAACCACCGGGAGGACCGCGGCTACATCAGCCCGATCAGCCGGCAGTGGCGAGCGGGTGAGGACCTCGAGGCGCTGCTGATCGAAGCGATACGCTCTGCGGAGTCCGAGGTTCTGGTGGCCGTTCAGGAGCTCTCCCTCCCGGCCATCGCCCAGGCCCTGGTCGAGCGACACCGGCGGGGCATCCCCGTGAAGGTGGTTCTGGAGAACATCTACAGCCAACCCTGGAGCAGCCAGCACGAAGCCGAGCTCAGCCCCCATCAGCGGCAACGCCACCGGCAGCTGCGCGCCTTAGCCGACCAAAACGGCGACGGGCAACTCTCGGAGAGCGAGCGGCAGCAGGGCGATGCCGTGGGCATCCTGCAGCGCGCGCGCGTCCCCCTGCTGGATGACACCGCCGATGGCAGCAAGGGCAGCGGCCTGATGCACAGCAAGTACCTGGTGGTCGATGGGCAGACCGTGGTGACGGGGTCGGCCAACTTCACCGCCTCAGGCATCCATGGGGACCCGGGCGCGCCCCGAACCCGCGGGAACGCCAACCACCTGCTGCAGATCGAGAGCCCAGCGTTGGCCGCAATCTTCCGCGAGGACTTTGAGAAGATGTGGGGAGACGGGCCCGGCGGGCAACCCGATAGCCGCTTTGGCCTGGGCAAAGGTCAGCACGCGGCGCAGCACATCCGTATGGGAAGCAGCGAGGTGGAGGTGCTGTTTGCGCCCCAGCGCCGCAGTGATCCCAACAACGGCCTGGCCTTGATCGCTTCCGTCCTCGCGGAGGCACAGGAGCGCATCGATCTAGCCCTGTTTGTCTTCTCCGCGCAGTCACTCACCAACCAACTGGCCGAGCGACTGGCGCAGCAGGTGCGGCTGCGGCTTGTGGCGGATCCAGGCTTTGCCAGCCGTCCCTTTTCTGAAGTCCTCGATCTCTTGGGGGTGGCCATGGCTGATCGCGACTGCAAGATCGAGAAAAACAATCAACCGCTCGAGCGGGCAGCCGAAGGCATCGGCACACCGCAGTTGGCCCGCGGCGACAAACTGCACCACAAGTTCGCTGTCATCGACGACAAGACCGTCATCACAGGCAGCTTCAACTGGAGCCCCTCTGCCGCCCATCAAAACGACGAGGTGCTCCTCGTGATCCGCTCCCCGCAGGTCGCAGCCCACTTCACCCGTGAGATGGATCGCCTCTGGCGCACTGCCGATCTAGGCATCACCGAACGACTGCGGCGCAAACTCGAACGCAACCGCCAGCGCTGCGGCAGTGGGGTTGAGAGGAGCTAAGTGGCTACGGGATTGGCTTCTGCCCTCGAAACTGTGATGACGACACACCAACTGCTCTAAACCCAATGGCAACCAGGGATATCAGCAGCCACAGTCCGCAAAGCAGAGATTGAGCAATGCAGCTCTTCACCCGTAGAAGCCTGTCGCTCACTGGTGCTGTAGCTCTGACACTGGCATCCATCCCTCAGGTCAACGCCAAGCCCGTTGAGATCACCCAAGGCTCAGCTGAGGACCTTGGCGTGATGAGCATCAACCTCAAGGACATCGTCAAACCGCAGGTTGGCGTCCAGGCACAAACTCAAGCAGCTGGCACTCCCAACGAGACAGGTCTGGGTGGCTTCCTGCCCCTCGTCGTTGGCAAAAACAGCGTTTTCTTCGCTGATGTCCTCGCCAACGCCAACTTCGCAGACATCAAAGGACAGTCCAGCATCGTCAATACCGATGTCGGAGGCACCACAATCTCCACCTCATCGCGCCTCGGTTATCGCTGGCTGAACGGCGACCGCAGCTGGATGTATGGCATCAATGCTGGCTATGACACCCGCCCGCTGAGCTCTGGGGGTGATGACACGGGAGTGGCGCTCACTAACGAGCGCACTGATTTCTTCCAGCAGGCTGCGGTGAATGTAGAAGCGGTCAGCGATAAGTGGGCACTCAGTGCCTACGGTCTTATTCCGACAGGAGTGAAGGAGCAGCAACTCAATAGCGCCTATCAAGGCGGAGCACTCAACACCTACGGTTTAGACGTGGGCTACAACCTCACAACAGCCCTCAGAGCTTCTGTTGGTTATTACTACCAGCAGCGAGAAGAGGAGAATGTGAATGGCTCAGGCGTTTTAGGAAGGCTTGCGTGTGCCATCAATAATGGTCTAACTCTTGGCGCCAATCTGTCTTATGACGATGCGTTTAAGCAGCGTTTCTCCGCAGACATTAAGTGGCGTTTTAATACAGCAGGAATTTCGCAAAGCGAGAAGCAGAAGAAAGCGTCGAAGAAGCCTACAATTAAGACATTAACTGAGAGCGTGAAAAACAGGGATGTACGGGTATACGATTCTTCTGTGGCAGGGTCAGGGTACCGAGTGGATGAACGAGGAATAGCGCATCGAATTGTAAAGAGACACAGATAGCGATAATCTTTAATCTACACACCGCCTCCCCCAATTACTCCGTCATACCGTCGTCTACCCCTTCGCAGCCTAACCACCCAAAGCCCCTGCAACCACAGGGGCTTTTATTTCTTAAATAGACCACCAAGAACCATCATTCAACCTCCAATACCTGGCACCATTGCCATCAACGCCGCCTAATAACAAACCCATCAAGACGCTGAGCGCCAAACCGAAAAACCAGGGCATACCAAAACCACCCTCAATACTTCTCTCCTTACTTCTACCCTTATTCCCTCAACACATTCACCAATAACTTCGCTCCCTATCACCATCAAGGATGCCATTGGCTTAGCAAACGGCTCAAAGAACTAAGCATTCCTGAGAAGAAAGGCTGGGCGGTACTTCTGAACCACCAGCCAAACAAGTTCGCTGTCATCGACGGCAAGACCGTCATCACCGGCATCTTCAACTGGAGCGCCTCTGCCGCCCATCAAAACGACGAGGTGCTGCTGGTGATCCGCTCACCGCAACTCGCCGCCCACTTCACCCGTGAAATGGATCGTCTCTGGCGCATTGCGGATCTAGGCATCACCGAACGACTGCGGCGCAAGTTGGAATGCAACCGCCAGCGCTGCGGCAGTGGAATTCAGAAGAGCTGAGTGGCCAGCGGAGTGGCTTAAGACGTATGCGCTATCGGCATAAAGGAAGCAATTAGATGCAGACGCTCATGATACAATAGGTGAAGAAGTCGCAGACACAGAAGCCTTGCCTATCAGGGAGACTCAACCCAGTACTGCGAGATCAACAGCAGCATCAGTTTCGATCAATGCTCAACTTAAGCAATTAGAGCAGACCTAGAATGTCAGAAGAGAGAATCTACAATGGAATAATAAGCGGGAAAGTTCTCGACACATCCCAAGGTCAACAGCAATGGATCCTAGGCGATAATTTCATCACCATTACCATAAGCACTCCCGAGATAAAGACGGAAACTTTCTGGAGAGCAGAATACTCAACAAGAACTATCATCAAAGGGAAGTTTCTCTACAATGGGGGCATTCTTGATAGAAGCAATAGCACCGTCTATGAGGTGGGCAACTTTTTCGCACAGGTGAACAAAGACGGGAGCAAAAAGGAGACTGGATACGGATACAGATTTGCAGGGGGAACGAGCTTTCCCATCCAGGATCCCGAGAAAAAAGGTGAAGTTTCTTTTAGCTATTCATCAGACGGGAGTAATCCTTGGTATACAAGCAAGCTTCGCAGTTTTCCAGTAAGCAGTGATAGAGCTGTTGTCGAAAAGAGCTCTTTTCGCGCATACGCTTCAACCGAATGGGCAGAAGACCCATTCGGCTTGTTGTCGAAGAACATTGTCGAATCAGGTCCAGATTCTAGAGACTCATCCACTCAAGCGTCTAGTTACACAACTGCAGGCGAGATTCTTACAGAGTTAGCGGGTGAAGAGTCACTCCTAACAAGCATCTCACTAGATCCCAAAGAAGATACAGAGAAGCTATTCAAGACTGCAACTTGGTCTAATACTGTAAAGATCAACAGAATGGTCCAAGCAGCAGCAGGCGGAGCGACAATCGAGGCAAAGCAGACCGATGAAGGTGGTGTTGGTTCGGTGTTGCGCGGCAGTGATAACAATGACCGACTACTAGGCAGAGCAGGTTGGGATATCTTCGATGGTCGTGGAGGTCGAGATTTCATTCGCGGTGGCAACGGGCGTGACGTCATCACTGGTGGTCTTGATGCCGACGAGCTCTGGGGTGATTTGGGATGGAACACCTACACCAGCGAAAAGGATGGATCTGCTGATCTGATTGTCATCAAGTC
>NZ_JBTKYW010000003.1:0-289752 GCF_054459035.1 Synechococcus sp. LTW-G | reverse complement strand
GAGCGCTACGGCTGCGTCGCTGGTTACCCCAACGGCACCTACCGCGGCAACCGTGCGATGACCCGCTATGAAGCGGCTGCACTGCTGAACGCTTGCCTCGACCGGATCACTGAGGTGACCGACGAGCTCAAGCGCCTGATGAAGGAATTCGAGCGTGAGCTGGCTGTGCTGCGCGGCCGCGTGGATGGCCTCGAGGCCCGCGTGGGCGAGCTGGAAGCGACCCAGTTCTCCACCACCACCAAGCTGCGTGGTCAAGCCACCTTTGTCCTGGGTGCCAACAGCTTTGGCGGGACTCAGTACCCCAATCCTGTTGCAATGCAGATGCCTGGGCGAGGCCCCAGCGGGCGCCTTGTTGATCCCAGCCGAATCGGCTACAGCAATGGCTCCCAAGTCAACAACATGTCCCAGTACGAGGACGAGTTCGGCACGGCTCAGTACAACCGTCGTGACATCGGTGCGACGACCTTCAACTACGACGTTCGCCTGAACCTCGACACCAGCTTCACCGGTAAGGACCTGCTGCGCACCACCCTGCGTGGCGGCAACTTCTGGGGCTCCCACAACGCCTATGCCAACGGCCTGACCACCCTGGAAGTGGCGGTGAATGAACCCACCAGCCCCAACGTGGTGGAAGTCAATCGCCTCTTCTACAACTTCCCTGTCGGCAAAGACTTCAGCGTCACCGTTGGTGGTCTGGTCCGCATGGATGACGCCGGCATGATCGGCATGTGGCCCAGCGTTTACCCCGCTGACACGATCCTCGACTTCTTCACCTTCGCTGGTGCACCCGGTACCTACAACACCAACGGCCTTGGCTCTGGTGCAGGTATCACCTGGAACAACGTCCTCGGCGCCAAGGGTTGGACCCTGTCCACCAACTACGTCGCCACCAATGGCAATGTTGGTAAGCCGTCGGAAGGCGGCATCATGACCCAGGGCTCCAGCAGCACCTCGGTCACTCAGCTGGGCTTCACCGGTGACAAGGCTCCCTTGGTGGGCGGCAGCTCCTGGGGTATTGCAGCGGCCTACACCTACAGCCAGAACCTGGAGATCGCCTCGGGTACTCCCCTGGCTCTGATCTATTCAGATTTCGGTGCAGGGTTGGGTGATGATTCTTCCAATAACTTCGGCCTCAGTGGCTACTGGGTGCCTGAGAAGACAGGGTTCATTCCTTCTGTGAGCGCCGGTTGGGGCATCAGCACCTTCAATAGCGACTCTGCTGTTCTCACCCAAAATGGCGTCCCAGGTCGTACTAGGGCTCCTCAGGCCAATTCCTGGTATGTCGGTCTGCAGTGGCCCGACACCTTCGTGAAGGGCAACGACCTCGGCATGGCTGTTGGTCAAGCCCCCTTCATCACCAAGAATGGTGGTGGTAACTACGGTCGGGTCAACGGGATCACCGGGAATCTCGACTCCAACTACATGTGGGAGTGGTGGTACAAGTTCCAGGTGTCCGACAACATCACCGTCACCCCTGCTCTGTACTACATCAACAACTACGGTGGTCAGATCGGTCGGATCAACTACTCGAACGGTCAGTACAACGCCTCCAACAACGTGTTTGGTGGCCTCGTGAAGACCACCTTCAAGTTCTGATCCAGAACGCTTAAGGCTCACTTCTTACAGTTAGAGCCCTATTCACCTCTCTTCGCCCCGGCTACCGCCGGGGCTTTTTGTTGGATCGATCAACTCGGAGTACTGCGACTGGTGATGGAACGCCTCAACAATCGACTCAGCAACGAGTCAGTGCTGGATCGGGTGCAGCGCTTGATCGCAGAGGCCACCAAAGCGGAGCGCTGAAGAGGAACTCAGTAGCCGTAGCGCAGTCTGCGGACTTCCACTTCAAGGCGAACCATCTCCCGGCGTGCCTTCGAGGCGCAATGGGGGCCTTGATCCAGGGCCTCGTTGTAGCGATAGATCGCCTGGATGTAGTGCTGCTCCAAATCCCGCAGCTGGCCATCGCCAATCGCCCGCTTTCGCACCATTCCCCTGAACACACATCCCTCTCTGGCTCTAGCAACGGCAGCCGGGCCTGACACAGCCCGAGCAGGATGAGCATCAGAACTCATTGCCCCAGGGCTGGGATGGCGCAATAACAAGGCTGGTTCGCGAAGGTGCGCATGTCGGTGTCACGCAATCGATCAGCCGCTCGGCACACCCTTGAGCAGCAGATCCAAGCCGAGGCCCTCTCCTCTTGCGATGGCTTTGAACCACTGAGCCCCAGGCCCTGCGCCGCCGCCATGGCCCGTCCTGCGGCCGCCCAGAGCGGGTTTGGTCAGTGGTGGTCGCTGCTGGTGCGTTGGTGGAAGGGGCTCAAACAGCGCTTCGTCCCGGCCTGATCACCACTGGGCTGGCACCTGAGTCCATCCCTGTCGCAGCAGGTTCTGCCAAAGGCGCACCGCGTTGTAGCGGAGCATTCGGCTGTTGTGAAACGCCTGGATCTGGCCATCGCTGGCCAAGTCGGCATTGACCACCTCACACCACTGGGCGTGGGCCGTCGGGTCGATCGTGGTGATCCGAACCACCTTGCTGCCGCAGGCCGAGCGCAACCAACCTGAACCGGCCCTGCCCTGACGCTTCTGCTCGCGTTTCTCCTGGGCCGCCACCGTCACGACAAAGTCCCGCGGCGATCGAGAGTAGGTGTTCTCACCGATGGTGCAGCTCTGGGCGTGACGCTTCGATGCCCCCACGCAGAGAACAGAACAGGCCCTCTTGAATCGGGGGTCTTTTTTATGGCGTCGTCGTCCAGCGGCGGCAGATCTTGGCCACGAGCACCTCTCGGGGGTCCTGGGAGTTCAGTTGTCCTTGGCTGATCTTGAACTGCGCCAGGTTCTCGGCCACCCCAGGGATCGAGTCGCGCACGCAATAGGCCGTCACCACCGGGAGTGTCCGACGCGCCCCGTTGGGACCCTCCACGATTGGAGCGAAGCGGGCCACGCGGTAGAGCACGCCGTGCTCCTTCTCGCTCTGGATTAGTGCCTCAGCGGCAGCCAGACGTGCCTGGTCCCCCTCCAGGTCCTTCTGCCAGAAGTCAACGGGGATGCCGTCGCGTTCATTGAAGTCGACGTTTTTCTTGGCCCAGGCGATCTCGGCCTTTAACGACTCGAGATTCACCCGCTGCGCAATGCGTCGGTCCTCCAGTTGAACGCTGCCCTCCTCCACCAACAGCCGTTGACCGGAGCTGGTCTTCACCACCAGATCAGAACCGTCATCTCCGCTCTGGCACCCCACCAGGAGCAGCGCCAACAACAGCAGCAGGCGCATCGGGCCCCATCCATCGTCCTTCCCTTGTAGCGGCTGGCATGAAGATTCAGCGGGAATCAGAACCGACGGTCGCAAACCCTGCAAGCTGAGCGGATGAGCCTCACGCACTGCCCCCTCTGCATCGGCCTGGCCGTTCTCTCGATTGGCCGTGCCGCGGCCCATCTCAGTGGGCTATGGCTCATGCTCAGGGGACCAGACACAGCCGCATGCGCACCCTCAGCTGGGCTGACCTTGACCGGGCCCTAGACGCCACGCTGGAGAAGTTTGAGTCGTCGTCTTGGACGGGGGTCTACGGGGTTCCGCGCGGTGGACTGGTCCTGGCGGTCTGCCTGAGCCATCGCCTGGGCCTACCGCTACTGGATCAGCCAGAGGCGGGTTGCCTGGTGGTCGACGACATCTATGAAACCGGGCGCACTGTTGAGCCCTTCCGAAGCCGCACGGACATCACCACCTTGGTCTGGATCAGCAAGGTGGAACCGCAGTGGTGGAGCGCCCTCGAGGTGAACGACTCGAGCGAATGGGTGCTCTTCCCCTGGGAGAACGCAGCAGCAGCCAGAGCTGATGAACAGCAGTACCGCGCCTCACGCTCCCATGGCTAAACCAACCCTCTATCTGGCCTCGCCCTACGGCTTCTCGGCCCATTGGCGCTCGCGCTTGCTGCCTGACTTTGTCGAGGCCCTTGAGCAGCTAGGGATCGAGGTCTGGGAGCCGTTCACGCGAAATGGTCAGGTGGATCTCGCGCAGCCGGGCTGGGCCTGGCGCGTCGCCCAGGCGGATCTGCAGGACGTGCGTGATGCCGACGCCCTCCTCGCCATCGTCAACGGCACGCCTCCCGATGAAGGCGTGATGCTGGAACTCGGTGCCGCGATTGCCCTCGGGAAACCTGTTTTTCTTTACCGCGATGACTTCCGGCGCTGCAGCGACTCCGAGGACTATCCCCTGAATCTGATGGTCTTCAGCGGCTTGCCCCAGGAAGGCTGGCAGGACTGGCTCTATGGATCGATCGAGGAGCTCAAGGCCCCGAGTAAAGCGCTCATGCAATGGCTCAGGGGCTGGGCGTCAGGCGAGATCTGAGGAAGCGCCAGCGTCTTTGGCCCTTTGGGCGGCACGCATCGCCACCTCGACGGGGATCGTCCCGTTGGCCTCGAGTCCGCTCAGCTGCTGAACCATCTGACGCCGCTGTTCAGGGGTGAGCTTCAACAGATCGGCGAGGACATTGGGGTTGATGCGTCCCAGTCGCTCCCGAGCCAGCCCATCCATCAGCACCGTTCAATCCAGGAATGCCCTCCTAAGCGAAAGACCAAAAAAGCGAACAGCTTTTTCGGCACGCGTCAGCTCACCCAAACAGAGCGCGACAATGCGGCCCATGAACAACCACCGACCCCTCTCGGCTCTGTTTTTGGCCCTGGTCCTCGCCGTGGTGCCCCTCTCAGCGGCCCTGTTGATCCACGGACACGCGAATTTTCAAGCCGTCTTCAGCAATGCTTTCGGATAAGAACCTTTGGGTTTGAGTCCACCCGCGAAATCCCTAGCTACCGCCTGAATAGAGACGGTGGCGCCCAATGTTCTTTTACGAGCTGAACGTCACGCTCCCCCAGCGCATCCTGAGGGTTCCACTGCAGGCAGAGACCCAAGAGCAGGCTTGGCATCTCAGCCGCGACCTCTTCCCTGATCACGACCTGAGGTTGGTGCCTCGGCAGCGGAAGTGTGACCCTGAGTTCTGGGCGATCTAGGGGGCGTCCGATCAGGACTTCTCGAGACGACGCACGATTAACGCCATCGCACCCAAGGAGCCAGCCAAGGCAATCAGCAAGGCAATCGTCATGGGTGGGACCAACGGGGCTCCTGATTATGTCGGCCTGGTGTTCGTCTACGGGACGCTGAAGCGCGGCGAGCGCTCCCATGGCCTTCTGGGCAATGCCCCGTTCGAAGGAGCGGCGCTCCTCAGTGGACTGGAGCTCTACAACCTTGGGCCCTTCCCGATGGCCATCTGTAATCCCCAGGCCAGTCGCCCCATCAGCGGTGAGCTTTACAGCATCACGGCCCAGGAACTGCAGGCGCTGGATCGATTCGAGGGAGCACCCCGGCTCTACCGGCGGGAGCTGCGCCGCCTGACCGATGGTCGCGAGGCCTGGGTCTATCTCGGCAAGCCGCGGCAGGTGCGATTCGCTCCAGTCCTGAGCAACGGTTGCTGGAGCGGATCAGATCAAAACCAACCGACGCCGCTGTCTGCAGCTTCTACGCTCAGGCCGGTTTCCAGCTGATCCATGGCCCTCACCCTGTTCGGCGGCGCCCGCAGCCGCGCCTCCATGCCGCGCTGGTACATGGAAGAACGGGGAATCCCCTACACCTGGCAGCTCCTGGACATGGAGGCCGGGGAGCACCGCCAAGAGCCCTTCACCGCCATCAACGCCTTCGCCAAGGTGCCGGCGCTGGTGGATGAGGATCCCAGCCTGCCCAATGGGCGACTGCAGTTATTTGAAAGTGGCGCAATCCTCCTCTACCTGGCGGAGCGTTTTGGGGGCGAATGCCAGACCGCCGCGGAGCGGGGCCTGGCGCAGCAGTGGGTGCTCTTTGCCAACGCCACCCTGGCCACGGCCCTGTTTGTCCCCTCCAACCGGGAGCGGGAGTTCCCCCGGCTGATGGAAGTGCTCGATCGCAAGCTCGCTAGCGGTCCCCTGATGGGCGGCGACTGGGGCGTCGCCGATTGCGCCGTGAACGCCTACCTGGCCTACCTGCCGATCTTCTTCCCACAGATTGATCTGAACCCCTACCCGCAGGTTCAAGCCACGATTGCCGCGACCCAACAACGGGCGGCCTACCAACGGGTCATGGGCCAGCGTTGAGCTCCAACGAAACCCTGACCTGGGGCAATAGCCGCCTGGAGTTGCTGCCCCAACGGGCCGCCTGGGATCCAGAGCTCCAGGTCCTGCTGATTGCCGATCTCCATCTCGGCAAGGCCGAGAGCTTTCAGGCGCAGGGCATCCCCTTGCCCAGCGATGGGGATCAGGGGAATCTCAATCGGCTGCTGGAGCTCACGGCCTCGCTTCATCCGCAGCAGGTGCTGGTCCTCGGGGACCTGATCCATAGCCGGCTGGGACTGACCCCTGAACTCCAGGAGAAGCTCGCAGCTCTACCCCAACTGATGGGGTGCGAGCTGGTCCTGGTCGGAGGGAATCACGATCGCGGCGCCATCTTTCCCTCACTGCAAGCCCAACCATCCCTGCAACGCGGCGCCTGGTGGCTGAGCCACGAACCGGAGACGCCTCCGGCGCCTGAGCTGCTCAACATCTGCGGCCACGTGCACCCCGTGGCGGTCCTCGGACAAGGCTCTGATCGGCTGCGGTTGCCCTGTTTTGGCTTGGATTTCAGCCAGCAACGCCTGCTGCTGCCCGCCTTCGGCGAACTCACGGGAGGCCATCCAGCTCCACTGAACATGCAGCGCTGGGTCATTGCCGAAGACCGGGTTCTGAAACTGCCGGGCGCGAACTAAGCGGTCCCTAGATTGCTGATCTCTGGTCCCTTCATCTGGACACCGCTTCAGCGCCACCGACGAAACAGAAGCGCCCCCATTGGCGACGCAAGCGCTGGATCCCCCTTTGGCTTCCAGCCGGTCTGTTTGCGTTTTTTGTCGCCATTGCGCCGCCCTTGCCCGAGGGCGAGCCGGCCAGAACGGGTTCCTCAGGCTTGAGTGCGGTCGGCGGCCAGGCCGAACCCTTCCGCTACCTGCCCGACCAGGACGTCTACGCCCTCGACTTCGACCCGCGCAAGGTCCGCATTGATCTGCTCGAGGGCTGGGACCGGGAGCAGGACGCCTACAACGACTCCTCCGCCCTGGCCTACGTCTCCGGGCCGATGTACGAGCGGCATGTCAACAGCCTGGGCCGGGAGATCACGGTTCCGCTAGGGGACCTGAAGTTGGGAGATCAGGTCTGGAGAGGTCGAAACCGAACCGCCGCCCGCCAACGGGCGTTTGTGGGGATTCGCCACGACGGCGGTGCTGATTTCGGCTTTGGCGAACTCACATCCGAGCGGGCCGCTCAGTACGACACCTTCATCGGTGGGCTGCACAGTCTCTACAACGATCTTCTCGATCCCCCGCCTGAATACCGCGGCGCCTACAGCGTGTCGATGGGGCAGCAGATCCGCTATTACCTGCCGCGGATTCGGATGGTCATCGGCCTGCGCAGCGATGGTCGCCTGGAGGTGCTGATGAGCCGCGATGGCCTGACACTCGAGCAAACCAAAAGCCTGGCCCGTCAGCGCGGTTTCAAGGCGGCCTACCTGCCCGATCACGCCTCCAAAAGCCGCCTGATCATTCCAGGGGTCAAAGGATTCACCGAAGCCGATGCGAACTGGATCAGCGGTGGAGCCACCAGCTTTGTCCACGTCCCCTACCTGCTGCGACTGAGCTCCCGCGCCATCCCCCTGCGGGGCAATTTGCTGGCCAGCCTCACGCCGCGCCTGGGGCAGCGGGATTGCAGCAACCCGCTGCAATGCGGCCAGAGCTTCGGTGCGCAGCTGGCCGACCGCGCCCTCGCCGGGCTGAACCGTCTGATGGAGCAGGGGGTCGAGCCGGTGGCGCGCCTGATCTGGTCGCCCGCACCCCTGGCCCAACCGCCGGGCAGCGCCAAGCGCTCGCCGCTGCGTGAACCGCCGATCACGGCCGATCCCCTGGCCCTCAGGGAACTTCAGGAGAGCGCAGCCAACAGCGCGCTCGAGAACGAACTCACGCCTGAAGCCCCCGACCTACCGCCACCCCTGGTGCTGCTGGATGGTCAGCCCTTGCCCCAGGAGCCGGAGTTCTTAAACGGGGATGCTGATGCGCTTGCGCCTGCTGAGGTGATGCCACCGGGGGACTTCCTCCTCGGGGCACCAACTCCGCCGCCGCTGCTCCCCCCTCGGCCGCTGCCACCGGTGCTGGCGCCGCCACCGCTCTAGGGATCAGGCCGAGGCCAACGCCCGCACGACATCACCTCGGGTCAAGACCCCGACCGGGCGCCGCTGCTCATCGAGCACAAACAGCCGCTGCGTGCCCTTTTCATGCAGCAAGCGGGCCGCCTCCGGCAGCAGGGTGTCGCCACTGCAGGTGTGGGGGGCCTGGCTCATCACCTCGCCAACGCTGTTGCCGAGCACCTGATGCACCTGCTTGTCCCACTGCAGCGGGTTGCGCAGATAGATCACGGCGTCGAGCAGCATCACGTAAGGGCCGGCATCAAAGCCGCTCTCACGCACCATCAGGTCCTGCTCGGTCAGCTCGCCCACCAGCGCCCCGGCGGCATCGACCACGGGCAGACCACTGATGTGGTGATCGCTCATCACCTGCACCGCGTTCTGGAGGGGCGTCTCGCGACCAACGCTGCGAATGGGCGTGGTCATCACTTCGGAGACCCGGCGTTCAACGACCATGACTGCGCTGCGGATGCCGTCATTGTGGCCGCTCCGTCAGGCGGAAGAATGAACCGCAACGCTTGGTCGGAAAGCCATGCCGAACTCCAGCCTCAGCCGGCAGCTTGCCGATGGCCTGACCATCGCCCGCGCCGTCATCGGTCTGCCCCTGATCCTGGCGCTGGTCCAGGGCAACGGCTGGTTGGCCTGGTGGTTGCTGCTGCTCGGGGGCCTCAGCGATGCCGCCGACGGCTGGCTGGCCAGACGCGCCGGGGGCGGCTCGGTCTGGGGGGCCCGTCTGGACCCACTCACCGACAAGATCCTGATCCTGGCGCCCCTGCTCTGGCTAGGCGCTGCAGGTTCCCTGCCCCTCTGGGCGATCTGGCTCCTGCTCGCCCGTGAACTGCTGATCTCCGGCTGGCGTGCTGGGCAAGGCAGCGGAGGACCTGCCTCCTGGGGCGGCAAGGCCAAAACCATCCTTCAATTCGCCGCCCTCTTACTGCTGCTCTGGCCCGGTGGGGGAGCAGCCCCGCTCCAGCTGTTGGGTTTCTGGTTGTTCTGGCCCTCCCTGGCGCTGGCCCTGAGCTCAGCCTGGGGCTACATCACAGCGCCAGCAGCTGATCGTCGGAGCTGAAATCAGGGCTGGTGGGCATCCGCTTGGCGTAGTCGTTGCTGTAGCTGTCGGCGAGGGAGCGCTCGACGTCGTACTGGGGTGTCCAGGCCAGCTCGCGCTGGACCCGATGGATATCAGTTAGGAAATGGGCCATCCGCAGGGGGAAGGCCTTGCGGGCCTTTTTGTCCAGACTGCTGGGGTCAAAGCTGCGGATCTCAACGGAGGCCGGATCCTTGCCGCAGGCGCGCGCTGCCGCCTCCACCAGACCGCGGAAGCTGATGCCCTGGGCACTCGAGCAGTTGTAGATCCGATTTGCTGCGGCATCGACGCCAATGCTCAGGGCCATCGCCGTGGCGAGGTCGTTGACATGGCCCAACTGGGTGATCGTGCTGCCGTCGCCGGGAAGGGGCACTGGACGGCCATGGACGATCCGATCGAAGAACCAGCTCTCGACAGGGTTGTAATTGCCCGCACCAACGATGTAGGTGGGCCGGAAGCTGGTAAAGGGGATCTTCTCGGCCGTCAACCAGGCCTCGGTGTCGAGCTTGCCGCTGTGACGACTCTCGGGATCGGTCGGGGAGTTCTCCGTCAGGGGCCAGAGGGCGCTGTCCGCATAGACACCGGCGGAGCTGACGTAGACAAAGCGATGGCTCGGGGCCCCGGTCACCTCCACAACCGAGCGGCTGTCCGCCACGGTGCGGCCGGAACTATCGACGATCACATCAAATTGACGACCGGAAAGAGCCGATAGCCCCTCAGCTGTGCTGCGGTCACCGCAGAGGTGCTCGACGCCAGCGGGAACCGGGTTCTTGCCGCGGGTGAACAGGGTGAGTGTATGGCCCGCGTCCTGAAGCTGTTGCACCAGGGGACGGCCCACAAAACGGGTTCCGCCCATCACCAGGATCTTCATCGCAGCAGCCAGCAGGTCCGACCATTCAAAGCGCTGGGCACACCCTTGAAGCCCTCTGCAAACTGAGGGTTCCGACGGGCAGAGGCCATGGGCCGCTTCAACGAGGTTCTGCGCTCCGTTAACAACCTCAAGTTGCTGGCCGCCGTCGGCCGCAGTGGCGGTGAGCTGAGCAACATCGCCGATCTGGTGGACAACTTCCTTGGCAGCCCCCAGATGGAGGACTGCATCAGGCGCTTCCGCGCACTTCCCGGAGGGGCCGCACTGATGGACGGCCGCTACCCGCCGCTGCAACCCCAGATCGAGGCGCTCGAAGCGCTGCCGGCCGGAAGCCTGGGACGGGAGTACGCCCGCTTGATTCGCCAGCTGGGCTACGACCCGGAATTCTCTCGGCCCAGGCCGATCGAGAGCGACGGCCAATGGCTGACGCAACGTATTGCGACCACCCACGACATCCACCACGTCATCAGCGGCTTTGGCACCGAAAGGGCAGGGGAGACAGGGGTGCTGGCGATCACGGCGGCGCAGATCGGCTTTCCCGCCTATGTCCTGCTCACCAGCGCCAGCCAACTGGCGAACTTCCGCTTCAAGCTCGAGGAGTTCGAAAGCATCAGCGCCGCCGCCGCCCATGGCTCGGCCATCGCTCACCAGGCCCAGTGCCTGGCCATCGCCCGCTGGGAGGAAGGCTGGGAGAAACCCATCAACCAGTGGCGCCAGGAACTGGGAATCCAGGATCCTGGAGACAACGCCCCCTACGGCCTGGCCCTGCAGCTCTGCCAGGGATGAAGTGGCCGCAGCAGTGGACCGCCCAGGCCAACGTCCTTGGTCAGACGCGGGGCTATCGCCACTTTCGTGTTCTCGGGGAGTCCGGCAAAGGGAAAGAGCGACGGCTAGCGCTTGAAGCCGTACTGAATCGGGCGTTCCGCCTCGAGGTACCGCTGGTGCAACTGCGGGATCGCAGCCTCTGGCAGCCTGGCTGGCAGTCCTTGAGCCGACCGGCCTCCATGCAGATCATCCCCGCCATCGACCTGCTGGATGGCCATTGCGTTCGGCTGCATCAGGGTGATTACGGCCAGGTCACCCGCTTTAACGATGACCCGGTGGCGCAGGCCCTCGATTGGCAGCGGCAGGGGGCGCAACGGCTGCACCTGGTCGATCTCGATGGGGCCAAAACCGGTCAACCGATCAATGACCAGGCGGTCAAGGCCATCACCTCAGCCCTCTCGATTCCCGTCCAGTTGGGCGGCGGTGTCCGCAGTGCCGAGCGGGCCGAGGAACTGCTGCAGTGCGGCCTCGATCGGGTGATCCTGGGCACCGTGGCGATCGAAAAGCCTGCGCTGGTCAAAGAACTCGCCAGCCGTCACCCGGGCAAGGTCGTGGTGGGAATCGATGCCAAAGACGGCCTAGTGGCCACCCGTGGCTGGATCGAAACCAGCACCGTCCAAGCCACCGAATTGGCCAAGAGTTTTGAAGGCAGCGGCGTCGCCGCGATCATCAGCACCGACATCGCCACCGATGGGACCTTGGCCGGGCCGAACATCGACGCCCTGCGGGCCATGGCCGAGGCCAGCAGCATCCCAGTGATTGCCTCGGGCGGGATCGGCACCCTCGAGGACATCCTCTCGCTGCTCTCCATTGCACCCCTGGGGGTGAGCGGCGTCATCGTCGGCCGCGCGCTCTATGACGGCACGGTGGATCTCGCCGAAGCCCTACAGGCCATCGGTCCAGAGCGCCTCCAAGACGCACTCAATCCGCCTACGGGTTCTATAACGGTGTAAGAGACCTTTTTGGGTCGTGGCTGGTTCCTCAGCACCCAACAACGCATCGGCCGGCGGGACCCACGGGGTGGATCTCGCCTATTCCCGCTGCAAAGACCTGGGAATGCGGCTCTCACGCCAGCGTCGGATGGTGCTCGAGCTGCTCTGGGACGAACGGGATCACCTCAGTGCCCGCGACATCTTTGAGCGGCTCAACGCCAAGGGCCGCAACATCGGCCATACCTCCGTCTACCAAAACCTTGAAGCGCTCCAAAGCGCAGGGGTGATCGAGTGTCTTGATCGCGCCAATGGACGGCTCTACGGCTACCGCAGCGATCCCCACAGCCACATCACCTGCCTCGAGTCCGGTGCCATCCAGGATCTGGATGTGGAATTACCCGCCGATCTGCTCGATCGCATTGAAGAGCAAACCGGCTATCGGATTGAGAGCTACACGCTCAATCTCAGCGGACGGCGGCGCTAAGTGCGCCAGAGCCTTGAGCAGCACTGGAAACTGCGTCAATCCCCGTTAACTTGAGCGCCATTAAGGCTCAACGCTGATCCGTGCCCGAGGCGAAGGACGCACCTCCGATCCTGATCCTGGCGGAGCCCCTGATTCAGGCGGGCCTGGAGCGGTTGCTGGAGGAGTCGTTCCAGCTCAAATCCGCCAGCGACCCAGACAAGGGAGCCATCGCCCTGGTGATCTGGAGCATCAGTGCTGGCATGCCTGCGGCCACGCTGGAGCGGGAACTCGCCCAGCTGCGCGATCGCTGGCAACCGGCACCGCTGCTGCTGCTCCTACCGGCGGAGTCCGACCTACCCAACAGCTGGCTGCTGCAGTTGCCGGCTGAAGGGCTCCTGCAACAGGCGGAGCCCCAGGAGATCCGCGCCGCCGTTGACACCCTGCTGACGGGCGGAAGGGTGGTGGAACTGCGGCCCCTGCGCGGGATCGAGCAACCCGAGCAAAGCCGGGAGGCGCTGGGCCTTGGCCAGTGGCTGCTGCGCAGTGGCCTGGCTCAAATCGAAGCGGAAGCGCTGCGCTGCCGCCGCTGGCTTGACCTCCAGCCGGTGGGCCTGAACGCCCTGCTGTTGGCGGGTCGGCTGCGGGAACTTGCCCTGGCCAAACGGCTTCTGCTTTGGCTCTGGGGGCCGATCAGCATGGCCTTCCCGTCTGAGGCGCCGCTGCAGCGCCCGGAGCCGCAGGCCGTCGTTGGCATCACCCTGCGGGAGCGCACGGCCATCGGTGTCTGGGAGGCCATCCAAGAGCGGTTGATCACGGCCGCCTCCACCGGTCTCAGCAACCAAAGCGGTCAACTGATGGCCCTGGAGGGACTGAACACGGACCACCGCCGCGATCTGCTGCTCGCCCTGCTGGCCCAGTTCGACCTCCTGATCACCCGCTTCCGCCACGAGCAGCTGCGCGGTGTGGCTCTGGAAGAGCGTTGGCTTGGGCAGCAACCGGAATTGCGTCGCCTCTCCATGCGGGCCATGGCAGGTGAATACGTCCAACTACCGCTTGAGGGGGGCCTGCTTCCCGTCGCCCAGAGCCTGAGTGAGGCCAGTGACCTCACCGCGGTGGATCCAGAACTCCCGGCTGCCCTGCCGATGCTCGCGGCCCTGGTCTGCGCCCAACCGATCCTGGTGGACGGCCGCCTGTTGGCCCCCGATGAACCCCAGGCGCTGCTCCACCTGGAGGCACTGATCAGCAACTGGCTGATTCGCACGGCGGAACTGATCAGTGCAGAAATCCTCGCCAGCTGCAGCACCTGGCCTGATCTGCGCCGCTACCTACTGCGCAGTGATCTCCTGCCCACACGGAACCTGGAGCGACTGCGCAACCAGCTGAACTCCCAGCAACGCTGGGACAGCCTGTTTGAAAGGCCCGTCCAGCTCTACGAAAGCCGCCGCTTGCTCTATGGACTCCAGCAAGGCGCCATCGTTCCGATCGAGCACATGGAACCCCGGGACCGGGAGTTGCAGCAGCTCAGCTGGGGCCAGCAACTGATCACCCTCGTGCTGGAGGGTCGCGATGCCCTTGCCCCCCAGGTCCAGGCCCTGTTCAGGCGACTCGGGGATCTGGTGGTGGTGCTGCTGACCCAGGTCATTGGTCGGGCTATTGGCCTGGTCGGCCGCGGAATCCTCCAGGGCATGGGCCGCAGCATCGGCCGCGGTGCCTGACCTGCTGAAGGCCACAATGGCCGCAGCTTTCCCTGCGTTGATGCCCCGCACCCTGGCCCGGCTGCTGAAGCCCCTTGCAGCGCTGGCCCTCTGCTTGGTTCTGGTGCTGGGCCTCGCCGCACCTAGCCAGGCCGCGCGGGACACCAACAGCTACGACGGCAATATCTACGCGCTCTACGCGGGCAACGGCTCCCTGGTGCCGCCGCGAAGCACCCTCTCGCAGGCCTTGGAGGAGCACCGGGTGATCATCCTGGGCTTCTTCCTCGATGACAGCGCCGCCAGCAAGCAGTACGCCGTCGTCTTCAACGAACTGCAGCGCCTCTGGGGCCGCAGCGCTGAGTTGATCCTGCTACAGACCGACCCGCTGCAGAACCGCGAGACCCACGGCGCCATTGACCCCGCCAGCTACTGGAAGGGCAAAATCCCCCAGGTCGTGGTGCTGGACCGCGGCGGCAAGGTGGTCCTCGATGAGAGCGGGCCCGTGAGCATCGACGCCATCAACGAAGCGCTAAGCGGCATCACCGGGCTCCGTCCCCAGGGTGATACGAAGCTCAGCCTCAACCGCGAGGTCAACGAACTCAACAGCGAAATCGTCGCCGCCCCATGAGTCAGCGCCAAGAGACCGACAGCCTCGGGGTCATCGCCGTTCCCGCGGAGCACTACTGGGGCGCCCAGACCCAGCGCTCCATAGGGAACTTCCCCTTCGGCCAGCGCATGCCCCTTGCGATCGTGCATGCCTTTGGTCAGCTCAAGGCGGCCTGCGCTGAGGCGAATCGCGATCTCGGCAAGCTGGATGCGGACCTCTGCGGCGCCATCGTGGCCGCCGCCGAGCAGGTGGCCGCCGGAGATCTGGATCAGGAGTTCCCGCTGAAGGTCTGGCAGACCGGCTCGGGCACCCAGAGCAACATGAACGCCAACGAGGTCATCGCCAACAAGGCGATCGAGGCCCTCGGCGGTGAACTGGGAAGCAAGAGCCCGGTGCACCCCAACGACCACGTCAACCTCAGCCAATCGAGCAACGACACCTTCCCGGCGGCGATGCACATCGCCGTGGTGATCGAACTCGAGCAACGTCTCCTACCCGCGGTTGAGGGCCTGGCGGCGGCACTGCAGGCCAAGGCCACGGCCTACGCCGATCTGGTCAAGATCGGCCGCACCCATCTCCAAGATGCGGTTCCCCTGAGCCTGGGCCAGGAATTCAGCGGCTACGTCGCCCAGCTGCAGCTGGCGACTGAAGCCATCCGCCAGAGCCTGCCGCGGGTGCGGGAGCTGGCCATTGGTGGCACGGCCGTGGGCACCGGCCTCAATGCCCCTAAGGGCTTTGGCGAGGCGGTCGCGGCGCGGCTCACGGAGCGGCTTGGAACCGCCTTCAGCAGCGCCCCCAACAAGTTTCAGGCCTTGGCGGGCCATGAGGCCCTGGCCTCAAGCCATGGCGCCCTGACGGTGCTGGCGGGGTCGTTGATGAAGATCGCCAATGACATCCGCTGGCTTGGCAGCGGCCCACGCTGCGGCCTCGGGGAACTCGTCCTGCCGGAAAACGAACCGGGCAGTTCGATCATGCCGGGCAAGGTCAACCCCACCCAGTGCGAGAGCCTGACGATGGTGGCGGCCCAGGTGATGGGCAACAACACCGCCGTTCAGATCGGAGCCAGCCAGGGCAACTTTGAGCTGAATGTCTTCAAGCCCCTGATCGCCCACAACGTGCTCGAGAGCATCGAGCTGCTGGCGGGCGGCTGCACCAGCTTCCGCGAGCACTGCATCGAGGGCCTCAAGGCCAATGAACAGCGCATCGGGCGACTGCTGAATCAGAGCTTGATGCTCGTGACGGCCCTGACCCCCGCCATCGGCTACGACCGCGCCAGCGGCATTGCCAAACACGCCCACAAGCACGGGCTGAGCCTCAAGGAAGCCGCCCTGGTGCTCGGCGAGATCAGCGCCGAGGAGTTCGACCAGTGGGTGCGCCCGGAGGCGATGGTTTAACAAATACGACTCTGTTCCGAAGAAAAGATAAAGCCAGAAGGATTTTCTCTGGAAAGAGAAAGAATCAGGACGTAAAACCTGATGACAATCCAAGACCAAGAAGGTTGAAAAGATCCAAGAGCGGAAGACCTCTCAATTAACGCGAGATCTAGCATTAATTGGTAACGCAGGCCCGAACTTGCGACATTTTCGATTCGAAGACAGCTTGGGGCGTCAATTAAAGTCATGTCCGTAATTGACTCCGGCAAATGGGTTCCAACAGGCAATAACTATGTGATTGATAGCCTGTGGGGCAGGCTAGGTGTTCAGAAAGAGTTCGGGAAGACATATATCTCAGGCGCCACAAACGGCTTAGCGATTAAAGATAATGGCAATCAAGTCTTCCTCTACGCCGGATCCGTCAATGGCGGAATTCACCTACGGACCTACGACAAAACAGCAGATAGCTGGGGGGAGAGCTGGGAATGGATAAGCGAACCAGGGAGCGGGTATCTCGGCTCACAATCCATTGGAGTTCTAACAATATCGCCTGATGGCAAGTACTTGGCGGTCGGCCAAGGCAATCCGTCAAATTTCACTGGCGTAGCAGCTCCCAGCAGAGGTGTTCAAATCGGCAAGATTCAAACCGATGGCGCCATCGAATGGCTCCCCGTATCAGAGCAAGCAAAGGAATCCCTGTCAGCCAGAGACATACGCAGCATGGTGTGGATGGGAGATGAATTAAAAGCGTCCAGCTGGGATCATAAAAGCAAGGAAGGAAGTTTTATCGAGATCAAAACCTCAGCGCAAGGGATTACTGACGCGCACACAACTGCAACATCTAGCAATCTGTATATAAGCAAGGGAGCTGGGAGCCTAGTTGCCTCATCGTATGCCCTAAAGAATGGCCAGGGCAACATGAGTATCCTTACAACTCGTCAAGACGGCGCACTTGTCTCACTAAATGGAGATAAGTACACACTACTGCTAGAGGAAATCGAAGCCTATAATCTTGACAATCAAAACCAAATATCCCTGCCCGCCAGAACATCGACGCACCCAGATCTAATCAACGGAGAACTAGTTAGCTTTGTAGGATTGTTCTCGGGATCACCCAAATCAAATCCGAACGGCCCTATCAATTTCATTATCAGACTCCGCATAGATCCAGCATCGCAAGAATTGATTGATTACAAGCTGTTCTCTGTGAACGCTGGTGACATAGGAACCAATCAAGCCAGTAATTATTATTTATACGGTAACTTCTCATTAGCAGCGGATCCAAATGATCCAGCGGGTAACTCGGTTTTCGTGGGTGGAAATACGTTTGGCAAAGCAAGCCTTGCTAGCCCAACAGTTGATGGGGGCTTGGTCCGAGTGGATTTCAGCGGTGACAAACCACTCATCTCAGAGACGCTCTACGGTCCCAGGATCAATACAGAGGAAGACAAGCTGGTGACGCCCTTCTCACCAGGTCAGCCCCACGCTGACAGCCGTGCGATCGCCTTTTACGAAAGCAAGACTGGACCAAAGCTGATCCAAACAGATGATGGCGGCATCTGGGAGCTTGGAATAGAAGTGGGACCTAATGGAAGCAGTACAAAATCAGATGCTTGGTGGGAGTCCCTAACGTCAAAGGGGCTGAATACGCTCGAAACCAATATGGTAAGCTGGGCTTCAGCAAGCAACAGCATTGCAAGTTCCTACCAGGACAATTCTGCATCACTCGGATATTACGGCGATGATCACGCCAGTAATGTTTGGGTGGGGGATGGACAACTAGCGTTTTTTGATGACTCAGGGGATAGCAATGACTATTCAGGATATCTAAGCAGCTACGGATATCTACAGAACGGAATTCTTGTTAAGTATGACTACGGGACAGATGGATATATTAATTCGAGAGAATCATCCATCTTTTATCTCCAACGATCACCCAAACAAGATCCGATACCGTGGGGGTGGTCAGAAGAGGCTCAACTACCAAACGCAGGAAATGTCTTTATACTTCCAACAGAAGCGAATGCGTACAAGGAAGGGAACATTGCGCTCTCCGGTCAGCTCAATATCTACGAGTCAATCGCTGCCTCAAGCGAACTGCCAGACAATGCAATTGTTTTCAGACCATTAATTGAATCAGACTATGCAGAACCTCAGCTGAAGCCAACAGCGATAGACAACCAGGGTGATGCAGATGGCGAAGCAATTGCAAGTCTGTATGTAGGAGCACTAAATAGGGAGGGAAAGCCAACGATTTATGGTAGGCAATCGAACTCATCTGGAGACTACAGGATCAATGAAGTTGACTTTGGAAGCTATCGCGAGTCCTTCGAAAGTGCTGGACAAGTCATTGACGTCGCCCATGGACAAGGAAGATCGGGAGACAATCTATATTGGATTCAAGGCGGGAGGTTGATTAACTACTACCATTATTTTCCGACGTTAGTTGAAGCAGAGGCTCAAGTACTCGGAATCAGGACGTCAGATGGGGAAGTAATAAGCATAAGTTTAGGAGAGCTTGGCGTTAAGTTCACTCCAGATGACCAATGGGGAAATCAAGCGCTCGTCTTTGTTCCTAGCGATGGCAATCGTCCTGATCAACTTGTTTTAGGCGGCCTAAATGGAGTCTGGTCAATCGCTCTCTCCGAGAACGGGCTGCCCATTGGTCAGTTTATACAGATGCCATGGCAGGGGCTGGCATCTGCTAACGGTCCTGGAAGCTACGTAAAAACAATTCAATACGACCCTCAAGATGATCTGCTAATCGCAGGGACGCAGGGACAAGGAAGTTATATCTACAGTTTCTCTGGTGAACTGGGCGAACACAATTACAGCAACGAACTCCTTCATATCTCAGACATCACGCTAGAACAACGCTCTAAAGCCAAGGTCGACAAACGAGGTAATCAGGTCAATAGCAGTATTGTAATACAACTGAATAGCGAACTTCAGAAAAAAGACGCAGCCACTGAAATCGAGATCATCCTGCATGATGCCGATAAATGGCGTGGCTCTATGGATTTCATATCTCCATATGACATCAGCGTCCCAGGCTCAACTAAGGCAGCGACGAGTGCCAATGCTTATCTCAACATCCTTAAACCTGAAGGCCTCGCCTTGCAAGGGGGCAGAGAAGTCGACGGAGACATCATCATGCCATTCACATTCCCCGCAGGAGTATCCCTCTACAACCTGATTATTAACGAGAAAGAGGTGGCACACTCTCAAGAGACAATTTCCCTGGACTTCTCAGTTAGAACGACGGATGGCTTGTCTCGAAAGTCAGCCGTTCTGGAGTTAATACCTGATAGCACAAGTGCCAAGGCGATCTTCAACGGTAGCAGCCTGGAATTTGATGGAGATATATATGAGAACGTGACACTACCTCGGGATCAGGCGAATATTTTGTTCTCACAGTTTATGCCTGAACAATACAACGTCATCAGCTCTCCTGTCGCGAATCTCTACACGATAACTCCTTCCATCGATGCTTCTGGGGCAATACTTCCAACGAATAGCAAAGACCATGAAATAAGAACGACACTGCCAATTGACACATACGCAATATTGAGAGCCAGTACGTCACTGAATAGCGAACCAAGTCCTGACCGTTGGATGTTTGCGGCTACTGCAAATGTCTTCAGTCTAGATCCTGCACAGATAAAGCTTGAAAAGGTGATTACCTATGACTCTGCAGATCGTTTTGGAGCTCGATTCTACGATCTAAACGGCGATGGTTATGCCGATCGGCTAAGTATCAATGCGAATGCGTCGCAAGAAGAATTCAGAACTAACGTCGCACTTGGCTTTGGGAGCGCAGTAATTCAGCCATCCTTTAGGGCGATGGATCGACATCAGGTCTTACTTACTGATGGCATTGACAATCTCACGGCTGATAAGCAAAAACCTTTTAACATCAGGGTTAGTGCTGAAGTTGATATAGGGAATCGCCCCGACGTCACAAGCTCCATTGGCTACCTCGTATTGAATCCCTATGAATATCTAATCGACTTCAGTAACACCCTATTCAAGGAGCGCGCAAAAACACTGATTACGAGCCTTGGGGAATCCGTCGACCTAAGCATGATCCCGGAGAACAAAAGCTTCATAAATGAAATTCTGGTCAACACGGGCCAACGCGTGATGTTCTTCGAGGTTGAAGGCGGCTCCATCGATCAACTCACCGGTATCGATGATCCTCGCGTCAGCTGGTTGGAAACGACAGTGGTCCCTGATCAAGAGAACAAAACGCTCTCTCTAAGCAATGAGAATCACACAGCTCTGACCGTCAATATCACGCCAGGTGTACAGGGCATCAATTCCCTGATCGCCGATCTGCAGAATCAGGCACCAATTCTGGATTTCACAGCCTTTGCAACAGACCAAAGCATCAATGGAACTCTCGACTTTGGCCGGGAAGCTGATCTGAATTCTAATTTGGGCTGGTATGTGATAAGCGGCGCCGATGGCGCCATCAGAGCGTCGAATGGCGACACGCTACTACCAGGCGATGTCTCCTACGCCAAGGAAGCCCTGCGGCCGGACAACCTGGTCAATTCCCTTACGGGAATCCAGATCAATGACGATGAAGTTAGCAGCAAGAATATCACCATCAAGGGTGGCAGGATGCTGGCTCCATACGCCAGAGTCAGCAACGGTGAAACCTATTTCGCCTTTGCAGCCGCTAACTCAGATGGTATCCAGCACTTTTATAGCCTCGGCACCAACAAGATCGGATTTGAAGATCTGAAAGGAGGCGGCGATCGGGACTACCAGGATTTAGTTCAGGTCTTTAATTTCAGCACTTTAATCGATCCCGTGCCAGTGGTAATAAATGCCAAACAGGAGATCACGGATAAGTCATTGATTGGAACGGAAAATTTCCCACATGGTCCGGAAAAAGCTGAAATTCCAATTTATTGGCCAGGAAAAGGTGAGTCAGAGGTTGTGGTCAATAATCAACCTGGTGTCATTAGCGACGTTGCCGTTGCTTTTTCACTGACAGGAAACGACAACAGCGACACAGGTCGTATTTTCGTGACCCTGATCAGCCCGAGCGGAGTACGCATACCGATTGCCGGAACGACGATAGACTCCAAATACCTCTCATACGAAGCCGGTCGTAAGAACGCACCAACAAGTTTTGGCCTAAATCTCAAAGCTGGTGAGTCAAAGAGCTTTATTTATAGCGAATCAAAAGACAGCATCTCTAATTACAATATTGCCAGTTCGATCAAGGACACTCTGGATCAAGACAGCACATCGCTGTCCTTAGCATCACTCACAGCTCTTAAAGGGGCTGAGCCGAATGGAGCCTGGAAACTCGAAGTCAAAAACAGTTCAGATGCACCCATTCAGTTGGACACCTGGCAACTGTTTCTTAAGTCTGAAGAAAAGAATGTAAGTACTGATGTCAACGGTTCCTATAGGTTCGACTATATTTCGCCATCAAGTGTGATCGGACCAGTAACACCATGGGTCACACTTCCAAGTGACCGAAGCCTGATCAGTCCGACAGGAAAGCTCAATGCAAACATCCGACTAGGTGAACACTCCCCAGAGATCAGTTTTGGCCTAAGCACACAAAAGACAGTCACAAATGGAACAAGTCCAGACGGCGATAGCTGGGAACGGTTTGACCGCTCATCGCTCCTATCGCCGAGCACCTTGCACCCCAAAACGACACTGAATCAGGCAGTTACCTCATTAGAGGCTGATTCAGCTCGAGCTAAATACGGAGTCAATGGCCAGGGGGTCAAGATTGGCCTCCTCTCAAGCTCCTGGAATGCCCTGGGCGGCGAAGAGTGGGACTACAAAACAGGAGTACTTGATCCAAACCGAGTCACCATTACCAGAGCTGAGCAACATGCACCTGGTCATAAGAATGAGGGCAATGACGAGGGACGATCCATGGCGCAAATCTTGCACTCGATTGCTCCTGGTGCTGATATTGACTTCTACTCCTGGGATGACGAGGCCTTTAATGCCCGCATATCCGACGCATGGGAAAAAGAAAGAAGTGATCCCGAGCGAAATAAAATCATCAGACAGGCATTTGAAGTCTACGAAGGGCAACTCACGGTATGGGAGGAGTCACTCATCAGCCTTGCAGAAAACGGAGCGAGAATCATGGTTGATGACCTAGATGATAATGAGCCATGGTTTGAAGACGGAAGGATGACAAAGGCCATCAATTATGTAGTCAACAAATACGGAGTCACGTACTTCGCGGCAGCAGGAAATTCTTCAGACAGCTCATACCAAGCGACCTTCCAAGCAAAGGGGCTTGATGACATCCTAAAGGAGGACACATTCAAAGATCTTCCAGTCCAACTTCAAGAAGAACTCAGAGCAGGCCATGAACTCCATCTTTTTGAAGGAACAGAAGGCACAAGTTACCTGCAAAGCATTAAAGGCATTAGCAAAGATGGAGTCACTCTACAGTGGAACAGTAAGTGGGGCGAAAACACTAAGTCTCTTAAAGTCATGGTCTTCGATGAAGATGATAATTTCAAATATGAGGGGATTCTCGATCCAGATGGGAAATATCCGTGGACGTGGTTTAGTACAGACGGTAAATCAACTTACAAAATTGCAGTCGTCCATAATGAACCATCGAGCGAGACTCGGCCTGGAGTATTTAAGTGGCTCGCGGGCAATAGTAAAGATGTTCAAGTCTCTAAGGACAGCGACCTAGGCTTTCATTCATCAACAGATATTGGACACACAGCCGGAAACTTAAGTGCAAACGTTGGCTCCGTACAGTACTGGAGCACTCCAGCCTATCGAGCCGATACAGCCGAACTCAGTCAATTCAGCTCTTGGGGTGTTACTCCAATTTACTTTGACTCTGAAGGTAACTTCTTGGCAGAGCCGGAGATGAGGCAAAATCCGATATTTGTCGTGCCTCAAAAGGGCAATACATCATTTTTTAGTCATGGCTACGACGTGAGCGCTGACTCCGATGGTGACTTCCTTCAGAACTTTGAAGGAACATCAGCAGCAGCACCGAATGCCGCAGCAGTAGCCGCGCTAATGCTTGAGTTGAATCCAGAATTAAAGCCGAGCGAAATCATTGATGCCTTAAAGACAACAGCAACCATCGTCCAAACATATGACCACACAACAACAAATGAGAGCGGCTTTAATCGTGCCAGTGGCTACGGCTTGATTAATGCCATGGATGCCTTAGATTACATTGCACAACTGAATCTCTCTGGCACAGTCTACGAAGATAGCAATGCTGATGGTCAGCGAAGCGAAGGAGAACGTGGACTGGAGGGAATTCAGGTCTTTCTCGATAGCAACGGCAATGGCCGCTTAGATCAGAGCAGCAACTGGGAAAGTTTTATCTCAACAACCTGGAATAGTGAATCTATTAATGCAGCAATCGAACCAACTTTGATCGCCGACAAGGTTTCAGGACTGCTGATTGACTCCCGCTACGAAACAGTGATCAATGGGAGCGAAGGCCTCACCAATGAGAAGACATTTAGCGACAACAGTCTGATGATCAGCAGCATCACCAACGCCAACGATTACGATTTAATCATGGAAATCGATAAAAACCTGACGATCAATGGAGACCTACTGATTAAGTTCGACGGAGAGAGCAGCAGAACAGCAGGCTCTTATTCAATCCTCAAAGCCAACTCCATCATCGGCACCTTCGATAATGTATTTATAAGGGGTCTGAATAATGATCTCTATTTTGGGATCGGGAACCAAGGCGGAGAAAACATCCAGATCACGGTCTCGGAGGACTACTTCGTGGGATCCATACAGGCTGGTTCACTCCTCTAAAGCAGGTTCGCCGCCAGCTCCGCCAGTTCGCTGCGCTCGCCGCGGATCAAGGTGATGTGGCCCGCGAGCGGCTGCCCTTTGAAGCGCTCCACCAGCCAGGTCAGGCCATTGCTCTCGGCATCCACGTAGGGATTGTCGATCTGATAGGGGTCACCGGTGAAGACAATTTTGGTGCCCTCACCCACGCGGGTGACGATCGTTTTGACCTCGTGGGGGGTGAGGTTCTGGGCCTCATCCACCACCATGTACTGCCGCGGAATCGAGCGACCGCGGATGTAGCTGATCGCCTCCACCTCCAGGAGTCCCATCCCCTTGAGGTCCGTCCAGTTACTGCGGGGGGCCCGATTGGTGCCGGCACGAGTCGCAGGCCCCAAGGCGCCCTTGGCTCCTGAACGGCCCTCCTCTTCAGGGCTGTTGCCGAGCAGGAAATCAAGGTTGTCGATGATCGGCTGCATCCAGGGGCCCATCTTTTCCTCGAGGCTGCCGGGCAGAAAGCCGATCTCTTTGCCCAGCGAGATCACCGGCCGGGTCACCAGCAGGCGTTCATAGAGCTGTTCATCCGCCACCTGGTGCAGGCCCGCCGCCAGGGCCAGCAGGGTTTTTCCCGTCCCGGCCTTCCCCACCAGGGTCAGGAGTTGCACCGAGGGATCCAGCAGCAGATCCAAGGCAAAGGTCTGCTCGCGGTTGCGGGGCGAGACCTTGCCCAGGCGGGCCCGCGTGCTGCGCTGCAGCGGCACCAGCCGCTGATGCTGGGCATCAAAACGCGCCAGCAGCGTGTGATTGGGTTGGGCCTGATCCACCAAGGTGACCCCCTCATTGGCCTGTAGGTCGGCACCTTCAGAGGAGGGAAGCTCCGTGAGCGGCAGCCCCCCCTCGCTCTTGAGGGTGTCCATCGCCGTTGCACTGGCCGATAGCTCACTGACACCGGCGTAGAGGTCGGCGATGTCGACCTTGTCGGTGGTGTAATCCTGAGCAGTCAGGCCGACGGCATCGGCCTTGATCCGCAGGTTGGTGTCCTTGGTGACCAGCACCACCGGGGGTTGATCGGCAATCAAGCCGGAGCGGAGCTGCTCCAGCGCCACCGCCAGGATGTTGTTGTCACCGCTGCCGCCCTTGAGCTCCGGCGGCAACTGGGCCAGGGTCTCGCTGCGGCAGAAGACCACCTGCAGCGTGCCGCCACTGTCCCCATCAATCGGCACGCCATCCGCCAGGTTTCCCTTCTCCCGCAGGGCATCGAGCAGGCGCGAGATCTGGCGGGCATTGCGGCCCTTCTCGGAGGGGTCCTTCTTGAAGCGGTCGATCTCCTCGACCACCTCGATCGGGATCACCACCGCGTTGTCTTCAAAGCGTGTGAGGGCCTGGGGGTCATGCAGCAACACATTCGTATCGAGAACGAAGGTCTTGCGCATCGGGGCTCACCACCGCAATGCCGAAACGCTAAGCGGGTTTTTCTTCTGCACCACCTACGCTCCCGCAGAACGCAAAGCTCCGCTGTTGGCCGCCCTGTTTGCTGTTGTCCTGATCGCCGCCCTGGTCTTTGGGTTGGCGTTGCTCTGGCTGGAGCTGCGCCATCGCCTGCGGCCCGCCTCACCCCTGCGGCTCAGCAGCAGCGGTTGGAAGGTGCAACGGGTCTCCGACAGCCAATGGCAGGTCAAGGGAACCCTGAGCATCCGCAACCCACACCGGCGGATGGAGGTCTTTGTTCCCGAGATTGAACTCAAACCCACCCTGCTTGGACGCGCGGACCTCTCTGGGGTCAACGTGCGCTGCAGCCTGAGCCCGCAGCACCCCGATGAGGAGGCCCGCGCCGATGGCTACTGGTTCGCCTACATCGTCAAAGGGCGCAAGACCACCCAAGCCGAAGCGCTGATCACGCTTGAGGCCCCAGCCGGCAGCGACCTGCGCAACCTGCTGGACACCCTTTGGCTGGAGATCCTCTGGATCAACTACGGACCCTTCGGCCGGCTCCAACAACGCGATGGGGTGCTGATCCCCCTGCGGCGTCCCGCGCCAGCGCAGAGCTCCAGCGCGACCTGGCGCCAGGGTGATCGCTGCAGCGTGTTGCCGATTCGCACCCATCTGCTCGGAACCCTCGACGATCCCGCCGAGGTCCTGCAGCACTACGCCGGCGCCGTGCTGCAGCCCGGGGATGTCCTGACCATCGGCGAGACCCCGCTGGCGGTCATGCAGGGCCGCTACAACCACCCGGCCAACCTGCACCCCTCCAGCCTGGCCCGTCTGCTCTGCCGGGTCTTCCACCCCACCAGCTCCCTGGCCACCGCCTGCGGCCTGCAGACCCTGATCGACAACGTCGGTCCGGCGCGCGTGCTCTGTGCCTGGCTCGCCGGCACCGCCCTCAAGCTCGTGGGCTTCAAGGGTTGGTTCTATCGGCTGGCCGGTGAACAGGCCCGCCTGATCGACGACGTCACCGGCACCACTCCGCCCTACGACCAGACCATCGTCCTGGGTCCGGTTCAAAGCAGCGAGGTCTGCCGCCAACTGGCCGCCGAGCTCGGCGTCGCCGTCGCCGTTGTGGATGTCAACGACCTCGGTCGGGTCAAGGTGCTGGCCTCCAGCCCCGGCTGCGATGAGGCGCTGCTGGAGCGGGCCCTCAAGCCCAACCCCGCCGGCAACGCCAACGAGCGCACCCCACTGGTGCTGGTTCGCCCGAACTAGCAATCGCCCATACCATTGAAGGAGGCCCCTTCGGCGCCGCCGTGTCCTCAGCTGCTCAACCAAGCCTTCAGGTGAAGCCGCTGCGGGGATGGCAGCTGCCTTTTCTGCAGGAACCCTGCTTCAGCGATCTCCTGCCTCTGCTGCAGCGATCCCTGCTGTTGCAGGGGCCCGAACGGCTGCTTCAACGTCTCGCCCCGCGACCGGCCCTGGCCTCGGAGACCTTCGTGGCCTTCCGCGACCCCCAGACCCCCCTGGGACTGGTTGTCAGTCAACGGCTCAACCGCAGCGGCAGCTGCTGGCAGATCCAACACCTGCGCAGCAGTGAGGCCAGCTTGGAGGCCGGAGAAGCCGGACGCATGGCGATTGAGGCCGCCCTGGTGCGCGCCGCCATCCAGGGCAGTCCGAGCGCCGCCAGTTGGATTGCCACCAGCCCCAGCACCGACAGCAATCGCTTGGGTCTCCTGCGGCAACAGGGCTTCCAGCAACTCCGCCACGAAACCCTCTGGCGCTGGGAACCGCCCCAGAAACCGCTCGATCGCGCCCTGCCCTCGGACTTGCAGCTGCTGCCGCTCAATCGCCGGAGCGCCCTGGCGATGTGGCAACTCGAGCAGGCCGCCCTGCCGGCCCAGTTGCGGCAACTGCTTGATCGCCGCGTGGACGATCTGCTCGATCAAAGCGAACAGCCCAGCTGGATGCTGATGGACACCAGTCGCCAGCAAGCGGTGGCCGGGGTCCGGCGGCTGCGCCCCGGCAGCAGAGAGATCCCAGAACTAGAGCTGAGCCTCCACCCCGGCTGGCAGCACCTGCTGGGGCAACCCCTGCACCTGCTGCTGGAGCAGAGCGCCCAGGGCCTCGGTGAAGTGCTGATCCGCAGTGATGTCCTCAAACACGAGCACAACCAATGGCTGCAAAGCCTGGGGATGGCGCCCGAAGGGGAAGAGGTGGTGATGGCCCGCAGCGTCTGGCGCCGCCATGCCCCGCAAACCAGCCAAGGGGTCAGCCGCAAGCTGGAGGCGGTCCTTGGCCAGCTGCAGCCGGGTCAGAAGCCAATCCCAACGCCCCTCGAGCGCTGATGGCCGCCCCCGCACCCCGCTCGGTGCTCTCCCTGGATGTCGGCCGGAAACGCATCGGCCTGGCCGGCTGTGACCCCCTGGGCCTGACGGTCAAACCCCTTCCGGCCCTGCACCGGGGCCGCTATCCCGCGGACCTGCAGCAGCTCCAGGCCTTGGTGCGGGAACGGCGGATCCTGGCCCTGGTGGTGGGACTCCCACTGGATGCCCAGCAACAACCCACTGCCCAAGCGGAGCACTGCCGCCGCTACGGCGAACGCCTAGCCCGGGACCTGGCCCTCCCCCTGGCCTTTGTGAATGAATACGCCAGCAGCTGGGATGCCGGGGAGCGCTTTGGCCTGCGGGGGGACCGCAGCGGCGCCCTCGATAGCGCCGCCGCCGCCCTGCTGCTCGAGCAGTGGCTCCAGGAGGGGCCGGAGCCGGCAGCGGTCAGCAAGGCGACCCCAGCCCATGGCCTGGAGTCCGATGCCCAGGCATCCTTAGACCATCTCCCCCATGCGCCATGAGCACTGACGGCCCCAGCATCAACGGCACCGGTGATGTCCCGACCGTGCTGGTGCGGGACCAGAGCGGGCGCCAGCTGCTCTGCTTCCTTGAGCAACTGATTCCCCTGGACGGCAAGGACTACGCCCTGCTGACCCCCGTCGACACCCCGGTCTGCCTGGTGCAGATCGCCGAAAACGAGAACGGCGAAGACGAGGTCATCGAAGAGCTCAGCCATGCCGAACCGATCCTCTCGGTGGCCGATGTGGTGCTGCAGGAGCACGACCTAACCCTCGTGCGCTCCGCCGTCACCCTGACCGTCAGCGGTGACCTGGAGGAACCCGATCCCGAGGAGTACGACGAGGACGAGCTCGACGGCGATGAGGACGATGAAACCGACCTCTACGAAATGCTGATCCAGTTCCGGGCCGAGGACAAGGAATACGGCCTGTTCATCCCCCTGGATCCCTTCTTTGTCGTGGCCCGCATGGAAAACGGCGAGGGCGTGCTGGTGGAGGGCGAGGAGTTCGAACGCGTTCAGCCCCGGATCGAGGCAGAACTCGAGGACCGCGAGCTCGGTGACGACTGATTCGGTGACCCGCCTTTCCGTCTCCGAACTGCTGCAGCCCAATCTGGTGGCGGCTGGAACCCTGGTGGACCTTCCCCTGCACGGCCTACTGGCCCAGGGGATCAGGGCCCTAGTGCTGGATGTGGACCGGACCCTGCTGCCCCACCGGGGCTCCAGCCTCCCCGAGCCGATGGAGGCCTGGCTGAAACGGGCGCAGGAGACCGTGCCGCTGCACCTCTTCAGCAACAACCCCTCCCGGGCCCGCATTGGCGGCGTCGCCGAGCGTCTGGGCGTGGACTTCACCACCAGCGCCGGTAAGCCGCGGCGCTCCCCCCTGCGCCGGGTCTTGCAACAGCTCGATCTCCCCGCCGCCCAGGTCGCGATGGTCGGCGATCGGGTGTTCACCGATGTGCTGGCCGGCAACCGACTCGGGATGTACACCGTGCTGGTCAAACCGATTGACGCCGCCGGTCAGCCCTGCCGCCATGACCACTGGCAGCGCTTTGAGGTGAAGTTGGCCCAACTGGCTGGAGCGGAGCTCTCCTGACGATGGGGATGCGCCGGGTCATCAAAGTCGGCACCAGTGTTCTGCGGGGCTCCGGTAGCCGCGGAACCGAGCAGGTGATTAACGACCTAGCCGCCAGCCTCTGCGGCCTCTGGCAACGGGAGGAGCCCGTGGTGCTCGTGACCAGTGGCGCCGTTGGCCTGGGTTGCCAGGCCCTGCAACTGGGCGAGCGACCGACGGAGCTGGAGGGTCTGCAGGCCTCAGCCGCCGTGGGCCAGGGGCGACTGATGACCCTCTACGACCAGGCCTTTGCCGCCCGCGGGCGCTGCGTCGCCCAGGTGCTGCTGACCCGTGCCGATCTGGCCTCCAGGCGCCGCTACCAGAACGCCTGCCGCACCCTGGAGCAGTTGCTCAGCTGGGGCGTCACCCCGGTGATCAACGAGAACGACACCCTCGCGACCGATGAGCTGCGCTTTGGCGATAACGACACCCTCTCCGCCCTGGCGGCGGTTGCGATCCAGGCCGATGAGCTGGTCCTGCTGACCGACATCGACAGCCTCTACTCCGGCGATCCCCGCAGCGATGCCGGCGCCAAGCCGATCCCTGAGGTCAAGTCCCTAGCCGAGATCGAGGCCTTGGCCGGGGTGGCCAAAGGCGGGGGCCGCTGGGGCACCGGCGGGATGACCACCAAGCTCTCGGCCGCGCGCATCGCCACCGCCAGCGGCATTCAGGTGCGCCTGGCCGATGGCCGCGATCCCGCTGTGCTGGAAGCCGTCTTGGCCGGCGAACAACTGGGGACGCTGTTCCGCCCCAGTGAGACCCCCCTGAGCAGCCGCAAGGGTTGGCTGGCCCATGCTCTGCTGCCCAAGGGCAGCATCACCGTGGATGCCGGAGCGGAGCGTGCGCTGCTGGAGCAGGGAGCCTCGCTGCTGGCCGTCGGGGTCCGCAGCGTGGACGGCTCCTTTGGCAGGCGCGAGGCCGTGCGTGTTCTGGGCGAGGACGGGCGGGAGCTCGCCCGGGGCCTCAGCGCCCTAGCAAGCGATGAATTGGAGGGGGATCAGGGGCAGAGCGGAGTGGTCATTCATCGGGACCACCTCGTCGTCATCGCCTCAAGCTGAGACCTGAGAAATCGGCCTACCATCCGCAGCACATCCCCCCGCCGCCGATGCGCTTCAGCCAACTGCTCAGCCAACTGAGCGAGGTGAAGGCCGCAGGTGGGATCCAGTCCCTTCAGCACCACCTCGGGGAGGACCCAGAGCTGGGTGCCGCCGCCGCCCTCGACCAGGCCCTCAGCGGTCAGATCAGTTTTCTTGAGGCTGGCAATGCCCTGGCGGCCGCCCTCAATGCCAGCGGCGCCAGCGCCGTGCTGCTGCCCGCCAAGGGCAACGAATGTGAGGCCGCCCAGGCGGAAGCCACGGCCAAGGGCATGGCCTGGGTCGCCCTGGCTGACCCGCGGCTGGGTTTTGCCGAGACCCTCGACACCCTCTACCCCCGTGCCCCCAAGGCTCCGGGTGTTCACCCCAGCGCCGTGATTGCACCGGAGGCGGTGGTGGGCATGGGGAGCCATGTCGGCGCCAACGTAGTGATCGGCAGCGACGTGCAAATCGGCGCCTCCTGCACGATCCACCCCAACGTCGTCATCTACGACGACGTGCAGATCGGCGATGGCTGTGAACTGCATGCCGGCGCCGTCCTGCACCCCGGCTCCCGACTGGGACGCGCCTGCGTGGTGCACTCCAATGCCGTCGTCGGCAGTGAAGGCTTTGGCTTTGTGCCCACCGCCAGCGGCTGGCGCAAGATGCCCCAGACCGGCCTGGTGGTCCTCGAGGATGCCGTAGAGGTGGGCTGCGGCAGCACCATCGATCGCCCCTCCGTCGGCGAAACCCGGATCGGCGCTGGCAGCAAGATCGACAACCTGGTCCACATCGGCCACGGCGTCACCACGGGCAAGGGCTGCGCCCTGGCGGCCCAGGTCGGCATTGCCGGCGGCGCCAAGCTGGGGAACGGCGTGATCCTGGCCGGCCAGGTGGGCCTCGCCAACAAGGCCGTCATGGGCGATCGCTCGATTGCCTCCTCCAAGTCCGGGGTCCATGGGGAAGTGGCCGCCGGTGAGGTCGTCAGCGGCTATCCCGCCATCCCCAACCGCCTCTGGCTGCGCTGCTCAGCGGCCTTCAACAAGCTGCCCGAGCTCGGCAAGGCGCTCCGCCAACTGGAAAAACAAGTCAAGCCGTAGCCTCCCCCGAAGCCCAGGCGGACGTCGATGACCAGCTTCCGGATCACCCTGCTCCCCGGTGACGGGATCGGTCCTGAGATCACGGCGGTGGCCCGCCAAATGCTGGACGCGGTCAGCCGCAGCCACGGCTTTGAGCTGGTCTACAACGAGCAGCCCATGGGGGGCTGCGCCATCGACGCCACCGGCGAACCCCTGCCCGCGAGCACCCTCGAGGCCTGCAAGGCCGCCGATGCCGTGCTTCTCGCCGCCATCGGCTCGCCGCAATACGACACCCTGCCCCGCGAGAAGCGCCCGGAGACCGGGCTGCTGGGCCTGCGCTCCGGCATGGGGCTCTTCGCCAACCTGCGTCCGGTGAAGATCATCCCGGCGCTGATCGATGCCTCCACCCTCAAGCGCGAGGTGATCGAGGGGGTCGACCTGATGGTGGTTCGCGAACTCACCGGGGGCGTCTACTTCGGCACTCCGAAGGGCCGCGTTGAGGCCGACGGCCGGGTGCGTGGTTTCAACACCATGGCCTATTTCGATGATGAGATCGATCGCATCGCCAAGGTGGGCTTTGACATTGCCCAGCAGCGCAGCGGCCGCCTCTGCAGCGTCGACAAAGCCAACGTGCTGGATGTCAGCCAACTCTGGCGCGATCGCGTCGAGGCCCTCCACGCCAGCAGCTATGCGGGCGTGGAGCTGAGCCACATGTACGTGGACAACGCCGCGATGCAACTCGTGCGCAACCCCCGTCAGTTCGACGTGCTGCTCACCAGCAATCTCTTTGGCGACATCCTTAGCGATGAGGCCGCGATGCTCAGCGGCTCCATCGGCATGCTGCCCTCAGCCTCACTAGGCGAAAGCGGCCCTGGCCTGTTTGAACCGATCCACGGTTCTGCCCCCGACATTGCGCGCCAGGACAAAGCCAACCCGATGGCCATGGTGCTGAGCGCCGCGATGATGCTTCGCGTGGGTCTCCAGCAAGACGCCGCTGCGACCGCCCTCGAGCAGGCCGTGGACCGGGTCCTGGCCCAGGGCTATCGCACCGGTGATCTGATGGCCGAGGGCTGCACCCAACTGGGCTGCAACGCCATGGGCGATCAACTGCTGGCCGCCCTCGAGGCCTAAAGCAACAGGGATCAACGGATCGGCGGGATTGGCCACGCGACCTGCCAAACTCGCCGCTAGTTCCACCGATCCCTGCGCATGTCGAAGCGTCACCCGGTTGTTGCTGTCACCGGTTCCTCCGGCGCAGGCACCAGCACTGTGAAGCGTGCCTTTGAGCACATCTTCAAGCGCGAGGGGATCACCCCTGCGGTGGTGGAAGGCGATAGCTACCACCGCTACGAGCGGGCCGCCATGAAAGAGGCCATGGGCGCGGCCCTGGCCAAGGGCGAGAACTTCTCCCACTTCGGCCCTGAGGCCAACCTGTTCGACAAGCTCGAAGAGCTCTTCCGCAGCTACAGCGAAACCGGCGCTGGCCAGAAGCGCTACTACCTCCACTCCGTGGAAGAGGCCGCTGACCACAACGCCCGCCTCGGCACCAACCTCGAGCCCGGCCAGTTCACCCCCTGGGAGAACATCCCCTCAGGTACCGACCTGCTCTTCTACGAAGGGCTCCACGGTGGCGTGAAGGGCGAGGGCTACGACGTCGCTGGCTTGGCTGACCTGCTGGTGGGCGTGGTGCCCATCGTCAACCTGGAGTGGATCCAAAAGATCTCCCGTGACAACGCTGAGCGCGGCTACTCCGCCGAGGCCACCGTTGACACGATCCTGCGCCGGATGCCGGATTACATCAACCACATCTGCCCGCAGTTCAGCCAGACCGACATCAACTTCCAGCGTGTCCCCACCGTGGACACCTCGAACCCCTTCATGATCCGGAACATCCCCACCCCGGATGAGTCCTTCGTGATCATTCACTTCCGCAAGGGTGCTCGTGAGAAGTGGGGGATCGACTTCACCTACTTGCTCGACATGATCCACGATTCATTCATGTCCAGCCCCACCTCGATCGTGGTGAACGGCGGCAAGATGGGCTTCGCGATGGAGCTGATCCTGACCCCGATCATTCACCGCATGATCGAAGAGAAAAAGAAGCTGGCCTGAGCCAACTTCACCCCTAGGCTGGGGCGCAACTGGCGGACACGGTCCTCCCACATCGGTTGCTCCTCAGCCCAGTCGTATCAACCCACCAGCTCCTCTCTCCTTTGAGATTCGAGGTGCGGTGGGTTCTTCTGTATCTGCGCAACCCCGTTGGGATCGGATCAATAGCGCCGCGGTGATTGCCCAGGCGCGGAGGATTTACTTCCAGTTCCTTGAGCGCTCCGTCTCGGCCCTGGAGCCCCAGGGGATTGTGCTGAGCCCAGGGCAAGGGCGGGTGGTTTTTGAACTGCCGGTGCTCCTGCCCGAGGAGCAGTTCATCCCACTGGACTGGGTCCGCTCCCGCCCGTCCCGCAGCCGTCCCTCCCGCTCGCCCTACCGGGGTCTCTGATGCTCAGCACTCTTCCCAGCACGGTTCTGCTGCTGATCACTGCGCTGGGTCTGTGCATCGGCAGTTTTTTGAACGTCGTCGCCTGGCGTTATCCCCGCCAGGAGTCCGTGGTCATGCCCCGCAGCCACTGCCCCCACTGCGGCACGGGCCTGGGCTGGAGCGAGAACATCCCGGTTCTCAGCTGGCTGCTACTACGCGGCCGTTGCCGCCACTGCGGCAGCTCCATCAGCCTGCGCTACCCGGCGGTGGAGCTGCTCTGCGGCGGTCTGTTTCTGGCGGCAGCCCTGGGCCATCCTGAAGCCCTGGGGCAGGCCCCCGCCGTTCTGCAGCTGCTGGCCGGCTGGTGTCTGGTGACCCTGCTGCTTCCGCTGCTGCTGATTGATCTGGATCAGCTCTGGTTGCCGGAGCCCCTCTGCCGCGCCGGGGTTCTGCTGGGCTTTGTCTTCAGCCTGCTGGCGGTCTTCAGCCAAAGCGGTGGTCCAGAGCCGCAGCTCCTGCTTTGGCATCTCCTGGCTGCCAGCGCTGGCCTACTGGGGTTTGAAGCCACCAGCGCCGCCGGCCAGAAGCTGCTCGGGAAACCTGCTCTGGGTCTTGGGGATGCCAAGTTGGCCGCCCTGCTTGGTGCCTGGCTGGGTCTGACGGGATTGGGCCTGAGCGTCGCCCTGGCGGTCTTCTCCGGGGCGCTCTTTGGTCTGGTCGGTCTGCTCAGCGGCCGGCTCAAGCGCGGCCAACCCTTCCCCTTTGGCCCCTTCCTGGTGGGCGGCGGACTGGCGGTCTGGATGGCTGGAAACAGCTTCTGGCTGCAACAGCTGGGCGAGCACTTGGGCTGGAGCGCCCTTTAATGGTCTGATCAGACCATCCGGAGACCGCTATCACCATGTCGCTGTTCGACTGGTTTGCCGATCGCCGCAAGACCGCTCCTGCGGTGCGCAATGCCCAGGAGGTCAGCGAAGACGATGGCCTCTGGAGCAAGTGCCCGGAATGCGGGCTGGTGGTCTACCGCAAGGACCTGGCCGCCAACGCCAGTGTCTGCAGCGGCTGTGGCTATCACCACCGCATCTTTAGTGAGGAGCGGATCCGTCTGATCGTCGATGAGGGCAGCTTTGAGGCCCTCGACACCGAACTGTGTCCCACCGATCCCCTCGCCTTTAAGGATCGCCGCAGCTACGCCGACCGCATCCGCGACACCCAGCGCGCCACCGGCCTCAAAGACAGCGTCATCACCGGGATGTGCACCGTTGAGGGCATTCCGATGGCCCTCGGAGTGATGGATTTCCGCTTCATGGGCGGATCGATGGGATCGGTGGTCGGGGAGAAGCTGGCTCGCCTGATCGAAACCGCCACCGCCAAGCGCGCGCCTGTCTTGATCGTCTGCGCCTCTGGTGGTGCCCGCATGCAGGAGGGGATGCTCTCCCTGATGCAGATGGCCAAGATCTCCGGGGCCCTAGAACGCCACCGCAAGGCTGAGTTGCTCTATCTGCCCCTGTTGACCCACCCGACCACCGGTGGCGTCACCGCCAGCTTCGCGATGCTCGGCGACCTGATCCTGGCGGAACCCAAGGCCTTGATCGGCTTCGCGGGCCGGCGCGTGATCGAGCAGACCCTTCGGGAGAAGCTGCCGGACGATTTCCAAACGGCCGAATACCTGCAGGACCACGGTTTTGTCGATCACATCGTTCCCCGTCCCAAACTGCGCAGCACCCTGGTCAGCCTGCTGAGGATGCACGGCTACAGCAAAGCGGTCGCCGCGTGAAGCGAATCCTTGGCGCCGTCTGCGGGCTCCTGCTGGGGCTGGTCCTGCTGAGTGGCCTTCCCCAGCCGGTCTTCGCGGGCCCGGTGGATTGGCAGGAGGTGCCCGTCACCAGCGAAGGACAGCAGTGGTGGGATCGCGGCAGCCTGCGCCTGAACAAGAACGGCAATCTGACGGTGCTCAGTCGCTTCCAACCCCCGACCCCGGAGGCGGGTGCCGATGGCAAGGAGGTCCGCCCCCCGGCCAGCAGCCTCTACGTGATGGAGCTGGACTGCGCGCAGCGCCTCTACCGCGACACCTCGGTCAATGGACTGCCCCAATGGGGAAGCCAGTGGCAGGCCTCCGCCAATGACGGGTTGATCGAATCCACCATCGAAGCGGTCTGCGCCGCCGGGGAAGAGCTCCTGGCAGGCTCCTAACAGCAACGCCGAGCCGCCGTGACCGGATCCAGCACCCAACAGCGTCCCTTGGGGGTGGCCCTTGTTGGCTTGGGATTCGGCGAAAAGGTGCACCTCCCCGCCCTGCGGGACTGCCCCCTGACTGAACCGGTGGCCCTCTGGCACCACCGCAGCGAGCGGCTCGATCAGGCCTGCCGCAGCCACGACCTCCCAGGCTTCAGCGATTTCGATGCCCTGCTGGCCGATCCCCGGGTGGATGCCCTGGTGATCGCCACGCCCCCTGAACCGCGCTTCGCCCTGGCCCAGGCGGCCATTGCCGCCGGGAAGCACCTGCTGCTCGAGAAGCCCGTCGCCCTGGAGGCCGCCCAGGTGGAGACCCTCCAGCGCCAGGCCCTCCAGGCCGGGGTGACCGTGGCCGTGGACTTCGAATACCGCGGCGTGCCTGAATTTCAACAGTTCGCCGCGCTCCTGCAGGACGGCGCCGTCGGCACGCCCTGGCTGGTGAAGTTGGACTGGCTCATGGGGAGTCGGGCGGACGCCAGCCGTCCCTGGAACTGGTATTCCCAGCGGGCCGCCGGCGGTGGAGTCCTGGGATCCCTCGGAACCCATGCTTTTGACACCCTGCATTGGCTGGTTGGCCCGACCCGCAGCCTGAGTGCCCAGCGCAGCATGGCCATTCCCCAGCGCCCCCTGGCCGATGGCAGTGGGCGAATGGCGGCCGTGGATGCCGAAGACATCGCCCTGCTGCAACTGGAGCTGGAGGACCACCAGGGCCGCTCGATCCCTGCACAGGTGGCACTGGGCTCGGTGACCCGTCCAGGTCGGGGCTATTGGATCGAGGTCTATGGCAGCGAAGGCAGCCTGGTGCTGGGATCCAGCAACCAAAGCGACTACGTCCACGGCTTCAAACTTTGGCGCTCCGGCAGCAGCGGGGCCCTCGAGGAGATCAGCCCCGATCCCAGCCTGGCCTTCCCCCAGACCTGGCCCGATGGCCGTCTCGCCGCCGTCCGCCGAATCACCCAGTGGTGGGCCGAGGCCGCCATCGAGGGCCGACCCGTTGTGCCCGGGCTCGCGGAAGCCTTCTCGAGCCAGCGGGTTTGCGATCTGGCACTGGAATCTGCGGATGCTGGACTCAGGGCCAGGGTTTAAAGGAAAAGGCGCCGGTTAGGATCCCCGCCAATCCCTTATTGGTGTCCCCATGGCGCTCGTTCCGCTTCGGCTGCTGCTCGACCACGCCGCTGAAAACGGCTACGGCATCCCTGCTTTCAACGTCAACAACCTGGAGCAGGTGCAGTCGATCATGGAGGCTGCCTATGAGACCGATAGCCCCGTCATCCTTCAGGCCTCCCGCGGCGCCCGTCAGTACGCTGGTGAGAACTTCCTGCGCCACCTGATCCTGGCTGCCGTTGAGACCTATCCCGACATCCCCGTCGTGATGCACCAGGACCACGGCAACAGCCCCGCCACCTGCTTCGGCGCTGCCGCCAACGGCTTCACCTCCGTGATGATGGACGGCTCCCTGGAAGCCGACGCCAAGACCCCTGCCAGCTACGAGTACAACGTGGCTGTCACCAAGGAAGTGGTGGACGTGGCCCACGCCATCGGCGTGAGCGTTGAGGGTGAGCTGGGCTGCCTGGGCTCCCTGGAGACCGGCATGGGCGAGGCCGAGGACGGCCACGGCTTCGAGGGCAAGCTCGACCACAGCCAACTGCTGACCGACCCCGCTGAGGCTGCCGACTTCGTCGCCAAGACCAAGGTTGATGCCCTGGCCATCGCCATCGGCACCAGCCACGGCGCCTACAAGTTCACCCGCAAGCCCACCGGTGAAGTGCTGGCCATCAGCCGCATCGCTGAGATCCACAAGGCCATCCCCAACACCCACCTGGTGATGCACGGCTCCTCCTCCGTGCCCCAGGAATGGCTGGAGATGATCAACAAGTTCGGTGGCGCCATCCCCGAGACCTACGGCGTGCCCGTCGAGGAAATCCAGGAAGGAATCCGCAACGGTGTCCGCAAGGTCAACATCGACACCGACAACCGCCTGGCCTTCACCGCCGCTGTGCGTGAAGCCGCGATGAAGGATCCCGCCAACTTCGACCCCCGCCACTTCAACAAGCCTGCCCGGGCCTACATGAAGCAGGTCTGCCTCGATCGCTACCAGCAGTTCTGGTGTGCCGGCAACGCCAGCAAGATCAAGCAGCGCGACATCAACTACTACGCCGGCCTCTACGCCAAGGGCGAACTGGACCCCAAGTCCGCTGTGGCCGCCTGATTCAGTCGTCGCACTGAATGACCGGGGCCCTTCGGGGCCCCTTTTTTTTTGATTCAGGGAAGGACCGGCTGGGGCAGGGTCAAGGCGCGCATGCCCCCATTGGGTTGGACCGAAACCAGGCGCGCCAGGGCCTCATCAAAGGTGGGCTCCATCACAAAGCGTCGCCCGTCGGTGACCACAACACGCACCAGGGTGGGAAGGGCATTGTTGTTGCTCTGCAGATAGATCGGCTCGACATAGAGCAAGCCCTGGCCAACGGGCATCGCCAACAAATTGCCCCGCAGCAGGCGGGAGCCGACGCGATTCCAGAGGCCAAATTGATAGCTGATGGCCGGGTCCTGCTCGATCAAGGCCGAGATCTGCTGAGGTCCCAGAAGCAGACGTTGCTGGGGGAAGCGCACCAACAACAGCTCGCCGTAATTGGGGGTGTCGTTTCGGGCCGCCAGCCAGCCCACCATGTTTGGGCGCTTCAGAGGCGTGAAGGGCAGCAGCAGCACAAACTCAGGACGCTGCTCACCGGGCAGCTGCATCGTCACGTGATACGGACGGACGGGAGCCGAGGCATCGCCGTAGATCTCCAGCGGCAGGGCCCACACGTCATCACCGTTGTAGAAGGTGCGCACGTCGGTGACGTGGTACCGCAGCAGGCGCTCGGCCTGGATGTTGAACTGACTCTTGGGGACCTGGATGTGGGCCAGCAAGGCCTTGGGCATCGCTGAGAGGGGACGGAAGAGATCCGGGAAGACCTTCTGCCAGGTCCGCAGCACCGGGTCGTTCGGATCGTTCACATAGAGCCAGACATCGCCGTTGTAGGCATTGACCACCGCCTTAACGGGATTGCGGAAGTAGCGAATGCCATCGGGGTTGGCGTCTGAATAGGGGTAGCTGCGGCTCTCGGTGAAGCCGTCGAGCATCCAGTACTGGTGGTGCTCGGGCCTGTAATCGGGGTCGTCCTCGACGCGGGCCGTCACCAGATAGGGCTTGCTCTCAAAACGCAGGAACGGAGCCAGGGCCTGCAGACGCTCGTTCACCTGCCGGCGCACCAGCAGGCGGGAGGAGGGGGTCAGAGAGCCGGTGAAGAGCAGCCGCACCTCATTCAGGTAGATCGCCGCCATCAGGCGATCCAGGGGCCCGTGGATTGGCACCCCCGCCTGCCCGTCGTAGTGGGAATAGACGTTGAGATCGCCCTCGGGGTAGTCGAACTCCCGCACCTGGGAGGGGGCAATCGCGTAGGGAGCGGGAGCGGAGGCGAAGTAGAGCCGCGGGCGTCCCACCGGCAGGAACTGCTCCACGCGCTTCTGGCTCTGGCCCAGCTGGGGCAGGGCCTGAACCCGGCCGCTGCGGCCCAGGTCCTTGACGAAATACAGCGGCAGCCCATCGCTGCCGGAGACGTTCACCGGCGAGACCGTGAAGCCGTAGCCGTGGGTGAAGACCAGATGGCGGTTGAGCCAAGTGCGGGAGCCCTTGGCCAGCGCCGAGGAATCCAGTTCCCGGGCAGCGATCAGGACCTGCTGGGAGCCCAGCGCGCTGGCGTCGGCATTCAGCGGATAGCGATCGACGGCCGCGGAGGGGAAGTCGTAATAGAGCCGCAGTTGCTGCAGTTGGCGATTGGCCTCAAGCAGGGGTCCGCTGTCCCAGAGCCGCACGTTGGCCAAGGTGCCCTCGGCGCTCTTGAGGTCGGCAGCGCTGAGCTGCTGTTTGGGCTCGAGATCCAACTCCCGCACGGCCTCGAGGCCAAAGGCCCGGCGCGTCGCCGCAATGGCGCGCCTGAGATAGGGGGTCTCCAGTTGCAGCTCCCGGGGCTGCACCCAGACCCGCTGCACCAGGGGCGCAAGACCCCATTCCACGATCGGAAGCAGGCAGGCGGACACCAGCAGGGGCAACATCGCCGCGCGGCGAAACCAGGACCGGGGCACCGGCACCAGCAGTCCCAGGCCACTCATCAACAGCAGCAGGGCCAACAGCAGCCGCAGGGGAAGACGAATGTGCAGGTCAACAAAGCCAGCCCCCGAAGCCACCCCACTGCCTTCGACCATCAGGTCAAAGGGACTGAGGCCGTAACTCAGGGCCGCCATCAGGGCCAAGACCGCCAACTGCGGTTGCAGCACCCGTTGCTGCTCGCGGCTCAACCCTGGAAAGCGCAGATCGGTGAGTGAGGTCCCTTCCGAGAAAGTCAGCCAGAGGCAGCCGACAAATCCAATCAGGACCTGGGCGATCACCAGGCTGACCAGTAGGTGCAGGGCCGGCAGGCGCAGCACCGTGAAGCTCAGGTCAAAGCCCGTCAGCGGGTCGGCCTCGCCAAACGGAACGGCCAGCAGACCCGGCAGCCAGAGGCTCCAACCACGGGCGCAGGCCGTGGCCGAGCCGGCCAGGGCGGCCGCCAGGCTGATCCGCAGGGTGCTGTAGGGCCACCGCAGCAGACAGGGGAGCAGGACCACCGCCAGGCCGAACACCAGTGCTGGCGGCAGATCCGCCAGGACCGAGAGGCCGGTGATGACCTCACCGCCAAAGGGATCCAGGATCAGGCCCCGGGCCTGCAGGAAGAGATAGCTCAGGCCCATCACCAGCAGCAGGAGCAGGCCGGTCAAGACCGCCACCAGCGGACCGCTGGCGAGGGGCGCCAAGGGGCGTTCCCGCAGCTGCTTGCGCGGGGCCTCCTGCCTCAGGCGCCAACAACGGCGCAGCTGCTGCAGCTGGAGCGGCAGGCCCAACCCCAGGACCAGGGCAAAGGCCAGGCACTGAAACAACCAGCGGCGCAGCACCACCGTGAGGGCATCGAACTGCGCAAACCACTGCGCCTCGATCACCAGGCGCGGCAGAAGCACCAACAAACCCAGCACCAGGGCAGCACTGGCCAGCCAGCGCAACAGCCGCTTGAGGCCTTGAACCGATACCTGCACAAGCCGAGCCGATCCCTGGCCGAGACTAGGCAGCACAACCGACCGGTCAAGCCGCCACGGGGGATCTCAAGACAAACCTAGAGATACCCGATCCTGCAGGTCGGGTTTAAACCTGCCGGTGAATTGGCGCTGCTAATTTCGTCCCAACGTTCAGGATCTGAACTTGACCGCAACCCTTTCCCGCTCCAGCGTTGGGCCGACCTTCACCGGACTGCGCTGCAAGGAATGCGGGCAGGCCTATGACCCTGGGGCACGTCACGTCTGTGAGGACGTCTGCTTCGGTCCCCTCGAGGTGGTCTACGACTACGAGGCGATCCGCAACCGTGTCAGCCGCGCCACCATCGAAGCCGGTCCGGCCTCCATATGGCGCTACCGCGATTTCCTGCCGATCGAAGGGGATCCGATCGATGTCGGTACCGGCTTCACCCCCCTGCTGAAGGCCGACAACCTGGCCAAGCGCCTGGGCCTCAAGAGCCTCTATATCAAGAACGACGGCGTCAACATGCCGACCCTGTCCTTCAAGGACCGGGTGGTTTCAGTGGCCCTGACCCGTGCCCGCGAGCTGGGCTTTAAGACCGTCAGCTGCGCCTCCACCGGCAACCTCGCCAACTCCACCGCCGCCATTGCCGCCCACGCCGGACTGGAGTGCTGCGTCTTCATCCCCAGCGACCTGGAGCTGGGCAAGGTGCTGGGCACCTTGATCTACAACCCCACCCTGATGGCGGTGAAGGGCAACTACGACCAGGTGAATCGCCTCTGCTCTGAGGTGGCCAACACCTACGGCTGGGGCTTCGTCAACATCAACCTGCGCCCCTACTACTCCGAAGGCTCCAAGACCCTCGGCTACGAAGTGATCGAGCAGTTGGGCTGGGAACTGCCCGACCACATCGTCGCGCCCCTGGCCTCCGGCTCCCTCTTCACGAAGATCCGCAAGGGATTCGACGAATTCATCAAGTGCGGACTGGTGGAGGAGAAGGCCGTGCGCTTCAGCGGCGCCCAGGCCGAGGGGTGCAACCCCATCGCCACCGCCTTCCGCGAGGGCCGCGACTTCATCACCCCGGTGAAGCCCAACACCATCGCCAAGTCGATCGCCATCGGCAACCCGGCCGATGGCCCCTATGCCATTGACATTGCCAACCGCACGGGCGGCAACATCACCGACGTCAACGACACCGAGATCGTTGAAGGCATCAAGCTCCTGGCTGAAACCGAGGGCGTCTTCACCGAAACCGCAGGCGGCACCACCATCGCCGTCCTGAAGAAGCTGGTGGAGCAGGGCAAGATCAACCCTGAAGAGCGCACCGTGGCCTACATCACTGGCAACGGCCTCAAAACCACCGAGGCCGTGGTGGATGCCATTGGCAAGCCCTACACGATCGAGGCACAACTCGACGCCTTCAACACCGCTTGGAAGCAAGCCCAGGCCGATCAAGCGCAGGCCTGATCACGACCGACCGCCAGTCCACACCCTTCCACTCCCCGCCATGCCCGTTCAGGTCCTGATCCCGACCCCCCTTCAGAAGTTCACCAACGATGAGGCCAGCGTCTCCCTGGACGCCTCCAGCGTCGATGGCCTGATTGACGCGCTCGATGGCCGTTACCCCGGTCTCAAGGGACGCCTCTGTGATGAGGCCGGCAAACTGCGCCGCTTCCTGAACGTCTACGTGAACAGCGAGGATATTCGCTTCCTCGAGAACCAAACCACCCCCCTCAATGATGGGGACGAAGTCAGCATCGTTCCCGCCGTCGCTGGGGGCTGATCCTGCGCTGTAGCGATTCCTGCAGCAGCCAGCCACTCATGCATGCAGGCTCGCCCCAGAGCCACCTCTCCCTGGACCTGGTGTCACCCGATGACTCAAACCCCCGATCGTCCATCAGCGGATCTTCGGCTCAGCGTCCAGGCTGAGGACAACCAAAACTTTCCTGTGGCCGACAAGGCCCTGCTGTTTGATTACCGACAGGCGGCCAATCCGATCCGCAGGGGTCTCACCGAACCGATCCCCTATCGCAGCTGGGGGCCTGAACTCCATGGCAGCGGTCCCAGTGGAATCATTCCGCTGGACCTCAGCGCTGAATTAGGCACCACCGGCCCAGCCACCAGCCCCGGCCTCGCAGCCCACTTCATCCGCATCGAAGCTAGAGAGGGCGTCCGTGCCGCGGCAAGCGCCACCAGTTCCCTCTTCTTTGTGCTCTCCGGCACGGGCGTCTGCCATGGCCGTGAGGCCGAGCAGGACACCAGCATCCACTGGAGCGAGGGCGATCTGTTCGTGCTGCCCTCAGGCGGCACCCCGCTGCTTGAGGCCAGCAGCACCAGCGTTCTCTACTGGGTGCATGACGCCCCCCTACTGAGCTACCTGGGGGTCGTGCCCAGCCAGCCGCGCTTCGAAGCCACCCACTACCGCGCCGAATGGCTGCGCTCTGAGCTGCTCAAACTGGCTCAGCAACCGGGGAGCGCGAGCAGCAACCGCATCAGCCTGCTGCTGGCCAACCGCGATCTACCCAGCACCCGCACGGTCACCCATGTGCTCTGGGCGATGTACGGCATCGTTCCTGACGGGGCAACCCAAGCGCCCCACCGCCATCAATCGGTAGCCCTTGATCTGATCATCGATTGCCAGCCTGGGGTCTACACCCTGGTGGGCACCGACCTCAACGCCGATGGCACCATCCGCAATCCCGAGCGGATCGACTGGCAGGCCGGTGGTGCCTTCATCACCCCACCGGGCTACTGGCATTCCCATGTGAATGGAAGCGGTCAGCCCGCCTACCTGCTGCCGATTCAGGACGCCGGCCTACAGACCTACCTGCGCAGCCTCGATATTCGCTTCGCCTAGCTCGCCGGCCCGCTCGACCACGGCGCGGAACTCAGGCCCCTCGATGGTTTCGCGCTCGATCAGCAGATTGACCAACTCGTCCATCAGTTCCCGGCGGCACTCCAGCAAGGAGACCGCCTGGCTGAGGGCGCGGCGGGCCAGCTGCTGAACCTCGGCGTCAATGCGGTTCCCGGTTTTCTGGGAGTGATGGGGTTCTGAGCGCAACCAATCGCGGCCCAGGAACACCTCTGAGCCCTCGCCCTCCAGGGATAGGGGGCCCAGGGCCGAGAAGCCATAGCGCGTCACCATCTCCCGAGCGATTCGGCTGACCATCTCCAGGTCACTCGAGGCGCCCTGGGTGATTTCGCTCGGTCCGAAGACGACCAATTCAGCTGCACGGCCGCCCATGGCCATCACCATCCGCGCCTCCAGGTAGGCCTTGCTGATCAGGCCCGAATCCAGGACCTCCTCGTCGGGCATCGTGCGGGCAAAACCACCGACTCCGCCGGAGCGGGGAAGCAGGGTCACCTTGTCGAGGTCATCCGACTTCGGCAGCAGGGTGGCCAGCAGGGCGTGGCCAATTTCGTGATAAGCAATCAGGCGCTTCTTGGCGTTGTCCTGAAGCGGCGCGGCCGTGAGACCCATCGTGATGCGCTCAAGGGCATCGCTGATGGCCTCATCGTTGATGCTCTGCCGCTCGCGCCGGGCCGTCAGGATCGCCGCCTCGTTGAGCAGATTCGACAGGTCAGCCCCGGAGAAGCCAGGGGTCCGGCTGGCCCAATCCGACAGGGAGACCTCAGGTTCAAGCGGTCGGGAGCGGGCATGAACCGCAAGGATCGCCTCGCGCCCGCGGCGGTCCGGCAGGTCCACATGGATCCGCCGATCGAAGCGACCGGGACGCATCAGCGCGGCATCCAAAACATCGGGCCGATTGGTGGCCGCCAGCAGGATCACCCCGGAGTTTTCGGCGAAGCCATCCATCTCCGTGAGCAGCTGGTTGAGCGTCTGCTCACGCTCGTCATTGCCTCCACCGATCCCGGCGCCCCGCTGGCGTCCAACGGCATCGATCTCATCGATAAAGATGATGCAGGGAGCCTTCTCCTTGGCCTGCCGGAACAGATCGCGCACCCGGCTGGCGCCAACACCCACAAAGAGTTCGACAAATTCCGAGGCGGCCATCGAGAAGAAGGGCACACCGGCTTCACCGGCAATGGCCTTGGCCAGCAGGGTTTTGCCCGTGCCGGGGGGGCCCACCAACAGCACCCCCTTGGGAATGCGGGCCCCGACGGCCGTAAAGCGCTCTGGCTCCTTCAGGAAGGCCACCACCTCTTGCAGCTCTTCCTTGGCTTCGTTGATGCCGGCGACATCCTCAAAGCGCACAGCCACCGCAGCTTCCGGTTCCGCCATCCGCGCCTTGCTCCGGCCAAACCCCATCGCTCGGTTCGCAACCTGGCTGGAGCGACGAATCAAAAGAGCCAAGCCCGCGAAGAGCAGCAGCAGCAGCAGACCGTTGGAGACCAGGCTGGCGGTGGCACGATCCTGACGGTCGTCGCGAACCGTGAGCGGCACCTGGGCTTCCTGGGCCGTTCGCAGCAACACCTGGTCGTTGCTGAAGACCGGCACCTCAGCACGGCTGCCATCGGCGTAGGTCACCTGGACCTCCCGGCGGCCTGGGGAGAGCAACAGTTCCTTGACCTTGCCGCTGCGCAGTTGGGTCAGCAGTTGGCTGTAGCTGGGGGGCGCCGGGCGGCTGATGCCGAGATCGCGCCAAAGCTCTGAACGCCTGGACTCAGGGGCGGGGGACGCTTGGGATGAGGGCACCTGCTGCGCTAGCTGACTCGGAGACGCGCCGCTGCTCACATCAATCTGTCGTTGGCTGGAGCTTAGCGATTTGACGAAAGGAAAGACGACAAGGGAAGATCTTGGTTTGGCTGACTAGGTAAGCGGGATGGCTGTTCCCAAGAAGAAAACGTCCAAGGGCAAGCGGAACCAGCGCCACGCCACCTGGAAAGGCAAGGCTGCTGTGGCAGCACAGAAGGCTCTCTCCATCGGCAAGGCTGTGCTGAGCGGCCGTGCCCAGGGCTTCGTCTATCCCGTGGCTGAAGAAGACGGCGACGACGCCTGATCGCAGGCCTCAAATCGGACTCTGCCGCCTCACTTGAAGCGGCAGAGCTCCACTGATTCGATCATTACGATCCCAGCTTGAACGCCTCCAGGACCACGGCATAGACCAGGCCGATCCTCAGGTTGTCGAGCACGAGCCATCCCAACGGCGGACGTCCCTGGACGATTCGGGTGCGCAGACGCACGACCATCTCCAGCAGCACGACCACCGAGAGCACCACCAAGGGGCGCTGACCAATGGTCTGCAGCCACCAGCTGGTGACGTTCTGGCCGGCATAGAAGCCGAACAGCAGGGCGAGGAGGCCAGCACTGCGGCGACGCCAGCTGCCCTGAAACGAGCCCCAGAGCAACTGCGCTCCCTGGCGCTGCAGGCGATCAAAGCGGGTGGCCTGAATGGGCATCCGGGTCATCCGCCTGGAAACAGTCGCTGCAGATAGGACAGCGTGATCTGGCCCTCAGGGCAAGCCGGGCCGCGCAGGACCTGACAGGGCACATCGGGATCCCCCAGCCCATCCAGCAGCGCCGCTGCCGCCGCGAAATGGGACGCCGGTTCATGGGAACTGGAAGCGCTGCGGGTGGCCAGAACCGTCAAACCGGCCCGATGGGCGGCAGTCACCCCGTGGCCGGAATCCTCCAGGGCCAGGACGCCCTCGGCGGCACAGCCCAGGCGTTCCAAGGCCAGTTGATAGCCCTGGGGATCCGGTTTCTTGGCGCTGACATCTTCCCCGCACACCCAGAAGGCCAGCCAGTCCCGGTGGTCCGGCAGCTGACGCTCCAGCAGGGCCTGCACCGCCGATCGACCACTGGTGGTCACGATGGCCTGGGGCAGACCCGCTGCCGCGGCAGCGGCCATCAACCGCAGGACACCGGGCCTGAGCTGAATCTCACCCGCTGCGACCAGTTGGCTGTAGTGGGCTTGCTTGGAGTGTTGCAGGGCATCCAGCCGTTCATCGCTTGGGCGACAGCCCTCCTGCTGCTCCAAAAACACAGCCATCCTCTCCCGGCCACCGGTGACCCGCAGCAACGGGAGATAGGTGGATGGGTCCCAGTGAAAGGGCAGTCCCGCCTCGGCCATGGCGCGGTTGAAGGCCAGGCGGTGGCCATCCAGCTCCGTCTCGGCGAGGGTGCCATCCACGTCCCAAAGAAGAGCCTCGGGGGCCAGTCGCACCAAGGGGCTGCCGAATGCTGGGGTGAGGCTAAGGGAGCTGGACGCCAGGGCCTGGACAGAGCCTGCTCACGGCTCAGAATGCAAGCTGACGAACCGCAAGCGTGCTCCTCGAGTCTCCAGAGCAACGCTTGTTCGACCAGCGCCTGCAACAGAACTGGCAGCTTCCCGCTGCGGTGGCCCTCGAGGAGCTCCCCGGTGACGTGCAGGCCCTGGGACTCTCAGAACCCATCCTTGCCCTGCTCAGCCGACGCGGCTTTGGCAGTGCTGCCGCGATCGAAGCACTGCTGAACCCCGCGGATGCCCCCGATCCCAAGCACCACTTCTCCGACTTAGGCCTGGCGGTCAAGCGCCTGAAGCAGGCCTGCAAAACCAACGAACGCCTGGCGATCTGCGGCGACTACGACGCCGATGGCATGACCAGCACGGCGCTCCTGATCGGTGTCCTGCAGCAGTTAGGGGCGCAACCGCAAGCGGCCATCCCAAGCCGGCAGTCCGATGGCTATGGGCTGAATGTCTCGATGGTGGAGGAGCTGGCCGCTGAGGGCATTCGACTGCTGGTCACCGTGGACAACGGTGTCTCCGCCCGGGAAGCCCTCGAGCGCGCCCACACGCTTGGCCTCGAGGTCATCGTCACCGACCACCACACCATTCCCGAGGAACGGCCGCCCCTCAGCGCCCTACTGCACCCGCAGTGCACCCCGGAGGACTCCCCCTACCGGGGCCTGGCCGGGGTGGGCATGGCCTACATCCTCGCCGGCGCCCTGGCCAAGGCCAACCGCTCAGCCAAGGCTCTGGCCATGGCCCTGGACCTCTTCTGCATCGGCACCATCGCCGACATGGCTCCGCTGCAGGGGGTCAATCGCCGCTGGTTGATGGACGGCTTGCCACGGCTCAAGGACAGTCCGCTGCCGGGGCTCCAGGCCCTGCAGCAGGTGGCCGGTCTCGACGATGCGCCGATCGATGCCGGTGCCGTTGGCTTCCAACTCGCCCCCCGGATCAACGCCGTCGGACGGCTGGGGGATCCGCGCTTGGTGGTGGATCTGCTGACCACCGATGACCCGGAGCAGGCCCTGGAACTGGCCCGGGAATGCGAGAGCTTGAACCGCCAACGCCGGGAGCTCTGTGATGCCATCGAGGCGGAGGCACGCGCCCTGGCCGAAGCGGATGGAGACCAGCGCAGTCCGTTCCTACTGCTGGCCCAAAGCCATTGGCATCACGGCGTGATTGGCATCGTGGCGGCCCGTTTGGTCGAGCACTACGGCGCCCCCGTCGCCCTGCTGGCCGCCGAGGGGGATGGCCGGATGCGGGCCTCGGTGCGGGCACCCAAGGGCTTTGCCGTCGATGCCGCCCTCCAGGCCTGCGGTGATCTGCTGGAGCGGTTTGGTGGCCACCCCGCCGCCGGGGGCTTCACCGTCAAGGCCGAGCGGGTCACGGCCCTGCATGAACGGCTCAACGACCTGGCGCAGGTCTGGCGCGAGCGGGAGGGCCTGCAGCTGGTCATGCCCGAGGCCCTGCTGAAGCTGGAGCAGATCAACCGACCCCTCTGGCGAGAGCTGCAACGGCTGGAGCCCTTCGGCATTGGCAATCCCACCCCTCTCTTCTGGAGCTGTGGCTGCACGATCAACCAACAGCGGGAGCTGCGGGGTGGTCACCTTCAGCTCAGCCTGCGCCAGGGCGAAGCGCGGGTGCGGGCCATGGCCTGGCGCTGGGGAGCGGTTGGCCATCTGCTGCCGAAGCAGGTGGATGTGGCCTATCACCTCAGGCTCAACCGTTGGAACGGCGAAGAGAGCCTTCAACTCGAGGTGGTGGGCATCCGCCCCAGCAGCGGAGAAGCGCTGGTGCTCCAACGCCAGGAGCGCAGTTACTGGGTGCGGCGGGAGGGCAACGTCGTGGTGATTCGCAACGCCGATGGGGAGGAACTCCGGGGCGAAGCCCAGCAGGGCCGGCTGGAAGCCCTTCAGATCGATCACCCGAAGGCGGAACACCCCTATGTGAAGGCCCTGGTTCAAGACGCAGCCAGGGCGATGGGACTGGCGGCCTAGAGACAACAAAGCCCCCTGAAGAGAACCTCCAGGGGGCCAAGCGTGTCGATGAGGGGGAGGCCTAAGACCCTTCCGATCAGAGGGCGCCGCGGCGGTAGAAGAGGATGAAGATCACGGCCGGGCCGACCAGGGTGATCAGGAACAGGGCAGCGAAGTTGGCGATCAGGTGGAAGTCGATTCCCATGGGAGAACGGCTCGGGAGCTGCACGTGTTTGCAGCAGCCTAAAAGCAGACGGGCCGACGCCGCCCCCGCAGGGATCGCTCCTGTGACGGGTTGTCACAGCGCCTTGGGGATGAACCATGGCTGAGACCCTTCAATGGCGCTGCATCAGCGGCTGCGGCTCTTGCTGCCGCCTGGACCCCGGGGAGCGCAATCAAGCCCTCGACGCGCTGGACGAGGAGCAGCAGCAGCTCTATCTCTCGATGGTCGGGCCGGACGGCTGGTGCATCCACTTCGACACCGGCTCCAGTACCTGCCGCATCTACGACGAACGGCCGGTCTTCTGCCGCGTCGAAAACCTGGCCCAGCTATTCGACGTGCCCTCCGAGGAGGCCAACGACTTCGCCATCGCCTGTTGCCGGCAGCAGATCCGCTGCGAACACGGCGGTCGTGGCATCGTGATGAAGCGTTTCGAGCAGGCGATCCGCCAGCCCGCTGAAGACAACGATCGCCAGCCCTAATGCCTGAGTCCGCCCCGAGCAGCGACACGCCTCAACCGGAATCCACGCAACCGCAATCCAAAAAAGAGGAGAAGGCCGCCAGCTTTGGCGCGGTCTTCCTGACGACCTTCACCACCGTCTTCCTCGCCGAGTTGGGCGACAAGACCCAACTGGCTGCGCTGTTGCTCTCGGCGGAATCAGGCCGTCCGGTCTTGGTCTTTATTGGCGCCTCCCTAGCCCTGATCAGCTCCAGCCTGGTGGGGGTCGTCCTCGGGCGCTGGCTCTCGCGGGTCCTGCCCCCCGGTCAACTCGAACGCCTGGCCGGGATCTTGATGATCGCCCTCGGTCTTTGGCTCGGCCGGCAGGCCGCCGTCAGCATGTTCCCCCTGGCCTGATTGCCATGCAGCTCCCTCTCCTGGCCTCAACCTTCCTGACGGTCTTCCTGGCTGAGTTGGGCGACAAGACCCAACTGGCGATCGTCACCATCAGCGGCACCTCGAGCCGCAGCGGCGCCGTCTTCGCCGGCAGTGCCAGCGCTCTGGTTCTCGCCAGCCTGCTGGGGGCAGGCGCCGGGGGGTCCCTCTCCGCCGTCATCCCGACCGATGCCCTGCAGCTGGCCGCCTCAGTGGGATTTCTCGTGATCGGCGGCCGTCTGCTCTTAAAAGCCGGGCAGGACGAAGAAACCGAGGAAATCGCCCAGGACGCTGAGTAGGATGGTGAGGCTTCAGCAGCACTCGAAGGCGTTGGCCGTCTTCAAGTGATGCCTGGGGCACGCAGAACCACCACCTCATTTGGGCTTGTCCGCTCCGCAGAAGCCCACCCCAACAGCCATGAAGTTCACGGTCGCGGACCTCATCGAGCAGCTCCCGCAGCAGGAGCCCCTCAGCCTCAGCAAGCTTGAGAAAGGACTGGGCCTGAGCACCAAGGCCGACAAGGAACAGCTGCGCATCGCCCTCACCGCCCTCGCCCGCGCTGGGGTGCTCGAGGAAGCCGACGAGGGCATCAGTCGCGTCGAGGACGAGGGCCTGATCGAAGCCCGGCTTCGCTGCAGCAGCAAAGGGTTCTGCTTCGCCCTGCGCGAGGACGGTGGCGAAGACATCTACATCCGCGACAACCAGCTCAACCACGCCTGGAACGGTGACCGGGTCCTGGTTCGAGTCACCCGTGAGGGCGGGCGGCGGCGCTCACCGGAGGGTGGGGTGCAATGCATCCTGCAGCGCAACACCACCAGCCTCCTCGCCCAGGTGGAGCAGCAAAACGACCTCCTGGTGGCGGTCCCCCTGGACGACCGTCTGTTGACGGCCATCAACCTGCCAGCTGGAGATAGCGAGCACCTCAAACCCGCCACCGAAGCCGTGGTGGAGGTCAAGGTCGATCGTTACCCCGTGGGGCAACTCGCCCCCGAGGGCCACGTCGCCCGCAGCCTTGCGGTCAATGCCGGACCGGAGGCTGATCTGGATCTGCTGCTGACCAAACACGGTCTGCGGGAGCTGCCGGCCGCACCGAAGAGCACGGCCAAGGCCCTCGACCTCAAATCCCGGGATGACCTGAGCGCTCTACCCACGCTTGTTCTGCAGCTCTGGGGCAGTGCTGAAGCGCCACTCCTGCCAGCGATCTCCCTGGAATCCCTGGAGAACGGCCAGCGGCTCTGGGTGCACGCCCCTGCCATTGCTGAACGGGTGGGTTTTGGCAGCGCCCTGGACCTCTTCCTGCGGGAGCGGAGTGAAGCGCTCTGCGTCGGTGAAAGCTGGCTGCCTTACCTGCCCAGCGCCACCACCAAAGCAGCGGCCTTCAAAACCGGAACGCCCGCTGCGGCCCTCTCGGTGGCCCTCGATCTCAACGCCGAAGGGCAGCTGGAGCACTTCCGCTTCTGCCGCAGCACCATCTCAGCCGACGGGCTGGTTGACGCCAAAGCCCTGCAGGCCCTGGCCGATCGCAAACCGAAGGCGCGCACAACCCCTGCCGCCCTGAAGGGGCTCAAGGATCAACTGCCCCTGCTGGAGCAGCTGATCGCCCTGGCCCAGACCCTCCGGCAGAACCGCCTGAGTCAGGGCTCGATTGATCTGGACCTGGGCATCCCCAACCTGGAGGGGCTCGCGGAGCTAGCGATTCCCGAACCGGATGAGCGCCGCCAGGGCTGGATGGTTCAGCTGGATCCAGCCCTCTCCACAGCCGGCTTGCTGCGGGAGATGGTCCTCCAGGCTCACCGGGCCTTAGGCCGCCACATGGCCGCTCTGGAGCTCCCCGCGATCTATGCCCTCAATGGTGCGCCCGATGCCGAGGCCCTGAACGACGTGGCCAAAGCCGCTCTGGCCCTCGAGATCCCCCTCGAACTCTCCGCCGATGGCAACGCCAGCGCCCAGGAGCTGGCCGTGGCCTTCGCCGCCAGCGACCGCGCCCGGGTGCTGCAACAGCAACTGCGGGACCCCCTGAAACCCGTCAGCCTCAGTGCAGAGCCCGGCAGCAACACCCTGGCTGCAGAGGACAAGGCCTACGCCCCTTGGTGCTGTGCGGCCCTGCACTACGCCGACCTCTGGAACCAGCACCTGTTGGTGCTGTTGATGAGTGAGGGGAAAGATCGTCCCTCCGTGCGGCACAAAACCCGCGTCGACATCACCTCCGATGAAAGCCATGGGGTGATCGACTGGCCCCTGCTGACCGCCAGCCAGCTCTCCCCCGTCGAGGAGGCCCTCACAGGAGCACTGCTGCATCGCTTGAACGAGCGCGGCCGCTTTGTGAGCGAACTCCAGGGCGACGCCCTGGCCATGGCCCAGGCCCGTCAAGCCGAACCGCTTGTGGGCCAAACCCTGACCGGAACCATCAGCGGCGTGCAGAGCTATGGCTTCTTCGTGGAAGTGCCCCCGTCCCACGTCGAGGGCCTGGTGCACGTCAGCTCCCTGAAGGACGACTGGTACGAGTACCGCTCCCGCCAGAACAAGCTGGTGGGTCGCAAGAACCGCCGCGCCTACATGCTGGGCGACCAGGTGGAAGTCACCATCCAAAAGGTCGATGTCCTGCGACATCAGATCGATCTGGCCGTGGTCCTGCCGGAGGGTTACGAGGAGTTCAGCCCCGACGACTCCAGCGACACTGACGCGGACGGCGAGGACTGAACCTTGAGCGACAGCAGCGCCCAGGCAGCGCCGCTGCCCATCGTTCTGGCCGTCTCCGGAGCCAGTGCTCAACCCCTAGCCGAGCGGGCCCTCCAGCTGTTGCTTCTGGCCGGGGAATCCGTGGATCTCATTGTCAGTCGCGGAGCGATCGGCGTCTGGCAAGCCGAACTCGGTGTGCGGGTCCCCAGCGAGCCATCCGCCCAGGAAGCCTTCTGGCGCGAACGCCTCGGCTGCAGCAGCGGGGAACTGCGTTGCCACCGCTGGAATGATCAATCCGTGGCCATCGCCAGTGGCAGCCACCGCACCCGCGGGATGGTGATCCTTCCCTGCTCCATGGGAACTGTCGGGCGAATCGCCTCAGGGGTCGCCACCGATCTGATGGAGCGCTGCGCGGATGTCCATCTCAAGGAAGGCCGGCCGCTGGTGATCTGCCCGCGGGAAACCCCCTGGAACCTGATCCACCTGCGCAACCTCACCACGTTGGCCGAGGCGGGAGCGCGGATCGCCCCCCCCGCCCCCGCCTGGTATCACCAGCCGACATCCCTGGAGGAGATGGTGGACTTTTTGGTGATCCGCGTGTTCGATTGCCTCGGTTATGAGCTCGGTCAGCTGCAGCGCTGGACCGGTCCGATCCAGCCCTGAGGCACTCCATCGCCCCTGTGTTGAAACGCATCCTGCTGCTGCCGCTGCTCTCGCCACTGCTGGCGACCCTGGTCGTGGGAGCGGTGAACCCCAAGCCAGTGGTGGCCGTGCGCGTCCTCACCTGGACCTCACCCGCCCTGCCCCTGGGCCTCTGGATCGCCGGGGCATCCAGCCTGGGGGCGGGCCTCAGCGCGGCCGGGGCAGCCTTGGCTCTGCAGGGCGGAGGACCCCAAATCCTGCCCCGGCGCTCCGTTCGCCGCCGCCCTGAGCCGGAGTCCTGGGGGGGATTCAGCCCACCAGCTGAAGAGCGCCAACGGCGAGCAGCGCCCGAGCGGGATGACTGGGGGGTCGAGGCTGAGCCAGAACGCCCGCAAACGGCCTGGGCTGGCCCCAGCCGCGGGGCCGCCGATCCCGCCCCAACGGTGTCCGTTCCCTTTCGCGTCATCCAGCGCGGCCAAAGCAGCGCCAGCGCGACACCCCCACCTGCGGCGAGCAGCCCCGATCCTGACGATTGGGGAAGCAGCAGCTCAGAGGAGTGGTGAGCACTCCCTAAAGTTCAGCCAACGTCTGGATTGAGGCCTGCACCGGTGACCGATTCCGCCCAACCCGCAGCAAGCGCCGCAGACGCCAAGCCAGCCAAGGCGGCGAAACCTCCGGCCCCGGAAGACAAGCCCTTCGCGGAGTTTGTCCCGAATCTGCTGATTCCGGCTCTGGCCAAGGAAATCGAGGCCTACGGCGGCCCCAGCGACTGCAACCTGAGCTTTGAGCAGGGGCCCATGCCCGTGGTCGGCAGCAGCTGTTGGCAGGTGAAGGGCAGCCTCCCCAATGGACGACGCTTCTGGCTCTGCTTCACCAGCGACTCCATCAGCTCCGCCAAAACCATCGCCCTGGCTGAAGCCGGCAGCGAACCGAGCCTGCTGGAGTCATTTTTGATTGACGAGAAAAAAATGACCCAAGCGCTGCTGGTCTCACGGCTGGTGCAGCGTCTGAATGGTCAGAAATGGCTCGGGGCCAACTAAACCTGCGAGTGATGAAGCCCTTCAACGGGCTGGCACCAAAGCCGCCTACGATGGGTTTTGCTCCGTTCAAGCCGCCCGATGGTGCCTCCCACCGCCGTTGCCTCATCTGACGCCGCAACAGCCATCGGCACGCCCAATGCACCGGCCACGAAGGATCCGGTGAAGGACACAATCTTGACTCCGCGGTTCTACACCACGGATTTCGAGGCCATGGCTGCCATGGACCTCAGCCCCAACGCCGATGAGCTGGAAGCCATCTGCGAGGAGTTCCGCAAGGACTACAACCGCCATCACTTCGTTCGCAACGAGGAGTTCGAAGGCGCCGCCGACAAACTCGATCCCGAGACCCGGAAGGTCTTCGTCGAGTTCCTCGAGCAGAGCTGCACCTCCGAGTTCTCCGGATTCCTGCTCTACAAGGAACTGAGCCGTCGGATCAAAGAGCGCAACCCCCTGCTGGCCGAGTGCTTCGCTCACATGGCCCGCGATGAGGCCCGCCACGCTGGCTTCCTCAACAAGTCGATGAGCGACTTCGGTCTGCAGCTCGACCTCGGCTTCCTCACCGCCAACAAGGCCTACACGTACTTCAAGCCCGAATACATCTTCTACGCCACCTACCTGAGCGAGAAGATCGGCTACTGGCGCTACATCGCCATCTTCCGCCACCTCGAGAAGAACCCCGACAGCAAGATCTTCCCGATCTTCAACTTCTTCGAGAACTGGTGCCAAGACGAGAACCGCCACGGCGACTTCTTCGATGCCCTGATGAAGGCGCAGCCCAAGAGCGTCACCGGCCTGCGTGCTCGCCTCTGGTGTCGCTTCTTCCTGCTGGCCGTGTTCGCGACGATGTACGTCCGGGATGTGGCTCGCAAGGAGTTCTACGAAGCCCTCGGCCTCGATGCCCGCGAGTACGACAAGTACGTCATCGCCAAGACCAACGAGACCACCGCGCGGGTCTTCCCCGTGGTCCTGAACGTCGACCATCCGAAGTTCTATACGCGTCTTGAGCGCCTGGTGCGCAACAACGACAAACTCAGCGCTGCTGATGAAGGCAACGCCCCAGCTCCCCTCAAGGTTCTGCGCAAGCTGCCCTACTGGGTCGCCAACGGTGCCGAGATGGCCAAGCTGTTCTTCACGAACCCCATCCGCAGCGAGAACTACCAGCCCGCCGTTCGCTGATTCCTGCGTCATTCGCAGTTCCCCTGTAGGGGGTTAGGCCCTGGTCGCTTTGGCCAGGGCCTTCTTGCTAGGACCGTGATGGCCCGCTGCCATCCATGCCCAACCGTCAATAACCCGCGTGATTGCCTCCATCTCGTCCCACGCTGAGCTGTTACTCGGCCCCTTTGATCAGCGCTGGAGCCCGCGCCTGGAATCGCTCCTGGCGATGGGCAAAGCCGCCGGCGCCGATCTCGTTGAGATCTTCCTGGAGCGGACCGATCACCTCGGTGTCCTGGCCGAACAGGACACCATCACGAGCGTGACGCCGGCCTTCGGCATGGGAGCTGGCATCCGGGTGTTTCGGGACCAGCGGGACGGCTTTGTCAGCACCAACGACCTCAGCGAAGCCGGACTGACGACGGCGCTGACCCAAGCCCTGGGGATGTTGGGACTGGACCTGGACGGAACGGGGCTCAGCGGCTTCGAAGGTCTACCGGCCCTCAGGGATTTCGCCCTGGAGAAAAATCTCTGGCTCAGCAGCTGCCCTGAGCTGACCGAGAGCACCCAGAAGCTGCTGGAAGGAACGGCCCAGCTGCTGCAGAAGGGCAAGCATCTCCAGGCCCGCCGGGGCAGCTATGCCCGGGACTGGCAGGAAGTAATGGTGGCAGCCAGTGACGGCACCTTTGGCCGGGACATCCGTCTGCATCAATCCGTTGGCCTCAATGTCCTGGCCGCCGATGGTGATCACCGGGCCGGCGTTGGACGCCGCTATGGCACCTCCGACAGCCCGGACGATCTACGCCAGTGGGATGTCGCCCAGGCCGCCGATGAGGTCTGCACGAGTGCCGGCAACATGCTCTACGCCGACTACGTCGAAGCAGGCCAGATGCCAGCGGTGCTGGCCAACCGCTTCGGTGGAGTGATCTTCCACGAGGCCTGCGGCCACCTTTTGGAAACCACCCAGGTGGAGCGCGGCACCACCCCCTTCGCCGAGAAGGTCGGCGAGACGATCGCCCATGAAGCCGTCACCGCCATCGATGAGGGGCTGACGGGCGGCGCCTTTGGCTCCCTCTCGATGGATGACGAGGGACTGGAGGCCCAACGCACCGTGCTGATCGAGAACGGTGTCCTCAAGCGTTTCCTCAGTGACCGCGCTGGAGAACTGCGCACGGGCCATGCCCGCACCGGCAGCGGACGGCGCCAGAGCCACACCTTCGCCGCCGCCAGCCGCATGCGCAACACCTACATCGCGGCGGGGCCCCATCAACCGGAGGACCTGATCGCCTCGGTGGACCGCGGCCTCTACTGCAAGTCCATGGGCGGTGGCAGTGTCGGACCCACCGGTCAGTTCAACTTCGCCGTGGAGGAGGGCTACCTGATCGAAGACGGCAAGCTCACCAAACCCGTGAAGGGCGCCACCTTGATCGGCGAGGCCAAGGAAGTGATGCCGCGCATCTCGATGTGCGCCAACGACCTCGAGCTAGCCGCAGGCTTCTGCGGTTCCGTCAGCGGCAGCATCTTTGTCACCGTCGGACAACCCCACATCAAGGTCGACTCCATCACCGTGGGGGGCCGCTGAGATGAGCCAAACCAACCAAAGCCTCAACGCCGAACAGCTGCGCAGCCAGCTCGAGGGAATCGCCCAGCAGCACGGCATCCGCCAGTGGGACCTCGGCGCGGCCTGCAGCACCGACACCTCCGTGCAGGTCGACCGCGGCGAACCCAAGCAACTCAAGGGGGCCCAGCGCAGTTCGATCACGATCCGTGTCTGGAACAGTGAAGGGCTGGTCGGCACCACCAGCACCTCGGACCTCTCCCAAAGCGGACTGGAGCGAGCCCTCTCCGGTGCCCGGGATGCCGCGGCATTCGGGAACGCCGAAGAGACGCCTGCCTTCTCACCCCTGGCCACAGCACCGCTGACGGCCCTGGATCAACCGCTGCATCAGCCCCAGGGCATCCTCAAGTTGCTCGAGCAGCTCAAGGCCGCAGAGCATGATCTGCTCGGACGCCACCAGGCGATCAGCACCGTTCCCTACAACGGACTGGCCGAGCGCAGCAGCGAACGGATTTACCTCAACAGCGATGGGGCCTGCCGTCAGCAGCAGCTGACCACCGCCAGCATCTACCTCTACGCCCGGGCCGAGGAGAGCGGCCGCAAACCGCGCAGTTCCGGTGCCGTACGCCTGGCCTACGGCGCCTCAGACCTCGACATTGCCGGCTGCATTGACGAGGCCGCCGAGCGCACCATCAGCCACCTGGATTACGCCCCGGTGGAGACCGGCCGTTACACCTGTGTGCTCAGTCCCGAGGCCTTCCTCGATCTGATCGGCGCCTTCAGCAACCTCTTCAACGCCCGTTCGGTGCTGGACGGGGTCAGCCTCAGCCAGAAGGACTCCATCGGCCAGAGCCTGGCGGTGCCCTTCCTTTCGATCGACGACAACGGCCTGCACCCCGGCAACATTGGCGCCTCCAACTTCGATGGAGAGGGAACGCCCACCCGCAAGCTGTCGCTACTGGAGGGGGGAGTACTGAAGAACTTCCTGCACTCCGAGGCCACGGCCCGGGCCTTTGGGGTTGCCCCCACCGGCCACGCCGGTCTCGGAGCCAAGGTGTCTGTCGGTCCCGACTGGTTTGAGATTGGCCCCACCCCCGGCACAAGCGGCGGCCAGAGCGGTCTCGATCGGTTCAAGGCCGATCAGCCAATCATCTGGATTGACTCCCTCTCCGCCCTGCATGCCGGGGTCAAGGCGAGCCAAGGCTCCTTCTCCCTGCCCTTCGACGGTTGGTTGATCAAGGGCGGCGAAGCCCGCTCCATCGATGCCGCCACCGTGGCCGGCGATATCCGCCAGGTGCTTAACGCGATTGTCGGCTTCGAGGGCGAGGCCAAGGTCACCCCCGACGGGCTCTGCCCGATGGTCTGGGTGGAGGGTCTCTCGATCACCGGCGAGGCCTAAGGGCAAGCGATGCGGATCCTCTTTTGGGGTACCCCGGCCTACGCCGCCGTCAGCCTCGACGCGTTGGTCAACGCCGGACATGAGCTGGTGGGTGTCGTCACCCAACCGGACCGCAGGCGCGGACGCGGCAAGGCACTGATGCCTTCCCCGGTGAAGGCACGCGCACTTGAACTGGGCATCCCTGTATTCACCCCGGAGCGGATCCGCAAGGATCCGGAATGCCAACGACAACTCGCCGAACTGGGGGCCGATGTCTACGTCGTGGTTGCCTTTGGCCAAATCCTCCCGCGTGAGGTGCTGCAGCAACCACCCCTGGGCTGCTGGAACGGCCATGCCTCACTGCTGCCCCGCTGGCGTGGCGCAGGCCCGATCCAATGGAGCCTGATCGAAGGCGACGCTGAAACCGGCGTCGGGATCATGGCGATGGAGGAGGGGCTCGACACCGGACCGGTACTTCTGGAGCGCGCCATTCCCATCGGCCTGCGGGAGAACGCCCACCAGCTGGCCGAACGACTGGCCCGGCTCACCGGCGAGCTCCTGGTCGAGGCCCTGCCCCAGATCGAAGCCGCTGGACCCGGTCCGGAACAGGAACGCCTGCAGCGGCTGGGCGTGCGGGTCCAGCCACAGGAGGGCATGACCTACGCCCGGATGCTGGCCAAAGAGGATTTCCAGATCGATTGGTCCGCCTCAGCCCTGGCCATCCACCGCAAGGTGATGGGGCTCTACCCCGGCGCCAGCAGCAGTTGGAAGGGCAAACGCCTCAAGGTGCTCTCCTCTGAACCCCTGATCAAACGTCTCACCGCTGAACTCAGCCCGGAAGCCCAAGCATTGGCCGAACGCTGGGGGCTGAATCCAGGCGAAGGGGGGTCCAGCCACACCCCCGGGACCGTGCTGGAGTGCATCGACTCCACCGGACTGGTGGTGGCCAGCTCCGGCTGTCCCCTGCTGATTCGCGAGGCCCAGCTGGAGGGAAAGAGCGCCAGCCACGGCACCCAACTGCTGCAACAACTCGGCGCGGTGCCGGGCGACCGCCTAGGGGACTAGGCCACCAGGAACTGATAGGCGTCGTTCACCCGGCGAAAGGCCTCCGCGGTTCCGCCCACATCGGGGTGGTGCTGTTTCACCAGCCGGCGGTGGGCCTGCTTGATCGCCTGCTTGGAGGCCCCCCACTCCAACCCCAGCACCGTGAGGGCCGCCAGGCGGCGCGGGTCCCGTCCCTGTTCGGTGGACTGGTGCTGGCGGTCCGTGCGGCGCTGATCACTGCGCGTCCTGCGGTTGTTGTTGTGGTTGCTGGTCCTCTGCCGCTGGCGCAGTTCCAGCACAACCCGCTGGGGGTCGTCGTCGAGCCATTCGATCGCGCTGACGCCGTAGAGGGCAAAGGCCGCCAGGACGGCGCAGCGCTTTTTGTTGATCGGGCTGGGCGTCGCCGCATAGAGATCCCGTCCCAGACCCGGCACCAGATGGTCAAGGCGCTGCTGCAGGTTCAACTGCGGCAGAAAGCTGCTGCGGTTGAGCTGCTCAATCAGCTCCTCCAGGCCGCTTTGGCGCAGAACGGCCCAGCCCTTCTGCTCCGCCAGGGCTGCACCCCAGCGCTCCACCTGGGCAGAGGACACCAGCGCTTGGGGTGGCCGCCAATGCTGGCGGCTGGGTTCCGGTCGCTGGCGGAGGTGCTCCAACTGCCGGCGCAGCTGACTCACCTCACGCCGCAGTGCTTCGTTCTCTTGGAGCAGCGCGTCCACATTGCTCGTGACCCGCTGCTGCGGGCGCGGCTCTGCGGACCAGCGCCTGGGATCAAAACCCACGCCGGCTCAAGGGCGGCGCGAGGAGGAGCGTGCCGCGGGACGTCCGCTGCGGCTGACACCGCCGCGATTGCCACCACCACGGTTGCCACCACCACCACGGCTCGAGCGGCCGCGCCCGCCGCTCAGGTCCAGCGGGGGAGCCGAAAGCACCGTGGGCTCAAAGCCCGGGATCTCCTGCTTGGGCAGCTTTTTGCCCGTCAAGCGTTCAATCGCCCGCAGCAGCTCATGCTCTTCAGCGGCCACCAGGGAGACGGCATGGCCGCTGTGGCCCGCCCGGCCGGTGCGGCCGATGCGGTGGACGTAGTCCTCGGCCTGGTTCGGCAGGTCGAGATTCACCACATGGGGCAGCTGATGAATGTCAATGCCGCGGGCGGCGATGTCGGTGGCGACCAACACCCGCAGCTCGCCGCTCTTGAACCCCGCCAGGGCACGGGTGCGGGCCCCTTGGCTCTTGTTGCCATGGATCGCCGCCGCCGCCATGCCTTCGGCACTGAGCCTGTCGGCGACGCGATTCGCGCCGTGCTTGGTGCGGGAGAAGACCAGCACCTGCTGCCAGTCATTGCTGGCGATCAGATGGCAGAGCAAATCCGGCTTGCGCGCCATATCGCAAGGGTGAAGGATGTGCTCAACCGTTGCCGCCGTGCGGTTTTCGGGGGTGACTTGAAGCTGGACGGGGTCATGGAGCAGACCCGTCGCCAAGCGACGAATCGAGGTCTCGAAGGTGGCCGAGAAGAGCAGGTTTTGGCGCTTCGCCGGCAGCAGCCGCAGGATTTTTTGGATGTCGCGGATGAAGCCCATGTCGAGCATCCGATCCGCTTCATCCAGCACCAGGATCTCGACGCGATCCAGGCTGATCGCCCCCTGCTGCACCAGGTCCATCAAGCGGCCCGGCGTGGCCACCAACACATCGGCGCCAGCCTGCAGCCGGGTGATCTGGGGATTGATCTTGACCCCGCCAAACACCACATCGCTGCGCAGGTCCAGGTGCCTTGAGTAGGCCTTGACGTTGTCGGCGACCTGGGCCGCCAGCTCGCGGGTGGGGGTCAGCACCAAAGAACGAACAATTCGCCCGCGGGCGTGGGGCCCATGACGCAGGCGCTCCAGCATCGGCAGGGTGAAACCGGCGGTTTTACCGGTGCCGGTCTGGGCCGCTGCCATCACATCGCGGCCCGCCAGAACTGCCGGGATGCACTGCTGCTGAATGGAGGAGGGCTGGCTGTAGCCCTTCTGCAGCACGGCCTCAACGATCGGACGCCCGAGCCCCAGGGCCGTAAACGGGGACTCCGCTAGCTGCTCCTCATCGACAGGCGGCAACACCGCAGGGGCCTCCGCTGTTGCAGAAGCGCTGGTCGACAGCCGCTTCACCGGAGCCGGCCGACGACGCTGCCGGGGAGAACGATCGGGGGAGGAGATAAGCAAACCTCGCGAAGCTTCACCCTACGGCTCAGGACTCGGTGTATAGCTGCCTGGCCTGATCCAGGGTGAGCTGCACTTCCTGATCGCTCAGCACCGAGGCTTCTGGCCAGGACTGATCAAGCCAGCGCCGCAGAACGGGCAGCTCCTGCAGGAAAAACGTCTCTTGTGCCGCCAGCACCCGAAATTTCAGGAACTCCAGCAGGCGTGCCCGAAGACGAGCAACCGGGATGGGGCGGCAGCGCGCGGGATCGACGGCCAACTCCAGGGCTGCGCCCGTCGCAAGTTCCGGCAAGCGGGGAGCCAGGAGCTCCAGGCGGCCGTCCCGCTGAAAGTGGCGAACCTTGGTCTCGGGATGCGGGTAGTAAATCCAGCCCTCGACCGCGGCGCTCGAGGGCTGACGCAGGAGCACCCGCCAGAACGAGAAGGTCTCAGGCGGGTGCAGCGGTGTCCACGCCAACTGCTCAAAGCAGTGGTCGGGGTGGCTTAGGACCCAACGGCAGCCTGGGAAGTCCAGGTTGATCGTCCCCTGGACACAGTCCGAGATGTCCAAGCCGCCCTGCAGAAAAATTGGCGACTGCAGGGCAATCGTTCCAGCGGGATAGGGACTGTCACTGGCCGACCCCGAGGCCACGCCATGGCCTCTGGCCACGACTCCCCGATGCCAGAGCCCCTCCATCAGCCCTCGCCGCGCAGGCTGTGGTGGGCGCAGCGCTCACAGGGACCCGCCGGCAGCACCGCGCAACGCAGCAGCGGTGAGCGGGCATTGAACTGACAACTGGGGTCACCGATGACCCATTGCCCCTGCCACCAGCGCGCATCCGCAGGGCGTCGCTGGGCCTTGACCTGGAGGGCAATGGAGCTGAGCTCGTAGCGCCCGCCGCGCAGCTGGTAGCGGTGGTGGCGCTGCAGCACCAGATAGCTCCGCTCGGGGAGCTCCAGCCAGCGCCCGGGTTGGGGCACCTCCTCGAGCTCGAGACGGTCGATCAGTTGGTTGCTGCCGGCCTGCCGCAGTTCAACGCGCATCGGCTCTAACCCTCGGCCTCCTCAGGGACGCGCTGGGAGAAGCCCCAGGCAAACAGCAGGGCCACGACCGCCAAAAGCCCCCATTCCGGAGGAACCACCTGCGGCGCCACCAGACGCAGCAGCAAACGGATCCCCACAAGGCCAACAGCCAGATAACCAGCCGCTTCGAGGTGGCGATAGACCTCAAGCCAACGGATAAACAGCCCGGAGGTCAGCCGCAGGGCCACCACCCCGAGCACTCCGCCGATCATCACCAACAGCAGGTTGTCGCTCACGGCCACCGCCGCCGCCACGCTGTCGAGGGAGAAGGCCAAATCCGTCAGGGCCAGGGTGACCACCACCCCCGAGAGCCCCTTGACCGCTCCATCTGCTGCGGAGTCATCGCTGGGCTCTGGATCCCCTGTTTCAGCCTCGCTGGACCTCAAGCTGGTGACACAGAGCCACAGCAGATAGCCCGCCGCCAGCAGCTGCAGCGGCCAGAAGTCGAGCACCCATTGGGCGGCCGCAATCAAGATCAGCCGGAAGACCAGGGCCAGCCCCAATCCCAGGTTCAGGGCCTGGCCCTGGAGCTTCGGATCGTGCAGCCGCCTTGAGATCGCCGCGAGGGCAATGGCGTTATCGGCGGAGAGCACCGCCTCAAGGGCCACCAGGAGCGGGAGCAGCAGCAACAGCTCACCCCATTGATCCGCCGCCTGGATCAAGGGTGAAAGGGATGGAATTGACTCCGCTTCCATTTAGTTGCTGCAGAGGATTCCAAGGCCCGCCAGTGTAGAAACGCTGCACCGAGGTCCCGAGCATGGAGAACAGCCGGTCCTTCCGGGCACGTCTGGTGCATGCCGAGGCCGGCAAGCGATCAACATCGGACCCACAAACCAAAGGGGCGAATTAGAGCTCAGCCCAAGAAAAGGCACACAATGCGATAGGAGCGCCCAGGACCAATAAGTCAGGGACACGCTCCGCAGTCAACGCTATCAATGCAATCTGCACCCGCAGATCTACGCTTAACAGTCAGGGTAAAGAGTGGATTGGATAGCAACTCTTGATTCCCTATACTATTCACAGAAGGGTTATCACGTCGCCAACCACTAGGACACATCAATGTTCCAGTATTACCAGGCCGAGATGCACTTGTCGCGGGTCTCGATGGGTGTCTAAGACCCATGACGTGACCAAGTTCATGAGCAAGATGAGTAAAGTCAATACCATTATTATTACCATCGCTGGAGATAATTTTACTTGTTGCAAGACCACCACCCCATGCCGCACCACCACCATGCGCATCGACTGGCGAGAAATTTTCAACAAAGAATATTTCAACGCAATCAGAGTCATCCACTTTACCCATGATCTTGATCTCCTCATCAGAAGTGGCGTGAGCATAGGAAGTCGCAACCTTTAAGTCGGAGTCAACAATCTCTTTCCACGGCCTAACGCTAAACACCACATCCGCCTTACTCCACTGTGTGCGGGCACCAGGCATCCCAAACGCAAGACCAGCACCAGTTGGATTAGTATCAGTTGAACTTGCCTTGATACGAACAGGCTGAACACATAGCTGTCGAGCAATCTCAAAACGTCCACGGAAGAACCACCAGCCCCACCAAGAACTTGATCCACTAATCGCTATTGCCGGGGCATTTAAGGAGGGATTCTGCTTTGCCGAAATCTGGTAGCGGATCCTCCCAGCCAGCTTCATCCGTCCATCAGGCGGAAGCTTTTCTGGCAGACCATCCTCAAGCTCGATAACAATTCGAGCTTGAGCCTTCTGAACAGGCAGATCATAAGCATCATTATACCTAGACGTCGGAACAGCCCTCCCAAGGCTTAATGCACTCGTTTCGACTTCGCCACCTAGAGAACCAACGAGAGAACGCATTTTGGGGTCATATTTCAACTGTCCAGAGCCAACAGAAGAAAATGCAACAACTCCAGAAAAAGAACCTCGTTTACGGTCAAACTGACGGACCCCTGACATCAGCAGCGTAAGATTCTGGACTGACAACCTTCCTCTCCTGATCATTTCAGGAGTAGCCAGGACGACAAGGTTGACATTGCCCCTCGCCGACTGACTCATTGAACCAACAGAGACCTTGCCAGTGGTCTTTGAACTACTTACAAGCTGAAGCTCGCTATTAACATCTTTGGGTCGTTTTGATTGTGCCAGAAGGGATCCCTCTGGCCCACTAGACGTATGAACTTGCGAAAGCGCTTCTGGCGAACCTCCAGCAAAAGCCAATGACGCTAAAACCCCAGCCGAGAGAGCACAGACCCGGTTCATTGGCAACTGTCAATTAATCCAAGTAAAGCGACACCATCCCGATGGCAGCCGCTTCTTAATATAGATAAACTGTTTTTTTACATTGCCTAAATAGTTGAGCAATACCTCCTGACGTGCCAGCGGGGCTTTGAGCCTGGAATGCAATTGAGAAGTTGCATGGGTGCTGCAGAGAATTCCAAGGCCCGCCGGTGTAGAAACGCCAAAACGACGAGCCAACCATGGAGAGCAGCCTGTCGTTTCGGTCGCGTCTGGTGCACGCCGAAGCCGGCAAGCGCGTGGTCCAACTCAGTGCCTGGAGGGGATCCCAGTGCCTCGGTAGTGCCCTGGGGGAAGCGGAGAACGCCGAACTTGCTGAGGAGCGGGCCCTGGAACGGCTGCAAAGCCGACTGAATCACCAAGCCCCTGCGCCGGCACCTTCACCTGCACCTGCACCACCTGAGCCACCGGTCCGCCATGCCGTGGTCAGGCGGCCGCCCGCTGAAGAGACCAGCGATCCGGCTCCGGCAGCCGCTCCCGAGGCGGTGCAGCCAACCCTGCCGCAGGCTCCAGTCGTCGAGGCCCAAGAGCCAGCGACCGATCCCGAGGACTGGAGTGATGAGCTCGCCGAGATCGACATTCAGCTCAAACGCTTGGGCTGGGAGCGCAGCCAAGAGGGGACCTATCTGCAACGGGCCTTCGGCCACCCCAGCCGCAACCGCATCACCAACTACGCCGATCTGGCCGCCTACGTCCGCAGCCTGAGGGTGCTCGAGCCAGGCTGCGATCCCGCCTCCGCGTCGATTCCCCTCCGACGGCGCGATTTGCTCCAGCAGAGCGATCAGCTGCTCGCCTCCTTGCAATGGGATGCCAACCGCGGCCGCCAGGCCCTGGAGCAGCAGTTCAACCTCAGTAGTCGTCAACAGTTGAGTGATGAACAGCTGCTGGCGTTCAACATGCAGCTGGAGACAACACTCATCGGCGCCGGCAGTGGCGCGCCAGCAGCTCCCAGCCCAGGTTGAGCTGCTCCTGGTTGGCGTAGGCCTCCTCCTCGAGCCCCCTTTGCTCGCTCGAGGCCTTGGCATAGAGCGGCTGCTGCAGATGGCGCCGCCCTGAGGCGTTCAGGCTGCGGCTCAGTCCCAGCAGCTGCGGCCGGGCATGGATTGAGCCGCCCTTGCAGCTCTGGGCCACATGGATCGCCTCGTGGTTGAGGACCCGCGTGAAATTGACCGTCCCTTTGGAGGCGACATCGGGCCTCAGGCGCAACTCACCGCGACGCGGATTCCACTCACCGGCGGCTCCCTTCTGTTTGGGCTGGCGCACCACCAGCACCACGCCGCTGCGCTCCAGCTGCTCCAGCAGCAAGCTGATCGCCTCCCGCTCACGGCTGTAGCTGGGCGGATGGGCGATCAACTGCCGCAGCGCTGATGCGGTGAGGGGCTTCTCCCCCAGGCGACGGCGATAGGTGATCCGCTGGCCCCCGCCCGGCAGACGCTCCACCCGGGGCAGCCAGAGCTGATCCGCCTGATCCAGCCGTTGAAACAGGGCCCGCTGGCTGGCGCTCGTGAGTTGCCAGTTCAGGGGCAAGGGCGGGGCCAGGGCTGGCGCTGTGCTACTGGCTTGGGCGACCTCCTCAGCAACCAGCTCCCTCTCGGGTTGCCCCAGCCGACTCAGCCCCGCCCCGGCCAGCAACAGAAGCGCCAGGGCCAGCAGCAGACGCCTCCCTTGCCTCACCGCAGCCCGCCTCAGCTGCTCACCATTCTCTTGCCAAGATGGTCAGCTGTGCTTTGAGCCCCATGCCCCTCTCCGCCCTGGTGCGCCAACTGCAGCAGGTGGCCCTCAGTGGAGAGGTTCTGCAGCGGTGCAACAGGGATGAGCGCCTGCGGCTCTCCGGTGCGGGACGCGGCGCCCGGGCCCTGATCAGCAGCGTCCTGGCGGGCTGCGCCGAGGCGCCGCTGCTGGTGGTCGTGCCCACCCTGGAGGAGGCCGGACGCTGGGCCGCCCTGCTGGAGCTGATGGGCTGGAGCAGCGCCCAGCTCTACCCCACCAGCGAGGGCAGCCCCTACGAACCCTTCGATCCAACCAGCGAGATCACCTGGGGACAACTTCAGGTGCTCAGCGAGCTGCTGGATGCCAAGGGCCGCTGCGCCATCGTCGCCACCGAGCGCGCCCTGCAGCCCCACCTGCCGCCGCCGCCGGCCCTGCAGGCCCAGTGCCTCAGCCTGCGCAAAGGGGATGAATTTGAGCTCGAGGCCCTCGGAGAAACCCTGACCCGCCTGGGCTATGAGCGGGTCACCAGCATCGAGCAGGAGGGCAGCTGGAGCCGCCGCGGCGACATCGTCGACGTCTTCCCGGTCAGCGCCGAACTCCCCGTTCGTCTCGAGTTTTTCGGTGAGGAGCTGGAGAAGCTGCGGGAATTCGATCCCGCCAGCCAGCGCTCCCTCGATCCGATCGAGGTGGTGCGGCTCACCCCCAGCGGCTACGGCCCCCTGATTGCCGATGCCCTGCGTGAGGGCATGCCCGAGGGTCTCGATCAGCTGCTCAGCCCCGAGGCCAGCGAACAACTGCTGGAGGGCGGAACGCCGGAGGGAATGCGGCGGCTGATGGGTCTGGCCTGGAGCGAGCCGGCCTCCCTGCTGGATTACCTGCCCGATGGCACGCTGATCGCCATCGATGAGCGGCGCCACTGCCTCTCCCACGGCCAGCAGTGGTTCGACCACGCCATCGAGCACCACGCTGAGGTCTGCGCTGAACTCGGCGTCGAGCTACCGGCCGTGCTGCACCGCAGGCCCGAAGAGGCCCTGGCCGCTGCAGAGCGCTTCCAGGGCTTTGACCTGGCGGAGCTCCAGGAGAGCGACAACCACCCCAACAATTTCGACCTCTCGAGCCGGCCCGTGCCGGCCTACCCCAACCAATTCGGCAAGCTCGCCGAACTGATCAAAGGCTTCCAGAAGGACAAGGCGCGGGTCTGGTTGCTCTCGGCCCAGCCCAGCCGGGCCGTGGCCCTGCTGGAGGAGCACGACTGCATCAGCCGCTTCGTCCCCAACCCGGCGGATCACCCGGCGATTGATCGGCTGATCGAGCAGAACACCCCCGTCGCCCTCAAGACCAAGGGCACCGCTGAACTCGAGGGTCTGCAGTTGCCGGCCTGGAAGCTGGCGCTGATCACCGACCGGGAGTTCTTCGGCCAGCACTCCCTGGCGGCCAGCGGCTACGTGCGCCGCCGGCGCAAGGCCGCTAGCCGCACGGTCGATCCCAACAAGATGCGCCCGGGCGACTTCGTGGTGCACCGCAACCACGGCATCGGCAAATTCCTGAAGCTCGAGAAGCTCGCGATTGGCAGCGAAGCCCGCGACTACCTCGTTGTGCAGTACGCCGATGGCCTGCTGCGGGTCGCCGCCGACCAGCTGGGCAGCCTCGGGCGCTACCGGGCCACCAGTGACAGCCCCCCGGACCTCAACCGGATGGGCGGAACCGCGTGGAACAAAGCCAAGGAGCGGGCGCGCAAGGCCGTCCGCAAGGTAGCCCTCGATCTGGTCAAGCTCTACGCCGAACGGCACAAGGCTCCGGGCTTCGCCTTCCCGGTGGATGGCCCCTGGCAGAACGAACTCGAGGACTCCTTCCCCTACGAGCCCACGCCTGATCAGGTCAAGGCGATTGCCGATGTCAAACGGGACATGGAGCAGCCCCAGCCGATGGACCGCCTGGTCTGCGGTGATGTGGGCTTCGGCAAAACCGAAGTCGCCATCCGCGCGATCTTCAAGGCCGTCACCGCAGGCAAACAGGTGGCAATGCTCGCCCCTACAACCGTTCTGGCCCAGCAGCATTGGCGCTCGCTCTCGGAGCGCTTTGCGCCCTATCCCATCAAGGTCAGCCTGCTCAACCGCTTCCGCACCAGCAGCGAGCGCAAGGTGATCCAAGAGGGCCTGGGCGAAGGCACCGTCGACGTGGTCGTCGGCACCCACCAACTGCTGGGCAAGGGCACCCAGTTCAAGGAGCTGGGCCTGCTCGTGGTGGATGAGGAGCAGCGCTTTGGCGTCAACCAAAAGGAAAAGATCAAGGCCCTGCGCAAGGACGTCGACGTCCTGACCCTCTCGGCAACCCCGATCCCGCGGACGCTCTACATGAGCCTCTCAGGGGTGCGCGAGATGAGCCTGATCACCACGCCCCCGCCGTTGCGCCGGCCGATCAAAACCCACCTGGCGGCCCTCGATGAGGAAGCGGTTCGCAGTGCAATCCGCCAGGAACTTGATCGCGGCGGCCAGATCTTCTACGTCGTCCCCCGTGTGGAGGGCATCGAAGAGGTGGCCGAAGGGATTCGGCAGATGATCCCCGGCCTACGGCTCCTGGTCGCCCACGGTCAGATGGCTGAAGGCGAACTGGAGAGCGCCATGGTGGCCTTCAACGCCGGCGAGGCCGACCTGATGCTCTGCACGACGATCGTGGAGAGCGGCCTGGACATTCCCCGGGTCAACACGATCCTCATCGAGGACGCCCATAAATTCGGCCTAGCCCAGCTCTACCAACTGCGCGGTCGCGTCGGCCGCAGCGGCATCCAAGCCCACGCCTGGTTGTTCTATCCAGGTGATGCCTCCCTGAGCGATGCGGCACGGCAGCGTCTGCGCGCGATTCAGGAATTTGCCCAACTGGGGAGTGGCTACCAACTGGCCATGCGCGACATGGAGATCCGCGGCGTCGGCAACCTGCTCGGGGTGGAGCAAAGCGGCCAGATGGAGACCATCGGCTTTGACCTCTACATGGAGATGCTCCAGGAATCCCTCGCCGAGATCCAAGGCCAGGACATCCCCGCCGTGGACGACACCCAGATCGATCTGCAACTCACCGCCTTCATCCCCGGCGACTGGATCAGCGACAACGACGAGAAGATGGCGGCCTACCGCGCCGCGGCCGACTGCATCAGCCCAGACGGCCTGCTGCAACTGGCGGCCGACTGGGTGGATCGCTATGGCGCCATCCCGGCGCCGGTCATCTCGCTGCTGCAGCTGATGGAGCTGAAGCTGCTGGCCAAACGCTGCGGCTTCTCACGGATCAAACCCGAGAAACCCAACATCGCCTTGGAGACCCCGATGGAGGAGCCAGCCTTCCGGCTGCTGCGCCAGGGATTACCCCAACACCTGCACGGCAGGCTCGTCTACCAGGCCGGTTCAGGCAGCACCGCCAAGGTGCTGGCACGGGGTCTGGGGGTTCTGCCCATGGAGAAACAGGTGGAGGAGCTGATGAACTGGCTCAAGCAAATGGCCGAGCAGATCCCGGGTGCCGATGGCCTGACCGATGCCCAACGGGCTGAACAGCTGAAGGCCAAGAACGAAGCCGTGCTGGCGGTTTAGGCCAAAGATGAGCGACCAGCGCAAAAGTCCGTTACAATTCCGTAAAGTGATGTAACGGACGCTCATGGGTCCCGGCCTCGGCGAAGTCATCGATCTCAGCAGCGGCTTCGGCGGAGGCCTGAGCCTTGTCTCTGGCTTGATCTCCCTTGTGGCCCTGGGTGTCTTCGCTCTGCTTCAAGCAGACACCGGCAACGATGACGACGACTCCACCCCTGGCGGCGGCCTGATGCAACCCGTGGGCAGCGCCGCCTGAGGTCAGGCCACAAGCGCGATCAAAAAAGCCCGCGGAGCAACCGCGGGCTTTTTTGTGGCCTAACTACTGAACCGGAGCCGCCAGCGCCGCTGGGACATTGGCACTGCTGGGGTTGTAGGCACGTGACTTCGTCAGGCTGCCGGCGGCCTTGACCTGCTTGAGCAGGGTCGATTCAGCCACGCGGTACTGGCTGTCCTTCTGGGTGCCCAGGTCCTCCAGCCGCAGGCTCTGGATCTCGCGAGCGCTGAGCTTGGCGCGCACATCGGGATCAATGCCGTGCTTATGGATATCGCGACCGCTTGGGGTGAGGTACTTGGCGATCGTCACGGTCATTCCTGATCCATCGATCAGGCCGCGAACCGATTGGACCAGACCCTTGCCGAAGGTGGTCTCCCCCACCAACACAGCGCGATGGTTGTCCTGCAGAGCACCGGAGAGGATTTCGCTGGCACTGGCTGAACCCTCATTCACCAGCACCACCAAGGGACGCTCGGTCAGGGCGCGGCCCACCGCCCGCTTGGTGTCCTGGATGCCATCGCGGGTCTTGGTGGAGACGATGACCCCCTCATTGAGCCATTGGCGGGCAATGGCGATGCTCGCCACCAGCAGGCCACCGGGGTTACTGCGCAGATCGAGCACGTAGCCCTGGACCTGCTCCTTCTCCAGATCCTTCAACGCCTGCGCCATGTCCTTGGCGGCATTGGCGTTGAACTGCTTCAGGCGGATGTAGCCAATCTTGGTGCCATCGGCACTGGTGTTGACCTGGGTGTCGACCGCATGGAGCTCAATGCGTGCACGCACCAGGGGCGTATCCAGCAGCTTGCCGTTGCGGCGGAGCTGCAGGGTCACGGTGCTGCCGGCCTTGCCGCGAATCAACTTGACCGCATCCTCGGTCGTCATCCCCTTGGTGCTCTTGCCGTCAATCGCGGTGATGACGTCCTTGGGCATCACTCCGGCGCGGGAGGCCGGAGATCCTTCAATCGGACTGACAACGGTGAGTTCTTTGCTGTCCTTATCCAGGCTCAGCTGGATGCCGACCCCGGAGAGTTCCCCGGAGGTGTCGATCTGCATCTCCTTGAACTCACGCGGATCGAGGAAGCGCGTGTAGGGGTCATCCAGGGTGGCCAACATGCCACGGATGGCCTCGTAGCTCTCCTTGGTGCTGCCGTAACTCTTGGAGAGAACCTGACGACGCAAGTCCTTCCACTTGTCGGTGGTGTATTTGCCGTTGGTATCGAGATAGTCCCGGAAGACGATCTGCCAGGTCTGATCAATGACTTCCTTCGGGCTATCGCTCACCAGCGATGCCGAACTGGGCATCAGCAGGGGAGGCAAGCAGATCGCCCCGACTGCGCCGGCACCGGCCAGAACAAGCAACAGGCCGCGTGGCTGAGTCATCAAGGCGCTCCTGAGGCCGGGAGATTGCTTCAACGTAGCTGCAATTCACACACCTCAGTTGGCGTGAAAACCGGAGATATCTAAGGGTTAGCCGTAGGGCCTCAGGGATCGACCCAACGGCCGTCGTCCTTGATCAAGGCAATCAAAGCCTCCACGCCCTCGGCCTCTGGAACCCGGCGGATCTCGTCGCGGCCGCGGTAAAGCGAAATCACCCCGGGGGTTTTACCGACGTAGCCGTAATCGGCATCGGCCATCTCACCGGGGCCATTAACAATGCAGCCCATCACAGCGATGTCGAGACCCGTGAGGTGGGAGGTGGCGTTGCGCACCTTGTTGAGCACGTCCTCCAGGTTGAACAACGTGCGTCCGCAGCTGGGGCAGCTGACGTACTCGACCATGGTCTTGCGCAGACCCAGGGACTGCAGGATCGAGTAGCAGACAGGGATTTCCTTCTCCGGTGCCTCGGTCAGCGACACCCGGATCGTGTCTCCCAGGCCATCGGCCAACAAGGTGGCAATGCCAGCGGTGCTCTTGATCCGGCCGTAATCACCGTCACCGGCTTCTGTCACCCCGAGGTGCAGGGGGTAGTTGAAGCCCTCGGCATCCATCCGGTCGGCCATCATCCGGTAGGCGGCCAGCATCACTGGAGCCCGCGAAGCCTTCATCGAGACCACGATGTTGTGGAAGTCGAGGCGGTCGCAGATGCGGATGAACTCCAGGGCGCTCTCCACCATCCCCAGGGGGGTGTCGCCGTAGGTGAACAGCATCCGCTCAGCCAGGGAGCCGTGGTTGACGCCAATGCGCAGGGCCTTGTCCTGGGCCTTCAGGAGGCTGACCAGGGGTTCAAAAGTCTCGGTGATGCGATCACCGATCTGGGCGATCTCTTCGGGGGTGAACTCGGTCCGATTCGGATCCGGCTTGTCAAAGACAAACAAGCCCGGGTTGATCCGGACCTTGTCGACATGGTTCGCCACTTCCAGGGCGATCTTCATGCCGTTGTGGTGCACATCAGCCACCAGGGGAACGGGCTGATAGGTGTCTTCCAGGCGCTTGCGGATCTCCCCCATCGCCTTGGCGTGGGCCAAGGACGGAACGGTGACACGAACGATCTCGCAGCCCGCCTCATGCAAGCGACGGATCCCAGCGGTGGCCCCCTCGATGTCGAGGGTGTCCTCGTTGATCATCGACTGCACCACCACGGGGTGCTCGCTCCCGATCCAGAGGTCGCCCACCCGAACGCTGCGGGTCTGGCGGCGGCGGATCACCGTGTCGTAACGGGAGGACAGCTGCCCCGCCTCGGGCGTTGCGGTGAGAGAGGCAGTCATGGCAGCAGCGTTGGGCAGGCCGGTTGGGCCAAGCCTGTCACAACGGAGCGTCCAATTGGGCCAGACGGCGCTGCACATCCTGCAGGTCCTGCCAGGTGAGCCACTTCGGGGCACCGCGCTCCTTGGAGGGATTGCGCAGCAGGTACGAGGGGTGGAAGACAGGCATCAACCAACGGCCTTCCCATTGGCGCCACTGACCGCGAATCTTGGTCATCCCGCCCTTGATGCCCAGTAGGCCCTCCACGGCCGTGGCCCCAGCCAACAGGATGACCGCGGGATCCACCAGGGCGATCTGACGATCCAACCAGGGCTTGCACGAGGCCATCTCCAAGGCCGTGGGCTTGCGGTTCTCCGGTGGCCGGCACTTGACGATGTTGCAGACGTAGGCGTCGTGATTGCTGTCGATGCCCACGCTCTCGAGCATGCGATCCAGCAGCTGGCCGGAGCGGCCGACAAAGGGCTGTCCCTGCTCATCCTCCTGAGCACCAGGACCCTCGCCGATGACCATCAGGCGCGCCTGGGGATTGCCGCGGCTGACCACGACCTGGCTGCGGCTGGAGCCCAACTTGCAGAGGCGACAGGCATCGCAGCTCTCCGCCAAGGACGCCAGGTCCTGTTCAAGGGAGGTGGCCGTCATCGCCCCGCAATCAATCGCGAGTCTCTCTAGCAATCAGCAGCAGGGCGTTGCCTTCGGGATCGTTCAACCAGGCCTCCCAACCGAAGGGCTCCTGACGCGGGGGCTCCAGCAGGGCAGCGCCCTGGGCCTGAGCCCGCTCGACCGCAGCCTGAAGGCCGGATGCGCCACCGCTGAGCTGGATCGCCAGGGCGAGACGTCCCCGTTGGCGAGCGAGTGGTCTGGAGCGACTGGGGGCGTAGATCTCCAGCCAGCCCGAACCGGGCAAGGGCAGCCGCCAGTGGCTGGCACTCAAGCCGGCCTGCAGCGGCGCAAGGCAGACGGAGCCGTAGAAACGGGCCAAGGCCTCGGGGTCATCCGCCGCCAACACCAGGCCAACGGTCGGAGAGGTCAGTGGAGACATCGTTTCGGGGCCCGGCATGCGGCAGGATGCACAGCATCACCGGTTCGCCGCAAGGCGTGCCCCCCTGACGTCGCTGCTCGAATGCCGCGCCCGTTGAAACTCTCCGCCCGGGCCGAAGCGCTGCAGCCCTCGTTGACGCTGGCCATCGCGGCCCGCGCCAAGGCCCTGAAGGCCGAGGGACGCGACATCTGCAGCCTGAGCGCAGGTGAGCCGGACTTTGATACCCCAGCCTTTATCCGCCAGGCCGCGGCCCAGGCCCTCGAGAGTGGCCTGACCCGCTACGGCCCGGCCGCCGGCGAGCCGCCCCTACGGGAAGCCATTGCCCAGAAGCTGACCCAGGAGAACCAGGTCCCCACCAGCGCGGATCAGGTGCTGGTCACCAACGGCGGCAAACAGGCCCTCTACAACCTGTTTCAGGTGCTGCTGGAGCCCGGTGATGAACTGCTGCTCCCTGCGCCCTACTGGCTGAGCTACCCGGAGATTGCGCGGTTGGCTGGCGCCTCAGTGCGCTTGATCCCCAGCTCAGCCACAGAAGGATTCCGGCTCGACCCCGAACGGCTGGAGGCGGCGATCACGCCGGCCAGCAAGTTGCTTGTGCTCAATAGCCCGGGCAACCCCACCGGTGCGGTGCTCAGCCGCAGTGATCTCGAAGCGATCGCCGCAGTCCTCCGGCGCCATCCCCAGGTGGCGGTGGTCTGCGATGAGATCTACGAATTTCTGCTGGCACCCAGCCACAGCCACCACAGCTTCGCGGCGGTCGCGCCAGACCTGGCGGATCGGGTCTTCACCGTCAATGGCTTCGCCAAGGGCTGGGCGATGACCGGCTGGCGGATCGGCTGGCTGGCCGGCAACAGCAGCGTTCTCAAGGCGGCCAGCGCCCTGCAGAGCCAGAGCACCAGCAACGTCTGCACCTTTGCCCAGTACGGAGCCCTGGCGGCGGTGACCGGCTCGCGCGAGTGCGTCCAAACCATGGCGGCTCAATTCAGCCACCGCCGTCAGCTGCTCAGCGATGGCCTCCAGGCCATCGCCGGTGTGCAACTGCTGCCGCCCCAGGGGGCGTTCTACGCCTTCCCCAACATCAGCAGCACCGGCCTGGACTCAATGCGTTTCTGCGAACGGCTGCTCGATGAGCAGGGCCTGGCACTGGTACCCGGCGGCGCCTTTGGTGACAACGACTGCATTCGCCTCTCCTGCGCCGCCTCGGACGCCACCATCCAAGACGGACTGACCCGGTTGCAGCGCTTCATCGAACAGCTCTAAGGGCAAAATCGCAGGTTCTTTTGCACCTCCTGCGATGACCATCCGCTTGACCGGCCGAGAACGTATGGCCGCCGCGGCCGTAGGCGTTTCGCTTGCGCTCCTACCGGTGGCTACACCTCTGCCCTTGAGCAGTGCCTTCACCCCCGCAGCCGTCGCAAAGACCAACAAGCCGGTGCTGCGCATTGGCGCCATCCCCGATCAAAAGCCCGAGAAGCTGAACCGGCTCTACGGATTGGTGGCCAATGAACTCAGCAAGCAGCTGAATGTCGACGTCAAATATGTCCCCGTCACGAACTACGCCGCGGCGGTCAGTGCCTTCCGCACCGGCAATTTGGATCTGGTCTGGTTTGGCGGCCTGACCGGTGTCCAGGCCCGGCTGCAAAAGCCCGGCTCCCAGGTGATCGCCCAGCGCGACATCGACGCCAAATTCCAATCGGTCTTCATCGCCAACCGCAAGAGCCAGCTCAAGCCCACCAGCAGAATCAACGGCCTGAAGGAGCTCAAGGGCAAGCGCGTCACCTTCGGGTCCCAGAGCTCCACCTCAGGGCGGCTGATGCCCCAGTACTTCCTGGCGCAGGCCGGGGTGAAGCCCAGCCAGTTCGCCGGTGGAGCCCCCGGTTTCAGCGGCAGCCATGACGCCACCGTGGCCCTGGTGCAAAGCGGCGCCTATGACGCCGGCGCCCTGAACAAACAGGTCTGGGAAGCCAACCTGGCCAGCGGCAAAGTCAACAAGGCCAAGGTCTATGCGATCTGGACCACCCCCGGCTACCCCGACTACCACTGGATCGCACAGCCCGACCTGAACCAGCGCTTCGGAGCAGGCTTCAGCACGAAGCTGCGTCAGGCGATCTTGAGCTGGCGCAGCAGCAACCCTGAGCAGAAGGCCATCCTGGAGCTCTTTGGGGCCCAGCGCTTCATCGGGGCGAAGGCCAGCGATTACGCCAAGATCGAGCAGGTCGGCCGGCAGATGGGCAAGATCCGCTGATTCCAGGAGCAGAATGCGGGGAGACCTGTCCTCTCCGCGTTGTCCACGACCCTGCTGACGGACCTGCTGCTGCTGGTGGCTGGCCTGCTGCTCTGGCAGCGCAGCTGCAGCGACGGCGACGAGGTCTGGGTCCTGTTTCTGCGCTCCATTGCCGCCATTGACCTGGCGGTGATCCTGCTGAGCAATGGGGTTCTCTGGCTGGAGATCCCCCTGCTCGTTCTGGTCTTCGGCCTGCCCTCAGTGGCCAAACTGGAAAAGCGTGAGGGGCGGGGATGAACCCACGCGGCCCCGACGTCATCGAACTCACCCTGGTGGGGTTAATCCTGGCCTTGATGGTCTTCCGCTTCACCCAGAGCTAAGGCCCCCATGGATGCGCCCGTCCTGGAATTGCGGGAGGTGAGCGTCAAGGGACGCCAACAGCCCAGGCTGGATCAGGTTCAGCTCAGCCTTCACGCCGGTGAACGACTGGCGCTGCTCGGCCCCAGCGGGGCGGGCAAAAGCACCCTGCTGGCCGTCGCCAATGGCCTACTCCAGGCCGATCAAGGTCAAGTGCTCTGGGGAGGGGAGACCCTGTCCAGGCGCCCCCGAATCAAACGGCGCCAACAGCAACAGATCGGAACGCTCTGGCAGGACCTACGCCTGATTGAGGAGCTCAGCGTTCAACAGAACCTGAACTGCGGCCGACTCGCGCAGTGGGGCTGGCCGAAGGCCCTGCTGAACCTGCTCCTTCCCATAGAAACCGAGGCCTGCGCAGCCGCCCTGCGGCAACTCGATCTCGATCCCGCTCTGTTGGCGCAATCGGTGGGACAGCTCTCTGGCGGACAACGCCAACGGGTTGCCATCGCTCGGCTGCTGCGTCAGGACCCTCTGCTCTGGCTCGCCGATGAACCCCTCTCCAGCCTTGATCCCCGCTTGGCAGGGGAGTTGCTCCAGCTCCTGCTGGAGCAGACCGCGGCGCCACGGGCGCTGGTGATGAGCCTGCACAGGCCGGACCTGCTGGCGGGATTTAGCCGCGTGGTGGGTCTGCGGGAGGGACGCATCCTGTTTGATTGCGCGCCGGAGCAAATCGAGCCGCAGGCCCTGCAGCGTCTCTACGCCGGAAGCACGACCCCTTGAAGATCGCGCCGCCACTCCAGGTCCTGATCCCCGCTGGGGTGATCCTGCCCCTGGCCCTGATGCTGCCAGGGCTCTGCCATGGCGGCGGCTGGGAATTGATTGGCGCCTTCGTCGAGGCAGCCCTGCACCCGTCGCTCGATTCAGTCGTGGTCGACTCCCTGCTCAGGGGACTGGGCGTCACGGTCGGTGTGGCGCTGTTGAGCTGGTCCCTGAGCCTGCTGCTGGGACTGCTGCTGGGGCTGGCCAGCTCGCGGCTGGTCTGGAGCACCCTCAGTGGCACTGCGCTGCCTGCGGAGCTGCTGCGCCGACTCCTGGCAATCCCCCGCTCAATCCATGAGTTGATCTGGGGCCTACTGCTGCTGCAGGTGCTGGGGCTGCAGCCCGCCGTGGCGGTGCTGGCGATCGTGATTCCCTATGGCGCCCTGGTGGCCCGGGTGATCAGCGATCAACTCGATGCCTTGCCCGATCAGACCCTGAAGGCCCTCTTGAGTGCCGGCAGTGCAGGCCCAGCGGCCCTGCTGACGGCCATGGGACCGCCCCTCCTGCCTGGGGTGGTCAGCTACGGCGGCTACAGGCTCGAATGTGCCCTGCGCAGCGCCACGCTGCTGGGGGTGTTTGGTCTTGGGGGCCTGGGCAACGAACTGCTGCTCACCCTGCAGTCCTTGGAATTTCGCGAGCTCTGGAGTGGCCTCTGGCTGCTGCTAGCGGTGATGCTGAGCCTGGAGAGCCTGATCCGCGCCCTGCGCCAGCGCTGGGGACTGGCCAACCGCTTTGGTCAAGCCCAGCCCGGCGTGGGACGCCAAGGCCGGGAGATCCTGCTTCTGCTTGGGCTCCTGCTCCCCCTGATGCTGGCGATCAGCCACAGCCTGGGGATTGAGCCAGCGGCCCTACTGCATTGGCAACCGCTGCCGCCGCTGCATTCCCAGCACTGGCAGGAGGCCCTCGCCCTTCCCTGGGGGCGACTGATCGGCAACACCCTGCTGCTCACGGTCCTCTCGGCCTGCTTAGCCGTCGGCGGTGCTCCGCTACTGCTCCTGCTGGTCGCGCCGTGGCGCCTGGCTCAGCCGCTGCTCAGGCTGCTCTGGGCCCTGGGGCGACTCTGGCCACCGCCGCTCACGGCGCTGTTGCTGCTGTTTGTCTTCAAACCGGGGATCTGGACAGCAGCCCTGGCCTTGGGGTTTCACAACCTCGGGATCTTGGGTCGCCTGTTGCTGGAGGGAGCAGAGTCCTGCAGCGGCGCAGCCGAGGACGCCCTACACGGCCAAGGGGTCGGGGCACGGGTGGCTCTGCTCTACGGGCGTTTCAGTGCATTGGCGCGCTCCTATCTGGCCTATGGCGCCTACCGCAGCGATGTGATCCTGCGGGAGACCGTGGTGGTCGGTCTGATGGCGGGGACCGGGCTTGGAACCCAGTTGCAGGAAAGCCTCAGCTCATTTGCCTGGGATCAGATCGCCCTGTTGCTTGTGGCCTATGCGGCCCTCACCCTGGTGGGTGAAGATCTGAGCGACCGCGCCCGGCGGCGCCTGCTGTAAGCGACTCCATGCTGTTGGCCGTTCCCCGCAAATTGATCGTGCTTGGGGACAGCGGCGTCTACGGCTGGGGGGACCCCGAAGAGGGTGGCTGGTGCGAGCGCCTCAGGCGGCACTGGATGGGGCTGCCCGGCGGACCGGTGCTGTATTCCCTCGGCGTTCGCGGCGATGGTCTCGAGCGGGTGGCGGCGCGCTGGGCCAGCGAGTTCGCTTGCCGCGGGGAACTCAGGCGTCAGCAGCCCCAGGGGATCCTGCTCTCCGTCGGCCTCAACGACACCGCGCGAATCGGTCGCCGCGACGGGCGCCACCAACTCGATCCGGAGGCCTTTCTCTTCGGCCTCCAACAACTTCTCAACCAGCTCAAAGCGGCCGCACCGGTCCTGGTGCTGGGACTGACGCCCGTGGACGAGCACGTGATGCCCTTCGCGGATCTGCTCTGGTACAGCAATGAGCACGTCCGCCAGTACGAAGCGCTGCTGAAGGAGGCCTGCATGGAGGCCGATCTGCCCTTCCTGCCGCTACTGGACTCCCTGCTGGCGGATCCGAGCTGGCTGCAGTGGATCTGCCCCGATGGGATTCACTTCAACAGCGAGGGACATCGTCAGATCTACGAGCGGGTACGTCACTGGAGTCCGCTCTTGAGCTGGGCGAACCTTCAGCCCACCAGCGCCGGGACCCCCCTCTACTGAGGGGAATCAGACCCCCGAGGGGGTGAGCCAACGAGCGGTTCAAGCGGTTGAGGCTGAGGGCAGAGCAAGGCATCCGCTATGGCAGTCCAGGACCAACAGCAATGGCTCTTGAGCCGTTATCTCAAGGACCCCAACCACGCGCACCGCAACGCCGTCGTCGCCGCCAACCTGCCCCTGGTCTGGAAGGTGGCCCGGCGGGAAAGCGAACGCAGCGGCCACAGCTTTGAAGACCTGGCCCAAGAGGGCGTCCGCGGTCTGATCAAGGCGGTCGAGCGCTTTGATCCAAGCCTGGGCAACACCCTGAGTACGGCCGCCGTTCCCTGGATTCGCGGCGCCATGCGTCACTACCTCAGGGACCGCTGCCGCGTCTTCAGCGGCGCCCGCAGCGTGATCGAGCTGCTGCAGCGGGGAGCAGCACTGCAGCGCCGGCGCGAGCAGCAGGGACTCAGCCCGATGAACGACAGCGCCCTGGCCCGGGCCCTCGGCTGCTCCCAGCAGCGCTGGCAGGAAGCCCAGGCCCTGCAAACCTGCCTGCGGGTGGCCAGCCTGGATCAACCCGGTGGCGGGTCAGACCCCGAGACCCCCCTGGTGGAGCAACTCAGCGATCAACAGGCACCAGGTCAGTACGGCTGGCTCGAGCGCTGCGAACTGCGCCGTCAGCTCTGGAGGGGACTGAAAACCCTGCAGGCCAGTCAACGGCGACTGGTGCTGGCCCGGGTGCTGCAGCAGCGGACCTGGCAGGACCTGGGCGCCATGGCAGGGATCAGTGCCCGTGCCGCCCAGCGGCGCTACCAGCAGGCCTGCGGCATCGTCCGGCAGCAGCTGGTGGGCGCGAGCTAGGCCAGGGCCAAGCGCAGCGCCAACCCCATGGCCAGCAGGGCCGCAATCAGGGTCTGCAGGGCATTGACCAGCTCGTTGCTCAGCCAGGGGAAGCGGTCCTGGACCGTGGCGCCGATCAGGCTCTCCATCAAGGTCGCCGCCAGCCCCACCAGGGCCACCAACAACCAGGTCGGCCCGCCCTGGATTAACCCCAACTGGAGCATCACCAGGGCCATCAAGGCGCTGCCCGCCGCACTGGCGGCGGTGCCCTCCAGGCTGATGGCTCCCTCGGTGCCGGGGGGAACGGGCTGGAAGTTCGTGATCGAAACGGTGTGGCGTCCCCAACGCTTGCCGATCTCACTGCCGCAGGTGTCGCCCAACTTGGCGGCAAAGCTCGCGGCAAAGCCGATCTTGAGCAGGATCACCGGCGCCATCGGCCAGACGCTGAGCACCGCCAACGCGGCCCCAGTCGCCGCCGATCCCCAGACGTTCTCCGGCCCGCGCCGGCCGCCTCGCCCCTCGGCCAAGCCCTGCTCCTGCTTACGCCGGTAGCCCAGACGGGTCACCAGCGAGCCGAGGGCTAGGTAAAGCGCCACGGCCAACCAACCGGGCCAGTCCAGACTGCCGAGGAGCACGGTGCCGAGGATCCCCGCGTGGACCCAGCCGGAGCGCGTCAACAGGGGAAGCCGCTGGGCGGCGGCAATCAGCACACCATTAATCACCAGGGCGGCCAGCCAGTGCTGCAAGCGCTCTGGGCTGAGCAAGATCTGAAGATCGAGCATCCCTGGAATCAGCGACTGGCTCCAGAAGAACACAGCAGCTGGAACTTCTGTTGCACTGCCCTACGGCCGCTGTTCAGAAGCACCGGCAGCAGCGGATAATCCTGCAAACGGTCTATTACCGGCGCCATGGTGTTCAACCGCAAAGGCAGCTTCTTCCTCAACCTCGATGAGAAGGCAGCTGAACAGTCGGTGACTGTGGCCCCCATTGCCGAGAAGCCCAAGGCCAAGGCTCCTGTCGAGGCCAAGGCTGCCGTTGAACTCAAGGCAAGCGCCGCCGCTGCACCGGCTGAAACCGCACCTGCAGCGACCGGTTCGGTGCAAACCACCGCTGAAGCGATCGCCGCTGAATTAGCGGCGGAGCAAGCCGCTCTTCCCGCCAAGACCGACGCCACCTTCGCCCCCGAGTGTGTGACCGCCGGCGGCGCCCTGCCGATGCGTCGCCGCCGCGGTGGCGCCAACCTCGCCGGCTTCCGCAGCATGGCCAGCGGCATGTTTGGCAAGAAGTAAGGCTGAGGGTCTGAGCTAGCTGCCGCAGCGCGCAACGCGGGCAGTACTCAGGCTGCTCAAGCCACTCACGCAGGCCGTCGAGCTGCGCAGGATGCGAGGGCCCAGATCAACGGGCTTCCATCCGGCCGCCTCGGCGGCCTGTTCTTCGCTGGGGGACCAGCCCCCCTCAGGGCCGCAGGCCAGCCAAAGGCTGGAGAGACGCTCCAAGGGCAGATCGGCGAGCACAGAAGCCAACAGCGGCAGCTCTTGCTGACGGGTGGTCGCCCAAAACCCTGGAACCGCCGAATCCCTCAGGCCCAGGAGCTGATGGACGTCCATCGGCTCCTCGATCCGCGGGGACCAGAGCCGTTCACATTGCTCAGCCGCTTCAGCGGCAATGCTGCGCCAGCGCTCCAGCCGCAGGCTGCCCTGGACGACCGTTCGCTCACAGAGAAGCGGGATGAAGCGATCCACCCCGAGCTCGACGGCCATACGCAGCACCACCTCAAAGTCGCGCTTGACCACCGCAGCGGCCAAGACCAGCTGGGGAGCCGGTGCAGGCTGCTGCTCCAAGGGCGCCTCCAGGCTCTGCTCCAACTCGGCGCAGGCGGACTGCCGAAGCACGGCCGTCCAGAGCGCGCCCTGACCGTTGACCACGGCGAAGCGATCACCGGCACTGAACCGCAGCACGCGGGTGAGATAGCGCTCCTCCTCACGGGTCAACACGATCTGCGAAGCCAGGCGCTCCGGTGCAATCAACAGCCGCCGCAGCTCCCGGGCCATGGACTACGCGTCCGGGGCTCCGACGGGGAAGAGGCTTTCGGGGTGGTCCTCCACGGGCCAGTCCTCATTGGCCCCACCGATGAGCAGCTCCTCGATCTGCACCACATCGGAGTCGATCTGGCGCAGGGTGTTGATCAGGACATCGAGGGCGAAGCCGTCACTGGTGCCCAGATCCACCCAGCAGCGAGCCCAGGAGCCCTGGTACTCAATTTCACCCATGTTGTGCATCAGTGCAGGCATGGCCCGCTCCGCCGTCTCGCCGTCGTAGCCCATCCAGCTGACCTCAGCGCCCTCCTCGTGGACCTGCAGGTTCTCGGCGTTGAACCCACCCAACTTGCCCAGGAAGAACCAACTGTCCAATGTGGTCTCGATATAGCCCCGCTCCCCTTGGCCCGGGGGATTGCTGAAGCGCAACCACAGCCAGCAATTGAAGGGGTCAAATTCTCGAAAACGAATCTCCATTGCAGCGCGATGCAGCAGGGCTTGCTCCCATCAAACATGCTGGGGGCACCTGACGGCCATCGGCCAGCGATGCTTGAGCTCGACGCGCTCCGCTACCACGCCGCAACGGCTCCGGAGCCTGTCCTGCGGGGGGCCAGCATGGGCCTGGAGCCCGGGCGGATAGCGCTGGTGGCCGGCCGCAGTGGCTCCGGCAAGTCCACCCTGCTGGAGTTGATCTGCGGACTGGCCGATCCAAGCCACGGGGAGATCCGCTGGCACGGCAAAGCCCTCAATGCCCGCCAGCGCCGTTGGCTCTGCGGCCTGGTCTTTCAGTTCCCCGAACGCCATTTCCTCGGACTCACCGTCGGCCAAGAACTGCGACTGGGGCAACGGCGCCTGCCAAGCGAGAAGGCGGAGGCGGTGCTGCAGCAGGTCGGCCTTAGCGGCCTGTCCTTCCAACAGGCCCCCGAGGAACTCAGCGGCGGGCAGCAGCGGCGCCTGGCCATGGCGGTCCAGCTGCTGCGGGACCCCAAGGTGCTGTTGATGGATGAACCCACCGCCGGTCTGGATTGGTCCGTGCGCTCAGAAATCATTGAGCTGATCGATCAGCTCAGCCGCGAGCGCATCGTGCTGATCGTCACCCATGAGCCTGAACTGTTCGAGCCCCTGACGGAACCAGGACAGCGCTGGAACCTGATCGATGGGCAACTCCAGCCCGCGCTCATCCCCTGCTGAGGCCGCTGAATACAGTGCCTCGAGCAAGGGGCAGGGCATGTCGGATCGGTTGGTGCGCGCAACGGCTGCAGGCGGAGGGATCCGCCTGGTGGCTGTCAGCACCAGCACGACGGTTCGCTACGCACGCCGCCGCCACAACCTCTCGTTTCTGACGACCGCCCTGCTGGGACGGGCGATGACCGCCGGCCTGCTGCTGGCCAGCTCCATGAAGGTCGCCCACGGGCGAGTCAACCTGCGGATCTCCTCCGATGGCCCGCTCAAGGGACTGATGGTGGATGCCGGCCGCGACGGAACCGTGCGCGGCTACGTCGGGACCCCCGAACTCGAACTCGACCTGCTGGACAGCGCCGATGGCGCCCACAGCTTCGACTTCAGACAGGCCACCGGCACCGGGTACCTCCACGTGGTTCGGGACCTGGGCGAGGGGGAGCCGTTCAGCTCAACGGTCGAGCTGGTCAGCGGCGGCATCGGCGATGACGTGGCCTCCTACCTGCTGCACTCCGAGCAGACCCCCTCGGCGGTCTTCGTGGGCGAGCGCATCGACAGCAGCGGCTTAAGGCATGCCGGCGGGGTGTTGGTGCAAGTGCTGCCCAAGGCCGCGCGGGAGCCAGCCCTGGTGGCGCTCTTGGAGGAGCGTTGCCGCGAGATTGAGCACTTCAGCGACCGCCTGGCCGCCTGCGAAGGCAACCTTGAGGCCCTGCTCCAGGACATCTTTCCGGACCTTGATCCCCAGCTGCTGGAGGACGCCGAAGCCAGCCAGGACATCACCTTCCACTGCCCCTGCAGCCGCAAGCGCAGCGTCAACGCCCTCAAACTGCTGGGGCGCGATGAGCTCTCCCAGATGCTCAGCGAAGACGGCAAGGCCGAACTCACCTGCCATTTCTGCAACGAGATCTACGACATCAAGGGCAGCGAGCTCCAGGAGCTGATTCACGAGATAACTTCAGAGGCAGCCTGAGTTCTCAGCCATCAGCAGGAGTTGCCCTGCGTTGCGGAACGGTGCTGGGTGTGCGCAGAATTAGTCCACCTCTAGGCCACCGGTGGACTTCGAGCAGCTTCTCCGAGACGCGAATGAACGGCTTCGCGGACGGCGGTGCCGGTGCCGGATCGAGCTGCGCAAGAAGGCCCTGTGCCTCAGAGCAACACTGCCTCCCAGGGAAGGAGGCAAACCAAAGCAGCAGCGTCTCCCGCTCGGGGCACCGGCCACGCCGGCAGGGCTGAGCGACGCCGAGTTCAAGGCGCTGAAGCTGGACAGCGAGATCAGAAGCAACACCTTCAGCTGGGCGAGCTGGCTTCAAGACGACGACAGCAGCGCGCAGCGCAACGCCGTCACCAGGGATGAGTTCCACGCGATGGCGAAGGGGTTGCATGAGCGGAAAGTCCGCATGAAGGCAAAAAGAGACCCCCAAGCCGAAGCCCGAGGCGCCGAAAGCTGGAGGAAACGGTGGAGCTGCGCACTAAACAAGCTCCCCGCAGGGCAGATCACGCAGAAAACACTCCTGGCTGTGGTCAACCAGCTGGAGGAGGGCAGTTCAGCCCGGCGTGAAACCAGCCTGGTTTTAGGGATGGTCGCCAGGGAGTTCGGATGGGATCAGCAAGCCATCCGCAACGCCGGCACGGGGTACGGCAGGCGGATGCTGAAAAAGCGCGACATCCCCAGCGACGCCGTCATTGAGGCGGCATTCGACACCCTGCTGAAGCAGGCACCGCACTGGGCAAGGATCTGGGGCCTTGTCGCGACCTACGGCGCCAGGCCGAGCGAGCTGGGTACAGCAACACTGCGGGAGGACAGCGTTCTCCTCATCAAGGACAGCAAGACAAATCGGCCGCGCGCAGTGACACCTACCAAGAGCGACTGGGTGGCACGGTTCAAGCTCCACACCCTGCCAGAACCGCCAGGGAAGCGGGATGGCTACTCCATCAGCACGAACTGCAACGCCGCCCGCCGCAGGGCTGGAATCAAGTTTCCGATCTATGCCCTGCGGCATGCAGCCGCTATCCGTCTTCTGGTGGCAGGAGTACCGGCTGAGCTCGCAGCGAAACTCCTGGGCCACTCCGCGGCGATGTTCACCGAGACCTACACAGCCTGGATTTCAGAGGAAACGATTGTTTCGCTGATGGCAAACTACGACCTTTGATTTCTACTGTTACACAAGGGCAGAACTTATACTGTGTAACAGTAGAGTGAATATCGCTTTTTTGCGCGCCGGGATATACAGTCAATGCGTTGTTGCTGGATGTGGCACTGCGTAGCCCATCCATACTTTGCGATGCAGAGGAGAATTAGCCAGGGAAGCTGGGTATCCACGGCGGAAGCTGCTTCAGAGCTACGCATCAGCCGATTCACTCTGAACAGGCTGAAGAAAAGGGAAGGCGGGCTGAAACCGAAGATCCACTACATCGCAACGACGCCAGGGAAGAGAGCACACCTTCTCTGGAACACCGATGCCATCAGGGAGACGATGGCGACATGGACCGAACTACCCCCGCAGGGCTGATGGGAAACGACAGCATGGACATCAACGCGGACTGGGCTGCTCACATGCAGTCTCTCGCCAGGGTGCAGAAGGCCGCCAGCGAGGCCGATAGCGCGATGATTCAGGCCCTGCGGGGACTTCGGGAGTATCACAGCAGAAAGATTTCCTCGAATAGCCCGGCCGACATTGATTACGGCGTCATAACAGAGCTTCTGTCAGCGCTGCACACAGTAATCGAGCATTGTTAACTACTACAGTATAGATTCGCGAGGACGTTGCACACACAATCTGATTTTTACGGTTATTGTTTTGTAGAACGAACCGCAGCTTCCATGATCAGCTCGCTTAGGCATTTTGCCGAGAGTGAATATCGTGGCGCCCCACTTGTTGACGGACTGAACATCCGCGTCACCAAGAATCTGGCTGCATTCGTTCGGTCACAAGCGCTGACTGCAGGGGTGAGTGAGAGCACTGTTGTGAGGTGCGCTCTTTACGAGTGGGCCTCAACTCAGGGTTTCGATCGCGCAGGGCCATAAACGGAAAAAGCCACCCCGCATAGGTGGCTTCCCGTGAGACGCCCTGCACCCCTGCAAAACGCGTTTTAACCCACCGCACTTTAACAATGGACACCTCTGTTCAGGTATATCCAGAGCTGGATCTGGATCGCCTTTTGGCGCGTTATTCAGCCACCAGGATCACCCGGCCGCACTGGCCAGCGCGTGGAGCTCACCTAACGGGAATCCTGATTGAGCACGACCGCTTTGATGACCTCGAGGGCTGGGAGTCTCGACTGACCAGCCAGGTACAAGGTGAGTGGGCCAGCTCTTGTTATTGCAACAGGGGCGCCGGAGTGATCAAAGACATCAGCAGAGATGCCCTGCTCGCGCTTGGGGTATCGCGGCTGCCTCTGGAAGTTGTTCAAGCAGCCCACAAGCGGCTGTTCGGATCGGTGGGCGAAATGTTTTCAGGAACAGCCCTGACACTGATCGGGCATGCCCTCTTTAATCCTCCTTTCGGGGTGGGCATCAAGGGCTGGCCGCTGTGGCGGGACCTGATCACGAAGGCCGAGCTCTCGGCGAAGGATGACCAGCTGCTGCAGGCCAACCTCCTGGACTTGCTCGCAGAGCTGGAGGTGGCATGAACGAACAGCTCGAGGCAATCGTCAAAGCCCAGCTTGAGAGGGTTCAGCAAAAGGCCAACAACATCGTTGCCACCAAGGTCATCGCCGACACCGAGGTTGATGACGAGATGGCCGAGGCGCACCTCACAGCCGTCGGCATTGGCCCCAGGGATCCGGCGATCGTTGTCTGTTGGGGCGGTACCCCTAAGTACTTCCCCAAGCGAAACGAGAAAGCCGATCTTCCCTATGACTGGGATGAGGTCACCAAAGACGCAGCCGCCAATGGCAGGGACTGGCCGGCTATTAAGCACCAGCTGACCAGAACAGTCACCAAGAACCTGGGCTTTGTTCCTTCGCCAGGAGGGACAAGCGCTCAGGATCGCGACGAGATCCTGGCCATGACGATGTTGATCTATGAGATCGACTACGGCCTGGACCGGCAGCAGCAGTGGGGGGCGTGGGAGCGGGCAGGGCTACCGGAACCAACCCTGGTGGTCGATACCGGGAATAAATCTCTGCACGTCTATTACCTGTTGGCTGAGCCCTGCGGGGTTGCTGAGGGTGAGCACGCTCGGAAGAGGTTGAGCGCGGCGATCGAGGCTGTCCATCCCGGCGTGAACACCGATCACAACCTCTGGCGCGCAGGGCAGGTGGCACGGCTCGCCGGTGGTATCCATCCCGAGTCCGGGCAGCGAACCACCATCGCGCTGAACACCGGCAAGCGATACCCGCTGGTGGAGCTGATGGCGCTCTGCCCGGAGGTAGAGGTTGAGCAAAGGGTTCAGAGCAGCGACTTCAGCATCAGGCCAGATCCCGGTTTGCCAGACCCCGGGGAGTGGTTTCCTGAGTTCCCTATCGAGGGGATGGCTGTTCCCCTCGAGACAGCACTGGGTCCGACAACTCGCGAGCTGCTGGAAAAGGGGATGGCCCCTTCCAGCGATGAGCGGTATCTGGCTGTTTATCGGTTGGGGAAGGCCCTGCGGGCAGCGCGGCTGCAGCTGGAGGGTCTCGGCCAGGAGATTGAGGGCGGGGGAGAAGCGTCAGAGCGGCGTCTACTCACCGAGTTCATTGAGAAATCGGCAGTTAAGGGGGGTGATGTCGAGCACGCGCTGCAGAAGTACTGGCGGCCGGAGTCCTGCGGGGAGACGGATCTCTCAGAGCTGGTGTTGAAGCGCAAGCTGCGAGAGCGGGCCGTTCAGTTTGAGTTTGTGAAGCGGCCGCATCCGCTTGGTGCGTGGGCGGAGGAGATGAGCGATTGGGACTGGTTGATCAGTGCTGAACGAACCCCCGAGCTGGTGGTCTTCAACGCGTTGCTGAGGAAGGCGGCGTTTGAGGGGCGGCCGATCACCAGCCATCAGCAAAGGTTCCTTCGGTATGACGACCGCCTCGGGTTCTTCGAGCCGGTGTCAACGCACCGCATGCAGCAGCTGATGCTGGAACTTCTGCCGTATGCCTTCAGCCAAAACGCAAAGGGGAAGAAGTCCAGGAAGCACATCACTGCAGCGCGAGCCAAAAGTTGCACCGATTTCGCCGCTCTGAAGCTGCATGAAGACGCGATGGATCTCGAGGAGGCCGTGGCGTTCCGGAACGGCACCTACCTGCTGAGCACTGGGGAACTCGTTCCGCATAGCCCTGCGCGCAAGCTGACGTGGGCGGTCGACGCGGACTTCACAGACACAGCGGAGTGTCCTCCGACGATGAGGCGATTTATCACCAGCTCCTTTGGTGAGGAGTGGGAGTCGATCATCCAGGTGGTGCTGCGCTACATGGTTGATCCCGGGTTCAAATGCAGCCGGATCGTGATGATCCTCGGGGCATCTGGGAGCGGGAAGGGGACGATGGAACGGGTGATCGAGAAGCTGTTTCCATCGAGTGTGGTCAGCGTGATCACCAGCGGGTTCGCCGACATCAACCACCCCGACAAGATCCGCCAATTCGTCAGCGGGAAACGCCTCCTGGCATTCCCGGATCTGCAGGGGCGGCAGGTCGGCGTCGGAACCCTCTATGCCCTGACTGATGGCGGGAAGCTGACCGGCAGGACGCTGCATGAGTCCGATGCTGAAGATGCTGAGCCGTTCAGCGGCCGGGTGGTGATTTGCTCAACGCAGCCGCCGTCGATGGATGACGCCGGCAACGGCATGACCCGCCGGATGTTGGTGCTGCCAACTTCACGCCCTGCGGGGATGAAGCCTGATCTGGATCTCGACGAAAAGTTGGAGTCCGAGCTGGGGCAGATAGTCAGTTGGGCCCTGCGGGCATCGAGGCAGGAGGTGAAGAGGCTCCTGGCAGGGGGTGATGTGAATGGTCTGCTCAGGGACGCTGCGACTGCTGCCGAGATCGACATGGACGCGGTGAGGAATTTTGCCAACGCGTGCTTAGTGCCGAGGCCGTCAAATCATTTGCCGAACGAGACCGAGCTGTTCAAGGCATTTCAGGCTTTCTGCACCGAGCAGAACCACAGGCCGACATCCCAAAAGACCTTTGTCAGCAGGTTGGCGATGGCACTTCCTCATCTCAGAGCTGATCGGCGATCAGTCGCTGGGTCCAACTCCACTCGAAAAGCACCGGCGTGTTTCTTTGGCTTTGGAGTGAAGGAGGGTCTAATCGGCACGAGCATGATCAGTCACAAGCAGATCATCCACACCAAGCACTATGTACAGAACGGCTACGAAGAATTGAGGAGCCACAAACCGGATCTCCCAGAGGCAGCAGAAGTGTTGGCGATCCTCAGCCCGGACAGCATCCAGCCCTGCCCGGACAGGGTTGAGGACGCCCCGGACAGGGTCACGAAAACAGCAAATCCCTTGGAATAACTGAGTCCGGACAACCCGGACAGCCCGGACAGCTTCTTTTTGTGTTGGAGAAAAAGTTATCCCACCACTCTCTTTAGCCAACCCTCCGAAAAACCCTGTCCGGCCTGTCCGGCCTGTCCGGATCTAGTGCCCGCAGGGCTTTTGGGGGATTTGGGGATGCTGTCCGGCTGCTGTCCGGACGTGTCCGGGGGGCGAAGTGGCGCGAAGGTATTAATAGTAAGAAAACACACTTTTAAATGCCAAAATGCTGCAGAGAAAAATTGACATCGATTCGAACAGAGTCACAGTGAACAACATGGACAACTCCCGTGAACTTGCAAGCCTGCTACGCAGGGCCAATCGCATCGCGATCCTTCAAGCACCCCCCAAGCTTGAGCTGGCGGTCGTAAATGATGGCGACGAACTACCGCCGCCATCCCCCTGGCGCATGAACCTCGTGATCGAGCCCAAGCTGCCAACCAGTTGAACCCTTGCTAAGGGTGGAATCAGCCATAACGCCGCAATGAAACTTGGCCCAAGCTGCCGACTGTTATCAGTAGTGGCTGGAGTGTTTCTGATATGGACTGGCGCAGACGAATGGACTGCTCAAAGCAGTGGGGCGTCAAGCTGGTGGGCGGAGACAAGCTTTGCCGCACTCACTATCCGATCGCAGGGAAAACAAAAAATCGGGCTGGGCATTGGCTTTATAGCCCTAGCGACCGCAGGGATCACTAGCTTGAATGATGAGGAGGGTGCTGACCACTAGCGGCCGCGACCACCTAAGCGCGGCCAAAGCGTTAGGCAAACGCCGCCGCCGCTTGTTCCTTGGCGGTCTGGCTGATTTCGAGATACCGCTGGAGCGTGCCCAAGTCGGCGTGACCAGACAGCGATCTAATCGCCGCCAGCGGTATTCCACTAGCACTGGCACTACTCAACGCGCTTCTGCGGAAGCTGTGGCTTGAAACGCCTTCTAGACCCACCTCGCGAGCAGCCCTCTCAAGGGCGTCCATGAAGCTCCTGGACGACAGAAACTGTCCCGCAAACCGTCCGGGAAACAACGGATCCTCAGGCTTCGGTCCGCGCCCATACAGAGCGACCCATTCACTGCGCCAGGCCACCAGAACTTCATGGAGCTTGGGCGTCACCGGGATCGTCCTGGAAGCCAGCTTCCCCTTCGTGACGGTTTTGGGGAAGACGATGGCATTGGCGCCGATATTCCCCCAAACAAGCTGGCGACCTTCACCGATGCGACAGGCGGTGTAGCGACACACAGACGCCAAGACCTGGTGATGACGCCCCTGTAGGGCCGAAATCAACTGGTCGAGCTGCTGCGTGTCCAGAACCGCCGCTTGCCCATAGCGATTCGACTTCATTTCTCAATAGTAAAAAGACTTGAGAACCCAGTGACAACTAGCCACCGCGTCTAACTGACATTTTACGCGGTCACTGTCAAACAGTACAAGCCAACATCGGCCAATAAGCCACAGCAAGACTGATCTTTCTGGCGCATCTAATGATTTCTACTGTTATACAGGCTGCTTATCGCAGGGGGGCAGGGCTCGAGTTTTGGTTATCGCCTACAGCGCCCAGGGAACCTAAACAAGCATCCCCCAGATCCAGGATCTAACTGTACTACACCAGCAGACACTAGAACCTACGGTTACACTTTGACTAACGCACTATTGATCGCATTGACTACCGACAGCCTGTCGATGGATGAGTGGATTCAACTCAGCAGAGTTAATCGAGTTGCGTGCACCTTATTCAGCAACGACCGCCAGGCTGCTGACGAATGGGGCCGCATGGCATGGATGAAGTGGACACTAGAAGGAATTGAGCCCGAAGATCTAGCAGTCCGCAGGGCTCCTGGACTTGCAAGACGTCTCGGTCGTGCCGTCAAAGCCAAACACAAGCCATCGCGACGGGAGATGGGGTGATGCTCATGACCAGAAGCGACAAGCCCATTCCGCCAAAGATCCTCACGGCACTCACCCTTGCTGCCAACGGCAGCTCATGGAGTGATGCCGCAGAAGCAGTTGGCATCAAAGCGCCAACCCTGCGGCGGTACGCCAAAGACCCTCAAGCGAGGGAATTCGTCGAAACCGTCGTCCGCGAAAACCTCAACAGCGCGACTGGTGTCCTTTCCAATGCCGCACCACGCCTGGCCGAAGAACTAGTCCGGATCGCGCTTGACCCTGCGGCGAAGCAATATGCGCGAGTTTCCGCGATTTCCGAATGCTTCAAGATCCTCGGCGCGAACGTTTTGGAAGCCGAGCAGCGCAAACAGCTTCAGGCAATCCGCAACCAACTCCAAGCCATCGAAGACGGCGTCGAACACGCGCAGGTGATCGACGTCTAACCCCTGCAGGGCCATCCCATGAAATCGTCCGACAAACCCCAGCTGCCCATCGCGGAACTGCTGAAGGCCGCAAAACTCGCGCAGATCGACCCGTCGACCATCCCGGCAGACGTGACGCCGTGGAGCTGGAAAGACAGCCGTGCGTTTGCCTGGCAAACCGCCTTCCGGTCCCTCAACCCGGCAATGGCGGAGCAGGCAGAGGTCGCTTACGGCCCAACAATCTCACTGGCACTCCAGGCTGCCTTGGATGGCCACATGGAGTTGACGACGGACCTTGCTACCGAGCTGTCTATCAAGAGACCGCACCAGCACGATCAGATGCGTCGTGAACAGATCGAGACTGCTCTCAGCCGTATGGCTGAAACCATTGAAGCGGAGCGAGCTCGCAGGGCCGAGCTCACCCCATCCCCCGAACAGCTCCAACGTCAGTTAGCGGCGAGCCGTGAAGCGGCCGCACGCAGCATCAGGCTGCAGAGCGGTATCGGTAATGAAGAGGCTTAGCGCGCACCTGCTGCTTGAGCCATCTCAAACAGGCTTCGGATGGAATCCACATCGAGCTCGCCGCCAATGAGGACTTCCTCTGCCATGGCTCGGAAGTCCTCCAGGCTTGCGAGGACCGTCTCCGCAGGACCTTCCTCAATGTCCGGCGCGCTCGATTGGCCCTCTTCATCCAGGGAGAAGAGCCTCCAGAGGACCATTACTGCTAGCTGCCCTGGGCTCAGCTGCGTTTCCTCAAGAGTTATCGGATAGTCGCTGGCGATCTCTTTGATCTCTTTCCAACCAGGGGATGACTCCAAGGCCAGATCGACTGCTGATAGAGCTTGTAGTAGCTCCTCTTGCGTCATGCCCATGACTTAGGCGCTAACTGGCTCATAGAGGTAGCGCTGGAACCCGGCAAACATCTGCCCCACCTCTTCAGGTCCCCCCAGATCCGCTAGAGCATCTGCGATTGAGTTCTGGTATCGCAGCCTGAGAAGGGGGGCAAGCTTCTCTTGCGCAAGCTCTTGCACGCCCATCGTCACGTAATGCTGAAGGACGAAGTCGATGAACAGCTGCTGCTTGGTCGTGAACCGTGAGTTGACGTATAGGCGGGCTTGCTGAGCACGCTCTTCTCGGGGAACAGGGCCAAGGGCGTAGGCGACATAGGCCAGGACATCGAACAAGTCGCTGTTCTCCGCCGAAATGATCGACTGGATCTCCGCGAGCTGCTCGCCGCCAAAGCCTCTTTCGGCCAAGCCCTGCAGAAGCTTGCTGCGAGTGTCCGGCGCACTCCAGATTTCCCGGAGCTCCGCTTCGTTCTTCGCAAACTCAGGCAGCTGGCCATAGAGGAGCTCAATGAACTCCGTCGAGCTCATCGGCTTGCCGTCGGGATGCCAGAAGCTGGTCACCATCATGTGCTGCAGGGCCCGCTCCTTCCCATCCCCGAGCTTGATGCGCACCTTGCTTCGACGTAGCGAGTCTTCAGCGCCGGAACCATCCTCCGGTTCATCTGATCCCTTCGGTTCGACATTGGGTCTTGCCGGCCGTTCGGGGGGATCAGGAGCCTCGGGTGGGCCATCCCACTCGGGGTCGCTGAATAGCTGGTAAGCCTTCACGAAGTCCAGGATCGTGAAGTAGTCCTTGCCGTCATAGAGGCGAGTTCCTCGACCGACGATCTGCTTGAACTCGATCATCGAGTTCACCGGCCGAAGCAGGGCGATATTGCGCACGTTCCGGGCATCCACCCCGGTGGAAAGCTTCTGTGAGGTCGTCAGGATCGTGGGGATTGACTTCTCGTTGTCCTGAAACTCTCGAAGGTAGGTCTCGCCCAGCTCGCCATCGTCTGCGGTGACCCGCTGGCAGTAGTTGGGATCGGTACTGGTCTTGAGCTGGTTGATGAGATCCCGGATCGCGAGGGCATGCTCCTGGGTCGCACAGAACACCATAGTTTTCTGGCGTTGGTCGATCTGACTGAGCAGGATTTCCACGCGCTGCCGCTCCCGCTGCTGGATCTCAATGATCCGGTTGAAGTCAGCTTCGGTGTAGCGGCGGCCCGTCTCGACGGCGCCTTCTTCGACAGTATCGTCAGCCGTGTAGACGTACTCGTCGAGGGACGTGCTGATCTGCTTGACCCGGAAGGGTGTCAGGTACCCGTCGTTGATGCCCTCCTTAAGCGAGTACGTAAAAACCGGCTCCCCGAAATAGGCGTAGGTGTCGGCGTTGTCGGTACGCCTAGGGGTAGCGGTCAAGCCCAGCTGGACCGCTGGTTCGAAGTACTCGAGGATGCCGCGCCAGGTTGATTCGTTCTTGGCACCTCCTCGGTGGCACTCATCGATCACGATGAAATCGAAGAAGTCGGGTGGGTACTGCCCGAACCACGGAGTGGGCTCGCCCTCAGCCGCAGGGCCAGACATGAAGGTCTGGAAGATCGTCAGGAAGACGCTTGCGTTTGTGGGAACTCGACCTTTCTTGCGCAGCTCATCCGGTTGGATACGCGCCAGAGCGTTTTCCTCGAAGGCGGCGAAGCCTGTGAAGTCGTTAAAGGCTTGATTGGCGAGGGTGTTCCGGTCGGCCAGGAAAAGGATCCGAGGGCGTCTGGTTGGTTGACCTGACAGGTTCCATCGGGCCTGGAAAAGCTTCCAGATGATCTGGAACGCAATTGAGGTCTTGCCGGTTCCCGTAGCGAGGGTCAGCAGGATCCGATCACGGCCCGTGGCAACAGCTTCGAGGACTCTCCTAACCGCAATGTCCTGATAGAAGCGGATCTCCCAGCTTCCCCCCTTGTCCGGGTAGGGGATGGCGGCAAAGCGATCACGCCACTCGTTCTCCTCGGCGAAGGTCCTGCTCCAGAGCTCATCCGGCGTGGGGAACCCCCCCGCAGGGCCTTCTTCGCCGTTCGCCATATCAATGGCGTAGACCCCAAGGCCGTTGCTGGCGTAGGTGAAGCGGATCTTGAGCTTGCCTGCGTAGTCCTTGGCCTGTGCAACACCCTCGGTCAAGGGAGCCGTATCAGGCTTAGCCTCCACGACCGCAAGCAGGGTATTGCGGTAGGTCAGGACGTAGTCCGCGGTGAGGGGCTTACCGCGTCGACCACCTCCTTCGAGCCGACCAGGTGTAATGCCGTATTCGCGCCGAATGCGGCTGCCCTCAACGACCCCCCACCCAGCTGCTGTCAGTAGCGGATCGATGAGCTCTGCTCTGGTGTCTGCCTCGTTCATTGCATTCCCTAAAGGTCCCCGTTGAAGGCCCTGCGCAAAATTGACTTCTTGAGATCCTTCGCTGCGATGAGCTTGCTTTCGAAGATGTGGGTGAGGCGTTGAATTTGTGCACCAAGGCAATCAACCCGCTCTACAATCTCCAGCTGCTTAGAAAGCGGTGGCAGCCTAAGAGGTAGATTCCCTAGATCAGAATTGCTCAAGTTCGGCATGACGGCGCCACCAGCAATGCATTCAAGTGCTGACTTGCAAGATCTTGAACGCAAATACATGGCTACATAACGCGGATCGCATCTAGCAGAAGGCTTAATAAAGAAACTTCCAGTCCCACAGAGCCAGCCATCCTCTCGCTCTGTCACAACCGCACATCGCCCCATCTCGCCGCGTCGTCCAATTACAATATCTCCGCTTGATAAGATGTAGCTCTTGAGGCGCTTTGCTGTCTCAGATGAAACAGTTTTGCGCAGATCAGGTTCAATCCCGGCTGCTTTGATGTGGGCAGGGTTGACCAGTGGGATTCCGCCCTCAATGTAGTCGCTCTTGTGCAGGAGGGAACCAAATGGGCCGGTGAATATTCCGCCAGTCGCTTCACTCAATGTTGTTTCCTCCCATTCCTCTCCGCGTTGATCGACGAAAGATTGAAAAAGACTCTCGTACAGCTGATTAGCATTCTGGACGTTCCGCTCGGCGTTGGTTTTGGCGGTGGCGAGGCCCGCAAATGCTTCCTCAAGTAGGGCGACGATTCGCTGCTGTTCGGGGAGTGGGGGAACGGGGACAGGTATTTCACGTAGGCTTCCCTGATTGAGCTTTGGGACAGTCAAACCCGAGACGAATACCGTAAGGTCAGAATGGTTAAGGTGATAGATCAGCCAGCGATCAAGGAGCTTGTCCCGATTGGGCCTCAGTACATGTGCGTGATTATTGACCCAGACTTTTCCTTTGACTGCAAAAGCCGTGTTTGCACCTGACCCCCACTTTGCGCCATCTTCACCTACAAGCACGAGCGGCTCATCAAACAAATAACCAGCCACGTGGTCCAGCACGCCTGTTGCACCGTAGTAGGGATACTCTCCGGCCTCTCGGTCTCTTTTGGTGATTGGTTTACGCTTGTGGTCGAGCACATCGCAAAGTTCGCCAAGAGGCATTACATCCCACGCATCATTCATCCCAACAATCCCCCAATCCTTGCCAGCACCTGCGCACTCTCTGCATCCAGCGCCGCAATCTCCGCGAGGATTTCTTGCGGGCTGCGCAGCTCTGCGGTCTCAGCAGCATTGGGGTTCTTCACCGAGAGATCCCAACTCTGGCGATCGATCGAATCCACCGCCACTCTCCAGCTCTTGACGGAATCTGCAAAGGTTTTTTGCAGATCGACGAACTCCGCTAGATCGCGGTCATTGAGCGGGTTGGTCTTGCCCAGGTTGCGGCCGGGATCGAGCTGGTAAAACCACACTTTCCGGGTGGGCGTTCCCTTCTCAAAGAACAGCACAACCGTCTTGACACCAGCCCCTTGGAACGTGCCACCAGGACAGTCGAGCACGGTGTGCAAGTTGCACTCCTCAAGGAGCTTCCGCCGCAGGGCCACTGAGGCGTTGTCGGAATTGGACAGGAACGTGTTCTTGATGACTACACCGGCCCTGCCACCTGCTCGCAGCATGCGGATGAAGTGCTGCAGGAATAGAAAGGCTGTTTCGCCAGAGCGGATGGGGAAGTTCTGCTGCACCTCAGTGCGCTCACTTCCTCCAAACGGCGGGTTGGCAAGGATGACGTCGTAACGGTCACGCTCCTGGACATCGCTCAGGTTTTCGGTGAGCGTGTTGGCGTGAATGATGTTGGGTGCCTCGATCCCGTGCAGGATCATGTTCATGATGGCAATCACGTAGGCGAGGCTCTTCTTCTCCTTGCCCGTGAAGGTGCGCGTTTGCAGAGCCTCTAGGTCTTCTGTGCTGAGCTCATTGCCGGTTAAGCCGCCATTCCGCATGAACTCGAACGCCTCGCAGAGGAAGCCCGCAGACCCAACGGCAGGGTCATAAACCGTCTCCCCAATCTTCGGATTAACGACCTGAACGATTGCCCGAATCAGTGGCCGAGGGGTGTAGTACTCGCCGCCGTTACGGCCAGCGTTCCCCATCCGCTTGATCTTCTCCTCGTACAGCATCGAGAGCTCGTGCTTCTCGGCCTGGGAACGGAAGCGGAGGTCATCGATCACGTCGATGATTTCGCGCAGGTTGTAGCCACTGGAGATCTTGTTGCGGATCTCTCCGAAGATCTCGCCGATCTTGTATTCGATGGTGTTGGGCCCTGTGGCCCGTTGCTTGAACTGCTCCAGGTAGGGGAATAGGCGCTGGTTCACAAAGTCGCGTAGGTCGTCGCCAGTAACGGCAGCGTTGTGGTCGAGCTGACCACTGACATCCTTTGGGGCCGCCCAACTGTTCCAGCGGAATTGCTCGTCGAGGATTGGGGCGTGAGGGCGCCCCTCCAGCAGGGCCATTGCCGCACGGTCTTCCTCAAGCCCGTCCAGGTATTTGAGGAACAGCAGCCACGAGGTCTGCTCGGTGTAGTCCAGCTCGGTGCCGCAACCGGCTTCCTTTCGCAGGCAGTCGTCGATGGCGCGGAAGGCCTGCTCAAAGGAGCTTGCGGATTTCCCGTTGCCGCCTCGAGTCGACCTTGCTCGCCTGGCTGGCGGTTCCGAATCAGATAGCCCTGCGGTGGCACCACCCTCACCGGCTAGCGCTACGGATCCACCACGGCCACGCCCAGGCACGACAAGGCCTCGCCCTACGAGGACGGTTTTGACCGCCTCGTACGAGGCCTCATCCCACTCGAGGACCTCACGAAGCCGCCCATTCCCAGCGGACCCGCCAAGGGCTGCCAGGGCACCAAGGAATTCATCGAGCTCCCCATCGAGCTCTGGCGCTTCAGCGGACGTATCAACGCTGTAGGTCAAAGCCCCAGGGGATCCTTCAGGTCAGGCTGCCAGATATAAGGCTTATCCCAAAGTCCTTGTTGCCAAAACTGCGGAAGCGATTGCCTCCAGTTGGGCTCGAGAGAGCTTTTTGACCTGTAGTGGTGGCGCCGCTATGCCACTGGCTTTAAGCAGCGAGACCAGCTCCGCCTTCTTGTACTTGGAGTAACCCTTCAGCCCTGCCCCGTTGCATAGGCGCCTGAGGTCGGTCACGGTCAGCAGGGCCAGGTCTCCTTTGACCAGAGGAGCAAGGGCTAGCTCCAGCGCTTCCACCGCTCCGCCAGCGGCTGGCAATGCTTCCCTCGCTTCTTCCTCAAGCTCCTGGTGCCGCAGGGCCAGGAAGGCCTCCTGGCTCTCGAAGTGCTGCTCCAGCGAGCGGGTATGAGCAGCAAGGCTGGAACCAAGGCCCTGCAGCTGCTCTCGGAACTGCTCGGATAGGAGCTTTTTGGCCACTAGCTGGCTTCAGAGGCTTTCTGAGGTGCCACCCACTCGTCATCCATGATTTCGTCCACCGCCTCAAGGAAGTCATCCACACCGGTGCGGAGGTCGTTCTGGGCGTTGGCTGACCAGTAACCGGCAGAAAGGCTTTGCTCGTCAGCCACCAGCTTCAGTCGGCGCAGCTCATCAATGGCGTTCTCGAAGTGCTCCAGCTTGGCCAGGACAGTTCCCATAGCTTGGTAGTCCTCGGTGATGGCACGCAGCTGCTCCGAAAGGACCTTTTTGTCGTGTAGGTGGGTCTCGACCTCAACCTCCAGCCGCTTTCGCTCCAGCTCCAAACCCTCGGCCTTGTTCTTCCAACGCGTGACCCATCCCTTGTAAGCCCCTGCTTGGCGATTGGAGTCCTTGAGGGCCTCCCGCATTTCGGCGTAGTAGCGGCGGATGTCCGCGAACTGGACAAGCTTGTGGACCAGAGGGAAGCGCTTGGCTGCTGTTCCCCGCTTGGCCGGGCTGGATGGGGTGCTTGCCATGGGGCGCAACGCTCTCCCAAGAGCCTAGGAAATAGCCCGGCAGCTAATTAGATGATTTGGTTGGCAGGTTATTCAGTGACACTAACTAGTCGCCCTTAATTGCTCATCCTTTAGACCACCGGCACGAACGCCGGATAAGTGACAGACGATACGGGTTGCGCTTGAGTTCGTGGGTGAGTGACTAGACCTAGTGCAGCTTCGCCTCGATTAGGTCCCAGCGGTCCTCGAATTCACTGATATCCCAGCTGTATTGATTGGATGCTGGTGGAATGTGGACGGTCCGGAACTTAGTGTCCTGGCTGTGTTGCCTCCCATCCTTGCCAGGCGTGCGCTCCCAGATCTTGTGTGCTCTGGAAACATTCTCAGCCATAACAGCTGAGGGAATGATGAAGTAGCGGAAATTCTTTTCGGGCGGGTCCGGGATGCCACCCAGAACCCAAAAGAAGTTCGGTCCATTATCATTCTCCGCCTTGATGCCCACAGAACAGGTCGCATTGCCAGGCAAAAAGGTCTTGACCTGAATATGCACAAACTTGGTGCCTTTAATGTTGCTGCACAGTATGTCGGTATTTGCCGCATTACCCAAAGTAACAACTGCGTAGTAGCCGCGCCTACAAAGCTCTCCACATACAAAGAACTGACTCGCGTTACCCCTAAATGTCTTGTCTGCAGCCATCAGTAATCCGAGTAGGTTTCCTCATAGAGCTCATCGAGCAATCGACCATTGAATGACCAGTGCGCAGGGCCGCGAATCGGCCTGCCGGGGGTGTTGCGGAGCTCTGCTGTGAGTTTCGAGATCGAAGTAATCCGGCCTTGAAATTCGACGCTACGGCCATCGACCACTGTGCATGTGGTCAGTCCGTCTCCCTCAAAAACAAGAGTGCTGCCAACAGGGATGCCCATCTCTAGGTAGTTGAGAGATGGTCGTCGGGACCTCTTGAGCTTTTCCGACGAGGCTTTGGCCTCAACATCAACCATCTCTGCTTCCTTCTGGATTGCCGGAGTCATGTCCTCCAGGCTCATCAGATCCAGTAGGCCAATGGCTTGCTGGGGCTCAATAGCGAAGAACTCCCGCCTGGGGTTTACCCGGTAAGGGCCAAAGGCGTCGTGGAAGGCTTTTTCAACCTTGTCCATGTCGGGGACCCTTGCTGCGTACTCGCACTCGAAGGGCAAGGGAACCCCTGTTGTGTAGAGGTCATTGAGACGGACTTCTACCTCTCGGCCCGTTTTGCCAATCTTGACCATCCCGGGCATGGCTGGGTTGGTCAAGACGTAGACGATGCCTTCAGCCATTTACCAAGCCTGGCCCATCCGACGCTTCGCAACAACCACCCAACCGGTTCGAGAAGAACACCTGCTGAGAGCTGTGGTTGGGGGGCCATGGTCGACCCCCATATTGGATGGTGCATTCTCCATTAGCGCCTCTGGCTCGAGTCATCAGAGCTGATGGGCTAGGCGCTCATGCTGTGGCTCTGGAAGAGGGCCTTGCATACATGAATAGCAGGGCGACCTGACAGGCAACGCCAACAATGGGAATGAAGCATGTAAGAATAAGATAAGGACTTTGGCCTACATCTCGAAGCCTTCGAATCTGAATAGATATATTCGGAATAAAGGATGCGGCCAAATAGAGCAGGGCGGACATTGTAGACATCACTTTGGTAGATTCTGCGCAATCACCGATGCAAACAAATCTAACCAAGTACCACGCCACGAAGACGATTGCAATAGCGGAAAGATTTCCTGCTATTGCCCACCAGAAATCAGACCGAGATGTCCTGCCCGTGAAGTCAAAAGACCTTTTCCAGAAAGCGAAATAAGCTCGAATCATCTGTTGAGGGTGCAAACGGTCAATTCCTGTGCTACGGGATTAAATGCAGCCAGACTTTATTGCGTAAATGATGCGTTGCTGAAAATTGCCCTGTATTGCGGTTAGCGCCAACGCAAGAAGGCCAATGTAGGCATAGACAACAGTAGCGTTCTTTTTCGTAAAGGCAAAGTTCCATGCGCACCAGCTTGATCCGCTTAATACAGATGCAGCCAGAAGGTTTCTTGCGTAATCCCCTAGTTGTGCCCAGCCAGAGGTGGCGATTGGCAGGCATTCAGGCATTTGCACAGCGGGGACGGATCAGGCGGGAATCAGCTGAGAGGTCGGCGGTCTCCATCAGCAGACGGCGCATCGACCTGATGTAGCTCCCACAGCCTGGCCCAGATGACGCTGACGGAATAGCTTCCTCGCGCGGACGGCGCTGGCCTGTGGTGCTCGTTCAGCTCAGTTATGGACTGTGTGAAGCCAAGGGTGCAAGGGGTTGCTAGCTAATCGTTAGTGGCTGCAGTGCATTGGGACTTCTGTACGCGTTGATCGTTGACCTGCCCGAAGGCATCACCACGGTGCCTGTGCGCGCCGACAGCCCCGAAGAGGCCTTTGAGACAGGCCATGACCTCTTCCCGGAGTGTCGCCTGGCCGTGGTGCTGGCCGACGGCGAACCAGGCGCCGAAATCGACTGAAGAAGGGCTTCAAGCCGCCCGATTGACCAGAAACTAGGCCACTTTTAGTCCACCAGTGTCTTGAGTCTTGAAGAAAAAGCCTGCACCGCAGGGCATTCGAGAAGTGCGAGTGCCACTTCTGCAATGAGGTCTATGACATCAAGGCCGCCGAGCTGCAGGAGCTGATCGACGAGCTTTCGCCTGCCGCCTAACGGCTGAAAAAGTGTCCTGGGGTGATCACCAACGCGCCCCAGCCGGAGCTGTAACGGGGAAGCGCTGCAGGCCCTGGTGATGACCTGGTTTCCCCACTGCCTGAACTGCAGTCACTTTGCGCTGAACAGCTCTAACCAGAGCGGCTGTTGCCGCTTCTGGGCCATCACGATCCCCTGGGGAGCAGCCCGGACCCTGCGCTGCCACAGCTGGAACCAGGCCGGCAGCAAGCAGCTCTAGGCGATCAGCAGGGCGCCCAGCAGCAGCAGCAGCAGGGCCGGCAGGCTCTGGACCTGGTGGGCATCGAGCGGAAGGCCCAGGGGCAAGCTCGGATCCAGCAGCTGAAGCAGTAAGGCACCGATGCCCAGACCCAGGCTCAGCAGCAGGATGCTGAAGCCGACGGCCTGGAGCAGGCGCCGACTGCGCCGCTGCAGCAGCACAACGCTGAACAACGTGGAAAGGGCCAGCACCAGCTCGGCCGAGGAGGCCGGCGCGAGCAGCAGCAACAGGGTCAGCAGGGCGAAGCCACCCACGGGCAGCCAACGCTGCTGCCCCTCGGCCAACTCCAGCGCAGGCAGCGAGGGCTTCGGCAGGGACGGCTTGGGCAGGGCCGCGAGTTTCGGCAGGGATGGCAGAGATGGCCGCGCGGGTGATGCCGAGGGAGGTGCCTTGGCCTCACGGGCCGAAGCGTTGAGGGCTGCAGTGCTGACCTTGCCCTGCTGCCGCTCTTTCAGGCGATCCATCAGTACGGCGTCGTAGGCCGCCTCGATCTGGGCGCGGGCCTGGGGGTTCTCACCCACCTCATCGAGCCTGGCCTGCTTGGCGGCCTGCACCGCCTCAAATCCCGCACCGGTCTCGATGCCCAGGCGCTCGTAGGGACTGGGCTGGGAACCGGTCGAGGAGGAATCAGGACCCTGGTTCATGCCACCGCGCGCCGCAGGATTGCATTCCTGAGCGTAGTCAGAACAGGGGCTCGCTGGACTGGAACCCTTGCTGGCGCAGCAGCAGGATGCGCTGGCGTGCCGCCTCATCGAGCTCAAGCCAGCAGCGACGTTTCAGCAGGGGCATCTGCGGCGGCAGGTGGCTTCCTTCTCTCATCTCAATGCCCATGCCGCCACGGACGAAATTGACGTAATCGTTGCCCCCATCGGTCCTGGGGCGAACCAGCCAAAGAGAACCAGGCATCAGCCAATCAGCCTGTGATATTTCGTTGCAGCTGATTCTGGCGCTCCCAGACAAGCAACCGCGAGCCCTGCAGAGGGGCTACAGCGCAATGGGCTCCACACCGCTCACCACGGGCGCGACGGCGCTGAGTTCCAGGTCCGGGTGATCCTCCGCCAATTGGTTGAGGTTCCAGTCGTTCTTGAACAGCAGCACCGGACGATCCCAGGCATCGCGGACGGTTTTGCAGTTGAAGATCCGCCCGACCTTATCCAGCTCGGCCCAGCCGCCCACGACCCAGCGGGCCACCGAGAAACCCAAGGGCTCGAGGCGGGTCTGCACGCCGTACTCGCTCTCCAGGCGGTACTGCACCACCTCCAGCTGGAGTTGTCCCACCGCCGCCAGGATCGGATCACGCTTGCTCTGGTCGGTGTCGTAGAGGATCTGCACGGCTCCCTCCTCCCGCAGCTCGTTGACCCCCTTGCGGAAGCTCTTGAAGGCCGAGGGGTTGGGGTTGCGCAGCCAGGCAAAGATCTCCGGGCTGAAGCAGGGAATCCCCTCGTATTCGACCTTGGAGCCGAGGTACAGGGTGTCGCCAATGGCGAACATCCCCGGGTTGTTCAGACCAATGACGTCACCGGGGTAGGCGTCCTCCACCACAGCCCGGTCCTGTCCGAACAGTTTTTGGGGACGGGACAAACGGATGGCCTTGCCGGTGCGGGCGTGCTGCACCGTCATGTCCTTCTCAAACTTGCCGCTGCAGACGCGCACAAAGGCCACCCGGTCGCGGTGGCGGGGGTCCATGTTGGCCTGCAATTTGAAGACGAAACCGCTGAACCCGGGGCGCACCGGTTCAATCTCACCGGCGCTGCTGGAGCGGGGGGTGGGTTTTTGGGCCAGCTCCAGGAAGGCATCCAGGAAGGGACGCACCCCGAAGTTGGTCATGGCCGAGCCAAAGAAGACCGGGCTGAGCTCGCCGGCATGGACCAACTCCAAATCCAGTTCGTTGCCAGCGGCCTCCAGCAGCTCCAGTTCCTCCAGGGCCGCATCGAGCAGCTCGTCTTCCACCGCGCCAGTGCCGCGGGCCTCATCGACGCTGAGGACCTTTTCTTCTGAGGCCCGGCCCCGCTCGGCCCGCTGAAACAGGATCACCTCCTTGCTGCGGCGATCGATCACGCCCCGGAAGCGGTCGCCACTGCCAATCGGCCAATTCACTGGCCAACAGGCCAGGCCCAGGTCCTGCTCGATCTCATCCAGCAGCTCCAGAGGCTCACGGCCCGGGCGATCCATCTTGTTGATGAAGGTGAAGATCGGGATGCGACGCATCCGGCAGACCTCAAACAACTTGCGGGTCTGGGGCTCGAGGCCCTTGGCCGCGTCCTCCAACATCACCGCGTTGTCCGCAGCGGCCAGGGTCCGGTAGGTGTCTTCCGAGAAGTCCTGGTGGCCGGGGGTATCCAGCAGGTTGATCGTGCTGCCGCTGTAGTCGAACTGCAGCACGGTTGAGGTGATCGAGATTCCCCGCTGTTTCTCCAGCTCCATCCAGTCGGAGGTGACCTTGCGCTGCTCCCCCTTGGCCTTCACGGCACCGGCCTGTTGAATCGCCCCCCCGTAAAGGAGCAACTTCTCCGTCAGGGTGGTCTTACCCGCGTCGGGGTGGGAAATAATCGCGAAGTTGCGGCGGCGAGAGACGGCCTCCGCCAGGGCCTCGAGCTCGGGAGTGGTGCTCACGCTGCTGCTGGTCATGGCGCCAGCCTGACAGGTGAGCTCACGGCAGTTGCCCCCAGATCTCGAGGTAACGGTCGTCCACCTCCGCCACCTGCAGCTGGTCCAGGCCGCAGCGGTGCAGTTGCTGCTCCACCTCAGCGGCGGTGAAGGCCGCATGCAGGGACGCCAGGTAGTCGTGCTGCAGCACCGCCGGGGCATCGGCGAGGTAGCGCTGACGCAACTGCTCGGCGGCCTCCGGACTGGGGGGGCGCCGCAGATCCTTGACATAGACCCGTGCACCCGGGGCAGCAGCCTGGGCAATGGCCTGCCAGAGCACCAGCGGGTCGTGCAGATGATGGAGCAGGCTGTTGCTCACCAAGCCACTACAGCCCTTGGGCAGGGCCAGCGAAGGCAGACAGAGACAAACAAACGAGAGCCGCTTGGAGAGAGCCGGCTCCTTCTCCAGACTCTGCTGCGCGAGCTGGAGCATCGCCGGAGCCCCATCCAGACCGATCACCTCCGCCGCGGAATCCGCTCGGGCCAGGCGGAAGCTGATGTTGCCCGGACCGCAACCCAGATCCAGAACACGCGGGCCCAGGCCGCTTGGGAACAACGCCTGGATCCGCTCGATCAGGGCCTGATCCCCAGCACTGAAATCCGCAGCGGCGTAGGCGGATGCCTGCTCGGGGGCATCCATCAATTCCGGTTCAGGGGTGCGCTGCATCGGAAGGGTTGAGCATCAGGGTTTGGGTCGGGAAGGGGATCTCAATCCCCTCGGCCGCCAGGGTTTCGATAATCCTGCGGTTCAGCTCATGAAGGCTGTCCTCGAAAGCATCGTGCTCGCTGTGGAGGGAGCTGAACTCCAGAACGTGGTCGTAGCTGAAGGCGGCAATGCGCTCCAGCCGGCAGGCCAGGAAGCGCAGTTCAGAATCCACCTCGACAGCCTTCTGCATCAAGGCCGGGACCCGCTGGAGTTGCTCAGGCGTCGTGCCATAGGCAATCCCCAGGGCAATCTCCGACAACTGAGCCCGCTCGATCAGTTCCTCCAGCTGGAGCAGCAACTGATCCCGCAGGCGCAGGTAGGCGGGCCAGCCATGCAGCTCGACCATGGCCACCACCACCAGGGACTGAGCCGCACCATCTGCACTGCGGTCCAGGGTGACCAAGGGCTGATGCAGGTCCTGGCGCGCCTCAAGGGAGCGATGGGTTTGATGCAAGACCTCCTCGAGTTGATACGGAGAGAAGGCGCCATCGAGATCCAACCGCAGCTCCAGCGATTGCATCGGCCGTCGGTCCTGCCGATGGCTCCTCCTGGAGTAGTTGACGATGGTCGCCTCATCGGCGATGGAGTTCGGAATCGTGACCCGGCTCTCGAGGGTTTGCAGCTCAAGCGAGCGCAAACCGATCTTGGTGATGTAGCCAAGGCTGTCGCCAACCCGGCAGAACTCACCGACCCGCAGGGGCCGGTCGGTCTGAATCGAAAGGCCAGCAAACAGGTTGCCGAGCAACTTGGAAGCGCCCAAACCAATCGCCAGACCGGGAACGGCGGAAAAGGCCAACACCGTGCTGGCGGGCAAACCCAGCAGGATCAACAGTCGATAGAAGATGGCTACCGCGATTAAGCCACCCAGTGCCCGGCAGAGGGGCATCAAGAAACTGGAGACCCGCTGCAGCCGCCACTCCGAACCGGAGCCGCGCACACGGGTCAAGAATTCCGAGCCGGTTCGCCCAAGCGCCTCAAAGAACAAAAAGACCACCAATCCCGCGGTGACAAACCAGATCACGTAGAAGGCATAGGTGACAACAACGAGCGGCAATCCCGTGAAGTTGACCTCATCATCAATTAGATATTCAGCCAAGCGTGTCAACGGCAGCACCGGCAGAATGAAGAAGAATCGGCGCCAAGCAATTCCGTCTTGAACCCAGGGCCCTGGCTTTGCGGGGAGGGAATCACCCAGGGGACGATCGCGATAACTATCGACCAGAAGACCTATTAACCAGCCTGCGACCAGGAGATAAATGCCGATGACTGCGATGGCACAAACGACCTGAAAGAGCGTTTGGTCAAGAACAGGGATTTCAAAAACGGAGCGCCAAGACCTGGGGAAACGGAGATACCAATCCGGTGGCACCAAGTAACCGGGGGTCAGAATAAAGTCGTGATAAAAATGAGGCGTCGCAAACGGCTGCTGAATCGGGGGATAGTCCCTGATCTCCTCGTACATCGCGTGGATTTGTCTCACCGTGTCGGCGGAAAAGACGTAGAGGTTGTTCTCAGGATCGCCAACTAGATCTGAGGTCAACGTGATCGCCGTACCCGGGATGCGCCAGGCATCCACCGGCTTGATCCGCTGATCGTTCAGCGCCTTCATCCCTGCGGAGTCCGGAATGGAGATGGGTTCAACGCTGTGGGTGAAGACGTAATCCAGAACATGCTTCAGCTGGATGGCCGCCTCATCCGCCATCCCGCCCCGCACGCTTTGGGGGAAGACCGAGGCATCCAGAGCCCGCACCGCGAGATCAAACAGCAGGTTGGTGTCATCGATCTGCTCCTGCCGATCCACCCCATCGCGGCGTGCCTGCACCAGAGCGCTGTAGCGACCAAGGCGGTCGGCGCGGTCCCCCACCTCGGCCATAACCGCATAGAAATTGAGCAGGGTCGCCCTTGGACTGCTGCCCACGACCTGACCGAGCACCACATCAGACCAGGAGCCGGCATCTCGGACCAGCTCCCCATAAAAGGGTTGCTGCTCAATCGGAATCAGCCGGGCGTTGGGCTCAAACAGCAGCGCCCGGGTCCTACCGGTGACGGCCTCGGCCGGCAACCAGGACTGGAGCACCACAAGCACCCCGATCACCAGGGTCATCCACCAGGGGGAGCGGCGGCAGCGCATCAGGCCAATGGGGACTGGAATCTGCAATCTGGCGAAAATTCCAGATTTGCCACATCCCTGTCCCACAAAGGCCACAGAACGGCACAGAGGGGGATGCACCGCCACTGGTGGCAACGGCTGCTTGCAGACCCCACCAGTGGCGTTAGGGTGCCGGCACGCTTAGAGATCGACGCCCGTGACCGTGTCAGTTCCTGGAGCCAGTGCGGCAAGCAGCACCAGCGCCCTGAACAGCCCCAGACCTGACTTTCCGGCCACTGCGCCGGCGGCCAACCCCGTCTTCTACCGGACCTACAGCCGCAAAACACCGAGCGGCCGCGAGAGCTGGAACGAAGTAGCCGAGCGCAACCTCTCTGGGCTGCGCAAACTCGGCAACCTCAATGATCAGGAAGTCGCCCTGCTGCGCCGGATGCAGCAGGAGCAAAAAGCTCTGCCTTCCGGACGCTGGCTGTGGATCGGCGGTACTCCCTGGATTGAACAGGAGAACAACTTCTCCGGTTCCTACAACTGCACCTCCACCAACCTGGTGGATTGGGAAGCCTTCGGTCTGATGATGGACCTGGCGATGATGGGCTGCGGCACCGGCGCCATCATTGAGCCCCACCTGATTGATCGCCTCCCCGCCGTCCGCAACACCATCAAGGTGACGGGCGTCAGCGACATCGGTGTCACACCGGCCGGCCAGCGCCAAGACAGCACGACTCACCAGATCAACGGTCAGACCGTTCAGGTCAAGGTTGGTGACACCCGACGCGGTTGGGTCGACAGCTATCAGCTCCTGCTCGAGCTCTGCAGCGACGAGCGCTTCGATGCCAACACCCCGATCGAAGTCAGCGTCGACCTCTCCGACGTGCGGCCCGTCGGCGAAACCCTGAAGGGCTTCGGCGGCATGGCCAACCCCGTCAAACTCAAGGACCTCTACGGCCGCGTTGCCCAAATCCTGAACAAGGCCCAGGGCCGTCGACTCACCTCGGTCGAGTGCTGCCTGCTCATTGACGAGGCCGCGGTCACAATCGTCGCCGGCAACATCCGCCGCAGCGCCGGCATGCGCCAGTTCAGCGCTGATGACAGCGCCGCGTCAAACGCCAAGGACAACCTCTGGCAGCAGGACAGCGATGGCAACTGGCGCATCGACCCCGAGCGCGATGCCCTACGCATGGCGAACCACACCCGGGTCTTCCACACCCGGCCGGACCGCCAGACCGTTCTCGAGGCGGTGACCAAGCAGTTCCACTCCGGCGAAGGTGCGATTCAGTTCGCCCCTGAGGCCATCGCCCGCTCCAACGCCGACCTGCTCTCCACCCCTGAGCTGCGCAAGGAGTTCATCGACGTCTACTGCGATCAAGGCCGTGAAGAGGCCGCCCGCTGGCTGACCACCAACCACCCCGAGATCAGCGCTGAAGAGCTCGAGCATCGCCTGGGGCGCTACGGCCTGAACCCCTGCGGCGAGATCCTGGGCGCCGACTTCCACTGCAACCTCGCTGAGATTCACCTCAACCGGATCGACCCCGACGATCTGGTGGCCCAGGAAGAAGCCTTCACCGCCGGCGGCCTGGCCGTGGCCTGCCTGCTCAACCACCGCTTTGAGGTGGAGCGCTACCGCCAAAGCCGCGCCTGGGATCCGATCGTTGGCGTGAGCTTCACCGGCCTGTTCGACTTCTTCGTGCATGCCTTCGGTACCCCCTGGCTGACCTGGTGGGAAGCCGGTCGCCCGGACAGCGAGGAAGGCCGGGCCTTCAAGGCCAAGGAAGCGGAGTACCTCAGCCGTTGGAAAGAGATCGTCAACAAGGCCGTTTGGGACTACTGCGATCGCCACGGCCTGCGCCGTCCCAACCGCTGCACCACGGTCCAGCCCGCCGGCACCAAGAGCCTGCTCACCGGTGCCTCCCCCGGCTGGCACCCCCCCAAGGCCCAGCGCTTCATCCGCCGGATCACCTTCCGCAAGAACGACCCGGTCGCTCTGGCCTGCATGGACTACGGCTACTCGATCGTCCCGTCCCAGTCCGACAAAGACGAAGAGGGTCGCCTGCTCGATGACGCCTTCGATCCCCGCTGCACCGAATGGCTGGTGGAAATCCCCACCGAGGTGAGCTGGGCGAACATCCCCGGCGCCGATGCCGTCGAGATCAACAACTTCTCGGCCATGGCCCAGTTCGACTTCTATATGCAGGTGCAGCAGCACTACACCGCCCACAACACCTCAGCGACGGTGGAGTTCCGCGAGAACGAGATCGAACCCCTGACCAATGCGATCCACGCCGCGATCGACAACGGCCAGGGCTACATCTCAGCTGCGCTGCTGGCCCGCTTCGACGCCAACGCCACCTTCCCGCGTCTACCCTTTGAGCCGATCAACCAGGACACCTACGAAGAACTCCAGGCCGCCGTGGTCAGCCGCCGCAGCACCAACGACTTCTTCGAAGCCCTGCAGCGCTACGACGGTGGCGAACTGATGGAGGCCGGTCCCGCGGGCTGCGACTCCGATAAGTGCCTGCTGCCGCTGGCCAAACCTGAGAACTAGGCGGTCACCAGCGCCCAGAGCCGCCTCCTGCTGGGGGGCGGCTTTTTTGTGGCAGCCACAGCAAGCCACTGCGCCACTTAACATTCGTTCACACAGTTTGATCCGCGTGACAGCCCCCACCTCTCTGTCCCTGGAATCCAACTTCGAACTCGAGCGGATCAAGCGCTCGATCGATGCGATGGACGACCTCGAGCTGCTCAAGCACCTCGCCAAGCAGATGGCCGAGATGATGCACGCCCAAAAACACGTCACCAAACAATTACTGAACCCCAGGCAGCGCCAAAGCTTCGGCTTCGAGGCCTGAGGCCATCAGCCAGGAGTCGCAGCCGACAGCAGGTCCAGGGCGACAGCGACTTGCTCAAGCAACTCGCAGCAACGCTCGTACTGGTGATCCGGGCTGAGACTGACCGGCAGGGTCTCAATCATGTCGGCCAGCTCACGGGTGCGCACGGCCAGCAGGTTGGTGGACAGAACGGCCATGGATCAGACGACCTCTCGGTCGCAGGGCTCTAAACCAACCATGTCAATCCGTCTCAGCTATCTCACTCCTGAGATCAGAAAGTTGGGCGGGGCCGTGGAACAATGAGGAGGACCCAAGGTCGTCCCTGGAGGGGTGGTCGAGTGGTTGATGGCTCTGGTCTTGAAAACCAGCGAAGTGAAAGCTTCCGTGGGTTCGAATCCCACCCCCTCCGCTTTAAAAGACCCAGTCTCTGACTGGGTTTTTTAGTGTCTAGCCATAGCAGCTATGGGTCGGGGTGATTGCCAGCTTCCGGCTGCTGCGGGATGATTCCGGCAGGAAATTCGGCAGAAACTCGGCAGGAATGGTCGATCTGACGACCCTCAACACTGGGCTGAAGACCCGCGGAATAGGCGGCAGGGTCGTTGACCACGACAACAAGCTGTACTGGCGCACAACGGTCACCAGCAGCAACGGAAAACGCAGTGACCGCAGGATCCGACTGGACCTGCCCTCAAACAGCAGCCAGGTTCTTGAGGCCGAAAACCGCGTCATTCGGCTTGCCGCCGAGATTGCGCGATTAGGAATCTTGCCCGATCCGTTTCCCTGGGCAAGTGAGATCAGGAAGTTTCCAGATTCCGTACCAAATGCCTTAACGATTGCCGAGGCGATCACGCAGCTGGAAAACGATTTCTGGAAGGACAGCAGCGTTCGAGCCAGGCCCTGCGGGGATACGCCAAAGACCCTCAAGCACGAGAGTTCGTCGAAACCGTTGTCCGCGAAAACCTCAACAGCGCGACTGGGGTCCTTTCCAATGCAGCACCGCGTCTGGCCGAAGAACTAGTCCGGATCGCGCTTGACCCTGCGGTGAAGCAATACGCACGAGTCAGCGCAATTTCCGAGTGCTTCAAGATTCTCGGCGCGAACGTTCTGGAAGCCGAGCAGCGCAGACAGCTTCAAGCGATCCGCAACCAACTCCAAGCTATAGAAGACGGCGTTCAGGAAGCGAAGGTGATCGACGTATAGGCCTCAGCCAAGGGATGACGGAAAGTTCAGATGCACTGCCAAAAACGCGACTAGAAGTGCTATTCAGTCATACCAATGATTTACACGCTGACTGGCTAATAGCGGTAGCGCTGGAACCCGGCAAACATCTGCCCCAGTTCTTCATATCCGACCAGATCCGCCAGGGCATCTGCATTTGGCGAGGCCATTGTGAACATCGCTGATCACGAGCTTGACCCCAGATGACTGCGCCGTGATGATCGAGCTGCGAGCTCAACATAGAACCGGCTTGTTGAGGCTGACTTCACTTTCTCAGGGGGCCCTATGTCTATCGAAGTTAGCAATCTCAACAACAGCGGCACGGGAAGCCTGCGCGCTGCAATTGAACAGGCCAACGCCAACCCTGGCCTTGATGCGATCACCTTCGCTTCGGGCCTAAGCGGCACGATCAGCCTTGAGTCAGCCCTGCCTGAAATCATCGGAGCGGTGACCATCCAGGCCCTGCCCGCCGGTCAGGCGACCCCGGTGATCCAGATCGACTTCGCCGGCCATCCAGGGCTGGTGCTGGGCTCCGGCAGCAATGGCTCCTCCCTGAGTGGTTTGTCTCTGGTGGGTGCCTCGAGCGATGCGCTGACCCTCGTCAGTTCGGGCAACACGATTCAGAACAACTACATCGGTGTTGATCTAGATGGCCTGACGGCACTCGCCAATCAGGGGAACGGCATCACGATCACCGCTACGTCCAGCGGCAACCTGATCGGCAGCACCACGCCGGGCAGCAGCACAACGTTCACGGACTTGTCTCAGGAAAATGGCTACACCATCGCTTCGATTCAGGGCATTCGTTACGGCAGTAGTGCAGATGTGCCGTACATCCTCTGCGGATCCGGAACCCGTGGAGCTTCGGGGCAGGGGATTGGTGTGGTGAGTCTCGGGGACGCTGATGGCAGCGATCCCTGGTACACAGTGAATGCGGCCACGGCCTTCGCTGGCAGCAGCAGTGCGATCACCAGCTGTTATGGCCCTGAGCAACTGGGACCAGACACTATCCGAGTGGTGGGTTCTTACAACAGCAGCGGCGGCATTCCCCCCACGAACACCACAGCGTTCATTTACACCGGTGCCATTGATGAAGCTAACGGCACCACAACGGGCTTTGTGGAATACCAATATCCCGGTTCCACCTGGACCTTCTTTCACAGCACTCAGGCCGGTCTGGTAGTTGGCAACTGGGATGACACGGTCTCTGTTCCTGACACCTCAAAGCCGATCATCGGAGCGGGAAGAGCTTTCATCTATGACGTCGACAGTGGTGTCTCCATTGCCGATGTCTCCTACCCGGGTGCGAGATCCACCACGGCCTACGGCATTGCCAAGGTCAATGACGATCTCTTCGCAATCACCGGCTCCTACAGCCTCGATGCCGAACCCGACGGTGTGGCCCATGGTTATCTCGTCTACTACCACCGAGGCAGCAACAGTTTCCGCGACTGGACCAGCTGGGATGTGAATAACACCGGGCTTGGCAACATTGCCAGTCATGCTGATGGCATCAGCTACAACAGCAGCGACAACACTTTCACGCTGGCCACCGTTGGGCTTGAGGCCACCAGCGGCGATCCGGTTAGCGGGCAGTTGATGACCGTTGATCGCACCGCCGATGGCGGTTTTGGTGCGATGCGCTGGACGGAGGTCAACTACCCGAATTCATCCGGGGGGATCACCACACCCACCTCCGTCGCCGGTGACGTAATGACCGGTGTGTTTGTTGGCAGCGACGGCAGTGATCTGACCTGGTCGTCAAAGACAAGCTTGTTTGTAGGTCCTTCAAACTTGATAAGCGGGAATGGGGGACATGGCATTGCAGTTGTCAGCTCCAGTACCGATTCAGGCACTAACAACACCATCGCCCAGAACCGCATCGGCACGACCGCCGATGGCGGTAGCGGCTTGGGTAATGGTGGGAACGGCATCCTGATTGATGGCGCCAGTCGCAACCTGATCGGCGGCACGATCAGCGGCGGGAATGACCCCACCAAGGGCATCACCACCCCGCCACCACTGGGCAACCTGATTTCCGGCAACAACCTGAATGGTGTGTTGATCACTAATGGTGCCGGCTACAACATCCTCAGCGGCAACTTCATCGGCACCAGCGTCAGCGGCAACCAGAAAATCGCCAATGGTGCCGATGGGGTGGCCATCGTGGATGCCGATGACAATGCGCTGCTGGGCTGTCAGCTGGAAAGCTCGCCGTTCGTTTACTACAACGTTGTGAGCGGCAACAAGGGAAATGGCCTTCGTATCAGTAATAGCGACAACACGACCATTCACGCTAATTTCTTTGGCTTAGCGGCCAATAACCAGGATCCTCTTGGCAATGACCTCAATGGTTCACTGGTTGAAGGTACTTCTACCAACACTCAGTATGGCGGAGTGATCCCGCTGGGCAATGTGAATTCTGGCAATGGTGCCAACGGCATTGAAGTGAAGGATCAAGCCAGCGGTTTTATCACCTTCAACACCTTTGCAGGCACCACTGCCTTTGGGGGCATTGCTCCCAACCAGGCTGATGGCATGTTGTTCACCAGCACTGGTGGCGACAACACCATTCGCACGAATGTAATTGGTGGAAATGTCGGTAACGGTATTCGCATTGCGGGCTCCGCTACAGGGATCACGGTGGATCCCAACATCATTGGCCTCAACAGCTTTGGTACCGCGGCCAACTATGTTTCCAGCACCGGTGATGTGGTGTCCTACGGCAACCAGGGTGACGGCATCCGGGTGGAGGGTGAGGCTTCGGCTATCAGCATTGCCGGCACTTATGCCTCGGTGATTCCACAAAACACAATCTCAAACAATAACGGCTACGGCATTCATGTGACCGGGACTGCCAGCAACGTGCGCATTGCAAATACTGCAATCGGGACCGGGTCGATTATTGCCGATGAGGCACTGAAGTTCGGTAATCGCTTGGGAGGTGTTTTCATTGGTGGATCTGCTCAGGCCACTGTTGGTGATTCTTCTGGCACGACGCAGACATTGCTCGCCAATAATTATGGCAACGGTCTCACAATTGAGGCCAGTCTGAACAATAGGATCAGTCAGACAGAATTTCGAGACAACAGCACTTATGGCCTCAGCTTCCTTGGAGTGAGTGCAATCGAAGCCGATCGGCAAAGCGGTGAGGGGCTCACATTTAACTCCAATACTTACGGTGCAGTACAGATCGCACCGGGGTGGGCCAATCTCAGCTTTACCAAGGCTGTTAATTCCGATCGCTTCACCCTGACGGCCGATTCCACGATTAGCGTTCTGCGTGTTGATACCGGTTCAGAAGGCATTCGTTTCGGCATTGAGAATGCGGCGAGTGGTTCGGCCATGGATCTCGTCTCACTCGTTGCCGCCAGCGATCAATCGCTCAATCTTGAGAAGATTCTCGCGGGGACCTGGACGGAGACGGAGGGTGTTGCCCTTGGCGGACGCACGGCATCTGCGGTCGCTGCCGATACCTGGATTCCAGTCGCGACCGATGCCAAAGGCCAACGCCTCTCGCTGGAATCCCTGGTGCTTTCAGGCAACAGTGCATCGGCACGTTTTGCCGGTGGCGTGGAAGCCGTGTACGCAGTGGGCGGTTCCGGCCTGCTGGCCAGCGCCATCTCCGATGGCCCCCTGGCCAGTGTCACCGCCACTGTGAAACGGCTTGGAGACTTCAATAACGATCTAGCACTTTATGAGGCCGATGCCCTCTCGGGTGCCGTGGATGGGCTTCTGCCTGGCGATCCGGGCTACCTGCAAGCAGCGCTTCAGGCCGCTAAGCGTAGAGGCACCGTGATTTCAGCACATCAGCTTCCGAGCTATGGCGAAAACGGAAATCTCAACCTCACACTCTCGCCGGATAAAAACTATGGCTTTTTGTTGATCGTTGATGGTGATGAGAGCCATCTCTTTAGCTCCTACAGCGCAGCTAATCCAGATGGGAGCATTCAGATCACCAGCTTCACCACACCCGATGGTGCCTTAACTTTTGGCTTTGAAGACCTGCTGACGAGCCGAAACAGCTCAGATCAGGACTTTAATGATCTGATTCTGACATTGCCGGCTAAAGCCAGTGCACCCGTTGCCAACCCCGTCAGCTTCCGTCTCGGTTCTCTTTTTCCGACGCGACCTGATGGTGAACCCAATCTACTGCTTTCTTCGGGCCTTGCTCTGAAGACAATCGACGGTGAATCTCGCATCGTCAACAATCCTGGAGGCGAAGACCTCCTGGACTCGCGGATGCGAATGAGCAGTGAACCCGTTGTGATTCCGGGGGTAGATCGTTTTCTAAGAAACTGGTTTATTCCTCAGATTACGGCTGTTGATAATCAACAGTCGCTGTTCAGCAAGTATAGAAAGTCTGTTTTAGATCAATGGGATTCGACGCCACGTAATAACTCGATCACGGATCTCCTCAAGATTGGTTATGACGGGGCAGGCAGTGAGAACTCAGCAACCAATAGCAGTTACTGGAATGCGTACGGCGATAAGAGCGAACAGCTCTACAAAGATGTCAGTGACCTAGAGAACTATGACCCTGTGACCCTTTGGGGTAGCTACAACGGCAGCACTTTGGTGAGCTCCGCATTTGATCAGGCCGCGCTTCTGGAAAATATTGCGGCGCTCGAGAATCCCCAGGCAAATCCAGAGCCCGACCTCTGGTACCCCTCCATGCTTTACACCATGGCAGTGCCTGAGCAGGGGACCAGCTATCCAGGGCCCGTGCTGGTGATGCAACCAGGCGATGATCTAAGGCTCCGCTTCAGCAATGATATCCGCATAGAAGGCATCAGTGAGAAGCAGAACCAACAGGCAACCCTTGTAGTTAATAGCACCTATGGAAACAGCGCTGGTGATGGCTTAGGTGCGGCGACTTCGGCCAACTATCACTTTCATGGCTCACACACCAATCCCGCTGGATTTGGTGACAACGTGGTGGCCCGATATACCTCGGGGCAGCAATGGACGACCGAGATTGATCTTCCAATTGACCATGGGCAAGGCACGTATTGGTACCACCCCCACTACCACCCTTCGGTGAATCAAATGGTCTATGGCGGCATGTCTGGGGCATTGCTTGTGGGCGACCCCCTCAGCAAGGTAAGCCTGTTTAAAGATGTGCCCCGTAATCTTGCGGTTCTGAAAACCATGGATGTCGGCATCGTTGCTGGCAGCTCCGATTTGCGACTGGATGGTTTTGACAACCTCGGAGGGGTTGTCAATCGGATGACGATGGTGACGGTGAACGGCGAGTTTCAGCCGACTGCAGAAGCGGGAAGCGGTGGCTGGCAGGCGTTGACCTTGTCGAACCAGGCGAATCAGGCCTTCTACAACATCTCGCTGATTCACACGGATCCCCAGGGGAATCGTTCAACACTACCGCTTTACATCTACGGTGAAGATGGTCATCAGTACCCGCAGATCCGTCCGGTCGATCAGGGCGTGATCGGTGTCAACGGAGGCAATGCGCCAGGCACCGTGCCGAAGGGATACACCCAAGCTCAGGATCTGATCAGTTTACCCCCAGCGAAACGGGTTGATCTGCTTTTCTATCTGCCTGAGGGCACAACCGAGCTTGCTTCCACCTACTCCTTCGAGCAGACAGGAGATCAATATGTTGTCAAGAATGCCGGCGGCTATCCAGATCTCTCGTTGGCGAATACCGGATTCGGCGCCAACACTGGTGCTGGTCCTCTCGCTCTTTTTGAAGTCACCGGTGGAACGGCTCGGCCCAGTGAAGATGAGTTGAACGAGGTGATTGCACTCGCGAATCGCGGCATCAACGTTCAAGAGATAACGCCAGATACACCTGCCTCTGCTTACGATCCCCGTCGGGTGCCGAGTGTTGATCTTTTCGCTAAGACGACCACCGGGGAAGACGTCTGGCAGCCGATTCGGAGGCGTCAGTTCAACTGGAGCAAAGGCACCCTAGTTGGACCGGCGAGTGAGTACGACGCTGCAACAGTTGCGCTCCTTGAGCAATACAGCCAGAAGAATGATGGGGCCACTTACCAGCCTTATACCCCGCTGCCCCTGGGTGAGCCAGGTGTGGAAGATTGGCTTGGTTACAAAAATCCTTTCCTAATCAATGATCATGTTTTCCCGAATGGCAATCTGACCATTACCCAGCTTGGCACAATGGAGGAGTGGGTGAATCGAAACTGGAGCATTGGAAGCGCTTCAAAATACATTGGGCACCCATTTCACATCCACATTAATGATTACCAGGTGAAGGATAGCGATACCGAGCTTCAAGATAAGCGCAATCTTGAAGACACCACTCCTCTTAACTCTTCCGGTTATCACTACTACGACAACGACTTGGGTCGTGTGGTTTCAAAAGATCCTCTACGCGGTTCGTTTCATTCCATCGACGAGGCACTTGACCCGACTCAAGTTGGCAGCCTTTCCACATTTGGCGCGAATGATCAGACCATACGCATGCTGTTCCAGGATTATCTCGGCACCTATGTGTTCCACTGCCATATCCTTCCCCATGAGGATGCCGGCATGATGCAGGTTCTCACCGTTGTTGAAAACACCGACTCCAGTTGGTTGGTGGCTGCTGAAGGATTTGAGCAGGTGGATGGTGGTGTGCGTCTCTATCAAGCCCAGACCTACGAGCCAGTGATCCTGGGTGCGGAGGCGCCTGGCGCCCAAAGCTGGCAGCGTGCTCAGGCTGGTGATCTCAACGTCGACTTTGTCCAGGACATCGCTTTGTCGGCTGGGGGAGGTACAGAGGCCGGGTTGATTCGGATCTTTGATGGTGAAGCTCTACAAAAAGGTGAAGCCCTCTTGACTTCCAGCTTGACTCCCTACAGCGAGTCCACTCTCGCACCCTGGGTGTTCATTGAGGATTTCAGCGGTGATGGTCAGCGTGATTTGCTGACAGCTGGCTTCGATCAGGCTCAGGTTGGTGCTATCAATCTCAAAGATCTAGAAATCAAGGCCTTTCTTCCTGGATCGCAGCCTGGTAGCTGGCAGGAACAGTTCAATTTCGACCCCTTTGATGACATCTCACTGATGACGCCTCATCAGGTGATGCCACGCAAGCAGCTCACAGGAGATCAGGTGAGTGTGGCGATCAGCGATATGAACTTGGACAACTTCCAGGACGTCGCCATTGCCTATGCCGTTGAAAGTGGCGTGCGTTTGGTGGTTCTGGATGGTGCGGCACTGTCGCTGAGCTATCAGACCGGTGAGATGGAGGGTGGCTACTTCCCGAACAGCAACGTGCTCGCCGATGCGGTGTTGCTCGATAACGGCCTAAGTGATCTCTCCCAGCTGGCGCTCACGTCAGGATTCAACAGTTATGCCCAGTCAGCGCTTGAGAATGTGGTGCTTACCACCGAGTCTTCCGCTGGTCGTCAACAGTTCACGCTCCAACTGCAGGCGGGGCATTTTATTGCCACTAACGTCCAAACCCAGCACAGCAACAACCAGAGTTCAGGAAACGGTCATGGCGGCCATTCCCAGCCCATCGACGATCGGATCCTCAACCTTCGTGAGGATTCACTTCCGGTTTATCTGGTAGAGGAGCTTCAACTTCCCTCTGCCACGCAGGCGGTAACACCCGTCATCGGCGCTGGCCTGGGTCATGGCGGCACCCTGGTGGATGGTTACGCCGTGGTTGCTCAGGGCAATGCGGTGAATGGCAATAGCTCGAATTCAGATGTACTGATCAATACCACCCAACAGTTGGTGATTCCTCTGGCTGGCCTGAATGAGGTGAGTGTGGATGATCTGACCGGCATCATCGATTCCACCGCTACCAGCACCTTCAGCGCTGAACAGGTTCGAGATCGTTATCAACTCACAGCCATGACCTATCTGGCCTACACCGGCCAGCTGTTGTGGCCTTCTGGTTTGGCCGATCAGGCAGCTGCCATTCTGGGTACCGGAGGGTATGCCTCCGACCTGGTCAGCAACCTACTCAACAGCCCTGATTACGCTCCAGAGGTTGATGCCCACTACGGCGGCGACCTTGCGGCTCAGAGCGTGGCCTCCATCGTTGAGACCGCCTACGCCACTCTGTATCTGCGGTCGGCCGATGCGGCGGAGCTACAGCGATGGCAGAGCGAGGTGGCGAATGGCCTGGATCGCACCCTGCTGCCCCAGGCGATTCTTCAGAGCACGGAGGGCTCCGACCAGTACCGCGTGGCAACCCTCAGCGGCATCAGCCAATGGGCTGCGCTTCAGTGGGGCACAAGCGCTGAAATTGCAGGCTCCTTTGGCCAAGGTCTGAGTGGTGATCTGGTCGTTTCCGCTGAGCTGGATCAGATGCTGCAGTCGGTGGTGCCTGTGGGCAGCTGGGATGCTGCACAAGATGTTTTTGATCTCTACACCACTGATGCGATGCATCAATTGATCGGAACCCCTGTCTCCGAAACTGGTTTTTTCTGATTGCATCGATTCGATCCGCTATCGGTCTAGGGACGACGCCCGACACGTCCAGCACAACCTGCACTAGCTAGCGAAGGGATGAGGGACAGAAAGGCAGCTAGTCCCTCTCGAAGCTGAATCCCCAGAGCAAGAGCTTTCAAGACAAATACTTCGGCAGAAATTCGGCAGAAGACTTCCGTAACCACCTCATAACCACTCTCCTTATTAGGCCCTACTTCGGTCTTGAAAACCAGCGAAGTGAAAGCTTCCGTGGGTTCGAATCCCACCCCCTCTGCTTTTCCAACCAGCCTGAAGGATTCGATCTTCCTGGCTGCCCAGCGAGAGAAAACTCGCATCTTGCCACCGTCACCAGGCCGTGCAAGTGAGATCAGACGATCTCAAGATATCAGTCACAGGGGCCAACAGAGGCCAAGGCCGTGACAACCGCCGAAACCGCAACATCGGGCACACTTCTGAGCGGCCAGGCTCGCTTCGATGGTGTTCCAGCGAACACTCTCCCGTGCGCTACGAACCTGGCACCAGCGAATGCCGCGTCCTGATCAACAGCAAGGATCAGATCGAAACCATGCTCTTGACCTTGAGCAAGTTGGAGAACACCGAGGCCATTCGCGAGCAACTGCGCTCGGTCCACGCCCAACTGGAGGCGCTGCACGATCAGGTGCGTGAACAGCGCAGTTCCGTTCCTGCCTGAGCATTGCTCTAATCGAGGTAGACCTTCACCTCGGCCGCTGCCATGGCAGCTGTTCCCTCCGCCAGCCGACTGCTGATCCTGCTGACCTTGCTCAGTGGGATCGGTGGAGCCAGCGCGGCCCAGGAGCTTGGCCTCATCCCGCAGCAACCCATCGAGCAGGCCGACAGCAGCTTGCAGCGCAATGGCTGGACCCCGCTCCATGGACTCGCGCCAGAACCGATGGACCGGCAACTCGCTGGCAACCGGCTCAAAAGCCTGAGTGCCTGCTCAGGGACTGGCCAGGGCTTTTGCCGCTACGACTACCAACGCGGAGCCGAAACCCTGGCGGTCATCACTGTTCCCGGTCCGGCGGCCCAAGGAGTGGTGCTGCAATGGTTTCAGGGGCGATGATGCCCCAGCGAGCGGACAGCACCTGTGTTTGAAAACGACAAGCGTCCAGCCTGGCTGAATTGGTTGTTCCTGGGGATCTTCCTGTACTCCAGCTGGCAGCTAGCTGGCTTCTGGTTCCAGCAACTGCACGGCGGTTGAGTCAGGACCGGTTCAGACGTTCGGAGACATCACCCGTGAGTTCGGGGGACTGCACGTCGAGGCGGCGCATGGCTCCGCCGCCGCCGAAGTTCAAACGCTTGAGTTCCACCCAGATCGGATAGGGGTTTCGGGCCAACTGGAAGGCGTAACTGCCTTCATCGAGGTTGGCGATGATCGTCCAGAGCGTCACCCAGCTGTCCTCCGCCTGACCGCCGGAGTAGTCCTCAGCCCCCGCCGGAACAGCGACGTTTTTCATCACGCCGTAGAGGTTGCCCTCCGCCTCCGCGGCGGAGCTGGCCTTCGGCAGGGTGCTCAGGAAGGTCGAAGCCCGCACAAAGCGGGAGGCGGGATCGACATCACCAGGCAAGGGAAGGTCGCCGCCGAACGGGCGGTAACGCTTGAGATTGTTCAACTGCCAGGCCAGCGGCGGCTCATTGGTCATCACCCGCGTCTGGTTGCCCTGATGGACCACCATTCGCCCAGCGATGAACTCCACCACAGCCGAACGCCCGCTGCGGTCAGCCAAGGAGAGATGCAGCCCCCAATCGCGATCAAGAATGCGGTCCGAGACGACCTGAACCTGGGCTAACCCCGCGATCGCCTCCTCGACGGTGGCGAACTGATCCAGCACGAATTCCGCCATCCGCAGATTGGAGATAACGGGCTTGCCGCTGCTGGGCGAGCCGTAATCGCTACCCGAGAGGTAGAGAAGATTGACGTTGAGCCCCCGTTCATTCAGGCCATCGGCAAGCACCGTGCCGACACTCATCACCCCGACGCTGCCGTGCTTCACCCGCCAGCGCTTGGCGTTCGCCACCGAAGCGCTAACCAATCCACCAGCCTCCAGACCACGGGGCCGCAGCACCAGAGCCGCCTGGTCGTCGAGGTAGAGATCCATCGTCCGCCCCACAACCACGGCCTGACCGTTGCTGTTGGAGAGCACACGGCTACAGGACTGCGCGGCCTGCGGACTCAGGGCCCCCAGCAGCAGCAGAGCCCAGGGCCAAACACGGGAGGTCTTCATCGGGGCCAACCGATCGGAGCGGTCTGCTCAGGATGAAGAGAACGGAGCCGGAGAACAACGCCTAACGGCGTTTAGGCGGAGCCACCACCGCCCGCACGAAGCGCACCAGTCCACCCAGCAAACACAACAGAGCCAGCAGAGCCAACCCGCCCAACAGCAGCACCCCCAACAGTTGAAGCACCCCCATCAACAACTGAGAGAGGCCGCCAATCAGATGGGCCAGGGCCGTGCTCACGAGCAGCAGGCTGTCGAGATCAATCAGCTGCGGCAACTGGAGCAACAGCACAAGCAGGCCGACCCCGCCGGCCATCATCAAGAGCGCCTCCAGGATCAGCCGCGGACGGCGCTTGCCCTTGCGTTTGCGGAACACCGGACGCTGACGCGCTGCAGCACCCGCTCGGCTTGCCACCACCCGCAAACGCCGTTGACGTGTCATGACTCCAGCTGGTGTCCAGCTCCGCGCATCCAGCGCTCAAATTCGATTAAGACCAGCTCATTGGGGCAATCCACCAGGCTCAGGTCGCCCACCGTGCAATCCCCCTGACCGCCGTGATGCAAGGAGATGTGGAAGTCAGGACCACTGAGACCACACACTTCCGGATCGCTGCGAACCACCACATCCAGGCTGGCGCCCAGCCGGGTGACACGACGACGCAATTCCGACCAGCTCAATGCGCTCATCGCAGTACTGCAAGTGTGGGGTGATTCAAATGGACGTCAACCGCCCTTGGCCGGCGGTGCCAGCTCGGGGGCAGTCTGCGGGGCGGGCTTCGGCGTCGGCAGCATGGCGATCAGGGCGGCGCTGATCGCGAAAGCCGCAACACCGGCCAGCGGAGCCGCAATGCGCCGCAGTAGGGGTTGGCGGTGGCGCAACTCCTTGCGAGCCAGGGGCACCAAGGGGGGGGCTTCAAACGGAAGCGCCAAACGGGCATCCAAACGGAGCTGATCGAGGCAGCGCACCAGGTCCGCGAGCTCGGCGTCATCCAACCGCAGGGTCAAGGGCGGCGTGTTGGGCTGGCTGCTGCGCAACTCCAGCTGGTGGCAGCCATCGCCTGGAGCAATCGCTACTGGGGCGTCTGCTTCCCCGAAGGCCTTGGGGACGCCACTGAGGAGATGGCGGGCGTAGGGAATCACAGCCGTGAGCAACGCCTGCAGGTGCTCACGCTTGCCCTCCAGTTCGGTCTGGCCCGCCAAGCCCATCGTGAAGCCGGTGAGGATGCCAATGGTGCTGGAGTCCTGGCCAGCGGAGAGATCCGGCAAGCCCTCAACGATCAGGCGGCAGCTGGTCTGTTCGTAGCGCGTGGTGAGTTTCATCTCAGTGATCAAACAGCCGCATCAAGAAGGCTCGCCCGCAGGCGCTCAAAACCGCCCTCCCCAGCGCAGAGCGCCATGGATTGCACCAATTCACGGCTCAAGGCAGGACCCTCCTGGGGATCGAGCAGGCGCTGGACCCCGCCCCGCCGCGGGTTCAGGCGCTCCAGCACCAGCTCCCTCAGGCGGGAGCGAAAGAGATCCCAACGCTGGGCATTCAGATCCGGCGGCTCAGCGGAGGAGAGCAGGGTCCGCAGCATCGGGTAGAGCCGCTCTGAGAGGGCGGTGAGGATGCGAATCAAGGCATCCGTCTCCTCGGGCTTCAGCGAGGCCCGGCGGGTGTTGCGTCGCAGTGGATTGATGCAGCGGCGTTTCCAGAGCTCAACACGGTTGGGGAAGAGGTCCGTGAAACCCATCTCCTCACTCAGCCAGACCATCGCCTCACCGCCATTGAGATCCAGCGCCTCGGCGCAGAGGAGCATCAAATCCAGGCGCTCAATGCCGCGGCGGGACAATGGGGTTCGCACGCTCGCAGGGGCTTGGGCCATGGCTGCGATACTGCCAGCACTGGCGCTGATTCGTCGACCATGGGCAGCATCAATCTGCGTCAACTGGTCCGAGAGATTCCCGACTTTCCCCAGCCCGGGATCCTCTTTCGCGACATCATCCCGCTGATGCGCCAGCCGGACGCCTGGCAGGAAGTCATGCGCCAGCTCGGTGAGGTCTGCGACCGGCTTCAGCCCGATTTGATTGTTGGCATCGAATCCCGCGGCTTCATCGTCGGCACCGCCCTGGCCACCGCCAAGACCATTGGCTTCAGCCCGGTTCGCAAACCCGGCAAGTTGCCCGGTCAGGTCATTGGGGTCGACTACAGCCTCGAGTACGGCACGGACCGCCTCGAGATCGTCCCCGATGGTTTTGAGAACAACCCCCGGGTGCTGATCGTGGATGACCTGCTGGCCACCGGCGGCACTGCAGCGGCCTGCGCTGAGCTGGTTCAACAGGTGGGCGGTCAGTTGGTGGGTTTCTCCTTTGTGGTGGAACTGGCCGACCTCGGCGGTCAACGCAAGCTCCCCTCAGGAGTGCCCGTGGATTCCCTGATCGTCTACTGAGGAGCTACAGATGCAGGTCCTGCCACTGCAGGACCTGATCGAGCTGCTCCAGGCTGATCAAGCCAAAGCGCCAGAGCACCACCGGCAGGGGAGCCTGCTCCAGTTGCGACTGCTTCAGCCCCAGCCCCAGGGCGTTCTCGCTTAAGCCCAGGCTGTTGCGCAGAAAGCGCAGCAGCTCCGGATGGGGGGCGGGTTGTGGCGAGGTGCAGATCACCATGCCGCCATCCTGATCAGGTCCGCCAGAGGCGGCAAGGTCCTTCGCTCATCGCCCGCAGGCTGAGCTGACGCATCCAGCCAAAGCGGCCGAGGGCCAGAAGCGCCAGACGGCGCACGGGCAGCAACGGCGCAAACCGATTGGAGAACAAGCGCACCAGGGCATCGGTGGCGAGCAGCACCAGGGCGATGTCGAGGACGCGGGAACGCCCGTAGGCCCCAGGAAGGGCGCTCGGCCGCAGACGGCCCGTGGCGCAGCGGCTGGCCAAGCGATGGAGCTGATCGACATCGCGCCAGCAGAGGTTCAGGCCCTGTCCGCCGACCGGGTGGCAGCGATGGGCCACCTCACCGATGGCAACCGTGCCGCGGCGGGCCAAGGGCCAGGCCAGCTCCAGAGCAACGGGGAAGGCCCGGGGTTGATCCAGCAGCACCTCGGCCTGCAGCTCCTCCGGCAGGGCGCCGCTCAGGGCATCGAGGAAGGCAACCGCATCGAGCTGCTCCAGCTGGCGCAGACGCGAAAGCGGCGCACTCCAAACCAGCTGGAACGCGTCTCCGCCCAAGGGAAGAACCGCAAAGGGCCCCTCCGGGCGAAACAGCTCCCAGGCCTGATCTGGGGCGGAGCCGCGCAGACGCACCTGCACCGTCAGACAGCCCTGTCGATAGGGCAGGGCCCATTGGCTAATGCCAGCATCCTGGCGGGTAGGGGAGCGATGGCCATCGGCCGCCACCACCAAATCCACCCCCAGGGGAGAGGGCACCGGAGTCAGCCCAAGGCGCGAGTGGATCGACGCCTGGTGCTGCACCGCCCCCAGCAGCACCCCCATCAAATCTTGGTGCTGCAGGATCCAGCCGACGGGCTGATCGCCCCCAAGCCACGGGAGATCATCTGCTGTGAAGGGAACCTGCAGGTGCGTGGCCCGATCACAGAGTTCCAGGCGGCGAAAGGGCGCCAGGGCCGGCAGCAAGGCATCCCAGAGTCCAAGCCGTTGCAACAAGCTCTGGCTGGAATGGGTCAGGGCGTAGGCCCGGTTGCGTTCCCGCAGTGCCGCAGCTGTGAGGGGATCGCAGAGCTCCACCTGCCAGCCCGCATCCGCCAGGGCCAAGGCGCTCAGCGTCCCGGTCGGGCCGGCGCCATTCACCCGAGCGCGCAGGGTTTGAGGCGATGTGGTGCTGCGCTGGGGCACGGAAGAAACGGCACAAAAAAACCGCAGCACGATTCTGTGCTGCGGTCTCGTTGAGATGAATTAGGGAGCGATCAGCCCAGACCCAGCAGACCGTGGGTGAAGGACTCACCACCGAGGGCAATCTCAGTAGCCAGCAGAGCGATAAAGCCGAGCATGGCCATACGGCCGTTCAGCTTCTCGGCGCGGTCATGGAAACCCCAGCCGCTCTCGACGTCCACCACTTCCATGCGGGGCTCGGTGGCGAAGGCGTTCAGACGACCGCCGTCCTCTTCGGTCACGGTGGCGCCGCGGATCACTGCGGGGGCGGAAGGATTGGCCTGGGTCATTGCGCTTTCTCATCTGGACGTAACAGAACTGTAACGCAATATTGCGCGATGTAACAAGCCCCCGTTTGCCTGGCCTCAGCGCAGGCGCATCAGGCAGAGCTCCTCAAAGGCCGGACGCAGCAGAAAGGGATACTCACCAACCCAAAGCTTCAGCTGGGGCAGCCAGGCATCACTGAGGGCACCCACCCGAGAAAAGTCCTTGCGCTCACTCAGCACCAGACAACGAACGACCGCGCCACGGCGAATCTGCTTGTGCTTCTTGTCGTAGGGGAAGCGGATGCTGCCGAGGTAACCGTCCTCGTCCTCCAGCTCCAGGCAGAGCCAGGTGCGGCGGTTCTCAACGGTTTCCAGGCGCCCTTGCTTGTCGGTGGTCTCCTGGCGGCCCTCCACCAATTCCTTGGTGTAAAGGTCAGCCACCTCCCCCTCGAAGATGGCGGCAGCTGGGTAGCGGCGGAGCGTCGCGTTCTTGCGGCTGGCCTCGACGATCGGCCCCCACAGCACATAGAGAAGGAAGATGAACCCCACCATCAGCAGGATCGGTGAGGCCTGACTGTTGATGGCCACTCCTTGGCTGATCAACAGGCTGATCACCCCGCCGATCACCGAGATAAAGACCCGCTGCAGCAGCTTCTGGGGACTGCCACTGCAGAAGTTGAACTGAGGGCCAGTGGCCACCGCGGGGATCAGACGCGGCAGCTCACCGGAGCGAAGCGGGATGAGCATGCCGACAGTGTCTGCTGCTGGAGGGATTAGAGCAAGCGCTCCAGCCCGTAAACCAGGCCATCGAGCTGCCGGACCTTGCGGGCCGTCAGCAGGACTCCGGGCATGTAGGCCGACCGATCAATCGTGTCGTGGCGCAACGTATAGGTCTCGCCGGCCGCGCCAAACATCACCTCTTGATGGGCCACCAGGCCGGGTAGACGGATGGAGTGCAGCCGCAGGCCACTCTCCCGCTGACCGCCCCGGCAACCGGAGAGCGTTTCGTGCTCCTCCACCTGAAGCGGGTTGAAGCTCTTGCCGAGCTCCTCCATGAGCTCGGCGGTCTTGATGCAGGTGCCGCTCGGCGCATCAGCCTTGCGGTTGTGGTGCAGCTCGGTGAGCTCCGCAAAGTCATAGAAGCGGGCTGCCGCGGCTGCGGCCTGCTGCAGCAGCACCATGCCCACAGAAAAGTTGGGGATGACGGCACCGCCGACGGAGGCTTTGGCGGCGAATTGGGCCAGCTCGCCCAGCTGCTCAGGGCTGAGGCCCGTGGTGCCGATCACGGGATGGACGCCGTAGGCGATGGCGGCACGGGTGTGCTCGTAAACCACCGAAGGGTGCGTGAAATCCACCAAAACCGCCCCCTGACCCGGCCCGTCATTGCGGACGGCCTGACTGGCTTGGCAGAGGGTTCCTTCGAAATCAGAGGTGATCGCGACCTCCAGTTCACCGAGGCCGAGCTCCAGACCCACATCGGCCCCTTCCTTGCCTGGGGTGGTGTCCACCGCACCCACCAATTGGCAGTCGGGCGCCGCCACGACGGTCTTGATCACCTCCGCTCCCATCCGGCCCAAGGCGCCGGCCACCACAACGGAGATGGGCTTGCTGGCGGCAGCCTGGGTCATGGGAGAGCGCAAGACAATCGCCCGAGCCTATGTCGCCCCCTTAACACGAGTCGCAGAGTCCAGAGAACCCCCCGAAACTCCTGTTACAGGAGGGAAGAACCCTCGCGCAGACAGCGCACTCCTTCGTAGGCTTCTTCACATTGCTCAATCAGCGCGAATGTTCACGCAGGTCCGCTCCGCCTCCCGCCGCGTCAGCCCTGCGGAGGTGAACGGCCGTGCCGTGATGAAGGCCGTCTACGTGGTGCTGGAGCCGCAGTACCAAAACGCGCTGACCCAGGCCGCCACCTCCCTGAACGACCAGAACGGTCCCCTGGCGGTTGATCTCAGCGGCTATTTGATTGAAGAGCTGCGCGATCCCCAGAACTATGCGGACTTCTGCGCGGACATCGCTGAAGCCGACGTTTTCATCGCCTCATTGATTTTCATTGAGGATCTGGCCCAGAAGGTCGTCGATGCCGTCGCACCACATCGCGACCGCCTCAAGGCGGCTGTGGTCTTCCCCTCCATGCCGGAGGTGATGCGCCTGAACAAGCTGGGCACCTTCTCCATGGCCCAGCTTGGCCAGAGCAAGTCGGCCATCGCCGGCTTCATGAAAAAGCGCAAGGAGGCCGGCGGCGCTGGCTTCCAGGACGCGATGTTGAAGCTGCTCAACACCCTCCCGACGGTGTTGAAGTACCTGCCGGTGGAGAAGGCCCAGGACGCCCGCTCCTTCATGCTCAGCTTCCAGTACTGGCTGGGCGGAACCCCGGACAATCTCCGGAACTTCCTGTTGATGCTGGCGGACAAGTACGTCTTCCCCCGCAGCAGCGACAACCGCCCCGAGATCCAGGTGGCCGACCCCGAGGTCTTCCCCGATCTGGGGATCTGGCACCCCCTGGCCCCCTCGATGTTCGAGGACCTCAAGGAGTACCTCAACTGGAATGCCAGCCGCCAGGACCTGAGCGAGAAAGCGCGCAAGGGCCCCGTCATTGGCCTGGTGCTGCAACGCAGCCACATCGTCACCGGTGATGAAGCCCACTACGTGGCGGTCATCCAGGAGATGGAGTACCGCGGCGCGACGGTCATCCCCGTCTTCTGCGGCGGCCTGGACTTCACCAAACCGGTCAACGCCTTCTTCTATGACCCGCTGAACCCCGACCAGCCTCTGGTGGACGGCGTGGTCTCCCTGACCGGTTTCGCCCTGGTGGGCGGCCCAGCCCGTCAGGACCACCCCAAGGCCATTGAGGTGCTCAAGAAGCTCAATCGCCCCTACATGGTGGCGCTGCCTTTGGTGTTCCAAACCACCCAAGAGTGGGAAGAGAGCGACCTGGGTCTGCACCCGGTTCAGGTGGCCCTCCAGATCGCCATCCCCGAACTCGATGGCGCGATCGAGCCGATCGTGCTCTCCGGCCGCGACGACGCCACCGGCAAGGCCCACACCCTGCAGGACCGGGTGGATGCCATCGCTGAGCGGGCCATCCGTTGGGCTTCCCTGCGGGTCAAGCCGCGCCCTGAGAAGAAGCTGGCGATCACTGTCTTCAGCTTCCCCCCCGACAAGGGCAACGTCGGTACGGCGGCCTACCTCGATGTCTTCGGCTCCATCCACCGCGTGATGGAGGAGATGCGCGCGAAGGGCTACGACGTCAGTGGCCTGCCCCGCACCTCCAAGGAGTTGATGGAAGCGGTGCTCCAGGACCCCGAGGCCCTCGAGGGTGCACCGGAGCTGGCCATCGCCCACCGCATGAGCGTCGAGGAGTACGAGCGCCTCACCCCCTATTCCGAACGGCTGGAGGAGAACTGGGGCAAGCCCCCCGGCAACCTCAACAGCGACGGCACCAACCTGCTGATCTTTGGTCGCCACTTCGGCAACGTCTTTGTCGGCGTTCAGCCCACCTTTGGCTACGAGGGTGACCCGATGCGGCTGCTCTACTCCCGTAGTGCCAGCCCCCACCACGGCTTTGCCGCTTACTACACCTATCTCGAAAAGGTCTGGGGCGCCGATGCCGTCCTGCACTTCGGCACCCACGGCTCCCTGGAGTTCATGCCCGGAAAGCAGATGGGCATGAGCGAGACCTGTTACCCCGACTCGCTGATCGGCGCCCTGCCGAACCTCTACTACTACGCCGCCAACAACCCCTCGGAAGCCACCATCGCCAAACGGCGCGGCTACGCCGAGACCATCTCCTACCTGACCCCCCCTGCGGAGAACGCCGGCCTCTACAAGGGCCTCAAGGAGCTGGGTGAGCTGGTGGGCTCCTACCAGCAACTGCGCGAAAGCTCCCGGGGTATCCAAATCGTCAACGCCGTTGTCGAGACCGCCCGTCAGTGCAACCTCGACAAGGACGTCGAGCTGCCCGAGGTGGATGCCTCTGAGCTGGACCTCGACGGACGCGATGGCGTGGTTGGCGCGGTCTACCGCCAGCTGATGGAAATCGAGAGCCGTCTGCTGCCCTGCGGTCTGCACACCATCGGCAAGCCCCCCACCGCCGAGGAGGCGATCGCCACCTTGGTGAACATCGCTGCACTGGAGCGCGAGGAAGAGGGCATTCGCTCCCTGCCTGGCCTGCTGGCCGAGAGCAAGGGCCGCACGATCGCCGAGGTCTACCAGGGCAACGACGACGGTGTGCTCGCCGATGTGGAGCTCAACCGCGTCATCACCGAGACCTCCCGTGCCGCCATCGGCGCCATGGTCAAGGCCGTGACCGGCAGCGACGGGCGAGTCACCTTGCGCCGCAACTTCGACTGGTTCTTCAACCTGCTGGAGCAATTCGGCTTCAAGCTCCCCAGCCCTTGGCTGAGTGCATGCCGCAGCGCCGGATTCCCCGACGTGGACCAGGCCGAACTCGAGACCCTGTTCAAGTACCTGCAGTTCTGCCTCGAGCAGGTCTGCGCCGACCTTGAAATGGAGAGCCTGCTCAAGGCTCTCGACGGCGAGTACGTCCTGCCAGGACCCGGCGGCGATCCGATCCGCAACCCCAATGTGCTGCCCAGCGGCAAGAACCTGCACGCCCTCGACCCCCAGGCCATTCCCACCCGGGCAGCCGTCGCGGCAGCCAAGGTGGTGGTGGATCGCCTGATCGAGCGCCAGAAGGAAGAGCAGGGCACCTGGCCCGAAACCATCGCCTGCGTGCTCTGGGGCACCGACAACATCAAGACCTACGGCGAGTCCCTGGCCCAGATCCTTTGGTTTATTGGTGCCCGTCCTGTGCCCGATTCCCTGGGCCGGGTGAACAAGCTGGAGCTGATTCCGCTGGAAGACCTGGGCCGTCCCCGCGTCGATGTGGTGGTGAACTGCAGTGGCGTCTTCCGCGACCTGTTCATCAACCAAATGGCCTTGATTGACCAGGGCGTGAAGATGGCCGCCGAGGCCGATGAGCCCCTGGAGATGAACTTCGTGCGCAAGCACGCCCAGGAGCAAGCGGAAAAAGAAGGCATCTCCCTGCGGGATGCGGCCACCAGGGTGTTCTCGAACGCCAGCGGCAGCTACAGCTCCAACGTCAACCTGGCGGTGGAGAACAGCACCTGGGAAGAGGAGAACGAGCTCCAGGAGATGTACCTCTCCCGTAAGACCTTCGCCTTCAACGCCGATAACCCCGGCGAGATGAACCAGAAGCGTGAGGTGTTCGAGTCGGTCATGAAGACCGCCGATGTCACCTTCCAGAATCTGGATTCAGCGGAGATCTCCCTGACCGATGTCAGCCACTACTTCGATAGTGACCCCACCAAGCTGATCCAAGGCCTGCGGGACGACGGCAAGGCACCCTCGAGCTACATCGCTGACACCACCACCGCCAATGCCCAGGTCCGCTCCTTGAGCGAGACGATCCGCCTGGATTCGCGCACGAAGCTGCTCAACCCCAAGTGGTACGAGGGCATGCTCGACTCCGGCTACGAGGGCGTGCGCGAGGTGGCCAAACGCCTCAACTTCACCCTGGGCTGGAGTGCCACCAGTGGTTCCGTTGACAACTTCGTCTACGAGGAAGCCAACGAGACCTTCATCAACGATCCGGAGATGCGCAAGCGTCTGATGGATCTCAACCCCCACAGCTTCCGCCGCATCGTCGGAACCCTGCTGGAGGTCAATGGCCGGGGTTACTGGGAGACCTCCGACGAGAACATCGAGCAACTCCAGGAGATCTACCAGCAGATCGAGGACCGGATCGAAGGCGTCACCGAGTAATCCAGACCTCCAACGGATCTCTCAAAGGCTGGTGGCCTCCACCAGCCTTTTTTGTGAATACGTTGGGTGGAAAGGATAGGGGAACGAATTTGAGCTCTGCAGGCGTCATGAGTTTGAAATTCATCCTCAAGGATGATCCGCTGCTCCAAAAAGAGGTGAAGCAGTGCCAGAACCCTGCAGCGATCTGCGAGATGGCAAGAAAACTGGGGATCAAGCTGACGCAGGCTGACTTACTTCGCATCGAAGCCCAGACCACCCTGTGTTTGACCGATGAAGAACTCGAACGGTGGTTTGAAACCCCATATCACGAGCGCTTCTTAATCAGCCTGGAAGTCAAGCAACTGAATTTGGCTGCGAGATAAACGGGAATCAGCCGTACTCATTGGCAACTGGAACAGGGTCGAAGGTCTCTGGCATATCAGCAGAGATGAGTTCGTCAAAGGACAGATCGAGGGCGGCGATAAGGTCAGCAGCATCGGCATTGCCCTGATCATCAATCTGGATGTGGACAGGCGAATCGGGATCAAGATCGTTGATCTGCTCAGCGAGCAGGTTGAAGACCTCCTGCTCGATCGCACCGTACTCATCAGCGGAGAGAGCATTGGCATTGAGGTAGTCGTTGACCGCAAGGTCAAGGCCACTGGCAAATTCCGATTGCGAGAGGTCCCCATTGCCGTCGAGGTCGCCGGCGCTGCTCATACTCTCGAGGTAGCTGCTCACCAAATCCTCGACGGAGCTGACCGCGGACGAGTCAACGGCGATGGGCTCGACCACATGTTCGGCCCGATCAACAGAAGCGACAGCAAAGGCCACGTCCTCCGCCAGGCCTGTGGTGCCGTCGTCATAGGTCACAGTCATCTGGCCATAAACCTGAACGTCGCCATCGGCGGCTGCATAGGAAGCGCTATCGGCGTCGTACTCCAGGGCAATGGATTCGATGCCCCAGTGATCAAGGCCGTAGAACTCGCCGTCTTGCTGAATACCGTCGATGTTCAGGTCCTGCCAAACACCGAAATACACCCAGGCATCATCACTGGCATCCAAGAAGCCGTCACCAGTGCTGTCGAAGTAAGCGGCAAGAGCCTGCATATCACTCAGGACAGCAGGATCATCACCCCACATCGTGAAGACAAATTCCTTGGGCTCTGCGATTAAGCCATCTGCGTTGTAGTCGTAAACGAGAAGGCCGTCTGCTGGGGTCAGCCAAGCAGCTAACTGGAAGATGCCTAAGGAGTAAGGTTCAGCGCTGGACTCAAGGTGCAGATACTCAACCGTCGAATCTCGGTTGAGGTCAAGAACAACAGGGCCAACGGAGACGTCCAGCTCGTCGGACGTACCATCGGTGCCTTCCAAGACAACCGTTAGAGTCTCTGTAGCAGTGTCACCATCAGAGTCGATAGGCACGATACTGACAGCGAAGGTGAGACCATCGGCATTCTGCTCATAAGAGTTAAATGCTGCATTAGTCAGATTAAGCCCGCCCTTTTCACCGATGTATTGAATATCCACTTCTCTATAGAGGAGGGAGTAGTCAGTCACTGTGTGGCCTGCGCCGGTCACAATCACGGGAGGTGGGGCACCCGGATCAGGGTTGACGGCAACAAGACCAGTATCGCCAACAGAAATCGTGGCACCCTCAAGAAGGCCAGAAACAATCCAGAAGCCTACAGATCCATCAGAATAGAACACCTCAACGGCAAGCTTGGTCGAGGAAATACCACCGGTATATTTAGAGGTCTGAAACTCGAAGTCAGCGACAAACTCTGGCGCTGGCGGATCAACAAGCCCAAAATCCGAGAAATAGCTAAAGACAATAGACTCTCCAGGATTAATGTTTTGATTCCCTCCAACAGCCCAGCCATTGGAACTATTATTAACATCACCACTACCAGTAACGATCAAATCCAGGCCCGCGGAGTTGATATCGATATACTCATAAAGAGGCTGGGGGCCACCAGCAGCAGGGGTCAAAGAGTCAACGTCGACGAGAACCTTCTCAGTAGGCAGCGAATAGACAAAGAGTAGATCAGCACCATCGGCGTCCAAATAAACAGAAGAAACCAACGAGGGTGCTATTCCGTTGTCATAGAAAACATCAAACGAGAAGTCGTAGTCGTCTCCGTAGACGATATTAGCAATGGAGAAAGCAGTTGATGTGCCACTAGTCAAAGAAACATCAATAGAAGCAGCTGACAAAAGGGGTGAGACCAGATCAGCACCATAACTCCAGTCATAGAATTGATACGCCCAGAGAACAGGAGTCGAAGAGCTGTTGTATGGTGCAGTTAAGGTGACAGTACTAACAGGATTTAGCAAAGGGCCGTCATCCGTGATCCGCACATTCCCGCCTAAATCCAAATAGACATCCCGATCCGCTGCGGTATCCGTGTCGTTATCCGTCACGGTCACGGTTCCCCTTAGATAGATCTGACCGTCATCCAGCGTCCACGTCTGATCCGCATAATCACTGCTCGCTCCATCCGTCGGCAGATGATCGATCTCCGCATACTGATTCAGACTCACCACACCCCCATCACTCGTCTGCACACGGAACACGTATTCACCCACACTCGGGTCGGCCTTCTGCAACTCCGACAACAACGACCACTCCAACGACGTCAACGTCGAACCAACGATCGTGTTCCCATCCAACGTGTACAAATACACCTCCTCATTCCCTGACGTCAGAAACTGATTCGTAGACGACGGGTCATTGATACTTCCCTTCGCTTGCGTTCCCTCAACAACTTGCAGCTCTAAATCAAATCCACTCGACGACACACTCGCGTTGCTTCCGCTATCCGATCCATAGTCACTTCCGCCAGACGCCTCAAACACTCCGCTGTAATCCGTCGAATCACTCGTATCCCCTCCCACATTCCCCCCGCTCAGACCTCCGTCATCCGTCTCCAACACCGCATCGCTTCTGACTTCACTCGCTTCGGTTATCGCTGGGCCGTCATCGCCAAATTGGACGTTCCCTCCCAAATCAATGGATGCCGTAGCGGATCGAACAATTCCTGATCCATAGTCATCGGTAACACTGACCAAGAGTTCCACTTGGCCATTAACCAACAACGCCAAGTCCTCGATATAGGCTCCGTCATAGATATCCGGCTGGCCATGATCAATCGGCTTCGACTGCGTCAGCGTCAACACACCGCTGCTGCTAGTGATCTCAATCGTGAATGTCGTATTAGCCGCATTCACTCCACCTTCCGTGAATGACGTCGAACCCGTGATCACACCTCCCATCTCATAAAGACGGATAGGTACTCCACCACTAGTCAATCCAGATGGTGATCCTTCCGTGTACGCACCATCCAAGCCAAGAGCATAGACAATTGTTCGTGTAGCACCAGTGCCTGGCGCTGTAATCGTGAAATTTACGGCGAAATCAACACTGGCAATAACTGGACTGACATTCGTATCGCCAGCTCCCTGATCGCCGACAAAATTGCCGTCACTTAAGCCGCCATCAAACGTCAGCACTTCACCTAAGTCAGAAGCATCGATGATCGGCGGATTGGGATCAACTGGAGGATCGGATGATGGAGGCGTCTCAACCGCGTCGCCTGCGGCAGCTAAAGGCTGAAACGGTGTCGCTGCGTCCCCCGTCGGTGGCTGACCAGGCGGCTGCTGCGGGACTAATGCCGATTGGGACTCCTCAGTGGTGGTCGTGAGGAACGAAGGGTTGTCCCCACTGCTGCCCTGCGGTGCATACTGCGGGCCAGGGATCGTGGGCTTGGCTACAACCTCTGGCGGTGGCGGCTGGTCCACCGTTTCCGGAATCCCTTCGTAGGGAATGTTCTGAAACGCCTCGGCCCCGCCTGGCAGAACAAACTCACCGTGTGGATCGGGCACCTTCCGATCCTGGACATTGCCTGCCATGTCCCGATCGGTTTCTGCCGCCTGCGCGTCGCCACCGGGATTGAGAGCAAAACCGAGTCCTTCTTCTGCTGGCATCGATCCCTACGCCGAAGCGCACATCTAGTGCCAAGGTATTGACGTCGTGTGCCGCCGGAAGGGAAAGAAGAAGCGCAGGTGGTTAAGAATCAAGGCGAATCTAAAGGTGATGAAAAGAGGACTGCCAGATCCCATATTTAGGGCGGGATCTGATGGAAGATGATCGAGCGAGACAGGCTGAAGAGAGGTCTTTAGCGACTCTCCCGTAGTGCTGAATCCATCGTCCGAGTGAACGGCTGGAAGAGATAACGCAGAACACTGCGGCGTTGCCCCTGGATATCCGCAACTAGAGGCATCCCTGCTTGAATCGGAAATTTCTTGCGGCGCTGATCCACAAACTGCCGGTCCAGCTCCACCCGTGCCAGGTAGTAGTAGGCACGGGTATCCGGATCTTGCACCGTGGTTCCAGCCAAACTCAGCACCTTGCCGGGCACAGATCCATAAATGGTGGAATCAAACGGCTGGAGCTTCACGTCCACTCGCTGCCCCACCTTCACAAAGCCAATGTCTTTGGATGGCACCCGCACCTCCACCAACTTCTTACTGCTAGTCGGAACGACCTGCAGAACCACAGCACCTGGACCCACCACAGCACCCGGGGCCTTGTAGCGCAGGTCGCTGATCACCCCACTGACCGGGGCCGTGACCTTGGTGCGCTCGAGCTGGTTGCGCACCTTTTTGATGTTTTCTGCCACCACAGCCTCTTCGCTCACCAACTCTGCAATTTGTGAGTTATTTTCGAAATGCAGGCCGGATTCCACGCCCTTCAGGTTGGCTTGGGCCTGGCTCAAGGCCTTGCGCGCTTCATTCCGCGCCCCCTTCATCTCCGCCAGCTGCGTCTTGGTATGGAGCAACTGCAACCGTGAGGCCCCGCCGGACTCCTGAAGCGACGCCCACATCGCAACCTGCTGGGTTTGGAGATTGATCTGCTCGTTCAACCCCTCGACTTCCGCCTGCTTCTGCTGCACCGTGGCCCGAGCAGCGGCCAGCTGATCAGCTCGATTGGCAAGGCGGCTGGTCAAGAGCTGTTGCTGGGCAGCACTGACCTTGTTGCCCTGCTCGATCCCCTGGAGATCGCCAACTGAGATGGTTGCGTCACCACGAATCGCCGCCTGCAGTTGCTTTTGCTGCAGCAACAGGTTCTTGAGCTTCTGCTCAGCTGCGTCATATTCGCTGCCCACCAACTTGGGGCTGAGCTCCAGCAACACCTCTCCCTCTTTGACCTCCTGGCCGTCGCGGACATCCACCTTGGAGACAATCCCTCCCTCTAGGTGCTGGACCACATTCACGGCACCCTCTGGCACGACCTCACCGGAAGCCTGAACGACCTGAGTCAACGGAGTCAGGGCCGCCCAGGGGACAAACAAAGCTGCTGCACCACCGAGGAAGTACAAGGACAGGCGCAGGTGACGGTTGTCCGGCTTTTGCTCGAGATCAAGGGCCTGGGATAAGCGCTGATGTCCAACCAACGCCGCCACGTCGGATTGATCCAATCCAGGAAGCTTGGCGAACCAGCCGGCAGAGGGGGGAGAGGATGCGCCCTCATCCTTGCTTGGCTCAGGGTTGGCGTTGACAGAGGAGGAAGTCATGGCATGAAGAGAAAATGGTGAACGGTGGATTGGATCTAGGGCCTGTTTTGAAGCCGTTGGCGTAACTCCTCGGGAGTGCCCTGGAAGGTGGTCACCCCTTTGTCGAGAATGCAGAGCTGATCGACCTTCTCAAGTAACAAGCGGTTGTCGGTGGCGATGACAACACTGCGCGGGTGGCCGCTAAAGAACGACACCCGGAAAGAGGGCAGGGCCTCGAGGAAGATTTGGAATTGATCCGGAGACAACCCCTGACTGAGGTCGTCGATCAACAGGATTGGGGAGTCTTTAATCAGGGCCTGCGCCAGGGAGAGCAAACGCAATACCCCATGGGGCAGCTGATAAACAAATGCCTCATCCAGGGAGGTGTCGAGCCCGTCAGGCAATGATTCCAGGTAGTCCAAGATCCCGATGCGGTCGCAAATCGAGCGCACGTGGGGTGGCGTCACGTCGGGATTCATCGCCATCAGGTTGGAGAGCACCGTCCCAGGCAGCAGCTCTGAGCGCTCCATCACGAAAGCGATGTTGCTTTGAATTAGATCAGGACTGAACTGGCGATAGTCGACACCGTCAAAGAGCAATGAGCCATTGGAGAGCGGATACAGCTGATCAATCACCCGCAACACCGCACTTTTGCCGCAACCGGCTTTCCCAGTCAGAGCCAGGATTTGTCCGGGTTCCACCGACAGGGAGACCCGCGTCAAAGACAAACAGCTGTCACGACCCAATCGACAGGTGCCGGAATCCAAAAGGACCGATCCATAGAGCCGATGATGCGGTGATTCAGCCGCCATTCGGGTGGATTGACGAAGCTTGAAAAACTGATCCAGTTGAGCGAACTGCTTACGCATCGAACTCAAACGCAACATCGCGTTCATTAACTGCTGGAAGGGTGTAAAGACCCTCCAGACGAAGAACATTGCGGCAATCAGAGTGCCCATGGCAGCGGCACCCTCTTCGCTGTTCGAAGCGAGCCAAACGCCAAACGCCAGAGTCAACACCCCGGCCAGCTGAGATGCGGTACTGACAACCACCTGCAGGCGGCCCAATTGGCGGTTGATGGTCAGTGCGCTACTGGTGCTCTGAGCCGAGAGACCACGCAAACGCTGCAGCCAGACCCACTCCAAACTGGATTGCTTCACCTCCAAAAAGCGACTCACCAACTCCTGCTGCGCTTGAGCAATTCCGATTTCACTGGAGAGGCTCAGATCAGCAGCGACGCCGTAATAACGAGCCATCACCAGGACCAAGATGGCGGTGATGCCCATCAAGACCAAGGGGATCAAGACCAAGGGGCCTGCGATCAGTGCAATCGCACCCAGATAGAGAAGGACAAAGGGAAAGTCCAGCAGGGCCAGGGCAAGTGGTCCTTGCAAATAGACCAATAGCGCATCGAGATTGCGCTGCCGATTGCGGTAGCTGCGAGTCCCTAAAGTTTCAGTCTGGTTGGAGTCCAGTCCGATCGTCTTCTCAATCAGCTTCACGCCCAATAAGGCATCAAGGCGTGCCGCCAGCTGCGCCAACTGACTGCTTCTCCATTGACGTAGGGTCCAATCCAGACCAAACAACAACAAGACGCCAAGGAACAACCAGGCTCCGGTGAAGAGGTTTTCACTGGGAATCACGACGTTATAAACGGCCCGGATGTAAAAGGGCACAACCAGTGCCAATAGAGCAAGCACAAAGCTGATTCCATAGAGCAGCGAAATGCGATGACGGAAGCGATACAGCACCTGCTGCACCAAGGCCACGCGATCGCTAGGAGGCGCTTCGTAAAAAACAACCAGGCTGCCGCCAACCGGCACATCTGCAAGACCAACGCGACCATCAGCATTGGCAGCCAACAGGAGACCTTGCCCGTCCCGTGACAGCACATAGGGGTGCTGCTCTGGTGTCAGATAAAGCGCCGGTAGGCCGTAACCCTGTAACTGATCCCAGCTCTGAAGACGCTCCTGGGTGCTGCCGTAGCCCAACCGCAACAGCAGGTTCCGGGCTTCCACCAGGTCCATCTGACGGGGATCAGGACCAAACAGCTCAAACAGCTGCTCTGACCGTCCCATCCACATCAACTGCTGCAACAACAGTCGCAGGCAAAAGGCCAACGGAGCTTCGGGACTGAGCGTCAGGTCGCGAATCAACTGAGCAGGACTGCTTGATGCAGAGCCATTGCGAGACAAAGTCATGAGCTGGCCTCCTGCAGGGCGGATTGGAGATCGAGTTGTTGATCAGCAAGCCCAGAGAGCACCAACCCCCGACCCGCAATCAACACGGTTAAGTGGCCGTGACAGCGGTGAAGGGCCCGTGTGAGTCCATCGATAAAAGCCTTCCCGTAGGAACAATCACTGAGATCAAGGAGTAGGAGGTGAGGATTACGAGTCAGAGCCGTCACCAGGTGCGCAAGGGCTTGAGCGTCACGCGAGAGGCCCGTTGGAAGCGTTCCACCCATGGCTGTTCCATAGCCGTGGGGCAAGGCACGAACCTGGTGATCCAAGCCAGTCAGGAAGGACCAGAACAAGGCTTTTCGCCTCAGGCGACTGGGCTGAAAACAGGTGATGTTCTCCAGCAACGTCCCCTGGAAAAAAGCGCGGGATGGATCGACGTAAGCAATGTCATCCCGTAGCTCAACGCGTCGATAGGACGCGATCGGCTCACCATCCAGCGACAACTCAGGGTTAGGGCTGACCTGAATTAACTCCAGAAACAACTGCCGTACATCAACGCCAAAGCGCTGATCCCGAAGCAACACAACAGAGCCTTTATTCGCCTCGACCAATGGAGAGCCGTGCCGCGAAATGGTGAGCAGACCCCCAGATGGAAGCTGCCGGCTGCCCCCAAGACCTTCGACAGGCAAGGCCATCAGTGCGTCGTATTCATCCCTCGAAAGGCTCAAGCGGCGATAGCTGTTCCATAGCCCCATCGCTTGCTGCCAAGGGGCGAGGATCTTGCCAAGCAACAGCAGAGCAGCCGCAAGGGCACCGACGAGTAGACGATCGTTCACGACCAACAACGCACCCCAAGTGACGCCAGCGGCAAACGTGATCTGTCCCATCAAGGAACCAAAAGCCTGGTACTGCCCAGCGAAGGTGTTGTGCAGCATCCGGTCATAGGCCTGCTCTTCTTGAAAGCGCTCACTAGCCACCAAGAACTTCGAACCAAGGCCATTGGATTTGATCAAATCCATGGCATCGACCAACTTGTCTTGATAGGTGCGGGTCTCAAGCTCAGTTTGATCCCGACGTCGTGAGAGCCGCTCGTAGTCCCGAGCGAAGGCCAGAGCGCGAAAGAGGTAGACAATGATCGCGAGAACAGCGACCACTCCAACGCTGCCAGCGATCAAGAACAAGACGACCACAAACAACAGCGAGAAAAGCAAATCAATGGCAGTGGTCAGCGCCTGCAAAGCACTCTCATCGCGCAGAAGATTGATGCTGTTCAAACGCTGCAAATGCCGACCTGGGGATAGTGCCAAGAAATCCGGCAGTCCCAACTGCAAGAAATGGGACACAGCCTCGACCCGCTTCTGATGCTCGACGCGAGCTCCATCAGCACCGGTCAACACCAGACGCACACTTTTGAGCCAGCCCCCCAAGATCATCAACAGCACAACACCCACGCTCAAGACCACCAAGCTCGACATCGAGCCAGAGGGGAGGACTGAAGTGAAGACGATATTGATGTAGAGCGGGGAAGCAAGCTCGAGAAGATTGATCAGCACTGAAGCCACCAAGATGGGCTTGAGCTGGTAATCCGACCACTGCACGTATCGCAAGGACTGGAAGAAGCGATGGGACATCGCTTCTTCCAAGAGGTCAAGTGCAGCATTCAGCGACTGTTTGCAGCGACGAATCGATGCCGAGAGAACATGCCGGAAGCTCTTGCGCGAAAGGACCGCCTCATCAAGGCTCGAAACCATGTGCCCCCAAAATTGCCTGCCAAAAACATATGCAGCTCCAAGCCCGCTGAAGGCGCCAGGGGAACTCTTAATAAAGGGAATCGTTTCGCGTCGCTTTTCGAAACACAAGCATCAAGCACCCTTCATCAGCCGGCGACAGGATTCAATCTGATTAGTCTTCGGGACAACCAAGCAAAGCGGTGAGGACCGGCTCGTGTTTCGTTTTCAGCTATCCACTGAGCGCAATCAAGTGGAATTGATCGCCAATGGACAAGGACAGTCCATACCCTTTCAGGTGATCGGTCCGGCGACCGAGATAGCTTTTGTTGAGGAGTTAGTCGAACAGCACTTTGGCTCGTTGTGTGTCAAGCCAGGGGATCTACTGGACTTTCTCCAGAATGACCCCTGGATTCAAGAAACCTTTCAGAGCCCAACTGTGATCGAAGGAGAACTCGAAGCAGCCCTGCTCGATGCTGAGGCCGAGAAAGACTTATTTCAGACGAAGCCGCTTGGCCAAAAGTTGGTCAGTGCAGGCGTGATCAATCTGGACGAACTCGAGCAACTCCTTTTGGATTATCAACCATTTGCTGCCAACCAGCGTTTGGGTGAATTCCTCAGGTTGAATCTCAAAGTCTCTGGACCGATGCTGGAATTACTGTTTAATCCGTCGCTCTATGCCGATCGAGGCTTCAATGACCAGCGCCTCGGAGAACGCCTGAAAGAGCTAGAGCTCATCAGCGAGGACAGACTCAATCAAGCCCTGGCCAGCCAGCGGATGAATGGCAAGCGACTTGGAGAGATCCTGGCCAACCAAGGGGTGATTTCAGAACAGATGGCCAAGTTCTTTAGTGAGGCTCAACTCACACCAGCCGGCGAGATTGAATTCGCGAGTTAGGCCCAAAGCGCATCCGCCATGCGTGCCACCTGGACAATGACCGCTCCATCGTGAACACGGACCACATCCACACCAGCCGCGACGCAACGGGCAACGACAGCTGCAGTACCCCAGAGTCGAGCCTTAGGGCGGGGCTCATCCAAAACAGCTCCGATGAAGCGCTTGCGCGAAGGCCCCACGAGAAGCGGGATGCCATCCGCCTTGAGCTGCTCAAGTCCCTTGAGCAGCTCAAGATTCTGTTCAGTGGTTTTGGCAAACCCCAAGCCCGGATCCCAAATCAAGCGCTCCAGGCGAACACCCGCAGCAAGAGCGCGCTCGGTGGCATGCCGCAGCTCCCTGAGAACGCCAGCAATCACACCCTCAGGGCCGTAGTCCGTCAACGAATCCATGGAGTGGCTATCCCCTCTGGAGTGCATCAGCACATAGGGGCAGTCGGCTGCGGCGACAACAGCCAACAAATCGGGATCCCGAACGCCGCCGCTGATGTCGTTGATCCAATCCGCTCCAGCTTCAATGGCTCGCTGGGCGACGCAGGCCCGATACGTGTCCACCGAGATCAGCGGCTGACCCAATCCCGGCGGGAAGGCTGATCGAATCGCCTGGAGACTGGGGAGGAGGCGATTGAGCTCCTCTACACCACCGACATCCTCTGCACCAGGACGGGTGCTTTGGGCGCCAAGATCCAAAATCCCCACACCTGCTTTGACCAATGTCTTGGCCTGCCGCAAAGCCTGGTCTGGAGAGCGAAAGCGACCACCGTCACTAAAGGAATCGGGGGTGAGATTGATCACCCCCATCACCTGGGTTGGTTGGCCCAAGGGCCTTGTCATCAGACCGGCTGGTAGTTCGCAATGCGAGCGAAGCCCTCTGGATCCAAGGAAGCCCCACCCACGAGAACGCCGTCGATATCGCTCTGGGCCATTAACTGGTCAATCGTTCCTGGATTCACAGAACCGCCGTACTGCACCACCACGTCGGAATAACCAACCCAGTCTCGAATCAGACCGCAGATCCGATTGGCTTCAGCCGCTTCACAGGTTTTGCCCGTGCCAATAGCCCAAATCGGTTCGTAGGCAATGATCAATCGGCTGTGATCCAAGCCATCCACCCCTTGCTGCACCTGGCGGCGGATCACCTTCTCTGCTTCCCCTGCCTCCCGCTGCGAATCGCTCTCGCCAACGCACAGGATCGGGGTGATGCTGTGCTTCTGGGCACTACGGGCCCGAAGATTGATTTGCTCGTCAGTCTCGCTGTAGTACTTGCGTGGCTCACTGTGGCCAACAATGGCGTGACTCACTCCATGCTCGAGGAGCATGCCGGCAGAGACCATCCCGGTAAAGGCGCCCTTCTCTTGCCAGTGGATGTTCTGAGCCGCAATCCGTATTCCACTGCCTGCCAAGGAACTGCTCAAGCTGGCGATGGCCGTAAAAGGAGGCGCCAGAACCACCTCGCGATCGCTAGGAAGGCCGGCCACCAGAGGCTTGAAGCTCTCAGCAAAGGCCTGCGCTTCAGCGCAGGTCATATGCATCTTCCAATTGCCCGCGATGACAGCCTTCCGCACTGCGTTCATAGGTCGACTAGCGATCCAACCTAAGGTCTGGGGTCCTCAGCGAAGGTCGAGCTGCTGAGGTACGAGAACTGTCTGACCAGCGAACTCGACCCGGTCGCCGGCTTTCAGCTTCCGACCACGCTGGGTCTCCTGGAAGCCATTGACCCGGACCTCCCCGCCCTGAATGCGCTGCTTGGCTTCACCGCCTGTGAAGACCAAGCCTTGCCATTTCAGAAATTGATCCAGGCGAATGGGCTCGGAGGTCCCCAGGGGTGTGGTCACGCTGTCAACTCATGCCAGTTGCATTGTCCAACCCTGAGTCCCCGCCTCGTTTGGCGGAACCAGGTTGTTTCCACCATTGCCTTTAGCCGCATAGAGACCCACGTCTGCAGCAGCCAAGAGCTCATCGATGTTGCAGACCCGTGCCAAACGTGAATCCGCCATGCCGATCGACAATGTGAACTGGACAAGAGACCCGTCATTCAGCTGCCAGGAACGGGCTGCAACCTGACGGCGCAAGGACTCCAGAACAGCAGCCGCTTCTTCAGCGGACTCCAGCATCAAAACAGCAAATTCATCGCCTCCGAGGCGACCAATCAGATCGCCAGAAGGAATCACGTCACGAAAGAGTGTGGATAACTGACAGATGACTTCGTCCCCGGCGGCGTGACCATAGGTATCGTTAATCGATTTAAAACGATCGATATCAATCAAAGCAACAATACACAGGCAGTGATTCTGGTTGAACTGTCCAATCTGCTGGGCAGCCATCTCAAAAAAGGAACGACGATTAAAAACGCCAGACAAAGAATCGACTTGAGCCAATCCCAATAACTCGGGCAAAAGGCGGTGACGCAAAAAGAACACCAGCGCCGTTTCCGTCAGAAAGAGTGGTGCAAAGCCTGCAAGAAAAACGAGCGCAATCCAACGGGACCAGCGCTGAGTCACTGGAGACAGATCAAGCTCGAGCACCAATAGACCACGGGTCCCCAGATCAGGCCGCCCCTCAATCGCCAAGGGAGTCGGAGCAATGTGGACCAGTCGCTCACCACCGAAGGCAGGGATGAATCCAAAAAACTGATTAACCGGTTGAACAGAATGGCAAGCGGCAGCCGCATCGGATGGACGAAGGCACGTCAACAAATCACTCGAGTTTTGTCCAAGCCTTGTCCACCAGCTGAGGCCAAAGACTGAACTGCCCAGCATCGTGTTGTCATTCGCGGCAATGACTCTTCCACCTGGACCGAGAAGAACAGCCGAGTGCAAGCCTCTAGAAGCGGCTTTGAGCTGGAGCTCTCGCTGGACTTCCTCGACGGGTTGATAACTGGTGACGCTACGAACAAGGTCGTGCTCAATGGAGCGTGCCTGGAGTTCTGCCTCTCTCATAGCGGCATGCACAACCAGAAATCCGCTAACCCCAACCAAGAGGCAAGATCCCAAAGCGGTCACCAGTAGGGACAGGAACATCAGTTCCTGATTCACCCGTTGATGCAGGAGACCCTTGGTTGAGGGAACCAGTCGCTGGACTGATCGGAGGTGACTCATTGTGCCGCTTCTACATACGTAGAAGTCACCTTCGGTATGATCGAGCCTCGCGGAATGAGCTGCAGTTTCTCTTGCAAGTCACGCACCGCTTCAATATTGCGAGCGACCCGTCCCTCAGGCTGTAGCATTTCGACCTGATCAGACAAGCTGAAATAACGCAGACCCTGTTCCGCTGCACGAAACTCATCGACGCTCAGGCGTTCCCGTTCAGCCAGTATTGAAAGGGCTCTCTGAGGACTTAGCCTTGCTTCAGCATGGGCTGCAGACCAAGACCTCAACAGGGAAACAACGCTGTTTTGGTTGAGTTTGAGAAAGTTTTTTTCAACCACCAAGACAGTCAGGATCTCCCCCGGAATGACTGCACTATTGAAGAGTGGGCGTAAGGGAGCGTCTCTTAAAGTGACGCGGCTAGAGGGAGAGGGCAGTACTGCTGCATCGACAGAGCCAGTGAACAAGGCTTTTGGCATCAACCCAAGTTCCATCTTGCGCATCTTGATCTCACTGAGCGATAAACCATGAAGCTGAAGTGCCCGACCGAGGACAAACGGTCCAAAGTTCGAGCGCGAAACGGCAATCGACTTCCCCTTTAGATCTCGAATTGAGAGCAGTGACGGTACAGAAATAATCTGATCAGCCTCGACTGACTCATCCAGAACCAAGATGACAACCGGGCATCGCTCAGGCACTCGAGCACAAAGCTCAACCAACTCGATAGTGGTTAATTGTGCTATCGGAAGTTCTGCCCTGAGATAAGCATGAACAATGGATTGAGGGTCCGGATACTGCCGAGGAAAGATCTCAATACCCTCGACGCGGTCAAACCCCAACTCGTGAGCCAAATAAAAGTACTCATAACCAGGCCAACTCGAGACAGGGACATCAATCGAGGGGCGACGTGAAGCGCAAGATCCGACCAACCAGACAAGACAGGAAGCCAGCAGTAGGCCAGGAAGGGATCTCCGAGACATCCAAAGGGGCAGCCTGAGACCAAGTTCAACCTAGTGGCCAAGCCTGAGAAAAAAGCCTTTCACTCGAAGCAGATCTCACTCAGATCTGTGACTAGGGTTGAGCTGAAGAGTTGGTCCGTAGTGCCTTCTGTCCAAAGCAGTCAATGATCCAGAGGCCATTCTTCAGCTGCTACTGAATGCCGAGTACCACCTCAAACTTGGCTCCTGGCTCCAGAAGCATGGTGGCGATGGGTCGATGCTCTGGTCGCCGCAGCTCTGTCAGATACTTCGCTCGGAGGAAGGAGGTGGGCAGACCATGGACCAGTTACTCGCTGTCGTCGCCAAAGAAGATCGAGAGCGAGTCCGAACGGAACTCCAGCAATCGCAATTGAGCGGACAAGCCGGCCGAATCAGGCATCGACTTCGCTGGAAGGATGGCGATGAGTGCTTCGTCGATCATCGCTGCTTTACAAGCTATGACAACAAAGGACGCCCTCTCTACTCCATCGGGACCCTACAGGAGTGCCCAGGAGTTCAATCCACCAAAGGCGAAAGATTCGAGCCAATCCAAACAGACAGGCTGACCTGTCTACCCAATCGCGCAGCAACAGACATCTACATCAGTGAGCTCATCCGTGACGTCATCAGTGGCGTCAGCAAAAACACCAGGATCACAGTCACCTGCCTAGACATCGATCACTTCCAAGAGATCAATGACACGTTTGGAATCGCCAATGGAAACAGGCTTTTAGTCTGGATAGCGAGACATCTTCGCGATCAGATCACCCCGGAAGACTGGCTGGCAAGGCTCGACAGCGACAGTTTTGTCATTATTCAGACAGACGGAATCCAGAGCACTCAGGACGCCATCCAGCATGGCAAGCGGCTACAGAAGAGTCTTCGATTAACTTCGAGGAGTTTAGAAAGGCTACCATCAATACACCTCAGTGCCTGCATTGGGATCAGCATTTGGCCTGGCATCACAACAGCCGATGACGATCCTATTCAATCCGCCAGAACAGCGCTTGCCGCTGCCCAACGACGCGGGCCAGGAAAAGTTCAGGTGTATTCAGAATCCCTCAGCGCGACGATTCGAGAGGCCCTTGACCTCGAGCAAAAGCTCTCGACAGCCATAGAAAAGAATGAACTCAAACTTCACTATCAGCTGCAGTTTGATCAAAGAGGCAGCCTCATGGGAGCAGAAGCACTGCTTCGATGGGACCATCAAGGGGAAGCCTTTATTCCATGTACACGATTTATCCCTGTAGCCGAACAGAGTGGATTAATCGAAGACATTGGTAGCTGGACTCTAAAGAATGGGGTTCAACAATTCGCCGAGTGGCAGCGCAACAACATCAACATTCCAAAGCTATCGATCAACGTCTCAGCCGAACAACTCAACCCCGACGCCGAGCCGCTCGATGAGTTAATAACCGAAATCTGTCACCTGGAAGGGCTTTCCCCCAGTCGCATCGAGCTAGAACTCACAGAAACTGCATTGCTCAAAAATCCCCATGACGCAACAATACGCCTTCAAAGGCTTCAAAAGCTAGGGGTTTGTCTTTGGGTTGATGATTTTGGCACAGGTTTTTCCAATCTTAAATCGCTACAGAGACTGCCACTCAAGGGATTCAAGATCGACAAGAGCTTTGTGAGAGATATGGAGCAAGACCCCAATGATTATTCAATTGTTCGGGCCACAACCCAACTCGCCCATGGACTCGGATTGAAATCCCTAGCCGAAGGAGTTGAGTCGATCCAACAACTCCAGCAACTCAAGCGACTGGGATGTGATGGCTTTCAGGGCTTTCTTTTGGCAAAGCCGAAGAATGCTGAAGAGATGGCCAGAGAGCTCAACGACACCCTCAGCCATGCGAAGCGACTGTTCATGGCAGTCGAGCCGGAATGAGTGGAGCCAGCCAGATCAAGAACCAATCAGGCAAGGCCCTAGGCCAGCAGCTCGACCAGCTTGCGTCGATACAACGACCAGCGACCCTTTCTTCCAACGGCGGTCGTTTCAAAAAGCGCTGATAGCTTGCCCCGATGCTTGCACCCTCATCGGCCGGCTTCCGGCGCCTGCTGCCGCTGCTGAAGCCCCACCGTCCCGCGCTGATCGCGGGTGGGGCCTGCATGCTCGTCTTTGTGGTCTGCTGGCCGCTCCTGGCCTGGTTGGCCGGTCAGCTGATTCCCGCGATCGGAGCCGGTGACTTCAGCCGGGTGCTGCAGGTCATCGGCCTGGCCCTGACGGTCTTCATGCTGCAGAAGATCGCACAGTTTGGTCAGGACACCCTGCTGGCGGGACCGGCTCTGCAGGTCAGCCAGGAACTGCGCCGCCGGCTGTTCGCGCGGCTCCAACGTCTGGATTTCGGAGTGCTCGAGAAGCTCTCTGCCGGCGACCTGACCTACCGCCTGACAGAAGACGCCGATCGGGTGGGCGAGGTGATCTACAAGACGATCCAGGACACCACCCCCTCGGTGCTGCAGCTGGTGGTGGTCTTCGGCTACATGGTCTGGCTGGACTGGAAGCTCTCCATCGGCACCCTGCTGCTGGCCCCCTTGGTGGCCGTGCTGGTGAGCGTCTTTGGCGCCAAGGTCATGGGCGCCGCAGAAAAGAGTCAAAAACAAGTCAGCGAATTGGCCTCCCTGCTGGGAGAAGCGATCTCCGGACTCCCCCTGGTGCGGGCCTTTGCCGCTGAGCCCTGGCTGCAGCAGCGCTTTGAAGTTGAGATCGATCTGCACCGCAAGGCCCGCTACCGCACCCAGAAGCTGCTGGCCCTGCAGTACCCCGTCGTGGGCTTCCTGGAGGCCGCGGGCATCCTGGCGGTGCTGCTTATGGGCGCCGCCCGCATCCAAAGCGGTGACCTTGATGGACAGGGCTTCAGCAGCTACGTCGCCGCCCTGCTGATGCTGATCGACCCGATCAGCCACCTGACCACCAACTTCAACGAGTTCCAACAGGGGCAGGCCTCCCTCAAGCGCCTACGTGAGATCGAGCGGGAAGCGGTCGAGCAACCCGATCGCCCGGACGCCCAACCCCTGGGGCGCGTCGCTGGCGAGCTGCTGCTCGAGCAGGTGAGTTTTGGCTACGACCCGCAGCAGCCCGTTCTGAAGAACCTCTCGCTCCAGGTCAAACCTGGCCAGGTCGTGGCCCTGGTCGGTCCCTCCGGGGCAGGCAAGAGCACCCTCTTTTCCCTACTGCTGCGCTTCAACACCGCCCAGGGCGGTCAGGTGCTGCTGGATGGGCGCAACCTGGCGGACCTCAAGGCCGCTGAGCTGCGCACGGCCGTGGCGCTGGTGCCTCAACAGAGCGCTGTCTTCTCGGGCACGGTCGCCGAGGCGATCGCCTTTGGCCGGCCGGCCACCCGTGAGCAGATCCAAGCGGCCGCACGCCTCGCCAATGCCGACGGTTTCATCGAGGCCCTTCCCGGCGGCTACGACGCCCGCGTCGAAGAGCGGGGCAGCAACTTCTCTGGCGGCCAACTGCAACGGCTGGCCATTGCCCGGGCGGTGCTCGGCAACCCGGCGGTGCTGCTGCTGGATGAGGCCACCAGCGCCCTGGATGCCGAGGCAGAAGAAGCCGTGCAGAGGGGCCTCGATCAGGCCATGCAGGGCCGCACGGTTCTTGTGATTGCCCACCGCCTCTCCACCGTGCAGGAGGCCGATTCGATCCTGGTGCTCGAGAACGGCAAGATCGTCGATCAGGGCAACCACGACCTGCTGATCAGCCGCCCTGGTCGCTATCGCGACCTCTGCGAGCGCCAGCTGATTCGCGGTGCTTAACCTGGTCCCATGACGGACCAGGGCCCCACCGCCAAGCCACTCGGTGAGATGCCCGTCTGGGAATACCGAGTCGTGCACATCGAAACAAGTCGCTCGACTTCGCCATCCCCTGCTGATCCAGAGCAAGCCAGCAAAAAGCTTGGTGGATTACTTAGCCCTGACTTCATCAGACGAGAGTTTCCAGAGCAGTACGGGGACGATATAAATTTTCACCCGGGAAAACACCCAGCTCAACAGCTGGAATATTTCCTCAACATGCTTGGAAGAGACGGATGGGAACTAACAAACACTTCACAACTTGAACATCTTCTGATGTTCATATTTAAGCGGCCGTTGCGGTTTTTACCACAGCGAATCAATCCTGAGAGCGCTGACCAACAACAGGAGTTTTGACGGTATGGTGGCTCGGTCTAACGCTTCGAGTTGTGACCGAATCCTCTAACCAGACCCCTCCCATCCTGACTTTTGAGGGGAAGCGCTACGACCTCAACAGCCTGCCTGATGAGGTCAAAGAGCTGGTGCGCGGCATGCAGGTGGCCGATGCCCAACTGCGCATGCAGGAGGACACCCTCAAGGTCCTGGCCGTTGGCCGTCAGTCCATGGCCATGCAGCTCAACGACCGGCTGCAGGGCGTCACGCCGATGGCGGACTGATCAGGCGATCGGCAGACCGCGCTCGTTGAAGATCCCCTCGAACAGGACCGAGCTGAGATAGCGCTCACCGGAGTCCGGGAGGACCACAACGATCGTCTTGCCGGCATGGGCTGGATCCTTGGCCAGGCGCAGGGCTGCCACCGCGGCGGCCCCGCAGCTGATGCCGGCCAGGATTCCCTCTTCTTTGGCGAGGCGCCGGGCCATCTCGACGGCCTCCTCATCGCTGACCTGCTCGACGGCATCGACCATGGCCAGATCCAGGTTGCCGGGAACAAAACCAGCACCGATCCCCTGAATCTTGTGGGGGCCGGGTTGCAGGGCATGGCCCCCCTTGGTCTGGCTGATCACCGGGCTGTTGATCGGCTCGACCGCCACCGTGTGCAGAGGCTTGGCCAGGGTGTTTTTGATGTAGCGGCTCACCCCGGTCAGGGTGCCGCCGGTGCCAACACCGGAGACGAACACGTCGACGTTGCCGTCGGTATCGCTCCAGATCTCAGGGCCGGTGGTGTCGTGGTGGATCTGGGGGTTGGCCGGATTCACAAACTGCTGGAGCAGCACGTAGCGATCGGGATCGCTGGCGGCGATTTCCTTGGCCCGGTTCACGGCCCCCGTCATGCCCAGCCGGCCCTCGGTGAGCTCGAGGTGGGCCCCAAAGGCCGTCAGCAGCTTGCGCCGCTCCAGGCTCATCGTTTCGGGCATGGTCAGGGTGAGCTTGATGCCCTTGCTGGCGGCCACAAACGCCAGGGCAATCCCGGTGTTGCCACTGGTGGGCTCAATCAGCTCCTTGCCGGGGCCCAGCAGACCGTCCCGTTCGGCCGCCGCCACCATCGCCGCACCGATCCGGCACTTCACCGAATAGGCAGGATTGCGGCCCTCGATCTTGGCCAGAACGCGCGCTCCGCAGCCCTCGGTGATGCGGTTGAGCTGAACCAGTGGGGTGCGCCCGATCGTGAGGCTGTTATCGCTAAAGATCGCGGCCATGGGGCTCTGGGCTACACACACAACAGTGGCCGCACCCTAAGAACTGGGCAGGCAAATAGGGAAAACGTTTCTAGGGTTCGGATGATTTCGTAGTCCTGCTGTGGACCCCAAAAACCAGCGCCGCATCGCCGCCGTTCTGCTGGCTCTGGCGGGTGCGACCTCGATCGCGCTGCCCTTCATTTCGGCCACAGCCCTGACCTTGAGCATCGGGGTGATCGCGGCGGTGGCTGGGGTCAGCCAACTGCTGCGCCTCGGCCAAGCCGAGGACACCAAGGGCAAGGTCTTTCGCGGGCTCTCGGGTCTCTTCTATGTCGTGGCGGGCATCTGGGTCGTGGCCTACCCGGTTGAGAGTGAAATCAGCCTGACCCTCTTTGCCGGACTGCTGCTGATCTTTGAGGGGGTGATGGAGCTGGCCTCGGCCGCCGCCAGCAAAGCCCAGGCCCGCGGCCTGGTGCTCGCCGATGGCCTGATCACGGCCCTGCTGGGGGGACTGCTCGTGGCGGAATGGCCCAGCGACAGTCTCTGGGCCGTGGGCACCCTCTTCGGGATCTCCCTGTTCTTCACTGGGTTCAGGCTGCTGACGGCTGAGTGACCCTCCCGCCCCGGTTCATCGTTGTTGGAGCGGGGCCCGCTGGATTGAGCCTGGCGCTCCAGCTCGCCCAAGGCGGAGCGCAGGTCGAGCTGATCGAAGCCAGTGAACGCTTTAGCCGGCAGTTCCGCGGCGATGCCCTGATGCCCAGCGGCCTGGAGGCCCTGGCCCGAATGGGACTGCTGCCGCTGGTGGAGCAGCTGCCGCAGCGGCCCCTGGAGGGATGGAGCGTCTGGCTCGAGCGCCAGCGCCTTTTCCAGGTGGCAGAACCCCTGGGGTCGCTGCAACCCTGCCGGCTCGTGCCTCAGCAGAGCCTGCTGGAGGCACTGCTCGAGCGCGCCCTGCACTACCCGACGCTGCGCTGGAGGCCAGGCCAGGCTGTCCGCCGGCTCCTCCGGTGCGATGGGCGCATCAGTGGCGTCGAGCTCAGCAACGGCGAGGCGCTGCAGGCGGATCTGGTCATCGGCTGCGATGGCCGCGGTTCACTGCTGCGTCAACAGGCCGGGATTCCACTGCGCCACTCGGGCAGTCCACTGGAGTTGCTCTGGTTTGCGCTGCCTGGACCGATCCCCAGCGACTGCGTCTGGGGTTTCCAGACCCTCGTGGCCGGCGGCCGCATCGGCAGTGCCTGCCTCAACGCCTCAGGGGATCTGCAACTGGCCTGGTTACTCGAGCCCCAGGACAGCGCAGAGTCCCTGACCCCGCAGGAATGGGCAGAGCGGTTGGCGGCGCTGGCACCGGAGCCCCTGGCCCATCTGCTGGAGGAGCGGGGGGAGAGGCTGAGCGCCCCCGTGCGCTTCAAGGTCCAGGTGGGCATGGCGGAGCGTTGGCAGCAACCGGGTTTGCTGCTGCTTGGGGATGCCGCCCACCCGATGAGTCCGGTTCGTGCCCAAGGCATCAACCTGGCGTTGCGGGACAGCTTGGTGGCTGCTGAGTTGCTGCTGGAGCGCTCCAGTGACCTCGATGAAGCAGCACAGGCCATTGAGAAACGCCGGCGGGCAGAGGTCAGCCAGATGCAGCAGCTTCAACAGGCGGAAGCGAGGCAGGGCCATTGGCTTGGCCATCAGCGCATCCTCCGCACGGGACTGATACGAGGACGCGCCATCACCGGGCCCTTGGCGCAACGGGTGTGGACCAACAGGCAAGGACCACTACGGGACGGTCGCTGGAACGCCTTGGCCGGGGCAAACCTTCAGCCCTAAGGATCAAGACAGGCCAGCGTCGCGCGATCTGCCTGGCCAAGCCCGGGGGTTGGAGCCAGAGTGTGATCAGCCGTCAGGACATGGACGACCTGGGATGTCCGACAACCTCCAAGACGAACGTTGGATCGAGATCTGCCCCCATTACGGCGGGCCGAACTGCAACGAGCACTGTGCGGCCCGGCTTCGGGAGGTGTTTAAGCACTACGACGTCAATATCCCCACCGTTGATCAGTTCTGCCCCCTGAAAGGGGAGCCAACAACCTCACCGCCAGAGAAGCCGCGGGATCGCTTTGAAGTGATGCACGAGCAGCCGAGCGATTGATCAACCCAAGGTGGCGGGGGACCGTCGCTCCATGGGATCCAACCACTCTGCACAACGCGTCACCGGAATCATCAACAGCATCGGCAAGGCGCAAACCGCCAGCTGCGAGCCATTGAGCGGGCTTGTACCGAAGAAGGCATTCATCCAACCGGCCTGACTGAAGAGCCCTTGCAGGGCGAACGTGGCCATCACTCCCAGGGGGACGGCAGGTGCCTGGCGCAGATCCCGCAAGCGGAACGGCCAGACCTGGCGCCAATGGCTAATGGCCACGAGATAAACCAAGTGCGACAGCACTAAACCCTGCACCGCCATCGTCCGGGCCAACTGAAGATCACCGAGCTGATGCTGAGCCCAGAAGAACAGCCCGAAGATCACACACCAATTGAAGAGAGAGACCAGGATCACGCGCCGTATTAATGCCGGGTTCAAGAGGGGCTCTTCCGGCTGTCGCGGCGCCTGGCTCATCAACGCCGGGCTCAGCGGTTCAAATGCCAGGGCGATGGACATGGTCAATGAACAAATCATGTTCAGCCAAAGCACCTGCAATGCACTGACGGGCAAGGGGGTCCCCAGCAGACCCGCCATCAGGATCGTCATGGAGGCGCCGCCATTCACCGGAAGGACAAAGGCCAGGGTCTTCCTCAAGTTGAGGTAGACCCCGCGACCTTCTTCCACGGCCGCCTCGATCGTGGCGAAGTTGTCATCGGTCAGCAGCATGTCGGCGGCCTGTCGGGCCACCTCCGTCCCACTACGTCCCATGGCGATGCCGATGTCCGCTTGCTTCAGAGCGGGCGCATCGTTGACGCCATCCCCGGTCATGGCCACCACTTCGCCGTTGGCCTGCAGTGCTTCAACCAGCTGAAGTTTCTGGGCTGGGGCAACACGGGCAAAGACATCGACGGAATCCACCACCTCCGCCAGGGCGTCGGAGCTCAGGGCTGCCAAGGCCGATCCATCCATGGCCTGAACCTCTCCAGGGGAGCCAATTCCCATCAACCGAGCAATGGCGATGGCCGTTTGAATGTGATCGCCGGTGATCAATTTCACCTTGACCCCAGCGGCCCTACAGGCGGCAACCGCTTGGATCGCCTCCGGTCGCGGCGGGTCCTGCATTCCTTGGAGCCCAAGAAAGGTGAAATCGCCGTTGAGGTGGTGGTGCTCAAGCCGCTGCTGCTGTGCACTAAGACCGATGGCAAACGCCAAGACCCGCTCGCCTTGGCCCGCCATGGCGGAGACCGCCGCCTGAATTGCCTCGGCATTCAGCACGCAGCGCTGCCCCTGCGCGTCCAACGCATGACTGCAGCGCTGCAGAACAGCCTCCACGGATCCCTTCAGCAAGATGCGCTCACTGCCGTGCAGGGTCGCCATGTATTGCCGTTCGGACTCGAACGGAATCACATCGCGCCGCGGGTGCTGGTCATGGGCTGAGCGATGGTTCATCCCAACGGAATGTGCGGCCGCCAGCAGAGCCGTTTCGGTGGGATCGCCTACCCATTGGTCATCGCTACCGGCCTGTGCGTCGTTGCACAACAAGCCGGCCAGCAGGGTCTCCTGAAGAGCGAGATTGACTCCCTTGCCCGCATCGTCCATGGGCCAGAGGTCCCGCAGTGGCTGGAGAATGCCGGCGGCATAGACATGCTCGACCGTCATCCGGTTCTGGGTGAGCGTCCCTGTCTTGTCTGAGCAGATCACGGTGGTACTGCCGAGCGTCTCCACGGCAGGCAACTTGCGGATGATCGCGCGGCGTCTGGCCATCCGATGGACGCCAATGGCCAGGATGATCGTGACAATCGCCGGGAGTTCCTCTGGGATGGCACCCACGGCGAGGGCCACGGCGCCATCGAACATCTCAGCCCAATCTCGTCCCTTCGCCAGACCCACGACAAAGGTGAAGATCGCGAGCAAAACGATCAGTCGCAGCAGCGTGCGACTGAAGCCCACCAACTTGCGAGTTAAGGGAGTGGAGAGGCTGACCGCCTGATTCAGGGCCACCGAGATCTGCCCCACCTCCGTGGCATCGCCAGTGGTCACCACAACGCCTGTGCCCTGCCCTGCGGTGACAAAACTCCCGGCGTAGGCCATGCAACTGCGCTCAGCGAGGGGAGCCTCTAGCCGCAACGCTCCGGTGGATTTCTCGACGGGCACTGACTCCCCGGTCAGGGCAGATTCATCGGTGCGCAAGGAGCGGACCTGCAGCAGCCGCAGATCGGCTGGAACCTTGCAGCCAGCCTCGAGCTGCACGACATCACCAGGCACCAAGGCCTCGGAATCCAGCTGCAGGGCAGCGCCATCTCGGAGCACCAAGACCTCGGTGCGGACGCTGTCGGCTAAAGCCGCAATCGCGCTCTCGGCTTTGCCTTCCTGAACGGTGCCGATCACCGCATTGATCACGGTGACGCTGATGATCACCAAGGCATCCTGCGGATCACCCATGGCGAGCTTGACGGCCCCGACGGTCAGCAGGGTGATCAGCAGGGGATTGTCGAACTGCTGAAGGAACCGAAGCCACAACGGCTTCAGCGGTTCTGGGCTCAGGCGATTCGTTCCGACTTGATGGACGCGCCGTTGCACTTCCGCAGGGGAGAGCCCCCGTTTCGCGTCGGTCTCGAGTGCAGCAACAACCTCACCCCCGCTTGAGACGTAAGCAGGGGTGAGGAGCGGCTGCATCGCAGGGGCATCGAGCTAGCCCTAGCGATAGCTCAAATCAGCGGACGAAGAGCATCTCCTGGTAGGTGGGCAGCGGCCAGGCGGTGTCATCCACCAAACCCTCCAGGGCATCGGCGGCCTCCCGCAGTTCACCCATGCGGACCATCAGCTGGTCGGCGCAGTGACGCATGTGGGCCTCGGCGCCATGGGGCGCATTGCCCAGGGCGGTCTCCAGGGCGGCGGCACGGTCCAGCAGCTGCTGATTCAGGCCAGCGATTTGCTGAGCGAGCGCCTTGGAGGGATTCAGGCCGATGGCCTCCTGCTCCTGCAGCGATCCAGCCAGCTCGCCGAGGTAGGCGCTGACGGCGGGGTAGAGCTGGGTGCGGGCGATCCGCACGGCCAGGCGGGCCTCCACCTCAATCGCAAGGCAGTACTGCTCGGAGTAGACCTCGTAGCGGCTCTCCAACTCAACGGGGCTGAGCACGTTGTGGCGGGAGAAGAGGTCGCGAATGGCGGGACGCTGCAGCACCGGCAGGGCATCAGCGGTGGTGCGAAGGTTCTCCAGACCACGCTCCTTGACGGCCATCTCATGCCACTCGCTGGAGTAGCCGTCGCCGCCAAAGATCACGTTGCCGTTCTCCTTGGTGATCTGCTGCAGCACAGCCATGCTGGCCTTCTCAACGCTCTCACCCTTGGCGGTGCGGGCCTCCAGCTGATCGGCGATCCAGGCGAGGGAATCGGCCAGAACGGTGTTCAGCACCACCAGGGGACCGGCCACGGACTGGCCAGAGCCCACGGCGCGGAACTCAAAGCGGTTGCCGGTGAAGGCGAAGGGTGAGGTGCGGTTGCGGTCGCCGGCGTCCTTGGGGAACTCCGGCAGGCTGTCGATGCCCAGGCGCATCATTCCGCCGGTGGCCGAGCTCTTGAGCTGGCCGCCCTTGATCTGGTTGAAGACGTCCTCGAGCTGGCTGCCGAGGTAGACGGAGATGATCGCCGGAGGCGCTTCGTTAGCGCCCAGGCGGTGGTCATTGCTGGCGGTTGCAATCGCCGCACGCATCAGCGGGCCGTACTGGTGCACGCCGCGGATCACAGCCCCGCAGAACAGCAGGAACTGCATGTTCTCGTGGGGGGTGCTGCCGGGATCCAGCAGGTTGCCCTGGGTGCTGTTGCCGATCGACCAGTTGACGTGCTTGCCGCTGCCGTTGACGCCGGCGAAGGGCTTCTCGTGCAGCAGGCAAGTGAAGCCGTGCTTCTTCGCCGTGCTCTTGAGCACGGTCATGATCAGCTGCTGGTGATCGGTGGCCACGTTGGCCGCCTCGTGCACCGGAGCGATCTCGAACTGGCCCGGAGCCACCTCGTTGTGGCGGGTCTTGGCGGGAACACCCAAGCGGTAGAGCTGGTCCTCCACGTCCTGCATGAACACCTGAACCCGCTCGGGGATGGCGCCGAAGTAGTGGTCATCGAACTGCTGACCCTTGGCCGGGGGAGCACCAAAGAGGCTGCGGCCCGAGAGCTGCAGGTCCGGGCGGAGCGCCATCAGGGCGTTATCCACCAGGAAGTACTCCTGCTCGGCGCCGCAGCTGGAGTTGATCGGGGCGATCTCGGTCTCGCCAAGCAGTTGCAGCACCCGCTTGGCCTGGCGGTTGACCGCGGCATTGGAGCGCAGCAGCGGAGTCTTCTTGTCGAGGGCCTCACCGGTCCAAGAGACAAAGACCGTCGGGATGCAGAGGGTGACGCCGTTGGGCGTGCGCATCAGCCAGGCGGGGCTGGTGGCATCCCAGGCGGTGTAGCCGCGGGCCTCGAAGGTGGAGCGCAGACCACCGTTGGGGAAGGAGGAACCGTCGGGCTCGCCCTGCACCAGCAATTTGCCGGTGAAAGCGGTGATGGCGCGGCCATCACTCTTGGGGGTGATGAAGCCGTCGTGCTTCTCCGCGGTCAGGTTGGTGAGCGGATAGAAGACGTGGGAGTAGTAGAGGGCGCCGCGGCTGGTCGCCCAGTCCTTCATGGCATTCGCCACGGAGTCGGCGATGGACGGGTCGATCGCACCACCTTCACGGATGGTTTTCTGAAGCGACTTGAAAACCTGGCGAGGCAGGGCCTCCTTCATCCGAGCCAGGGTGAAGACGTCATCGGCCCAGATCTCGTGCAGGGCCGAAGGCTTAGTCACCGCAGCGGGCTTGCGCCGCTGAATGGTCTGCAGGGCAGCAAAACGCTCAGCGCTTGGCATGGCCACTTCGGTATCAAAGTGACACCATCATCGGCGACAGCAGGTCCGCTAGCGCAGGGTGCGCCAGTCGCCACTGGGGGTCCGGCGCTCCAGGCCGATGAACTGGGTGATCAGTTGATCCTGCAGTTCCGAAGGGATCGCAGGATCGATCAGCCCTTGATGGACCAGCCAAGTCAGGGCTGCGTTTTGGGCGAGCTCAAGGCTCTCAAAGCAGTCATCGAGGACTGGATGGGGTTCGCCGCCACGGTCCGTCAAACGGAATTCCACGGGGAAGGAATGGAGGAGTGTCATCACGCCAACCCTGGCGGCAACGGCGCAACCGTGCAGCAGCGCAGGACACAGCTTCCGGTAGTCCGCTAGCTCAGCTCAAACAGCAGCAGATCCACCCCATCGGCTCCAGCCTGCACAGAGGCCGGAGCCTCGCCGGCAGCCAGTCCCAGGCCATCACCCCGGAGCAAGGGCTGGGGCTGTGCCAATCCACCCGTGATGATCTGCAGCCAACTGGCGCAGCGCTCAGAGGCCGGCCAGGCCAGCTCGATCCCCGCTGGGACCTGGGCGCGCCAGAGCCGCACGGAGCGATGAATCGCCATAGCCCCATCAGCGGCCTGGGGGTCGATCAGGGGCGTCCAGCCCTCGGCCAAGGGGAAGGGCTTCTGCTCGTAGGCAGGGGGGATCCCCGCTGAGGCGGGTTCAATCCAGATCTGCAGCAGGCGGCAGGGGGCCTGGCCGCCATTGACCTCGCTGTGGACCACACCGGTGCCAGCGCTCATGCGCTGCACCTCCCCGGCCCGCAGGACCTCGGCATGGCCCATGGAGTCGCGGTGGTGCAGCTCCCCCTCGACCATCACCGTGATGATCTCCATGTCCCGGTGCGGGTGCATGCCAAAGCCCTTGCCGGCGGCAATGACGTCGTCATTGATGACCCGCAGCGGACCAAAGCCCATCCAGGCCGGGTCGTAGTGACTGGAGAAGGAGAAGCTGTGCCAGCTGTCGAGCCAATCGAGCTGGCTATGGAAACGCTCAGCTGCAGGACGCAACAGCGGGGGCATTACTCGGGGGCTTGAAGCCGCTGCAGTCTGGCGAGCAGGTCCGCGATGCTGTCGTCCTTGGCCGGGTGGCTGCCGTTGCTCACCAACTGACGACCCACGACGTGGGCGCCCAAGTGGGCCAATTGCAGCCGCAGGGCGGTCATCACCGTGTAGCCACCGCCGCCCGAGTGGGTCGCGATCACAACGGGCCGGCCATTGAAGAGGGCCCGGAAGTCGCTGCCCTGCACCGACAGCCAGGCGATGGCGCTGGTCAGCACCGGCGGGATCGAGCCGTTGTATTCCGGAGCACAGATCACCCAGCGGGGCGTGTCCATCAGCTTCTGCTGCAGCCCGGCGAGAGCGGCCGGGGGGCCCTGCTCCTGGGCGCGGGGCGTGAAGAGCGGCAGGTCAACGGCGGTGAGATCCAGCACCTCAGCACTGCTGCCTTGGCTCTGGGCGGCCGCCGCAAAGCGCTCGGCCAGCTTGAGGTTTTCGCCATTGCTGGCGCTCAGGACGAGAACGTCAGCCATTACTTCACACCAGGGATAAAACGACGCTCGTGGTCACCGCCTTTGAGCATCCGGTTCCAATAGACCCAGGGCAGCACCACGCTCTTCATGATCCACATGCTCCAGCGCTCCTTGGTGGGATCCAGGGGGAAGGAGGGGGTGGGCTGCTGCTCGTAGTTGAACTCGGCCATGATCGTCTTTCCGTAGCCGGTGATCAGCGGGCAGCAGCTGTAGCCGTCGTAGGACCCCTGACCCTGGCCGCCCTCAAGCTGAGCCAGCAGGTTGGTCACCAGGACCGGGGCCTGACCGCGCACCGCGGCGGCTGTCTTGGAGTTGGGCATGCCGCCCACATCACCGATGGCAAAGACGTTGGGGAAGCGCACGTGCTGGAGGTTGTGCTTGCCCACCTCGACAAAGCCACTAGCGGCAGCCAGGGGGCTCTGGGCCACGACGTCCGGGGCCGCCATCGGCGGGGTGACGTGCAGAAGCTCGTAGTTGATGACCTCCTCGCGGGGCTCCTCGCCCTCTTTGCTGACCTTGAAGACCGCCTCTTTGCTCGCTGGCCTGACCTCGATCAGGGTGTGGGAGTAGCGAGCATCGATGCCCTTGCGGGCCACCACCTCCCGCAGGGGCGCGGCATAGGTGGGGACGCCAAAGATTCCAGGGGTGGCCGTGGCGTAGATGACCTTGCTCTTGGCCGCGATGGCGGGGTCGCGCTTGATCGCGTCATCGGCCAGGTAGGCGATCTTTTGCGGCGCACCGGGGCACTTGATCGGCATGGGCGCGCAGGTGAAGACCGCGTTACCGCCCTTGAAGTTCTGGATGCACTCCCAGGTGTAAGCAGCGAAATCCTTGGAGTAGTTGCTGCAGACCCCGCCTTTACCCAGGGCCTCGGGCAAGCCCTTGATGGCCTCCCAATTGAGCTTCATCCCAGTGGCCACCACCAGGGCGTCGTAGGTCAGGGTTTGACCAGCGCTGGTGCTGACGCTGTTGCTCTCGGGGGTGAAGCCCGCAGCAGACTCACGGATCCAGGTGACACCCGCGGGAATCAGGCTGGCCTCGTTGCGGCGGGTCTGCTCCAGGCTGAAGACCCCGCCACCGACCAGGGTCCAACCCGGTTGGTAGTAGTGATCGCTCGAGGGCTCAAGGATCGCGATGTCCAAGGCCGGACGGGCCTTCTTCAGGCGAGCCGCCACCGTGATTCCAGCGGCGCCGCCGCCCACGATCAATACCTGGTGATGGCCCATGGCCGCTGAATCAAGACGCGCTTACCCCAGATCTAACCAGAAGGGGGCCAACCAGGCAGCCCCGCCGCAGGATTCCAGACGGCAATGGACAAATAAAGAAGGACTCGGCCGCAATGAGACCTAAGCAGAAATACTCAAAACCTATCCCATACTCATAACGACTACGACTTAGCGCTTATGCTGTCCGCAGTTGATGCGAGTCGATGAACACCAGCAATCCCGGCACCCTGCAGAACCTCGAGGCGGCTTTTGGCGGCGAGAGCATGGCCAACCGCAAGTACTTGTTTTTCGCCGATCTGGCCAAGCAACTCGGCCATGGCGAACTGGCGCGGCTGTTCCGGGAGACCGCCCAGCAGGAAACCGAGCACGCCTTTGCCCACTTCCGCCTGCTGCACCCCGAATTAGTAGTGGAGAACCCTGAGGCCTTGAGCCAGGACGCCAAGGACGCGCTGCTGGCGCGCTGCCTCGAGCTGGCCATTGAAGGGGAGACCTACGAGTTCGAGGTGATGTACCCCGAGTTCGCCGCCCAGGCGCAGCGGGAACGCGACCAGGGAGCCGTGGCGGAATTCAACGAACAGATCGATGAATCCAAGGAGCACGCCGGCGTGTTCCGAACCGCCGCTCGCAACTTCGGACTACTGGCGCCCGTGGAGCAGCACCACGCCGGCCGCTACAGCCAGGCCCTGCAGTCCCTCACCGGCGCCGGCAGTGGAGGCAACAGGGCAACGCCCACCGCAGGGCGCTGGATCTGCAAGGTCTGCGGTGTGATCTATGACCCCGCTCAAGGGGACCCCGATACAGGCATCGCCGCCGGCACACCCTTTGAGTCGATTCCCGAGGACTGGAGTTGCCCCATCTGCGGGACCCGCAAGGGGAACTTTGTGCCTTACCAGGGCTAGGGCTAGTCGTTCGGGGAAATCTCGATCACCCAGCTTCCGAGATAACCGGACACAGGAATATCTCCAGGGGCCTGACCGAGGGCATTGAACTGGTACATCCCCGCATCGGGGTTGAAGATCTGCAGGTGCAGACCAATGGTGCTGCCCACCGGAACGGGCCTTTGGGGGAACACCTCAATCGCTGAGCCATTGCCGGTCACCTCCACCGCAGCAGGAATCACCTCAAGGCAACGGGTCTTTCTGAGGGAGCCACCACGCTCCATCACGCAGAGCTCCACGTTTTCTGGCTTGATTTCAGCGTTGAAATAGTCAGGCACGGAGACCGCCAACTTGATCAAAGCGGTCTTGCGGTCTTTGGGGCCCAGAACCAGGTAGTAATCGGCACGGCCCGAAGCGCGGCCCGAAGAAGCGTAGTAATAGAGCTTGCGGAAATCGCTGTTGTTGTCCCAGCGAAACTCAAAGCCGGAGCTGCTCGAACCCTGAGCCAGAACCGGACGCAGATTCATCGGAGAGCTGAACACACTCAGAGCCGAGGCCAGCCCGACGGCACTCCACTTCAGTGCAGACTTCATCCAAGCGAATTTTTTCATCACTAGATTTTAGTAGGCAAGATCATTAAGGCCTGCCAGCACTGCTTTTCAGGAGCCTGAGCGAGATAACAGCACCCAATATCCAAGCACAATTAAGGACAGGTTAAGAGCACCTAAAGGATTAGTTATGCCCTATATATCCTCATTCAGCCGCATAGTGCTGCAGCACACATTGCGATGACACGAATCACACCAAGTGGTATTTTTTTGCTGGTTAGTGTTTAGCCAGCCCGTTTGGGCTTCTCTCCTCTTTCGGTGTGAGGACCAATGAAACTGTTCCAGAAGCTTCTTCTGGCGCCTGCAGCTCTGGGCCTTCTGGCTCCTGTTGCTGCAAACGCCGCTGATGTCAACATCGCTGGCCTGAGCGCTTACAGCACCCAGGACCAGGTCACCTCGATCACCCAGTTCTCTGATGTGCAGCCCACCGATTGGGCTTACCAGGCACTGAGCAACCTGATCGAGCGCTATGGCTGCGTCGCTGGCTATCCCAACGGCACCTTCCGCGGCAACCGTGCAATGACCCGCTACGAAGCGGCCGCACTGCTGAACGCTTGCCTCGACCGGATCACTGAAGTGACCGACGAGCTCAAGCGCCTGATGAAGGAATTCGAGCGTGAGCTCGCCATCCTCAAGGGCCGCGTCGATGGCCTCGAGGCCCGTGTTGGCGAACTGGAAGCCACCCAGTTCTCCACCACCACCAAACTCCAGGGTGACTACTACTGGGCGATCGGTGCCGTGGTCCCCACCGCTGGCAGCAGCAATGGCGCCGGCACCGGCAGCGCTGACTGGTACAAGAAGAACTACAGCGCCACCAACTTTGTCTACGACGCTCGTCTGAACCTCAAGACCAGCTTCACCGGCAAGGACCTGCTCTACACCCGCCTGCGCGCCGGCAACTTCGGCAGCAGCCCCTTCGGCGGCAAGGGCTACAACATCACCTATCTCGACCGCGCCGATTCCACGGACGGCGTCGTCAAGATCAACCGCCTCTACTACCGCTTCCCGATCACTAAGGGCTTCAGCGCCCAAGTTGGCCCCGTCTCGCGTAACACCGAGTTCCTGGCTATCAAGCCCTTCTATTACGGCGACTTCAAGGGTCTGGACTTCTTCCAGCTGGGCGGTGCACCCGCTGTCTACAACAAGGCCACCGGCAGCATGCTGGGCTTCAAGTGGAAGCAAAAGGTCAAGAAGGGTCAGCCCTACTTCGCCGCGTCCACCAGCTACGTCGCACCGGACGGCAACACCGGCAACCCTGAAGAGGGTGGCATCTTCACCAGCGGCAGCAAGGCCAGCTGGCTGACCCAACTGGGCTACCAAGCCAAGCAGTGGAAGGGCACCTTCGGCTGGAACTACGAACAGTGCGGCAGCCGGATGTCCCGCCGAGGCACTGAGGCCGCTGGCCGAGTGCAGAAGCAGGCTTGCTCCTACAACGGTGTAAAGACCGGCGGTGACCGGAACTCCTTCGCCGTGGCCCTGGCCCGTCGCCCCAAAAACGGCGGCACCCTGATGCCCGCGGTCAGCCTCGGCTGGGGTTACTCGGCTGTCTCCTACGACAACCTGAACTACACCAGCTCTAGCCGTAACCAGACCGGTGCCGCGCTGAAGAGCTCTGGTCAGACTCAGATCGCTGGCAACCTGGCCGACGAGAACATCGCCGCCACCCAGTCCTGGACCGTCGCCCTCAAGTGGGATGACGCCTTCGTCAAGGGCAACAAGGCCGGCATGTCCGTGGGTCAGCCCACCTTCGTCACCAGCACCCGCAACGGCACCACCCCGTTCGACGCTGGTTACGTCTGGGAGTGGTGGTATCAGTTCCAGGTCAGCGACAACATCGCTGTGACCCCGATGCTGTTCTATTCCAGCAACCCCAGCTCCGCTGGCGCCGGCTACAGCCAGACCAGCACCCAGGGCGACAACCCCGGCGTGTTCGGCGGCGTCCTGGCCACCCGCTTCAAGTTCTGATCTTCAGAACCACTCCTCACGCACGAGACCCACGGCCCCCTGCTTCGGCAGGGGGTTTTTTCTTGCGCTTACCAACCACCAAGTGAACGCCGCCGCTTTAGTGTGGGTTTCAGAACAAACCGACGGCATGGGGCCCGACAGCATCAGCCAGGACAGCCAGCAGCGCTCAGCCTCCAACACCAGCCTCAAGTGGGGCAGCGATGGCGAGCTCTCTCCGGTGGATCTGCAGAAGGTGCTCGAGCGGCTGACCAACCCTGATCTCACCCAGTGCGAGCTCGAGCAGCAAAACCAGAGCTGATCCCGACAAAAAGGTGTCCTGGGCTACAGGGCCCGGCCGAGAGAATGGGCGCATGAGCACGCCCTCACCAGCCAGCAACGCCGCGCGTCTGTTGGTGGTCGAAGACGACGACACCATCCGCGAAACCGTCTGCGAAGCGCTTGAGCTCGAGGGCTTTTCCGTCACCCCAGCCACCAACGGCCAGAGCGCCTGGGATCGGCTGAAACGGGACCCCTTCGAACTGATCGTTCTCGATGTGATGCTCCCGGGCATCAATGGGCTGGATCTCTGCCGCAAGTTGATCGAGTTGCCGCAACGCCCCCTGGTGCTGATGGTGAGCGCCCGGGACACCGAAACCGATCGGGTGCTCGGCCTCGAGCTCGGGGCCGATGACTACCTGGTGAAACCCTTTGGCATCCGCGAACTCGTGGCCCGCTGCCGGGCGCTCCTGCGCCGCCACCAAGCCAGCGATCAACAGCCCAGCGAACTCAAAGCGGACAACCTCAGCCTCTTCCCGGCTGAATGCCGCGTCTGCCTCGATGGTCTTGAGCTGAAGCTCTCCCCCAAGGAGTTCAAATTGCTCGAGCTCTTTATGCAAAACCCCAAACGCGTCTGGAGCCGCGAGCAACTGATTGAGCAGGTCTGGGGCTTCGACTACATCGGCGACAACAAGACCGTGGATGTGCACATCCGTTGGTTGCGCGAAAAGATTGAAGAGGATCCCTCCAACCCGAGCAAACTGGTGACGGTGCGGGGATTCGGCTATCGCTTCGGCTAGGCGATGACGATGCAGACCGCCCTACCGCTGGCCCTGGGTTTTGGGCTCGGCGCCCTCAGTGTGGGTCTCTGGCGCGAAGGGAACCGAAAGAAGAAGGTCGTGGCCACCCGCCTGCGGCGCCGCCAACCGATCCCTGAACTGCAGTTGCGCGAATGGATCAGCGCCGCACCGCAGGGCTGGCTGGTGCTGGATGCCCAAAACCGAATCGAGATCATCAATGAGCGGGCTGAGTCCCTCTTGGTCAAAGAGAGTTCGCTCGCTCCCCAGCTCCAACACCTCAATGACCTGGAGCCCAGCGCCGAGCTGCTGCACCTGCTGGAGCTCAGCCGCAACACCCGCCTGGCCCAACGCGGGGAATGGAGCCTCGGGCGCAATGACCTCTCGGTGCGGGTGATGCCCGGCGAGAGGGGCTGGCTGGCCCTTCAGATCGACGGCAGCAATCCCCTGAAAAATCAGCTCAAGCAGCAGGAGCAGTGGGTCAGTGATGTGGCCCATGAGCTCAAAACCCCGATCACGGCCCTGCGGCTGGTCAGTGAGAGCCTGGCCCTCAGGGCCGAGGGCCGCCAGGGGGTCCTGGTGGAGCGACTGGAGAAGGAACTCGAGCGGTTGCAGCGGTTGGTGGGGGATCTGCTGGATCTCTCCAGACTCGACAACACCCTGGTGAGCCGCCGCAAGCGCCCCGCCTGCATCGACCCAAGGGATGTCGTTGGCCAGGCCTGGTCCACCCTGCAGGAACTGGCCCAGCCCCGGGGCATTGGCCTCAGCGTTCAGCCGACGCGCGATCAGGCCAGACAGGTGGCCGTCGATCCGGCTCGCCTGCACCAGGCCCTGTTCAATCTGATCGACAACGCCCTGCGCTACAGCCCCGATGGCAGCAGCATTGAGCTCTCGATCGAGGAGCGGGACCGCTGGTGCCTGATTGCCGTGCGCGACCAGGGGCCGGGGCTCAGCGAAGAGGACCTCGAGCGGATGTTCGAGCGCTTCTACAGAGGGGATCCAGCCCGTGTCCGGGGTCCAGGGAGCGGGAGCGGACTGGGGCTTGCCATCGTTCGCCAGATCGCCCTCAGCCAAGGGGGCCTGGTGCGGGCCCGGAACCACCCGGAGGGAGGAGCGGTGATTGAGCTGCTCCTCCCCAAGGCCTAAGCCTTAGGCGGCTGCGCTAATCGGCAGGTTGCAGATCACCAGCTGGCGCTGGCTGCTGAGCTTGAGCCAGCCTTCCTCCTTGAGCAGACCCAAGACCCGAGTCACCGTGACGCGGGTGGTGCTCAGGGCACCGGCAATGTCCTGGTGGGTCAGGCGCAGGTTCAGGCGTAGGCCGTCTTCGCAGGGCTGGCCATACTCCTCAGCCAGCAATTCCAGAAAGCCCCGGACCCGGTCTTCGACGCGGCGCAGACCCAACAGGGAAATCAGCGCCTCGGACTGACGGGTCCGGCTGATCAGCGCCAGCATCAAGGTGCTAGCCAGGTGGGGGGTCTGCTGGATCTCGTCCATCGAGAGGCAGAGCAGATCGCAATCGCTCAGCGTCGTGGCTTCGTAGAGATCGAGGTTGCTGAGCGGTTCACCGAAGGGTTCATTCGGTCCCGCCAGGCCCAGGAGAACATCCTCCCCCTGCTCATTCATCGAGCTCAGCTTGACCATCCCGCGGGCCACCAGCCAGACGTGGTGGCGAAGCATGGGCACGCGACTGCCGGCCGTCAGGCTGACCAGATCGCGGCGCTGGAACGTGTCTTCGAGCATGCTCCGCGAGCTCGAGGAACGGCTAGGTGTGAAAACCATGGAGCGATGTGCTCAGGCGTCCAGCGGACTGTATGGAGGGTGACGAGGCGCCCAACAAAGGCTGGGTAGGCATTTGGTTAAGCGTCGGTTAGCCCCAGCAGCCGGCCGTGAAGCCGCAGGCGCTGCTCGTTGGAAGACCAGGGCGACGAGAGCTCCAACCAGCGCAGCCAAGCCTGGTCCTGGGCGACCCGCAGCTGATCCAAAACAGGGGCAGGGCCTTTTTCGGATTCAGATCCAGGCTGCTGTGCAAGGCCTCCCGCAGCACAGCCAGGTCATTGAGGTCCCCCAGGCAATCCTGCAGAGCCTTGAGCTGGGCCAGCAGGGAGCCATGGTCCGCCACACCAGAGCGGTGCAGATGGGCCAAGCCATAGCGGCAGGTCTTCAGGCGCTTGCGCAGCTGATGCAATGCGGCGGCGGCCGTTGGCGCCTCCGTCCAACCTGGCAGCAGGAAGAGATCGCCCAGCAGTTGCCCCTGGAGCTCAGGCAACCAATCCCGCAGGGGCTGATCGCCAAAGGCGCTGCCTTGGGGCTGTTTGATCCAGGCCTGCAGGCGAGCAAGCAGCTTGAGGTAGCGCTGACTGCGCAAGGTCTCAGTCAGTTCAGCGAAGGCCAAACGGCGCTCTCGCTTGAGCTGTTTACGAAAGGGCTTAAGCGCTGACGCCTCGGGTCCCGGGAGCAGCGGTAGCCATCCCGTCTCGATCCGCTGGCGCAGGACGTCCAGGTCCCTCGTGAGCCCAAGCCTCCGTCCCAGCTTGGCGATCCGTGCGGAGCTGACCTCCTCAGGCCAGACACCCACGGCCGAAAACTGAAATCGAAGCGTTTTTAACTGACGCAGCTGGACCCTGAGCTGGTGCAGGGGTTCAGGGTCCTGATCCGCAAGGACATCAGCCTGAAGAGCAACGATGCGGCGGAGGCTCTGGCCCATGGCCCCCTGCAGATACGCCAAACAGGTGATGCCGGGATCAGGACGAAAGGAGCCCATGGCCGTCAGTGCGGCAGGCTCTAGAGCTAACGCCGCTGCAGGCCCCGTGGATTAACGGGGAATTAATGCTGACGGCTCAAAAAAACAAGCGAGCAGGCCGCGATCCACTCTCCAGGAATTGATCCCTCCAACGGGACTCCTCTACAGGCGCCGGACGATCGGCCTGGACAGAGGCGGTGGTGTCCTCAGGGCCAGCCTGGTTGCTGTTCTCGGGAAGCGAAGAGGCCGAGGCGCTGTTGGCTTCGATCACAGGAATGATCCAAAACCTGGGTCTAGCCGTTCTCAACAGTGCTGTCCTTAAACAAGATCAGCAGAAAGAATTAAAGGGTCCGCATCGTGGTGACCTGATCGAGCTCAGGTACACCCGAGAACCGGTTGAACTGGCTCACCGCAGCCAAGCACAGTCCTTGAATTAAAAGGCAGGCCAATGAGGACCTCAACCAACGCGATGCCACAGCCCATGTGCAACAGATTCATTCGATCAGAGATCCCTAGCCCTGCACAGTCGTCAGCGTCACAAACAAAAGAAAGCACCACCACAGCAAACAAGCGCAGCGCCATAACAAGCCCTTAACCTTGACGTGCTAAGCCCATAGCCATGGACGGAGGATGGGTCAAAGGCCAGCGCTATCTCAACCGTGAGCTGAGTTGGATTGCTTTTAATCAACGCGTCCTTGAACTCGCGGTCGACGCCAAGACGCCTCTACTCGAGCAGGCAAAGTTCAGCGCTATTTTTAGCAATAATCTTGATGAGTTTTTCATGGTCAGGGTGGCCTCCCTGATCGCACAAGTTGAATCGCAGTCAAGCCGGTGCAGCATTGATGGACGTTCAGCAGATCAACAGCTCGAGGCGATTCAAAAACGGCTCGAACCACTGCTGAAGCAACAACAACAGCACCTCAACCGACGACTCCGGCCGCAGCTCGAGCGGCGGGGGATTGGAATCCTGGACCATCGACACCTCTCAAGACGTCAAAAGGATTGGCTGGCGAGTTTTTTCCGCAACAAGATCCAGCCCGTCCTGACGGCCACGCGGCTGAACACACCGGGGATCCCCTTCCCCTTTATCAGCAGCCTGAGCCTCAATCTGGCCGTTGAAGTCCGCGGCCAAGGAAGCGGCAACCGGGAACTGATCAGGATCAAGCTTCCCAAGAAAAACAGTCCCCGTTTCATCACCCTGCCGGAGGCCCTCCATGGAGAGCGCTCGCAGGCGATTCATCTCTGCGTACCGCTGGAGCAGGTGATGGAGCACAACCTCAAGGCCCTCCTACCCGGCCGTCAGATCACCAGCGTCAGCGTGTTTCGCGTCACCCGGGATGCCGATCTGGCCCTGCGGGAAGAAGAGGCCGAGGATCTGATGGAGGCGATGCAAACCAGCCTGCGCCGCAGGACAGCGGGGGGTGAGGTGGTGCGCCTGGAACTCAGCGCTGGCACCCCAGCGGCGGTGCAACGGCAGCTGACCGCGGGGATGGGCGTTCCCAGGGCGCGGGTGAATCGGGTCGATGGATTACTGGGCCTCGATGACCTGATGGAGCTGCAGGGAATCAATGCACCAACGCTGAAACAACCTCCCTTTCGCGGCTCCACTCCGGCTCCCTTGCAACGCTGTCAAAGCCCAGAAGAAGGTCGCCAGGCCAGCGAAAGCATCTTCCGTGTCATTCGCCGCGGGGATGTCCTGCTGCACCATCCCTTTGATCGCTTTGAGACGACGGTGGAGGAGTTCATCCACCAGGCCTCCTTGGATCCCAGTGTTCAGGCCATCAAGATCACGCTCTATCGCGTCTCCAAGGACTCGCCGATCATTGCCAGCCTGATCGCAGCCGCCGAGGAGGGCAAACAGGTGCTGGCCTTGGTGGAGCTCAAGGCACGCTTTGATGAGGACAACAACATCAGGTGGGCGCGGCAACTAGAGCGCTCCGGGGTGCACGTGGTCTATGGCGTCATCGGCCTCAAAACCCACACCAAAATCGCCCTCGTCATTCGCCGCGAGAAGGGCACACTTCAGGCCTATAGCCATGTCGGCACGGGTAACTACAACTCCAAAACCGCGGCGCTCTACACCGACCTGGGTCTGCTCTCCGCCGACCCGGCCCTAGGGCAGGACTTGATCAGCCTGTTCAACTACCTCACGGGGTTCTCGAAACAGAGCGCTTACCGCAAATTGCTCGTCGCTCCAACAACCCTGAGGGCCGAGATGCTGAAACTGATCGATCGCGAGATCGAGCATGCCCGCGCCGGTCTGCCCAGTGGAATCAAGGCGAAGATGAACGCGCTCGTGGATCAAGGCTTGATTGACAAGCTCTATGACGCCTCGGCGGCTGGAGTGAAGATTGAGCTGATCGTGCGGGGAGCTTGCAGCTGCACCAGCGGCATCGCCGGACTGAGCGAGACCATCCGGGTGCGCAGCATTGTGGGTCGTTTCCTCGAGCACTCCCGCCTGTTCTGGTTCGAGAACAACGGCCAGCCCCAGGTCTGGTTCGGCAGCGCCGACTGGATGCCGCGCAATCTCGATCGGCGGGTGGAGGCCGTGGTGCCGGTGGAAAACCAGGAGCTGGTGGGCCGGATCCAGCAGCTCCTGGAGCTCTACCTCCAAGACAACCAGGCCTCCTGGCACCTCCAAAGCGATGGCCGCTACAGAGCTCTCGAACCCGCTGAGGGTGGAAGCAGTGCCCAAGAGCAGCTGATGCGCGGCGTGTGATGGGAGCGTCCAGACCCGGGCTCTGGGAGCTCGCCCTGACCTGTCTGCGCCTTGGCACGGTGGCCTTCGGCGGACCGCAAGCCCACTTAGCGCTGCTCCAGGAGACGTTTGTCGAGCAACGGCACTGGATTGACGCCGAGCAGTTTGAAGAGGGGCTGGCGCTGTGCGAGGCGCTGCCCGGACCATCGTCGAGTCAGATGGCAATCTATTTGGGCTGGAAGCGCTGCGGCCTGCTTGGGGGGCTGGTCAGCGGCCTCTGTTTTTTGCTGCCAGGCCTGTTGGTGGTGCTGGCCCTCAGTGCACTCTGGAGGGTGAGCCAAAACATCGAGAGCCTGCGCTCGGTCTCAACGGTGATGCAACCGGTGGTGGTCGCGGTGATCTGGGCCTTTGCCTGGCAACTCTTTCAACGCCGGCAGGTCAGATGGCAGCGCTGGAGTGCAGTAGCGCTATTTGCACTGCTGGCCCTCAGCCAGGAGCTGGCGTTCACGGTCCCCCTCGGTCTGGTGCTCCTGGCGGGCGGTCTGCTGCGCATGGCCTGGAGCGGCTCAGCACCAGCCCTCGCCCTCTGGCCCTGGATGGGCTTTGAGGATCTGGCGCTGATGGCGACAGCTCACCCACACCTTCAACTCCTGGCGGACTTGAGCGACGTGTTTCTCAGGGCGGGGCTGCTGATCTTTGGTGGCGGCTTTGTGATCATTCCGCTACTCGAAGGGCCGGTGCTCGAGCACGGCTGGATGAGCAGCGGGGCCTTTCTTGATGGCATCGCCATTGGACAACTCTCCCCAGGGCCGGTGGTGCTAACCAGTGCCTTCATCGGTTTTCAAGCGGGGGCAAACCTGGCGGGGGGCTGGTTTGCAATCGCAGCCGCCTGTACGGCAACAGCAGCGATGTTCCTGCCCAGCTTTGGTTTCATTCTTTTGGCTGCACCACTGATCGAGCGCCTGCGCACACGTCCCTGGGCTCAGGCCTTCCGCGAAGGCATCGTGACGTGCATCCCGGCGGTGGTCGCGGTCGCGGCGTTGCGGTTGAGCCTGGAGAGCCTCAACAGCCTGGGCAGCTGGAGTGGGGCAGGCCAGTGGTCAGTGCTGCTCGCCGCCCTAGTGCTGCGACTGAAATGGAAGCTCTCTCCAGCAGCACTGCTGATGGGAGCAGCTGTGTTTGCACTTCTGCTAAGGCCTTAGGCCTCAACCTTCGAACAGGTTGGAGCGACTCAGACCCAACTCGCGCCAGAGCTTCTTGATCTCGTCGTAGGCCGCATCTTGGGTGATCTTGCCGTTGCCTTGGAGGCCAACAATCAAACCCACCCGGTCAGCAAAGCGTTCCAGGTTTTGATGAAACAGCAATCGCTCTGGTGACCAGTCCGGGCCCCGGTAATGGCTAAAGGCTTCGAGGGGTGTGGGACCGTGATCAGAACGCTCTGAGTCACTGGGCTGAAAGGAGTGCATGACGAGTTGCCGAGCAATCAACCAAAGCGACCAGAGACGTAGTCCTGGGTGGCCTGCTGACGGGGAGCATTGAAAATGGTCTCGGTGTCAGCAAATTCCTCAAGGCAGCCGACCTTGGCGTCGGTGTCATCGAAGGTATTGACGTTAAAGAAGCCCGTCATGTCGCTGACACGAACGGCCTGCTGCATGTTGTGGGTGACGATGACGATCGTGTAGCTGTTCTTGAGCTCATGGATCATCTCCTCAATCTTCAAGGTGGAGATCGGATCCAGCGCTGAGCAGGGTTCGTCCATCAGGATCACCTCGGGTTCGACCGCAATCGTGCGGGCAATGCAAAGGCGCTGCTGTTGACCACCCGAGAGGGCATAACCGCTCTCAGCCAGCTTGTCCTTGGTTTCATCCCAGAGCGCCGCCTTGCGCAGCGACCGCTCCACCAGTTCATCCATATCGCCTGAATAGCCATTAATCCGGGCACCAAAAGCGATGTTCTCGTAGATGCTCTTTGGAAAAGGGTTTGGCTTCTGGAAGACCATGCCAATGCGGCGGCGAACCTCCACCGGATCAACCGCCGGGGAATACATGTCATGGCCATCGAAAATCACGCGGCCCTGCAGGGAGCAACCATCGATCAGATCATTCATGCGGTTGAGCGACCGCAAGACGGTGCTCTTACCGCAGCCCGAGGGGCCAATAAAGGCCGTGACCTGATGGCGGGGAATCTCCATATGAACCCCACGCACAGCCACGTTCGAGAAATAGCTGATGCTGACGTTCTCCAGCTCGAGGCAAGAGGTGGAAGAAGCAGGGGATTGAGTCATGGCTAACTGGGAAGGCAAGAAGAACGGAACGGGAGACGAAAACAGTTCGAGGGAGGCCTAGACGGAGGTGACACGCGAAATCCATCGCGCCAAGAGATTGGAGAGGAGGATCATCACCACCAAGACGAAGGAAGCGGCCCAAGCCAAGTTGTTCTGAAACTCCAGGGGCATGATCGCGAAGTTGTAGATCAATACCGACATCGAAGCGATCGGACCCAGCACCCCTTCAGGCCAGAAGGGAGAAAACAATGCCGTGAAGATCAAGGGTGCTGTTTCACCTGCAGCACGCGCGATTCCAAGCACAACACCTGTGGCGATCGAGGTCAAGGAAGCTGGGAGGGTGACCTGGGTCACCGTGACAAATTGGGATGCCCCCAGTCCAAGCGAACCCCAACGCAATTCGTTGGGGACCAACTTCAGGGCCTCATCGGTGGTCTTAATCACCGTCGGCAGCATTAACACGGCCAGGGCAATTCCGCCGGCAAGGGCGCTGTAGCTCTGACCGAAAAGCAGGCGTGTGCTGACGATTAAGCCGTAGACAAAAACACCGCAGATGATCGAAGGCACGCCGGACAACACGTTCGTGCCGAAGCGGACAAAGGAGGCAAACGAACCCGAGCGGGAGAACTCCGCCAGGTAAATCCCCCCACCAATGCCGACAGGAACGGCAATCAAGCTGGCGATCAAGGTGACGACAATCGTGCCGATGATGGCATTACCAATCCCTCCCTCTTCAAGGCCGGGGGGAGGGGGAAGCTCCGTCAGCAGTGAGACCGAAAGGAACGATCCACCCTTGAGCAGCACATACCCCAGGACCAAAATCAAGGGGAGAACGGCAATGCAAGAGAAGCCAACCGCAACGGCGGTCAAGGCGAAATTCCAGCGGTTGCGCGGAAGCTTTGGGTTGAAACAAAGCGATCGATTGGGCCTAGACAGTGCCATAACAGTTCTCCAGCTAGGCGTACTTCAGACTGAGGCGGCGCACAATCCACTGCGCCAGGACATTGACGATCAAGGTCATGATCATCAAGACAAATGCTGCATACATCAGCGCTGAGATTTGAATGCCATCGGCCTCACCGAATTGGTTGGCGAGCATGGCCGAGATGGTGTTAGCTGGAGCCAACAGACTCAGGCTGAAGTTATTGGAGTTTCCAATAATCATCGTGACGGCCATGGTCTCGCCCATGGCCCGGCCCAGGGCCAACATCACACCACCGGTGATTCCTGAGACAGCAGCAGGAAGAATCACCTGAACGATGGCCTGCCAACGGGTTGTACCTACCCCATAGGCGGCCTGCCTGAGTTCATTGGGCACCTGCTGCAGCGAGTCCCGGGCAATCGCGGTGATGATGGGCAGGATCATCACCACCAGAATCAAGACCGCCGGCGCCATACCAGGACCAAGAGGTTCCGTCGCGAAGAACGGCATCCAGCCCAGCTGGTTGTGCAAGACCTGAAGAATGGGCCGCAGAAAGGGCTCCATCACAAAAATCGCCCAGAGTCCCAACACCACCGAGGGGATTGCTGCCAGCAGTTCAACCATCAAACCGATCACCTGCCGGTAGCCGGAGGGAATCAGGTTCTCGGTGATGAAGATCGCCGTGCCAACACCCAACGGAACGGCGATCAAGATGGCCAACAAGGAAGACACCAGCGTCCCGTAGATGGCCGTTAGCGCTCCATAGCTATTGAGACCGGGGTCCCAATCAGAAACCACCAAAAAGGAGAGTCCAAATTCAGCCATGGCATCCCGCGATCCCCACAGGACCGTGAGCAGGATGCCGACCAGGACCAGTCCAACAAGGGAGGCCAGGATGACCACGAGGCGCCGAAAGCCCTCATCGATCAGCTTTTCAGAAACGGGACGGCGGCGCAGCGCATAAACCGGTCCACCCTCCAACTCCTGAGGGGGAGGCACTGATTGATCCACAACGCGAGAGTTTCTCTGTATAACCTGTCACGCCAAGGCCAAAATCTCCTTAAGAAGCGCTTAACGCAGGCCGACAACATCCCAATCGCCCAGCCAGCCACACCCAAAAAGCTCAATAACGTATCAAGGAATACGCCACCACCTAGAACTGAGCGTTAACTTGGAAGGAACTAAAAAGTAATTCATTGCTGATCAGCACCCAATTCGGATCCATCAGTTTCGTCCCTGGATGTGGTTGGGTAAATTCGTCCAATCAGCCGCAGCCCAAGAAAAAAAGAGAAGTCAAGTCTGAGAAGCAAGAGGCCTCCCAGTCCACTCAATCGAAATAATTCACACCTGAAACAAAAGCCGCCCTTAGCGGGGTGGCTTTTTAGTGAGAACACCAGGGCTATTCATCGACAAAAAAGGCAGGGGTTTCCCCCTGCCCTTTGATCAGTGAGAGATCCAGAGGATCACTTACCGATCTTGTTGACCGCAGCGCGGGCCTTGCTCAGGATTGCGCCCTTGAGGGGAACGAAGCCGAGGTCATCAGCCTTGGCCTGAGCCTGATCGCTCAGCATGTAATTGAAGGTCTTCTTGATGGTGTCGGCGTTGGCACCATTGCCCTTCTGATAAGCCAAAACCCAGGTCAGGGTCGCGATCGGGTAAGCACCCTTGGCGGTGGGGTTGGGGTTCGAGCCAGCCAGGTTCTGATCGAGCTTGATGCCGTTCAGGGCTTTGGCACCGGAGGTGTAGCTGGGCTTGATGAACTCACCCGACTTGTTCTGCAGCGCAGCGGCCTTGACGGCACCGCGGATGTACGACTGGTTGACGTAACCAATCGCACCCTGCTTGTTGGAGATCACACCGGCGACACCGGAGTTGCCCTTGGCACCAACGGCGTTTGCACCAGGCCACTTGACGGACTTACCGGAGCCCAGCTTCCACTCAGAGGAGAAGGCAGCCAGGGACTGGGTGAAGGCTTTGGTGGTTCCGGAACCGTCGGAGCGGTGCACCCAGGTGATCGGACCAGCGGCGCAACCCAGATCCTTCCAGTTGGTGATCTTGCCGATCGCCACTTGGACAGCCTGGGATTGGGTGAGCTTCAGGTTGCAGCCGGGCTTGTTGTAACCGAAGGCGATGGTGCCGCCCACCATGGGGATCTGCACCAGACCGCGGGTCACCTTGGCGATGTCCTTGGCCTTCATCGGATCATCCGATGCACCGAAGTTGACGGTCTGGTCGATGAACGCCTTACGGCCAGAACCTGAGCCAACGGCCTGGTAGTTGACCTGGGGGCCACCGGCCTTCGCCAGATCAGCGAACCAACGCTGATAGATCTTGGCGGGGAAGGTTGCGCCAGCAGCACTGAGGCGATCTGCGGCGGAGGCGGACATGCCGGTGCCGACGGCCAGCAGGGAGCCGATCAGGAGGGCCTTCTTCGCGAAGGTCATGGATAAAACCTTGTGGTTCCCCTCCATCTACGCAAGTGATGTTCCGCCCTGCGTTAGGGGCTGGTTAAGGCCTCGTGAACGTTGCGTGAATCAGCAGCAGGACTGGGCTTTGAGGGGCCTACTGGTCTGCAAACGCTGAAGCCAATCACTCAATTCGGCCAGGGCCTCAGGGCTCAGGCGGTAGTAGACCCAGCGCCCCTGAACCCGGGACTCCAGCAGGCCCGCCTCGCGCATCACCTTGAGGTGAAAGGAGAGCTTGGACTGGGCCAGGCCCATCTGCTCGGTCAGCTCACAGACGCAGCGCTCACCCCCCGCCAGCGCCAGGGCCACCTCCAGGCGATGGGGATCCGCCAGGGCCTTGAACAACGCGCTGAGGGCTTGGGACACAGCTCGGAGCAGGCCTAACCGCACCTTAACCAATCAAGAAACCTTGATGCATCAAACTTTGTTGATCTGTTGATTGGGGTTGGTCGTGCGCATTGGCATCAACGGCTTTGGACGCATCGGACGACTGGTCTGCCGCGCCCTCTGGGGACGGCCAGGCATTGAGATCGTTCAGATCAACGACAACCAGGCCACGGCCGAGTCAGCCGCCCACCTGCTCTGCTTTGACTCCGTCCATGGTCGCTGGGATCGCCAGGCTGAGGCCCTCAGCGAGACCGAGCTGCTGATCGATGGGCGGCGCCTGAACTTCAGCCGCAACGGCACCCCCGCCGAGGCGCCCTGGTCTGCCGCAGGTGTGGAGATGGTGCTCGAGTGCAGCGGCCGCTTCAAGACCACCGAGGCCCTCGAGCCCTATTTCAGCCAAGGCGGCATCCAGCGCGTGGTGGTGGGCTGCCCCGTCAAAGGCGCACTGAACATCGTCTATGGGATCAACCACGACCTCTATGACCCCAACCAGCACAGGCTGGTGACCGCGGCGTCCTGCACCACCAACTGCCTGGCCCCGATCGTGAAGGTCGTGCATGAGCAGTTCGGCATCCGCCATGGCTCGATCACGACCCTGCATGACGTCACCAACACCCAGGTGGTGGTCGACGCCTTCAAAAGCGACCTGCGGCGCTCACGCTCCTGCCTGCAATCGCTGATCCCCACCACCACCGGATCAGCCAAGGCCATCGCCATGATCTTCCCGGAGCTCGAGGGCAAGCTCAACGGCCATGCCGTTCGTATCCCCCTGCTGAATGCCTCCTTGACCGATGCGGTCTTTGAGCTCGAGCGACCCACCAGCGCAGAGGCGGTCAACCAGGCCTTCCAGCAGGCCGCGCAGGGGGCACTCAAGGGAATCCTGGGCTACGAAAGCCGGCCGCTGGTCTCCATCGACTACGTCAACGACAACCGCAGCGTGGTCATCGATGCCCTCTCCACGATGGTGGTCGACGGGACCCAGCTGAAGGTCTACGGCTGGTACGACAACGAGTGGGGCTACAGCTCCCGCATGGCCGATCTGGTCAGCCATCTCGTCCAGCTGGAGTCCCAAGGATGAGCGGACTCTCCGCCCTGCAGCAGTACCAGCGGGTCACCGCCAATTACTGGGCCTTCACCCTCACCGATGGGGCCCTGCGGATGCTGGTGGTCTTCCACTTCCATCAGCTGGGCTACACCAGCCTGGAGATTGCCTTTCTCTTTCTCTTCTATGAGTTCTTTGGGATCCTGACCAACCTCTACGGCGGATGGCTTGGGGCCCGTTTTGGCCTGCGGCTGACGCTTTGGCTCGGCACCTGGATGCAGATCGGCGCCCTGCTGATGCTGATTCCGGTGGCGGACTCCTGGCCGAAGTGGTGGAGCGTTGCCTACGTCATGGCCGCCCAGGCCCTGAGCGGGATCGCCAAGGATCTCAACAAGATGAGCGCCAAAAGCGCGATCAAAACCGTCGTCAAGAGCCATGACGGCGATCAGCAACTCTTCCGCTGGGTGGCGATCCTGACCGGCTCCAAAAATGCCCTCAAGGGCGTTGGTTTTTTCCTGGGGGGCGTCCTCTTGACCGCCCTGGGCTTCAACGCGTCGGTGGGCGTAATGGCGGCGGGTTTGATACTGGCCTTTCTGGTCACCCTGGGGCTGCCGGCCGACATGGGGCAGATGAAACGCAAGCCCAAAGTCCACTCCCTGTTCTCCAAAAGCGAGGGCATCAACGTGCTCTCACTGGCGCGGATGTTCCTCTTTGGGGCTCGGGATGTCTGGTTTGTGGTCGCCTTACCGGTCTTCCTGGAGACGACCCTGAACTGGCGCTTCTGGGAAGTGGGCAGCTTCATGGGCCTCTGGGTGATTGGCTACGGAATCGTTCAGGGATCCGCTCCGGCCCTGCGGCGCAGCTGGGGACAAACCAGGCCCCCTGGCGCATCAGCCGTGCAGTTTTGGAGCGCCCTGCTCACGGCGATTCCCGCCTTGATTGCCATTGCCCTATGGCGACAGGTCGCCGATCCAGGTCTGGCGGTGGTGGCAGGTCTAACTGCCTTCGGGGTGGTCTTTGCGATGAACTCCTCGATTCATAGCTACATGGTTCTCGCCTACAGCGACGGCGAAGCAGTGAGCCTGGACGTGGGCTTCTATTACATGGCCAATGCCGCAGGACGGCTGCTTGGCACCCTGCTCTCGGGAGCGATCTTTCTGATCGGCGGGCTCCAGGCCTGTCTCTGGTGCTCGGCGTTGATGGTGGGACTGGCCTGGCTGTTCAGCCTGAAGCTGCCGCCAGTGCGAAGCGCCTAGCGCTGAAACAGCGCACGGATCTGCGGGCTGCGCTCCGGGCAGAGCATCGGCGTGTAATAGCGAACGGCGGCAGTTTCCACCTCCTCAGGCAGGATCCCGGCAAAGGACACCCCCTCCCGCTCAAAGGCCTCGCTGAGGCGCTGTTGCTGGGCCAACAACAGCGCGGGCTGATCAAACGAGTCGCAGAGCAGCTGGGCATAGAGCCGCGCTGCACAGCCGGTGTGGCCAAAGCGCCGCACGCAATCGCCCACAAGCTCTGGAGGCTGCGGCTGCGCCCAACCAGCACAGGGCCAAGCCAGCAACAGCAAGGAGATCGCCTCCCCCAGGGGGGCACGCAGGCGGAATGCCATTAACGCTGGCGCTCCACCGAGCAGGCCAGAAAGCGCTCCAACTCCTTGGCATCCAGGCTCGGGGGCTTGGCAGCGGTCAACAGGGCTGGATGAATCGTGCGCAGTTGATCCGCAAGCTGATCGCGCTCGGTCACCGCAGCCTCCTGGCGCTGCTGCAGGGCCTCCTGCCAGACCAGACGGCGTTTGGCTTCACTGCGCCGCCACTCCGCCACGGCCTGCTCGTACTGCTCCTGCTCGGTCTGCTGGTCGTAGATCGTCAGTAGACGTTGCTCTTCGGGGTCCAGGGGAAGGGGCGCCAAGGCCGAGGTGAACGACTCTTCCTCAAGCGCCTTCAACCGCGACTCGGTCTCGCGGTAGCGCTCCACCAGCGGCGGCAGGCTCTCGCGATAGCGCCGGCATTGCACCAGGGCCTGGCGCTGCGCCTCGCTGTCCTGCTGAGGAGCGTTCCTGCTTGCGGGCCCTGAACAGCTGGCCAACAGCAGCAGCACCAGTACCGCGGCCCCTAGCCGAGGGTGAGGCATCCGAATCATCCGGACGAGTGCGCCCATGCTCGCAGGACTCGAGCGACAACGACCCCATTTGGGGGTATCGAGGGACGGGTGGCCAGATCTAGCTGTACACCGCAGCAAAGACGAGCTCTTGGACAGCATCGACGCCCACATCGCCCAGGACCGCAGCGAGCTGGAGAAAGCCCGCAACGAAGGCGACAAACCCAAGGCCGCTCACCTTGAAGCCGAGCTCAAGGACCTCGAGACCTACAAGGCCCACCACCCCGGCGAGAGCAAAGACCCCACCCCGATGGAGGTCTACTGCGATCTGAATCCTGAGGCGCCCGGCTGCCTCGTCTATGACGACTAGTCCGATGACCGCTACCGCGCCCCAAGCACCCAGCATCACCATTGGTGAACTGGAGGCCAACTATCAGCTCTACTGCAAGGCACTGAAGATGCTGATTGCAGAGAAGCGCACCCTCAACAAGATCCAAAAAACGGTGTGTTGGGGAAAATTGGCCACCCTCCACCACTGTCTTCCTAGGCAGTACAAATCACCCGATTACCTCTACGCCCAACTGCTCAAAGCACAATCCACACCAAAAGCGTGAGACCGGCTTTGTGTTCGATCTCACGACAGAGGTCAATCACTCAATCCCGCACAAAAGCGCTGTGCGGGATTTTTTATTGAGCGCGCGATTGGATTAGACACGAAATAAGTCGAATTCACAGGATCCAACCGGCGGGGCCACCGCAGGTCGATGATGGATGCACCGCTCGGAGTGAGTGATGGATCTCACCCCCTATCTGGAGACGCTGCAAGGAAGCAACCTTGATGAGGTCCTGCTCTCGGTTGCCGTCAGCGGGAAGGTTGCGCTGGCGATGAAAGGGCGCTTTTTTCTGCGCTGCCTCTGCGAGAGCTTTCGTGAGACCGAGCTCATCGGCTGCGCCGTCACCGATGAAGCGAGCTGCCTGAACTATCTGAGCCAAGAGCCCTACGAGCTGCTGATCTGCACCGACTTTCTTGAAAGCGGCAGCGGCTTCGATCTCGCCCGCAAGGCCAAGGCACTACAACCCCAGCTGAAGGTGGTGATGCTCGCCTTGGGGGATGCGATTCCGGTGGAACATGCCGAGGCGTCCTGGCTGGAGGCGGTCGTGGCCGAGGCGGACTTCATCGAAGACCAAAAACCGCTGGAGGCTGCTGTCCTGGCGGTGATGGGCCATCACGCCTACCGCAGTCCCTCCCTTCGCTCTGGCCAGCTGCCGTACCTGAGCTGCCCGCGCCTGACCCCAAGGGAATATGAAGTCCTGGATCTTTTGGCCAGCGGCCTGACGGACCGTGAAATTGCTGAACAGCTGGTGGTCAGCGAGGAGACCGCGCGCACCTACACCAAGCGGCTGCTGAAAACCCTGGAGGTCAACAACCGGGTTCAGGCGGTCCTCAAGGGAATGCGTTGCGGGATGGTGAAGATCTAGGCCGAAGCGTGGCTAGAACCCAACTATCTGATTGCGCCGCCTGCCATGGCCAGCCACACCATCACGCTTGAGGCGGCTGGCTCCTTTCCTTGCAACAGCGAGCAGTACATCCTTGATGCGGCGGAGGCTGCCGGCATCGACCTGCCCTTCTCCTGCCGGGCAGGTGCCTGCAGCACCTGTGCTGCCCAAGTGCTGCAGGGGACGGTGGATCAAGCCGATCAGAGCTTCCTCGATGGGCCACAAATCGAGCAGGGCTATGCCTTGCTCTGCGTCAGCTATCCGCGCAGCGACTGCCTGCTGCGCACGGACGTAGCCGCCGAGCTGAATTAACACCAAGATGCGCCAAGCCATCCCGGGGAGTACGGCCATGGGCACCGCTCGCATTCTTCTGTCTGCAGCACTGCTTGCCGGGGCAGTTCCGATGCATCCGCTTCAGGCCGCCGAGAGCCGTTGCCCGAGCAGTAGCGGACGCTTCGCCGTCTGGGGAGCTGGCGTGGTCACCGCCAGCAAGACCCCAACCGCTCGCCTCATGGAGGAGCGCTGGTTGTCCGGGGGGCAGGTCGAGGGCCTGCTGGTGGAACGACTGGGCAGCGAAGAACGCCGCAGTGCCTATCGGGGCCAGCGCAGGATCACGGACGACTGCGTGGCGGTGATCGAACGGCAACTGCCTTGGGGCATCGACCGCAGCGAGGTGGTGCTCGATGGTCGCGGTCGTCCGGTCTATGGCTTGATCCGCACCGAAGGCCGAGTGATCAGCAGCAGTTGGCTGCCCATGGCCACCGGGCGCTGCAACAGCGCCAACCTCAACGGCCTGGTGGTCAGCCGGCAGATGGGGCTCAGCCAAGTCCAAGGCGGCTGGAGTCCCAACGCCGTCGTGCAGCGCGAGCAGTGGAAGGACGGCCGGGTGGAGGGGCTGGCCCTCTCCAGCTATGGCGCTGACAGCGAAACCGCGCGCTACAGCGGCCAGCTCAGCCTGAACCCCAAGAGCTGCTGGGGCACCATCCAGCAAACCGACGAGAAGGGACGGGCCTACAACTACAGCGCCTTGATCGTGAATGGCCGCCGCAGCAATGGGGCCCGCGGCTACCTCTACCTCCAGCGCGATCCAGGGGACCTGACGGTCGGTTGGCTGGTGCGCGACTAAGCGATCAGCACCCTGGCGATCACCGCGGCCTGCGCAAAGCCCAACTGCCCCAGATGCTCCAGGGCTGCCTCAGCGCGGGAAGCCGGCAGAGCAGCCAACAGCGGACCGCAGGTCTGCGGGTCGATCCAGAGCTGCTGATCGACGGCGGAGGCTGGGGCGCTCAGACGCACCCCACCCCCGGGATCCAGCCGAGCCAGGGCCCTGGCGTTGGAGGGGGCCAAGGTGCTGGCCTGCCCCTGTTCCAACAGGGCGCGGGCACCGGCCAGGGCAGGAATGGCCCCCGGATCTAACTCCACCTCTTGGCCGGCGCCGAGCATTTCACCGAGGTGGCCGAGCAGACCAAAGCCAGTGATGTCGGTGCAGGCGCTGCAGCCGTAGCGCTGCAACAGCTCCACCAGGGGAGCCTGGCTTTGCTGCATCGTCTCCAGGGCCGCGTCAATCCACTGGGGTTTGGCAACCCCGGCCATGGCCGCCGCGAAGAGCACCCCGGTGCCGATGGGCCGGGTCAAGAGCAACACCTGATCGCTCTGTAGGGGCCCCTTGGGCCAATGCCGCTGCGGATCAACCGATCCATTCACGCTCAGGCTCAAGGCCAAGCCCGCACCATCGCGCCCCTCCAGGGTGTGACCACCCAGCAAGGGCACCCCCAGGGGATCGAGCACCGAACGCACCCCCGCCAGGGTCTGAAAGAGCAGCTCCTGTTGCAGCGGCGCGGCGGCCTCCGGCAGGGTCACCAGGGCCTGAACGCTCTGCAGCTGGGCGCCACAGGCCCAGATGTCGCTGCTGGCATGCAGGGTGGTCAGCCGGGCATTGAGCCAGGGGTCATCCAGCAACGCCGGAAACCCATCGAGGCTTTGCAGCAACAACCCGCCGGTTGACGTGGCGGCCAGGACCGCGGCGTCCTCCGGCGGTGGGCAGTTCCCCCCCGGCTGCAGGCGGGCCAGGGCGCCCTCCAGGGGGTCAGCCGCCAGCTTGGCGGCGCAGCCCCGGCAGGCCATCGGGGCCCCAGCGGCCATGGCTCCGGTGCGGGCGAATCCGGCCATGAAGCGTCGATCAATCGCCTCTTTCCAGCGCCAGAGCCAGCGGGAGGGGCCCAGGGACCAGGGCCCGTAGAAGGCCACCGCCCGCGTACGGCCATCGCCCAGCAACTGCAGGGCCCTGGCCTGGGGACGCCAAGGCCTCAGCGCTCGCTTGGGTTGCTCGAGGCTGCGTTTGAGGTTGATCGCCAGCAGCGGCGCCGCACGCACAGCCCAGACCCCGGACGCCGGCCGAGGATCCCGGCGAATCAGCCCGCAGTCGCCGCTGGCAAAGATCCGGGGATGGCCCTCCACCGCCAGACTGGGCTCCGTCCAGATCCGCCCGGTCTGGGGATCGCAGGGCAGGCCACTGGCCGCCAGCCAGGGCGGCGCCTCACTGCCGGTGCAGGCCAAATCTGCAGGCCGCTCGGGACCGACGCCGCGGCCCAGGGGGATGCCGGCCTCCGCCAACAGGCGCTCTCCGGCGCGGTTCGCCGCTAGCGATCCCAAGTGCAGCTGCTCACCGCGCAACAGCAGCTCGGGCTGATGCCCCTGGGCCCGCAGGGCCAGGGCCACCTCCACCGCAGCGGCACCGCCCCCGCGGATGGTTAGCGACGGCGGTGCCTGCTTGAGCCACTGCAGGAAGGGCTCCAGCGGCTTCACCCCGAGTTGCCCCTCGGCGTGTTGGGTCTGACAGCCCAGATCCAGGCTGAGGCGATCGAACTGCAACGGCGGCCGCCCGGCCAGCAGCAACTGGGAGCGCGGCAGATCGAGTCCCGTGATCTCAGCGCGCACAAAGGCCACGCCCGCCCGCTGGCAGAGATCGCGCAGATCAATGGCGCAGTCCTCGTGGCTGTAGAGACCCGCCACCAGCCCCGGCACCATGCCGGAATACAGGGCGGTGCTACCCCGATTGACCAGCACCACGGCGGTGCGTTTGGGCTTGAGCTGCGGCCGCATCAACCAGCGCCGCAGCAGCAGGGCATGGCTGTGGCCACCCCCCGCCAGCAGCAGCAGCTGATCGGGATCGCTCAAGGTCGCCGCTGGGCCGAGGCGCCCAGATCCAGGCCCTTGGTTTCGATGCGATAGATCCAGGTCACCGCAGCCCCCACTAGGGAGGTGAACACCAGCAACGGCAGCAGACGCTGCGTCCCCCACTGGGCCAGGAGAACAGGGAAAAGGAAGGCCGTTAACACCGCTCCCACCTTCCCAGCCGCAGCGGCCAAGCCGGCCCCGAGGCCCCGCAGGTGAGTCGGGAAGAGCTCCCCGGCCAACAAATAGGTCTGGGCGTTCGGACCGACGTTGGTCATGAACTGGAAGAGGACAAAACCACAGAGGATCAGGGGAAGGCTCTGCCCCCAGGGCCCATCACCTGAGCCCAGGGCCGCCATGACCAACCCCAGGGCACAGCCGATGAAGCCCAGCACCTGCAGGGGAATCCGTCCCCAGCGATCCGCCAGGGCGATCGCCACCGCGATCCCGGCCACGAAGGCCAAATCCACAAGCGCCGCACCCTTGGCCCCCAGCAGGTCGTCGTGGATCACCCCGCTGACGGTGTGACCACCCATCTCAGAGCCAAAGAAGGAGCCGATGATCACCGGCGTGAAGATGCCGATGCCATAGGTCGAGACGTCCTGAAGGAACCAGGGGACCGAGGAGAGCAGCGTGGCCCGGAGCAGTCGCCCTTGGAACAGCTCCCTCCAGGAGCCATGGCTCCTGGAGGGGCCTTCAGGCGGCTTGAGCTCCACATCGGAGCGGTTCAACAGCAACCCCAGTTGTTGCTCGGCTCCCTGGAGATCACCGCGGCAGGCCAGCCAGTGACTGCTCTCCGGCAGCAGCAGACGACCCCACGCCACCAATGCCACCGGGATCACGGGATAGAGATAGAAACTGCGCCAGGCCTGTAGCTCCGGACGCAGCAGCAGCACCCCAATGCCCAGAGCCGTGGCTGCCAGGGCCCCCAGGGCCTGAAAGCTGAAGGCCCCCAGAACCAAACGCCCACGGATCGCTGAAGGGATCGATTCCGAGATCACCAGATGGGCCGTCGGATAGTCCGCCCCCAGGGCTACCCCCACCAGCAGAAGGCAACTCAGCAGCACAGCAAAACTGGGGCTTAAGGCCGCTCCGATCAAGCCGACGAGCAGCAAGAGCATCTCGGCGATGAAGACCGGCTTACGACCCCAGCGATCCGCCAGCCCGCCGAGCACCAAAGCGCCCAGCAAGATCCCGAACAACGGTGCTGCCGTCAGCAGGCCGCGTTCACTGGCGTTGAGGGCAAATTCCTCATGGAGCAGGGGCAGGGCAATGCCGCCGATGAAGACGACGAATCCCTCAAAAAACTTGCCCGCCGAGGCCAGAACCCAGACCAGCCACTGCATCGAGGAGAGGGGCGGCCCCGCCAGGCACTCGCCACTGAACCAGCGGGGGACCTCTTCGATGTAGGCCTGAACCTGGCGCGGTTGAGGGCTCTCCATTTAGGCAATCTGGCTCAGGAATTGCCGGGTGCGCTCGTGTTGCGGCGCAGTGAAGAATTGCTCGGGCGGTGCCATCTCCACCACCTCCCCCTCGGCCATCAAGACCACCCGACTGGCCACCTGCCGGGCAAAGCGCACCTCATGGGTGACGACCACCATCGTCATCCCCTCACGGGCTAACTCCTGCATCACCTCGAGCACCTCCTGCACCATCTCGGGGTCAAGGGCACTGGTGGGTTCATCGAAGAGCAGCACCCGCGGTTCCATGCAGAGGGAGCGGGCAATCGCCACCCGTTGCTGCTGACCGCCGGAGAGCTGCCCGGGGTACTTGTGGGCCTGCTCGCGGATGTTGACCCGCTCGAGGAGCGCCAAGGCCTCCTGCTCCACCTCCACCTTCTTCCGCTTGCGCACCAGCACCGGAGCGAGACAGAGGTTCTCCAGCACCGTGAGGTGGGGGAAGAGGTTGAACTGTTGGAAGACCATCCCCACCTCCCGGCGGATCGCATCGATGTTGCGCACGTCATCGGAGAGGGTCATCCCATCGACGACGATCGATCCCCCCTGGATGTCCTCCAGGGCATTGAAGGTGCGAATGAAGGTGCTCTTGCCGGAGCCGGAGGGCCCCATGATCACCACCACCTCACCGCGGTAGACGTTCAGATCCACACCCCGCAGAGCGTGGTAGCCATTGGGGTACCACTTCTCGACCCCGCGGGCCTCGATCATCAGGTCGCGATCCGTCATGGGGGACTCAGGCGGGTTGAGGGTTGGAGTTCAGGCGGGTTTCCAGGGCGCGGCTCCCCAAACCCAAGGCAGCGCAGCAGCACCAAAACAGCACCGCCAACACGAGATAAACCTCGGCGTCCTTGCCGAGGAACGCGGGATTGGCCATCACCGCCCGGGCCGTGCCCAGCAGCTCAAACAGACCAATCAACGAGAGCAAGGTGGTGTCCTGCAGCAGGTTGATGAATTGCCCGACCATCGCCGGAAGGGCGACCCGCAGGGCCTGGGGCAGCACCACCTTGAGCATGGCCTGATGGACCGGCAAGCCCAGGGCGCGGGCTGCCTCCATCTGCCCCGGCGGCAACGCCACCAGACCAGAGCGGACGGCCTCGGCCACATAGGCCGCCGCAAAGAAGGTCAACACCCAGGCCGCCCGCCAGACCCGATCCGGCGAGAAGCCACCGGGCAAGAGCAAGCCCAGGATGTTCTGCCCGAGGAAGAGCAGGGTGATCAGCGGTGCCCCGCGGATGAACTCGATGTAGAGCACCGAGAGCCAACGCAAGAGCGGCAAACGGCTGCGCCGCCCCAGGGCCAGCAACACCCCCAGGGGGAAGCAGAGCAGGATCGCGAAACTGGCCTCGATCAAGGTCAAGAGCAGCCCCCCCCAGCGGGAGGGGGAGACCACCGGGAGACCCAATCCCCCTGCAATCAGGGTCATCCCCAGCAGGTACAGCAGCGGCCAGATCACGGGCCAGCCGCGGCGGAAGGCAGCGGGAAGGGCCGGGCCAAGGCGCCCGGCCAGCCAGCGGCAGGCCAACAGCAGCGCCGTGATCCCCCACCAACGCTGGCTGATGACAGCACTGAGCTGAAGAAACAGGGGCAGGAGCAACGCCAAGCCGGCGAGCAGGGCAGCGGCCAGACGGTCGTTCGCCGGCCAAAGCCGTGCCCGGCGATCGGGGCGAGGGAAGGCCCGCAGCCATCCCCAACTCACCCCCGTGGCTGCCGCCAGAAGAACGCTCAGCAGCCAAAGACGCCACTGCTGATCCAGGGGATAGCGGCCGATGGCGAACAGGGTGCTGTTGGCCTGAATGACCGCCCACTGGGCCTTAAAGACCAACCAGTGCAGCAGGGCCTGGCCGCCAGCCAGCAAGGCCGCCAGCAGCACCACGGTGATCAGCCCATCGAGGCGAGAGGCAAACAGGGCGGCCCTCAGCCGTTGCAGAGAAGAGGAGCGCTCCATCAACGGCTCCTCAGCTGCACCGCGCGGTTCAGCGCATTCATCAGGGCAGAGATCACCAGGTCCATAGCCAGGTAGGCCCCCAGCAGGATCACCATCACCTCCACCGCCCGTCCGGTTTGGTTGAGGGTTGTCTCCGCCACCGAATAGAGATCGGCGTAGCCGCAGGCGATGGCGAGCGAGGAACTCTTCGCCAGGGAGATGTACTGGTTGTTCAAACCAGGCACGATCACCGGCAGGGCCTGGGGCAGGACCACCCGGCGCAGGGTTTGCAGGGGGCTGAAGCCCAGGGCACGGGCAGCCTCCCACTGCCCCTTGGGCACCGAAGCAATCCCGCCGCGCACCACCTCCGAGATGAAGGCCGAGATGTAGACGATCAGACCGGTCAGCAGGGCCGCGAACTCAACACTCAGGCGAATCGGTGCCTGCCAGACCCCATTCACCAACTCAGGCATCCCCAGGTAGAGGCCCGATTGGGCGAGGACGACGCCCGGCCACTGGATTGCCTGGGCACCACCCGGCAAGGAGAGGAAGACGACGAAATACCAAAACACCAACTGCAAGAGCAGAGGGATGTTGCGGATCAGCTCGACGTAGACCCGCGCCAGGCCGCGCAGCAGAGCGTTGCCACTAAAGGAGGCCACGCCGACGGCGGTGCCGACGATCGAGGCGCCAATCAGACCGATGACGACAACCCGCAGGGTGTTAACCAGTCCCGCCAGCAGCGCCCACCAGTAGGGCTGATCGGCGCTGAAGGGCAACCAACTGCCGGCGATGTCAAAACCGGCGGGGTTGCCGATCCAGCGCCAGGTCAGCAGCAACCCGGCCGCCGCCAGGTTCTGCACCAGGTTCCCCAGCAGGAAAGCCACCAGAACCAGCACCAGCAGACCGACCGCGGCCTGCAGCAACCAGGGGATCAGGCGGCGGTTGCGCCACCAAGGGGTGACAGGCGGAGCCATCAGCGGAAGGGCGGCGAATAGATCAGGCCGCCATCGGTCCACTGGCGATTGGTGCCCCGCTCCAGGTTGATGCGGGTGTTCACGCCCAGGTTGCGCTCAAAGATCTCGCCGTAGTTGCCGACGGCCTTGATCACCTGAACGACAAAGTCAGCCGGCAATCCGAGCTGCTGCCCCAGCTGGCCATCGACCCCCAGGAAGCGCCGCAGATCCGCCTGGTTGCTATCGGCCTGGGCCTCAGCGAGCTTGGCCTCGACGTTGGCCTGGGTGATGCCGGATTCTTCCGCCTGCATCAGGGCATAGGCGATCCAACGCACCGCATCGGCCCAGGCCGGATCACCGTTGACCGTGCCCATGGCCAAGGGTTCTTTGCTCAGGTCACCGGCGAGCAGGACATGGGCCTTGGGATCGGGAAAGCTGCTGCGCTTGGCGGCCAGCAGCGCCCGGTCACTGGTGACCGCCACGCAACGGCCCTGGAGGTAGGCCCCATAGGTCTGACCATCGTTTTGGAACTTCAGCGGCATGTAGGCGGCGTTGAGCTCCCGCATCCGATCCGCCAGGTTCAGCTCGGTCGTGGTCCCGGTGGTCACACAGATCGGCTTACCGGCTAACTGCTTCAAGGAGGTGATGCCGCTGCCCGCGTTCACCATCACGGCCTGACCGCCATAGAAGTGAATCGGCGCAAAGCTGAGGGCATTGCCCCCTGCCGCATCGCGGCTGAGGGTCATGGTGGTGCTGCGGGAGAGCAGATCCACTTCACCGCTATTGACCGCCGCAAAGCGCTCGCTGGCGCTCAGGTCGCGGAACTCCACCTTGGCGGGATCGGAAAGCACCCCAGCGGCGACCGCACGGCAGAGGTCCACCTCAAAGCCCTGGTAGCGGCCATCGGGAGCGACAAAACTGAAGCCCGGCAACTTGCCATCAACGCCGCAGACCAATTGCCCGCGGGCTTTCACCGCGGCCAGTTTTTGGCTTTGGGGCCCCGAGCCCTCCACAGCGCAGCCGGTGAGGACGAGGCCAGCAAGCAGAGGAAGCGTTCGAAGGACCTTGCGGGGGGAAAAGGGCATCAACCAGGGCTCATTTCGCGAATTGTGCCATCGGTTTTTAAGGCTGGGCCATCGCCAATGAGGCCATGAAGCCCCCGATCAGAGCATCAAAACGCCGACGCGCTCTGCCTAGGGTCACCCCACCTATCGCTGAACGCAACGCGTCGATGAGCTCCATCAAGCGCTTGAGCTGGGCCATTGAGAACGTCTTTGAGCGCTGGCTCTGGAAATTCCGTTTGATCGCGATCGTGCCCGTGGTGATGAGCCTGCTCGGCAGCGGGGCGACCTTCATCAGCGGCACCTCCGAGATCTGGCACTCGATGGGGCTGCTTCTGGATGCCTCGCCCGATGACAGCCGCACGGTGGCCCTACTGCTGGGTGAACTGGTCGGCGGCGTCGATCTCTACTTGATCGGGATCGCCCTGATGATCTTTGGCTACGGCGTCTATGAGCTGCTGATCTCCGACATCGAGGCGGCGCGCAGCCCCGGAGCCGGTGGAAACGGACTACTGGACATCCGCAGCTTGGATGTGCTCAAGGAAAAGTTGGTGAAGGTGATCCTGGTGGCCTTGATCGTGGCGGCCTTCAAGTCGATGTTGATCTTCCCGATCGACAACACCACCAACCTGCTGGTGTTCTCGGGCTCGGTGCTGCTCTTGGCCCTCTCGGCCTATCTGGTCTCCGGCGGTCCCAACCGCTCCACCTGGAATCAGCCCCGGGAAACCCCCTTTGAGTAGGACTCGCGCATTGTGTAAAACGAAGGGATGAGCAGCACCCTCACGATCCGCACCCCGGATGACTGGCATCTCCACCTGCGCGATGGGGAGATGCTGCAGGCCGTGGTCGGCCACACGGCGCGGCAGTTTGCCCGGGCAATCGTGATGCCCAACCTCAAACCGCCGGTGACGACGGTTGAGCAGGCACAGGCCTATCGAGAACGGATCACGGCCGCCCTAACGGCTAGCCAAGGTCCGGATGCCGCCGCGGCCTTCACGCCGCTGATGACGGCCTACCTGACCGAAACGATCGAGCCAGCCGAGCTCGAAAGGGGCTTCAGCGAGGGCGTCTTCAGCGCCGCCAAGCTCTATCCCGCCGGAGCGACCACCAACTCCGACGCCGGCGTGCGCGATCTCGCCCACATCAGCGCGGTGCTCGCCTGCATGGAGCGGATTGGCATGCCGCTGCTGATCCATGGCGAGGTCACCGATCCCGCCGTCGACATCTTTGATCGTGAGGCGGTCTTCATCGAACGGCAGTTGATCCCTCTGCTCCAGCGTCATCCGGCCCTGAAGGTGGTGCTGGAGCACATCACGACGGCCGACGCCGCCCAGTTCGTGGCAGAGGGTCCAGCCAACCTGGCGGCGACGATCACCCCCCACCACCTCCACATCAACCGCAACGCTCTCTTCCAGGGGGGTCTGCGGCCGGACTTCTATTGCTTGCCCATCGCCAAGCGGGAGCGCCATCGCCTGGCCCTACGGGCCGCGGCCACCAGCGGCAGCAGCAAATTTTTCCTGGGGACCGACTCCGCTCCCCACCCCAGGGGCTCCAAGGAATCGGCCTGCGGCTGCGCCGGGATCTACAACGCCCCCTTCGCCATTGAGAGCTACGCGCAGGTTTTTGAAGAGGAGGGCGTTCTCGATCGCCTGGAGAACTTCGCCAGCGTGCATGGGCCCAACTTCTACGGGCTGCCTCTCAACAACGGAACGATCCAACTGGAGCGCAGCAGCGACAGCGACTGCATCCCAGGGTTAATGGAACTGGAGAACGGCAGCAGCTCGCCGACAACCCTGGTGCCCTTTCACGCCGGGGAAACCCTGAATTGGCGCCTGAAGCAGTCGCAATGGCACGCGTCAGCAGCGTAAAGAGCTCGCAATCTTTCAACGACGGCTCAAAAGAATCCGCCTAATTTCCATGCGGCTGCGTGAATCACGCGCTTCTTCCATAGTCCGCCCGATCCACATGTCTCTTGTCATGGCGCCCGCTCTGGGTATCGAGAGGTTTGCAAACGGTCAGAACAAAGAACACAGGCAGCAGGCCTCCGATAGCGATAAGAGCACCATCATTCGTGCCGTCTACCAGCAGGTTCTGGGCGGTCAGCATGTGATGAAGAGCGATCGACTCGAAGGGACCGAGTCGCTCTTCCGCAACGGCTACCTGAACGTGCGCGAGTTCGTGCGCCTGGTGGCCAAGAGTGCCCAATACCGCGCTCGCTTCTTTGAGAGCTGCAACCCCTACCGCTTCATCGAGCTCAACCACAAACATCTGCTGGGTCGCGCTCCCCACAACAAAGAGGAGATGCTGCACCACTTCACGATCCTGCAGGAGCAGGGCTACGACGCGGAGATCGACTCCTACATCGATAGCGACGAATACAGCCGCAACTTCGGCAACGACCGCGTTCCCCACATGCATGGTTGGGGCTATTCGGTGGGCCACGAGGGACGTCAGTTTTCCTATCTGATGCAACTGGCCCGGGGCGCCGCCGCCTCGGTCAAGGGCGACCGCAACGGCAGTCAGTTCAAGCTGGGCCAAGCCCTGCACCAAAACCGCGCCATTCCGGTGCCCGGTGCCGGTGCTTCGGTCAGCGTGGCCCGCTACGCCCACATCAGCACCGATGGTCCCTTCAAGGCCTCGATGTCCAGCGGCAGCGATCTGCCCAGCGGTGATCTGCCCAGCACCCGCCGCATCGACGGCAGCCCCGCCTACGGCTTCCGCAGCACCGAGTTGCTGGTCTCAGCACCGAACAGCGGTGCGGCAGAAGGCAGCCGGGTGGTCACGATCACCGCGACGGGCATCGCCAACAACCGCTTCATCCGCCACGGCGCCTACACCACCCGCGTGCCCTACAGCCGGATGAACGAGGCCCTGCAACGGGTCCTGCGCCAGGGCGGCCGCGTCGTCAGCGTCGTCGTCAGTGGCGACAGCGACATCTCCTCGGCACCCGCCCCCGCGCCGACTCCTGCTGCCGAAGCCCCAAGTGAAGACAAACCCAAAGCCAAGGGGCGTGGGCGCTCCAAGGGCTGATTAGACCCCTCCCCATGACCTCTGCCCCTGGCCAAACGGCCGGGGGCTTTTTGTTGCCAGTCCCCGCCAAGATGGGACGACCTCTGCGTGAGCCACAGTGATCCTGCGGGGCCTTGCCACTGGATCGCTAACGCTCCTGACCAGCCTGCTGCTTGGCAGCAACGGCTGGGCGGGCGAACAACCCCAACAGGCCTTAAGCCTGCAAGAGGCGCTGAAGCTGCCCGACTGGTTGTTGTTCTCGATCAGCTACACCGCCGAGCCCATGGCGAACCCCCTGGGAGGGGCTGCTCAAAGCTCGGCCTGGATCCAGGACACATCCCTTGATCTCCAACTGGGGACAGGTCTGAGCCGTGAGATCCAGGACTGGAATGAGCAAGATCACTGGCACATCAACGCCAACATCAATCACGTCGCGGGCGATGTGAGCTATGGCACTCGCATTGGCGCGTTCCTAGCCCCGCAAACCCTGTCCTACCCCGCTGGTTTCTATCCGACGGAACTGTCCTTGGAGCGCAGCGCCGGAGAAGGTTTGATCGGTGTCCGCGCTGGTGTGATTCCGATCAATGGTGATTTCGATGGAACGCTGCTGAGTGCGCCGATCCTCAACAACTACGTGCACTCGGCGTTGAACAACACCTACAACATCTTTGCGGGGAACCTACCGATCTCACCCTTTTCAAGCCTGGCCGCAAGGCTCGACATCCATCCCCACAAGGATGTTGACGTCTACTACGGCTGGTTTGATCTCACGACGGCCATCCCGATCATCCAAGCCTTCGGCGCGCCGGTCGACATCACACCCACCAAGGTCGGAGACGCCCACATCCTGCAGCTGAACTACAGCCCCAAGCGCAGCCAGGCCGCAGGCAGCGTCCTACCCGGTGAGCTGTTCTCCATCGGCGGCTTCACCACGGACTACCAAGGCGAAGGACTGTTCGGCAGTGCGACCTGGAAAAGCGGTCTACCCCTCGGCCTCGATGACCGGGTCTGGATCGGCGGGTCCTACTCGCCGGAGTTTGATCTCAACCAGGCACCAAGCTTCCTCGGCGGCGGCCTGGTGATCCAAGGGGTCTTCCCCAAGCGCCCCCAGGACCTGCTGATCCTCGGTGGCGGGCACGCTGGTCTGAGCGCCGCGGCCCCACCGGGCTACCCAAACCAGCCCTACGAGGGCGTTCTGGAGCTGGGCTATCGCCTGCAGCTCAACCCCAATCTGAATCTGCAGCCCACCCTGCAGTGGATCTTCAACCCCAGTGGCCGAGACATCCCCACACCGGGAATCCTGACCACCAGCATCCAGATCAGTCTGAACTTGTAAGCCGGCCGGAGGCCATGGCCTGCAGCAGCGCCCGATGGTCCTCTTCCACCTGATCGGCGTAGCCCAGGGCAAAGTTGGCCATGGCCCGATCAAAGCCCTTGTCATCCCCGAGGGCGCCATGGAGGGTTTGACGCTGACCACTGCGGGCGTGGGCCCGGGCCAAGACCATGGCGCAGAGCTTGGCGTAGGCCTTCAGGGAGGGGGGCTTCATCGAGGCGAGGGAAACCGAGGCCTTCCAGTCCCGCAGCTGCCGCCAGTACATCGGAATGCCTTTGGGCGTTGAGGTCCAGCCCAAGAAGGGATCGCAGACGCACTGAATCAAACGCTGGCCTTCGACAACCCGCTGTCCCTGATGCCCCGCCTCATTTCCCAGTTGCTGGTCGATGCAGGACGGCAGGGCCTGCTTGCTTTGCAGCAACAACCAGTCCTCCGGATGGGGACCCTTCATCAGGCCAATGGCGCAGCGGGTGCCAACCGAACCCACACCAACGGCTTTGAGGGCGGTGTCGACCAAGGCAAAGTCCTGCAGCTGATGGCGGCGGTGGGGTGGCAAGCTCTCGCGGTAGCCCGCCAGCAGGAAGGCGATCGCTTCGCTGTGGCTGGGGATGGACGCAGGATCCAGATCCGGCTCTGAGGCCCACAGGGCGGTGGGATCCAACAGGGCATGGCGCCAGACCAAGGGCGGCTGATGACGAATCTGAGCGGTTCCATCCGGCAGGAACTCACAGTGCTTCTGGATGGCCTGGCGTCCCGAGCGCCGCAGGGCTTGGGCCACCGCCACCTCAAGGTGGGAGCGGAAGGCCGTGGCCGGCAGCTCCTCCACGAACCGCTCAACATGGAGCAGACAGTTCCAGAGCTTCAGGGTGGGGAGGTTGGCGTACTCCGCCATCGCCTTGCGATAGGCCGCGGCCACCTTGCGGGCGAGGCGGAACTGCTCCTCGCGATCCAGTTGCCACTGGCGTGCCACCAAGACGGCGCTGACAAGGAGGCGTTTGACATCCCACTCAAACGGTCCGGGTGCGGTCTCATCAAAGTCATTGATGTCGAAGACCAGGCTGCGCTCCGGCGAGGCATAAAAACCGAAGTTCAGCAGGTGGGCATCACCACACAGCTGCACCCAATGGGGACTACGGGGCAAGGGCGCCAGATCGGCCGCCATCTGGGCCGCCGTCCCTCGGAACCAGGCGAAGGGACTCTCGGCCATGCGCCGATGCCGCTCGGCGATCAACCAGGGCAAGCGAGTGCTGTTCTGCTCCTCGATTCGGCTGATCGGATCCCGCCGATCAAGCAGCGGTTGCCAGAGCGAGAGGTCCTCCCATCCAGCCGCGTTGGGGTCGCTCGCACGCAACGGTCCTAGGAGGTGCACCTCCTACTGACTTAGCGAGCCGCCGGGCAAAACGGAAGAATCTGGCAAACATGGAGACAAGTGCCTCGCCCTATGGCCCTCTCCTTTCGGGAACTCCAGGCCCAACTGCAGCCGGGCTGGGGCTGCGAGCACAGCGGCAAGGGCGGCCAGTTCGACGTGCTGGTGGTGCCCTCCCTGAGCATGGACCGGGCGCTGATGGCCCTGGTCACCGGTGCGCACCATTACGAGGAGCGGCAGCTGTTTTCGCTGATTCGGCTTCGGGATCCCGGGGTCAGGGCGATCTATGTCACCAGCAAGTTGCTGCCGGAGCTGGTGGTCGATGCGGTCCTCGAGCTTCTGCCCGGTGTCCCCACCTCCCATGCCCGGCGGCGTCTCCAGCTCTTCGACACCGACGACGCCTCCAACCGGCCCCTGACCGAAAAGTTGCTGGAGCGCCCCGCCCTGCTGGCCCGCATCAAAGAGCAACTGCGCCCGGGCCGCAGCTTCATCAGTTGCTTTGTCGTGACCGAGCTCGAGAAACGGCTCTCCGAAGCGCTGCAGATCCCGCTACTCGGCACCGACCCCGCCCTGGGCCACTGGGGCAGCAAAGCCGGCAGCCGTGAGCTCTTTGCCCGTTGCGGGGTGCCGCACCCACCTGGGAGTGATCTGGTCCACAACCTCGAGGACCTGGCCGAAGTCACCGCCACACTCTGGGAGGCGCATCCCGAGCTCAAGCGCTGCGTGGTCAAGCTGAACGAGGGGATCAGCGGTGAGGGCAATGCCGCCCTGGATCTCGCCCCGTTGCAACTGCAGGAGCGCTCTGCCGCTGCCCGGCGCCAGCGGCTGCAGCAAGAACTGGAGCGACTGCCGATGCCCGCCCAAGGCTGGCTCACCCTGCTGGCTGAGCAGGGTGCCCTGGTGGAGGCTTGGCTGGAGGGGGGCGATCAACTCAGCTCCCCCAGCGTGCAAGGAACCATTCACCCCGGGGGGCGCGTTGAGGTGCTCTCCACCCACGAACAGATCCTGGGGGGCAGCAATGGCCAGACCTATCACGGCTGCCGCTTCCCAGCGGATCAGGCCTATCGCCTCACACTGATGCGCCATGGCCAGGCCATTGGCGAGGCCCTCGGAGCCGAAGGGGCCCTGGAGCGCTACGCCGTTGACTTCATTGCCCGCCTGATCGATGGGCAATGGGATCTACAGGCGATCGAGGTGAACCTCAGGCAAGGCGGCACCACCCACCCCTACATGGCCCTACGGGCCATCACCACCGGCAAGCTCGATCCGGGAACGGGTGAGTTTCTCTCCCCCACCGGTCAGGCCCTGCACTACATGGCCACCGACAACCTGACCCACCCCAACCTGCGGGGGCTGCTGCCGGCAGACCTGATCGACATCGTCGCCGAAGCCGATCTGCACTACGACCCGGCACGTCTACGGGGCAGCGTCTTTCACCTGCTGGGCTGTCTCTCGGAGTACGGAAAGCTGGGGATGACCTGCGTGGGTCGCAGCGCTGAGGAGGCGGAGCAGGTCTACGGGGCCACGGCGGGGCAACTGATCCAACAGGCCACCAGCGTCCAGGGCGGGAACTAGTCCTGCCCGCGGCCGGGATAGACCAAGACCGGCAACTCCGCGTGGGTCAGCACCCGTTGGGTTTCACTGCCGAGCACCAGGCCCGCCAAGCCGCGGCGGCCATGGGAGGCCATGAAGATCAGATCGCACTTGTTATCGCTGGCGGCCTCAAGGATCGCCTCATAAATCACGGCATTCACCGAGGTCGCCCCATCCGCCTCCACCCCCTTGGCACTGGCCTTGGCCTTGGCCGCCCCCAGTACCGATTCGGCGTAGTCCGCATTGGCCTTGCTGAACTGCTCGGTCATCAGCGGATCCAGGACCAAACCCTCCCCATAGAGGGCTACATCGGGGCGACCGTAGTAGCTCGGTTGCACATGGAAAAAGGTGATCTTGGCGTCGATCTCACTGGCCATCTGCACCGCCTGATCCACCGCCAACTGAGACAGCTCCGAGCCATCGGTTGGCACCAGAAGATGACGAAACATCGGCTGCAGTCCTTTGCTCTAGCCGAAAGCTAGTCAGGACGGCCCAATCCAACCGGCCAGCCGTGAGGCCGCCTGGGAGCGAGCCAAAGCCCGAGCCGCGGGCAGGGCCGGCTCCAGCTTTGCTGAGCTGAAGGGCGGCAGTTGGCGACTGCGCAACCAAGCCCCCCAGCGGAACTCATGAAAGGGAATCAAAGGCGCCGAGGTGATCACCTTCTCGCGCTTCAACTTCCAGACCAGGCTGCGGTAGGGATCGTCCTGGGTTCCCAGCAGCGTGGGGGGTAAGACCGACGGATGCTGGGGCCCCAGGCCGCGACCGTCATAGAGGTAGAGCCATCCCCGGCGCTGCAATTCAGCCAGCACCACCGCGGGATCGGCGCTGTCCACCTCCAGCGCCACATAGCCGAAGGCCGTGGCCTGGGGATCCAGCTCAAGCAGGGCGCGCAGGCGATGGTGACGATCCACCATCCAGAGCTCACCGGCAGCTGAGCGCACCAGCGGCGTGGGTTTGCGCTTTAAGTACTGACGCTGCTCTTTGGGGTCATCCTCAGCAAAATCCCTTTGGCGGCTGACGATCTCCGCCATGCCCACGCAGAGCTGAGTCGGATGCAGATCCTGAATCGGAACCTCGAGCAGCGCGTTCTTCCCGCCCTTCGGCGGTGGCAAGGGATAAAACGGAGGCAGACGCAGGGCCATGGACCGAACCTAAACCGGGTTTTTCAACTGCTGCTGGCACTCTTGGCCGTTTTTTGTGTCGGCGTGAACAGTGTCTGGGCTGCCGATTCAACCAGCTGCCACACCCTCACGGATCCCCAAGTAGCCGCTCTATTTGACCGCTGGAATGCGGCCCTGGCCACTGGGGATCCCGCCCAGGTCAGCGCCCTCTACCGCCCGGATGCGCTGCTGCTGCCCACCCTCTCGAACCAGGCACGCACCACGACGGCGGGAATCGAGGACTATTTCAAGGGCTTCCTGAGCAAACACCCCACCGGCCGCATTGATGAGCGGGTGATCCAAAGCGACTGCAACGTGGCCATCGACGCCGGCAACTACAGCTTTGAACTGGACGGTCAGGGCTGGGTTCGGGCCCGTTACACCTTTGTCTATGCCTACCAGGATGGAGCCTGGAGCATCGAGCACCACCACTCCTCGTTGCTTCCCTAGGCCGCGGCCTTGAGCATGTGCCGCAGTTCGCCCTTTGGGAATTCCGTCAGGGCGGAGGGCGAGGGCACCGGGGTGGACTTCAGCCGTGCTCCCTCTTGGTGCTCACGGATGGTGAGGCCATAAATCTCGAGGAAGAAATCGCGATCAGCCACCGAGCCCGTCAAGCCACAAAGGCGGTAGAGCTCACGCAGAGGAGTCCAGGGCCGGTCCAGGACGATGCTGTTCAGCTGATGCAGACGAAAACGTCTCAGGGCCTTGAGCGGTGGTTCACCGCAATGGCTATGGAAGAGGTTCTGCAGGGTGCGAACACTGACGTGAACATGGGACGCCAGGTCCGGCATCCGCAGATCGCTGGCGTAATGCTCAGCGACATACAAGGCCAATGCGTGCATCACTGCCACGTCGGCTGGATCCATCGCTCGCTGTTGAACAGAGCGCACCAACCGAGGCGGAGTAAAAACTGCGGTGAGAAATTACGAGAACTTGCGATCCCGCGAGGGTGAATGTCACGGAATCCTGCGCACCATGCAAAACCTGCATAACGCTCAACGTGAACGGCCCCGAGCGGCGACGGTTGTCGGGGCCAACAAGCAATGGGGAGCGCCGCGCCAGCGCCGCTGGCGGCGCCGCTGCAACCAGGTCAATAGCAATCTCAGGGCAATAAAGCCGTAGAGGCCAAGCAACACCAAGCTCGCGGCATCTTTGGAGCTCGCCATGACCAGGGTCAATGCGCAACCCCGTCATCCAAGCGGCGCCTGATCACCCGTCAATCGGCATTTGTGCCGAGCTTCAGGCGACCTTCACCCCCTTCCAGAACGCCACCCGTTCGGTGATTTCTGCGGCGGCGGGCTTGGGGGTCTCGTAGCTCCAGGCGCAGTTGGCATTGACCTCACCGTTGACCACCACATCCCAGTAGCGGCAGGTGCCCTTCCAACCGCAGCTACTGGTGTGGCTGCTGTCGCGGAAGAACTCCTGCTTCAAAGCCGCCCGGGGGAAATAAGGATTGCCCTCCACCACGACGATGTCGTCGCTCTCGGCGATGACGGTTCCGTTCCAGCTGGCTTGCATGCTTGAGGGGATGCCACTGCCGCCATGATCTCGCCTGAGCCAAGCAAGTCGGGGCCCCGCTGGTTCGATAGCGGAGATCTCGATGGGTTTCTCGGCCTGAGCCTGGACAACCTGATCCAGATCCTGCTGATCCTGGGGCTCTGCCGCGGGGTGCTGGGCTACCCCGATGCCCTGGTCTTTGGAACCATCCTTCCCGCCACCGGCATCAGCCTGTTGATCGGCAATGGTGCCTACGCCCTGCAGGCCTACCGGCTGGCGCAACGGGAGGGACGCAGCGACCGCACGGCCCTGCCCTACGGCATCAACACCGTCAGCCTTTTTGCCTACATCTTTCTGGTGATGCTGCCGGTGAAACTCACCGCCCTGGGCCAGGGGCTGGATGAGGCCAGCGCCATCCGCCTCTCCTGGCAGGCGGGTCTGGTGGCCTGCCTGGGCTCGGGCTTGATCGAGGCCTGCGGCGCCTTCTGCGCAGGTTGGCTGCGGCGTTGGCTGCCCCGGGCCGCCCTGCTCTCCACCCTGGCGGGGATTGCCTTGGGCTACATCGCCCTGGGCTTTTTGCTGCGCACCTATGCCCAACCGCTGGTGGGGCTGGCGGTGCTGGCGGTGATCCTGGCGACCTACTACGGCAAGGTCCGCTTCCCGATTCCGGGCGGCCTACTGGCGGTGCTGGTCGGCAGCGCCCTGGCCTGGAGCAGTGGACTGATTGACGCCAACCCGGAGCGCTGGGCCCAGGAGGCCGCCCAAATCGGTTGGCGCTCGCCCCAGCTGCAGCTCGGGAGCCTCTGGGATGCCCGCGGGCAACTGCTGCCCTGGCTCGGGGTGATCGTTCCGATGGGGCTGTTCAACGTGCTCGGTTCGCTGCAGAACATCGAGAGCGCGGAGGCCGCCGGCGATCGCTACCCCGTGCGCAGCTCACTGTTGATCAATGGCCTGGGGACGGTGGTCGCCGCTGGCCTGGGCTCCTGCTTTCCCACCACGATCTACATCGGCCATCCCGGCTGGAAGGGGATGGGGGCCCGCATTGGCTACTCCTGGCTGAACGGCCTGCTGATGGGCGCGGCCTGCCTGTTGGGGCTGTTTGGCGTGGTGGGTCAGCTCGTGCCGATCGAAGCCGGGATGGCGATCGTGCTCTACATCGGCCTGGTGATCACGGCCCAGGCCTTTGAGGCCACACCCCGCGCCCATGCGCCAGCGGTCGCCCTGGGACTGATGCCGGGCCTGGCGGGATGGGGGGCCCTGCTGATCAAGGCGGGACTGCGGGCCGGTGGAGCCGGCGGTGCCGAGACCCCCTTTGGCCCTGGCTTGCTGGAGGGACTGCAACAGGCCGATGTCTGGGCTGCGGGTGCCTTCGCCCTGGAGCAGGGCCAGATCATCACGGCCATGCTCCTAGCGGCGATAGTCGTCTACGCGATCGAGCAGCGCTTCAAGGCCGCCTGCCTGGCGGCCCTGGTGGCCGCCGCCTGCTCCTGGTTTGGCGTGATCCACGCCTGGCAATTCAGCGCCAGCGACACCACCCTGCAATTGGGCTGGGGAGTGGGCGCAGCCTGGGCCCAGGGTTATCTGGCGATGGCCGCGGTCTTTGCCGCCGCCAGCCTCAAGGGCCGCCTCACCAGAACCGGCTCATGATCTCCAGCCGCGCGACCCCCAGCGGTGCCGGCACCGGGTCGGGGCCCGCGGGCAGGGCCTGCACCGCAAAGACATAGGTGTCAGCCCAGGTGGGATTCAGCGGCGGGCGCAGGGCCAGGGTCACCTCCTGACCGGGTTGCGGCGGCTCCGGGAAGACCGCCCGCAGGGTTCTCGTGGCCTGATCAAAGGTGGCCTCCACTGGCACGGAAGCACCCTCCCGCCGGGGGCGACCGATGAAGGCATGGGCGCGCTGGGGCGCCAAGGAGAAGTTGCGATCCACCCCGCGGATCTGGGTGATCACCAAGCCCCCCAGTCCGGCCCCGGCGTTTTCCGCCAGGGTGACGGTGAAGTAGTACTCCCCCTGGGCCTGGTTGACGTACCAGTAGTAGTTGGTGAAATCCACCTTCCAGGGTGGATTAGTGAAATAGGTCTGGCCCCGCAGCTCCAGGGCCGCCGCGGGCTCAGGCCGGATGCCGTCGGCCGCTGCACCAAGCAACAAACCAAGCGCCGTGCAGGCGGCGGCCGATGACGCTCTCCAGGCGGCCATAGCTGCATTGGTGTGGATGGTTGAACGCTAGCCAGCGTTTTTGAGAGCAGTTGATATCTTCAAAGCACTGCAGCGCACCTCGATGAACCGGGCTGAACTCGATGCCATCGAACTGATGCTGCGGGACCTCAACACCCGCCACGAAGAGATCCGCCACCGGGCGGCCTTCCGCGGTTGCACCCGCGAACTGGTCACCCTGCAGCAGGAACTGGTGCAGTACCTGATGGCCAAGAAGGCCCAGATCAGCGGCCGTTAATTCCGCCTAGGCCTCAACGAGAAAAGGAACCGGGTTCTGATCTCGGCGGTGTTGCACTGGCAGCGGTTCCGCTTGTGCGTTGCCATCGAGGGCGGCGGTGGTCTCCAGGGCGGCGCGCAGCAGACGGCCGGCATGCAGGGACATGTCCCGCGGCACCGAGATCCGATCGCGCAGGTAACGCAGACCCGCGGCCGTGCCGGCAGGTGGGGTGATCGCACCGTTGGCCGGCTTCAACAGCAGGGTCAGGGCCGCGCGCAGTGCCTGATCAAAAGCCGCTGAGGGGGCGGGATTGATCGCCAGCAAGCGCTCGCGGTGCCGCAGCACCCGAGCCACGGCCTCAAGGGCTGCCCCCTCGGGCGCCGGCTGGCGGGTCTCGATCACGGCCGGATCCTCCACGGGCCAGGGACCCTGGTCGATCAGCGCAGCGACGCGGCGTTGCTCGGGCGTGGCGCTGGCCAAGCAGCAACCCATCTGCGGCGGCAGGTCATGGGCATGGGTGTGGAAATCGCTCTGGGTACCCAGGTAGGTGCGGCGCTGCTCCAGCGCCGTGAACCAGCGGTCGATGGCCGGGTGCTGCTGGCGAATCCCATAGCCCTTGTAGTAGGCGAGGGAGGCATTCATCCGCTCGAGGTAGGGGATGAAGATCACATCGGCACTGCTGAAGCGCTCGAGGAAAAACGGACCAGGGGTGGCCTCCAGGGCCTCCTCCACCAGGGTCGCGATCCGGGCGAAGTGCTGTTCAGCCGGAGCGCTGTGCGCCCCTTGACCCTCGCAGTAGCAGAGCCATTGGCACCAGGCACGAAACAGGCGGCGCTCCAGCTGCCGCAAGGGGAAGACATCGGGATCACTCAGGCCAGCCTCCAGCGGCCCAAAGGCATCCTCAAGGGCCTGAAGGATCACATCGCTCTCGGTGTAGAGACGCCCGTCGAGCTCCAGGGCCGGCAGCATTCCCGAGGGGACAACCTGCTTGTACCAGCGCTCCTTCTCGCCGTAGCAGAACATCGTCACCTTGCGGATCCGGTAGGGGATCCGCTTCTCCTCCAGCCAGAGCCAGACCTTCTGGCAATAGGGACACCAGGCGTGGTGATCGCGATAGAGGGTGACGCGCACCTCCGATTCCGGCCGACCAAACAGCCGCAGCCGCGCCTGGGCGTTGGTGGGACCCTCCTGACGCAGCTGCAGCAGTTGCTCTTCGCTCTGCAGGGGCAGCAGCTCGGCAAGGTCATCCCAGCTCAATGCTTGCGGGCCCGGGGAGCTGAACATCAACGGGAGGGCGGGGCGGCCTTCTGTTTTAGGGAATCAAAGCGGCAGCGCGGGTGCCTCTAGGCAACACTTGGAGCAAGCAAGGGCGAGGGCATGAGCGACCACTTCGATCTGATCGTGATCGGGGCCGGATCCGGCGGACTGGCCGCCGCCAAGCGCGCCGCCTCCTACGGCGCCCGCGTGGTCATCGTTGAAGGGGATCGCGTGGGCGGCACCTGCGTGATCCGCGGCTGCGTCCCCAAGAAACTGATGGTCTACGGCTCCGCCGTCCGCCACCAACTCAGCGATGCCGCCAGCTACGGCTGGAGCGTGGGGGCGGTGAGCCATGACAGCAGCGTCCTGCTCAGCAAGGTGCGCGCCGAGGTGGATCGCCTCAACCAACTGCACATTGGTTTCCTGGAGAAGGCTGGCGTTGAGCTGGTGCGCGGTTGGGGCCGTCTCGCCGACGATCGCAGCGTCAGCGTCCAGGACAGCAGCGGGAAGGAGACCCGGCGGCTGAGCGCCGAGCGAATCCTGATCGCCGTGGGGGGACGCCCCCATCGCCCGCAGATCCCGGGCTCCGAACTGGGCTGGATCTCGGACGACCTGTTTGAACTCGAGCAGTTCCCCAAGCAGGTGGTGGTGGTCGGCGCCGGCTTCATCGCCTGTGAGTTCGCCTGCATCCTCAATGGCCTGGGGGTCCAGGTGACCCAACTGGTGCGCGGCGATCACCTGCTGCGGGGCTTCGATCGGGAGTGCGGCCAGGCCGTGCTGGAGGCGATGGAGGCCGAGGGCATCACGGTGCGCCTCGCCCACAGCCCCGCTGCCATCGAAGGCGAACCGGGGGCGCTGACGGTGGTCACCCAAAGCGGCGAGCGCATCGCCTGCAACGGCGTGCTGCTGGCCACGGGCCGCCGCCCCTTCCTGGCGGGCCTCAACCTCGAAGCCGCTGGGGTGGCGATGGAAGGCCATCGCATTCCAGTCGACGCGGATCAGCGCACCAACGTGCCCCACATCTACGCCGTGGGAGACGTCACCGACCGGGTCAACCTCACCCCGGTCGCCATTGATGAGGGCCGGGCCCTCGCCGACAGCATCTGGGGGAACAAGCCGCGCCAGGTGGACCACGACCTGGTGGCGGCTGCGGTCTTCTCCCAGCCGGAGCTCTCCAGCGTTGGCCTCAGCGAAGAGGCCGCGGTCGAGCGCTACGGCAAGGACAGGATCAAGGTGCATCGGGCCCGCTTCCGTCCCATGAGCCAGGCCCTACCGGCCCGTGATCCCAAGGTGCTGCTCAAGCTGGTGCTCGAGGCCGGCAGCGGCAAGGTACTGGGCTGCCACATGGTGGGCGAGCACGCGGCCGAGATCATTCAGATGGCGGCCATCGCCATCGGCATGGGAGCGACCAAGGCGGATTTCGATCGCACCATGGCGCTGCATCCGACGATCTCAGAGGAGTTCGTCACGCTGCCCAACTAAGGCCATGCGCACACTCTTGATCAGCGGCGCTAGCCGCGGCATCGGCCGGGCCATGGCCGAGCGGCTCCTGAGCGATGGCCATCGCCTGAGCCTGGGCCTGCGCAACCCAGGCGACCTCAAGGGCAGCCCCCTCGACCCCGAGCAGGCCGGCGCCGAGCGCGTGCTGCTGCACCCCTATGACGCGGCCGAACCCACGAGCGCCGAGGCCTGGGTGCAGGCGACGCTGGAGCACTTCGGAGCGGTCGACAGCGTGATCCACTGCGCTGGGATCTTCTCGCGGGTGCCGCTGGTGTTTGAGGACGGCCAGGAGCAGGAGATCCAGCGGCTGTTCGACGTCAATGTGATGGGGCCCTGGTGGCTAACCCGGGCCGCCTGGCCGCAGCTGCAAGCCCATGGCTCCGGGCGCGTCGTCGTGCTGGTCTCGATGAGCGGCAAACGCACCAAAGGCCGCCTGGCGGCCTACAGCACCAGCAAGTTCGCCTTGATGGGGCTCTGCCAGACCATGCGCAATGAGGGCTGGGAGAGCGGGATCCGGGTGACGACGGTCTGCCCGAGTTGGGTCAACACCGACATGGCAGCGGCGGTGAAGGCCCTGCCCCCTGAGCAGATGACCCAGAGCGAAGACCTGGCCGCCCTCACCAGCCAGCTGCTGGAGCAACCCAACAGCTGCGTGCCCTTTGAGCTGGCGGTGAACTGCAACCTCGAGGCTTAGCGCTCGAAGGTGTACTCGCGGGTCAGCTGGAACACCGTGCCGCTCAGCAGCAGCAAGGCGATCAGGTTGGGCAGAGCCATCAGGCCATTGAGGGTGTCGGCCAAACCCCAGACCACACCGCGGTCTCCGGCGACGGAACCAATCACCACGACCGCCACCCAAACAAATCGGAAGGGTTTGATCGCCCGCTCACCAAACAGGAATTCGGTGCAGCGCTCGCCGTAGAAGCTCCAGCCCAGAACCGTGGTGAAGGCAAAGATCACCAAGCCGGCTGTGACGACCCAACCGGAGCCGCTCAGACCGGTGTTGAAGGCCAGGATCGAGAGGTTGGAACCCGACTCGCCACTGCCATAGACGCCCGTGGTGATGATCACCAGGGCCGTCATCGTGCAGATGATGAGGGTGTCGATCACCGTGCCGAGCATCGCCACCGTGCCTTGACGGACCGGGTCATTGGTGCGGGCCGCCGCATGGGCGATCGGAGCGCTGCCCAGGCCGGCTTCATTGGAGAAGATGCCGCGCTTGAAACCCATCAGCACCACCTGACCGAAGGCGCCACCGGCTGCCGCCTGGCCGTTGAAGGCATTGGCAAAGATCGTGCCGAATGCACCGGGCACATCGCTGATGTTGAGGCCCAGCACCAGCAGGCAGGCCAGGACATAGAGGATGGACATCGCCGGCACCAGGGCAGAGGCCGCCTGGGAAATCCGATTGATGCCGCCAATGATCACGGCAAAGACCAGACCACCCAGGACTAGGCCCGTTGCCACCCGGGGGATTCCCGCCGCGGCCAAAGCGCTGGAGACCTCAAAACACTGGACGCCATTGCCGATGCCGAAGCCCGCCAACATGCCGAAGAGGGCGAAGAGCACGGCCAACCACTGCCAGTTGGGGCCCAGGCCATTGCGGATGTAGTACATCGGGCCGCCGACGTGGTTCCCCAGGCCGTCGACTTCCCGGTAGCGAACAGCAAGGACCGCCTCGGCGTATTTGGTGGCAATGCCGAAGACGGCGATCACCCACATCCAAAAGACAGCACCGGGACCGCCGATGGCGATCGCTCCAGCGACCCCGGCGATGTTGCCCGTACCGATCGTGGCGGAGAGAGACGTCATCAAGGCCCCGAAGGCGCTGATGTCTCCGTCTTCTCCAGCCTCGGCGGGTTTAGCGAGCATGCGCACGCCATAACCGATGCGCTGCAGGGGCATCAAACGCAGCCCCAGCATCAGCACGATGCCGGTGACTGCGATCAAGGTGACCATCGGCCAGCCCCAAACGACCCCATTAATCGGGTCGTTGATGGCCTTGATGAGCTGTTCCATTCATCGCCAGAAGATCTGGCGATGGTGGCACGATTCAGGCGGGGCTAAGGGCTTCGAAACGGAAGACCTGACGACCGGCCGGGGTGTCACCAAAGGCCTCGGTTTCCACCACCCGCTCGCTCAGCACCCAGGGACCCTCACCGGCCAGGGCAACAAAGGTGTCGGTGAAACGGCTCTTGCCGCCGCGGGCCTCGCCGCTGGCGGGATCGGCGTACTGGCTGGTGTAGCTGTGGCTGAGGTAGCCGCTGCCGGTGTCGGTGGTGCTCTCGGTGAAAATCGTCACCACGGTGCCGTGGATGTGGCGGTGCACCATCGTCACCACGTCGTCCTTAATCCGGTAGCGGTCGCCGGTGTTCTTACCGCCGACGATCACCTCGGTCCCAATCGCATCGGTCTCACCGGCGGTGAAGGTGTTCTCTCCGTGGGTCTGCTCGAAGCTGCGGCGCACGCGGTGGATGCAGACCTCCCAGAGCTGGGAGGCGATCGCCTTATGGATCTCCTCGTTCTCGATGCCCTCCACCTGGGCCTTCAGATCAGCGCCCACCTTGAAGCTGCCTTCGACGCGCTGGTCCTCCTGCTCCCAGATGCAGCGGCCGCTGTAGCCACCAAAGCCAGGAGCCCAGGTGTAGCGGTTCTCATAGGCCGCCCGGAAGGCAGCCGTGCAGTCAGAGCCTGAGCTAACCGGGGCAGAGCTAGGGGCGACAGTCACGGATACGCATGCAGCAAGGAACCAGCGTAGGGGGATGAAGAGATCGGTGATTTCACGGACGGCTTAGCTCCACGCAGCCCATAGCGTGGAAACCATGGGATACGTCCACGCCAGCATTGAGCTCAGCAACCCAAGGGAGCCGGGGTTGCGACCCATTCAGACCCAGGCCCTTGTTGATAGCGGAGCCCTGATGCTCTGTATTCCGGAGCCTTTGGCCCTTGAGCTCAAGCTCGAGACCGAGTCCCTGCGCGAGGTGACCGTGGCCGACGGGCGGTCCATGACCGTTCCCTATGTGGGCCCAGTCAAGGTGGCGTTTGGGGATCGCCTCTGCTTTGTCGGGGCTCTGGTGCTGGGGGAAGACGTGCTCTTAGGGGCCGTGCCCATGGAGGACATGGACCTCACCATCAACCCCAGCCGCCAACAAGTGGAGCCCGATCCCCGTAGCCCCAACATCCCCCATGCCCTTGTGAAAAGGGCTTAGTCCCTACCCGTGGATGTCCTGCAGGGCGCGCACCTGCATCTCCTGGGCCTGAAGGGCGGCGATGCCCTCAACTGCGGCACGGGCACCGGCCAGGGTGGTCACGGTCGTGACGGCGTAGTCGATGGCCGCGCGGCGCAGGTACTTGTCGTCGTGGGCGGCCTGACGACCGACCGGGGTGTTGATCACCAACTGGATCTCACCGGAGCGGATCGCATCCTCGATATTCGGACGGCCCTCGTGCACCTTCAGCACGGGCTCAACCTTGAGGCCGGCCTCCGCCAGCGCGCGGGCGGTGCCTTCGGTGGCCACCAAACGAAAGCCCATCTGATCAAGGCGCTGGGCGACGGGTAGCAGGGCTGACTTGTCGCGGTCATGGGTGGAGAGGAAGACCGTGCCGCTGGTGGGCAGGGCCTCACTGGCGCCCAACTCCGCCTTGGCGTAGGCCAGGCCGAAGCTCGTGGCAGTACCCATCACCTCACCGGTGCTGCGCATCTCCGGACCCAGGATCGAGTCGGCGCCGGGGAAGCGCTTGAAGGGCAGAACCGCCTCCTTGACCGCCTGCAGGGGCGGCTTGGGCTCGCTGGTCAGACCGATCTGATCGAGGGTCTTGCCCGACATGATCCGGCTGGCGATCTTCGCCAGGGGCGCACCGGTGGCCTTGGCCACGAAGGGCACGGTGCGGGAAGCCCGGGGGTTGGCCTCGATGATGTAGACGAGTCCGTCCTTGATGGCGAACTGCAGGTTGATCAGGCCGTTGACCTGAAGGGCCAGGGCCAGGGCCTCAGACCACTGGCGAATCGTGGCCAGGGCCTCCTGCTCCAGGCTGACCGAGGGCAGCGCGCAGGCCGAGTCACCGGAGTGCACGCCGGCCGGTTCGATGTGCTCCATCAGGCCGCCGATGACGACCTTGCCGGTGGCATCACAGAGGGCATCGACATCGACCTCGGTGGCGTTCTCGAGGTACTGGTCAATCAGCACCGGGTGATCCGGCTCGACATTCACCGCCTCGTTCATATAGCGGTTCAGCTCGTCCTCGCCGTAGACCACCTCCATCGCCCGGCCGCCCAGGACGTAACTGGGGCGCACCACCACGGGATAACCAACGCGCTCGGCCACCACGCGGGCCTCCGCTTCGCTGCGGGCCAGGCCATTGCGGGGCTGACGGATGTCCAGGCGACGCAGGATCGCTTCGAACTGCTCGCGGTCTTCCGCCGTGTCGATCGATTCGGGCGAGGTGCCCCAAATGCGGGTACCCGTGGCCTGACCGGCGGGGGACTGCAGCCAGTTCAGCAGGGGAATCGCCAGCTTGAGCGGGGTCTGGCCGCCGAACTGAACGATCACCCCCTCCGGCTTCTCGGCCTCGATCACGTTGAGCACGTCCTCAAAGGTGAGGGGCTCGAAGTAGAGGCGATCGGAGGTGTCGTAGTCGGTGGAGACCGTCTCGGGGTTGGAGTTCACCATCACCGTTGCGAACCCCTCCTCCTGCAGCGCGAAGGAGGCGTGGACGCAGCAGTAATCGAACTCGATTCCCTGGCCGATCCGGTTGGGACCGCCGCCCAGGATCATCACCTTGCGCCTGGACTCCGGCTGAACCTCGGACTCCGGAGCGATCAACTCCAGGCTGCCGTCGGCGAGCAGACGCTCCATCGGCCGCTCGTAGGTGGCGTAGTGATAGGGCGTGCTGGAGGCGAACTCCGCGGCACAGGTGTCCACGGTTTTGAACACCGCATTGACTCCCAGGTTCTGGCGATGGGCGCGCACCTCCAGTTCCTTGCTGCCGGTGGCCCAGGCGATCTGACGATCGGAGAAGCCCAGCTGCTTGAGCTCCAGCAGGGCGGCGGCATCCAGGGCAGTCAGGTTCTGGTCCTTGAGCAGACGCTGCTCGCTCTCGATGATCCGGCGCAGCTTCGCCAGGAACCAAGGATCGATGGCGGAGATCCGATGGATGTCGGCATCGCTGTAGCCGTTCACCATCGCCGTGCGAACCGCAAAGATCCGATCGGGTGCAGGGGTGCGCAGTTCCCGGTCGAGGTCCGAGCGCTCGGGGCTGGGGTCCTGGCGATCGCAACCCCAGCCGGCGTGTCCGGTCTCCAGGGAGCGCAGGGCCTTTTGGAAGGACTCCTCAAAATTGCGGCCGATGGCCATGGCCTCGCCCACCGACTTCATTGCGGTGGTAAGCACGGCGGGGCTGCCGCGGAACTTCTCGAAGGCGAAGCGGGGGACCTTCGTCACCACGTAATCAATCGTGGGCTCGAAGCAGGCCGGGGTCTTGCCGGTGATGTCGTTGATGATCTCGTCGAGGGTGTATCCGACGGCCAGACGCGCAGCGATCTTGGCGATCGGGAACCCCGTGGCTTTCGAGGCCAGGGCCGAACTCCGCGAGACGCGGGGATTCATCTCGATCACGATCACGTCGCCATTGGCGGGATTGATCGCGAACTGAATGTTGCTGCCGCCGGTGTCCACACCGATCTCGCGGATGATCGCGATCGACTGATCCCGCAGGCGCTGGTACTCGCGGTCCGTCAGGGTCTGGGCCGGGGCCACGGTGATCGAGTCACCGGTGTGCACCCCCATCGGATCGAGGTTCTCGATCGAGCAGACGATCACCACGTTGTCGGCGGTGTCGCGCATCACCTCCAGCTCGAATTCCTTCCAACCGAGCAGGGACTGCTCAATCAGGATCTGATTCACCGGGCTGGCGTCCAGGCCGCTCAGGCAGATCGCCCGGAACTCCTCGGGGTTGTAAGCGATGCCGCCGCCGCTGCCCCCCAGGGTGAAGGCCGGGCGAATGATCCGCGGATAGCTGCCGATCTGATCCCCGACAGCCTCGGCCTCCTCCAGGGTCGTCGCGATGCCGGAGGGGCAGACACCCACCCCAATGCGACCCATGGCCTGTTTGAACAGGTCCCGGTCTTCCGCCTTTTCAATCGCCTCGAGGTTGGCGCCGATCAGCTCCACCCCGTACTTCTCCAGGGTGCCGTCCTTGGAGAGGGCCACCGCCAGGTTCAGGGCGGTCTGTCCGCCCATGGTCGGCAGCAGGGCGTCCGGACGCTCCTGCTCGATCACCCGGCGCACCACATCAGGGGTGAGAGGTTCGATATAAGTGCGATCCGCCATGTCCGGATCGGTCATGATCGAGGCGGGGTTGCTGTTCACCAGCACCACCTCGAAACCCTCGGCCCGCAAGGCTTTACACGCCTGGGTTCCCGAGTAATCAAATTCGCAGGCTTGTCCGATCACAATCGGGCCTGACCCCAGCAGCAGGATGCGACGCAGATCCGTGCGACGGGGCATAGCAGGGGGCCGGCAGCCAAACCCATCCAGCCTCTCACGTGGCTGAAACCCCTTGCTGTTAAGCCAGACCCAGCCAACGATCCCGTCGTGGCTAGTGTTGTCTTCAACACGGCCGAAGCGTCCTCATGAGCGAACTCCAGCGCCTGAAGGGGCTGCTGCCTCCCGAGATGCAGAGCTGGGTGTTTGTGGAAGCCGCGGCCTCAGCAGACCCGCCGCTGATCACCATCGAGGAGATCGGCCGCGATGAGGTGGAGGTTCAGTTGGATCTCCAGAAGTGGGATGCCCTGGCCATCGACCACCGCAACCTCCTCTTCTGGCATGAGGTCGGCCGCATCCAGAACGACTCCGTCCCCCGGGACGGCTGGGAGATGGCGGCCCTGGCCATCGGCCTGGGTGGCGCCATCGGTGAACTCTGGGTTCAGGACGGCCTGCTGCTGCTGATGGCCATGGGCCTATCCGGCTTTGCCGGCTACCGCCTCTATCTCAAGAACAACTCCGAGAAGCGTCTGCAGGACGCCATCGCCGCCGATGAGCGGGCGATCGATTTGGCCTGCCGCTTCGGCTACACCCTGCCCAACGCCTACAAGAGCCTCGGCGGGGCCCTCAAGGAGCTGGTGGAGCAGACCCGCAAGAAGAAAAAGCGCAGCTTCTACGAGGACCGCCTGGAGGCGCTGCGCAAGAGTGCAGGGAAAGCCCGGGCTGAGATGGCCCAGCAACAGGGCTCCCGACACTCCGTGAGCAGCGAGAACGTTTATGGCTGAGGCCCAAGCCGCCAAGCCCAGTCCCGACCCCAACCGACCCCGGCTCGACCTCGACGACAGCAAAGCCCTGGCGCTGCTGGCCGCCGATGCCTGTGACGACCGCAAAGCCACCGACATCGTTCTGATTCGGGTGGAGGAGATCTCCTCGATCGCCGACTGGTTCGTGATTGCCAGTGGCTTCACCGATGTCCAGGTGCGCGCCATGGGCCGCTCCGTTGAGGACAAGCTCGAGGAGCACACCGGCCGCCTGCCCCTGCGCAAGGAAGGGCAGAACGAGGGGCGCTGGGTGCTGCTGGATTACGGCGAGGTGATCGTGCACTGCCTCACCCCGGAGGAGCGCAGCTACTACGACCTGGAGTCCTTCTGGGGCCACGGTGAGGTGGAGAGCTTCGTAGGCTCGGCCGAGGCTCCACCGGCCTGAGCCGGACACGCAATGGCTGCTAGCGATCCTTCGCCGGGGCTCAGCAACAGCACGCCCTGTCCGGTCCCGCCAGAGCAGCGCCCGCTGGAGCAATACAAGGAACTGCAGGACTCCCTGTTTTTTGCCTGGGCCCAGCAGAACATCGCCCAGCCCTTGATCCAGAGCTGGTTAATTGCGATGCCGCTGACGCTCTACCTGGCGACCGGCAGCTTCGCCCTACGCCACGACCCCGCAGCCCTCACCGCCGCCGGAGCCGCCGGCGCCTGCGTCGTGCCACTGCTGATGCTGACGCGCCAGTGGCTGGGCTGGAGAACCGTGCTGCGGCGCCTGACCTCCACCCAGGTGGAGTACGAAGAATCCGGTTGGTACGACGGGCAGGTCTGGGAAAAGCCACTCGCCTGGAGACAGCAGGATCTGCTGGTGGCCACCCACGAAGTCAAGCCAGTCCTGCGCAAGATCCAACTCGCCCTGGCCGCGACCGGCGGACTGCTCTTGCTCTCGACGGGACTCTGTCAGGCTCTCTGACATGACCTTCTCCAGCAGCTTCGGTAGCCGTCCTGGGGTGCCCCCCCTCGAGGTGCGCCTCACCCGCAACGGGATCGGCGAATCGCTGCACCGCGTCCATGCCGTGGTCTGTGACCAACGCGGCCGGATCCTGATGCGCGCTGGTGATCCGCAGCAGCTGAGCTTCATCCGCTCCGCGCTCAAGCCCTTCCAGGCCCAGATCTTCGTCAGCAGTGGAGCGGCCGATCTGGGGCAACACGACGACCGCGCCCTCGCCATTGCCTGCGCCTCCCACGCCGGGGAGGCGGGCCAGGCCCGCGAGGCCTTCAAGATCCTCTGGAAGGCCGACCTCGAAAGCGAGCAGCTGCAGTGCCCCACCCCCGCCGGCAAGCAGAGCCCGCTGGAGCACAACTGCTCGGGTAAGCACGCCGCCTTTCTCGCCACCTGCCGCAAGATGCACTGGCCGCTGGAGACCTACCTCCAGATCGAGCACCCGCTGCAGCAGCAGGTCCTCAAGCGCGTCGCCGAGCTGCTGGGGATACCCGCTGCAGAACTGATCACAGCCCGCGATGACTGCGGGGCACCGACACTGCAACTGCAGCTGGCTCAGATGGCACTGCTCTTTGCCCATCTCGGAGCCGGACAGAACCCCGAACTCGAGCGCCTCTGCCGCTCGATGCTGGCCCACCCCGACCTGGTCGCCGGCGAAGGTCGCTTTGACACCGCCGTGATGCGCAGCAGCCACGGCCAGGTGCTGAGCAAGGGGGGCGCCGAGGGGATCCAATGCCTCAGCCGAGTCGGCGAAGGGTTGGGATTGGCGATCAAGGTGGAGGACGGAGCCCGCCGCGCCAAGCAGGCCGTCGCCCTGCACCTGATGGAGCAGCTCGAGTGGCTCACGCCCATGACCCTCGAAGAACTCAGCACTCAGTTCCTGGTGCCCAACACCGCGGTCAAGCTCGAGGTCAGCGGCGAACTGCGCTTCGACAACGGCAACTAGAGCGCATCGCGCTCAAACTGGGCCGCCGCGGCATCGGTGGCCTCAACGCTGAAGAGCGCCTGGGCGATCGCTGGGCTGATGGTGAAGGTGTTCAGGCCCTCGGCCGCCAGGCGCGGCAGATCTGAGGCGCTGCGCAGGCTGGCCACCAGCAGACGCAGGGTCGAACCCAAGGCATCGATGCAGCGCTGCATCGCGATCAGCTCCCCATGGCCATCGCGGCCCAGGTCACTGATGCGCCCGAGGTAGGGGGCGATGTAGTCCACCCCCAGGGCCGCCGCCAGCAGCACCTGCTGGGGTTCGTAGCAGGCGGTGAAGGTGATCCGGCAGCCCTGCTGCTGCAGCTCCCGGGCGGCCTCCAGGCCAGGGCGGGTGATGGGCAGCTTCACCCAGATGCGATCGGGCGCGATCGCCGCCAGGGCAGCTCCGCAGCCCACCAGGTCCGCCCCCCAGGCCTGCAGATGCAACTCCTGCACACCCATCGCCAGGGCCCGCTCGCTCAAGACCCGGAGGTTCTCCAGGGTGCAGGGCTGGCCCGCGCGCTTCAGCAGCGTCGGGTTGGTCGTCACCCCGCCAAAGAGCCCCGTGGGCAGCCACTGCTCCCAGGCGCTGGGGTCGGCCGAGTCCAGCAGCAGATGCAGTGCCATGGCAGTCAGGGGCTGAGTCCATCCTGGCTCCATTGCCGGAGGGATCCCCTGTGCTGTAAGGTTTCTGGGTCGCCGCGGGGTAGAGCAGTCTGGTAGCTCGTCGGGCTCATAACCCGAAGGTCGGTGGTTCAAATCCGCCCCCCGCCACCAACTCCAAAAGCCCCGGCCTTCTCTGAAGTGCCGGGGCTTTTTTGATGGCTGAAACCCTAATGGCTGCTAGCAACCCTGACGCAATCGTCGTCGGCTCCGGGGCCACCGGTGGGGTGGCAGCCATGGCCCTCGCCCAGGCGGGCCTGCGGGTTCTGGTGCTGGAGGCCGGCCCGGAGCTCAGTGCCAAGCGGGCCTTTGGCAGCGAGCCCCTCAACAGCCTCAAACGCCTGGCCAACATCAGCAGCGGCCGGCAGCGGATCGCCGCGAATCACCCGGGCTACTGGAAGGCCAACCCGGAGCTGTTCGTCGATGAGCAGCGCAACCCCTACTCCACCCCAGGCGATCGCCCCTTCCTCTGGACCAGGGGGAGACAAGTGGGGGGCAAAAGCCTCACCTGGGGAGGCATCACCCTTCGGCTCTCCGACTACGAGCTCAAGGGAGCAAGCCGGGATGGCCATGGCCAGGACTGGCCGATCGCCCATGACGACCTGGCCCCCTGGTACAGCCAGCTCGAGACGCTGCTGGCCGTGAAGGGCCAGCGGGATGGCCTACCGCAGCTGCCCGATGGGGAGTTCCAGGAGCCAATGCCCCTGACCCCCGCCGAGGAGCACCTGGGCCGCTCGATTCGCCGGGACCTGGAGCTGCCCTTGATCCACTCCCGTGGCTTCGAGCTCAGCAAGAGCGCCCAGACCCCCTGGCCCCGTTCCTGCTCCCAGGGCGGCGCCCTGGCCATTGCCCTGGCCAGCGGCCGGGTGGAGCTGCGCAGCAACAGCGTGGTCAGCCACGTGCTGATCGACCGCGCCAGCGGCCGCGCCGAGGGCGTCGAGGCGATTGATCGCCAGAGCGGCGAGCACTTCTGCGCCAAGGCCCCCCTGGTGGTGCTCTGCGCCAGCACGATTGAGAGCCTCAGGCTGCTGCTGCACTCCCAGCAGCAGAGCGGCCTGGAGGACGTCAGCGGCAGGCTCGGGCAGGGGCTGATGGACCACATCTCCCGCAGCTGCTTCTTCTCGATCCCCGATCAACCGGCCGCGGGGATCAGCGAACTCTCCGGTGCGGGCAGTTGCTTCATTCCGAACACCCTGGAATCACGGGACTTCAAACGGGGCTATGGCCTCTGGTGCGGCATCCAACGCTTTGATCCGCCCCAACTGCTGCAGCGCGAGCGCGGCAGTGCCGTGGGCTTCCTGATCGGCCATGGCGAGGTCCTCAGCCAAAGCCACAACCAGGTCAGCCTGCACCCCGAGCGCAGGGATGCCTGGGGGATTCCCATCGCCCATATCGACTGCCGCTGGGGCGAGAACGAGCAGGCCATGGTCAACCACATGGGCCAGCGGATGGCGGCGGTCGTGCGGTCGGCCGGCGGCCAGATCAAACCGCTCGCCGACCTCTTTGTGATGCCCCTGATCGAGCCGCTTGTTCAGGGCAGCCTGGCCCTCTCACCGGGGGCGGCCCCACCGGGCTACTACATCCATGAACTCGGGGGAGCGCCCATGGCGAAACGGGAAGAGCTGGGCGTTCTCAACCGCTGGAACCAGCTCTGGCGTACCCCCAACCTGCTGGTGACCGACGGCAGCTGCTGGCCCAGCGCCGGCTGGCAGAGCCCCACCCTCACAGAAATGGCCCTCACCTGGAGGGCCTGTGACCACGCTGCGGCCGCGCTGAAGCGCGGGGAACTCTGAGGCGGGACTCAGGAGTCAGCTGCGCTGACGAACAGACCGTTGAGGTAGTGCTGGGTGACGGACTGATCGCTGCAGCCGTTCTGGAACAGGAAACCAGCCAGGGCTGAGGTGATCACCCGGTACTGATCCCAATCGGGGCGATTGCTCAAGAAGGACTTCATCCCATCAAAGAGGGCCTCCGGCACCTCGGCCTCAAGGCTGATTCGAGGCGCCCCCTGGGGCTGATCGCTCGCCGGCTCCGACTGCTCCAGGCAGCGGTTCAGATGCGCCCGCTCCGGGTCCTCACCAAACAAGGGGTGATCGGAAACCTCTCGCTCTTGCAGGCCTTCAACACCCTGGTGGTTCAAGCGGCTGGGCTCCAACAATTCACTCCTGCGACGCCAACCAGCAAGCCACAAAGCGACAGCCGCCGTCAAAGCGTGTTGCATCCACGACACCGCGGGAGAGACAGGCTGAGACAGCAGTCGCTGACTGGGGTCTTGGACTGATTCCCAGACCGCTCAGGGCGTCGCCTAGCCATGGGCATCCCCCTGTCAAGCGACCTGCGGACGAAAGCGCGCATTCCCCAGGAATGCCCTTACCGCGCGCAAGCAGGTCGCGCAAGTTGTGGAAAAGATCAATCCCCCCTGGGGAAAAGCTCAGACCCCTGGGGAAAGCCGGAAAAGATAAGCAGGGCTTATGCGGACCAGTCTCGTGGGACGCGCCTGGATTCGAGACGGATGAGCGGGGTTATTCCGAGGGGTTTTCTTCCGATTTGGGACGCGGTTTGTAAAGGGTCTTCGGGCCGAGGGGGTGCTCGGCGTGGGGATAGGGGGTGTGGGTATGCCCGTGATCGTGGCTGTGGTCGTGGCTGTGACCGTGCTCGTGGGAATGGTCGTGGTCGTGATGGTGGTGGTGGCCCAGGGGAATCGGAATGCCATCGGGCTGACAGGCACCGGTGCACTCGAGCTCACAGAGGGTGCAGCCCTCGATCAGGCCCTCGACGTGGTGGTGGTGGCTCTGCTGGGGAGCCCCGACCTCGGTCTCAAAGCCCAGGACCTGAGCCCGGTACTTGCAGAGCGAGCAGTTCATCTGGGTCTCGCCGCGCACGACCTCCTCGACCCGCTCCTTAAAGGTGTCGATCACCAGCGGGTGATCCCCTAAGTAGGAGGCATCGACGAACTCCACCTCGGGATGGTCGACCGCCACCAGCTGGGTGTGCTGGCGAATGCGACTGACCAGAACCCCAGAGAAGAGGAAATAGGGGAAGACGATCACCCGCTTGAAGCCCAGGCGCACCACATGGCGCAGGCCGGGCTCCACCAGGGGGAAGGTCACACCGGAATAGACGGTCTCGCCCCAGCCGAAGCCAAACCCCTCGACGAGCATCCGCGTCACCTTGGAGACGTTGGAGTTGGCATCGGGGTCGGAGGAGCCCCGGCCCACCACCACCAGCAGGGTCTCGGCCAGGGGCACCTCGGCCTGGGCGTTCGCCCGATCGAGGGCTTCGCGGATCCGGGCGCCGGCGGCCTGGATCATCTTGAGGTCGACCCCCAACTCGCGGCCGTAATCAATGCGCAGGCCGGTCTCAGCGGCGTAACTATTGAGAACCGAGGGGATGTCGTTTTTGGCGTGGCCTGCGGCAAAGAGCATCCCGGGCACCGCCAGAACCCGCTTGACCCCCTGGGAGCGCAGGCTGTCGAGGCCGTCCCGCAGGATCGGGCGGGCAAATTCCAGATAGCCGTATTCGACCGGTACATCCGGCAGCTGGCGGCGCAGGCCCTCTGCCAACTGGGCGAATTCGGTGACGGCCTGTTTGTTGCGACTGCCGTGGCCGCAGATCATGACCCCGATCGGACCGCCGTCGACCGCCTGAAGATCCAGTTGCTGCGAGGGGTCTGTCATGGGAAGGCCTGCCTGCCTTGACCCTATCGGCCTAGGGTGACCCAAAGCCAAGCGTCAAAGCGTGCAGACGAGCGAGAACCACCGGTCCGGCGAGCTGAAGGAACTGGGCTGGAGCCCCGAAGACTGCCGTAAATACGAAGAGCTCTGGGAATACCGCCACCGCTGGGGCGCCATCAACCTGGAGCGCGAGGACCGGATCTTCCTGCGCAAGGCTGAGGCAGCCCTGCCCAAGATCGTCACCGGCAAGGCCGAGAAGAAAAAGCTCCAGGACAAGTCCTATTACCGCTGGCTCGCCTTCTACCGCGATGCCATGGCCAGCAGCGACAGCGCCGCTGGCCTGGGTGAGAGCGAAGTGGCCGCCTGGCCGATCCTGCTGCAGGAGGAACTGCGGGCGATCGACTACTACCAGCCCGTGTTGGGTCTGCCCGACACCCTCAAGGCCAAGGAACTGATCGCTGTGCGCGAGCAGCTCGCCAGCAAGGCGGCCGCCGCCGGACGCATGGCCCAGTTCAGTTTCGTCGATGTGCTCGAGGAGCTCAAGCGCAACGAGAAGACCAGCTGGAAACCCCTGCGCGGGGATGGCAACAGCGAGACCAGCTATCCCGTCCTGCCGGCCGATGCCGCTGAGGCTTTCCGCCAGGAGGCCCGCTCCACCTTGACCGCAGCGATTCGCGAGCTCTTCCCCTCCCTGAAGGACAGCGACAAGGAACCCCCGGCTGCCGACTGGCAGCCCTGAGCGGGCGCTCCACGCTCCAGACAGCAAAAAGCCCCCGGTGCAGTGCACCGGGGGCTTTCATTTGTCGATGACGACGGGATCAGCCGAGGCCGATCTGGGTCAGGATGCCCTGGCCGGTCAGCAGTTCGGTGCCCAGGCCGATCACGAAGCCCATCATGGCCAGGCGGCCATTCCAGGTCTCAGCGAAAGCGACGAAGCCGAAACGGGTGTTGGAGTCAGCCATTGGAAGGCGTCGTTACGAAACGTGTAGGAACTGTAAAGCCTTGTGAAGCGACCTGGGGGTATTGGGGGCGACGGTTTCCCGTGCTTTTCAAGCGGCACTCCCTGGCCTCAGGACTTGTCCTTGCGGAGCTCAATGCCCTCGACCCAGTGGCGGTAGACCGTCTGACGTGTGCCATCCATCTCCTGGAAGCGCAGCCAGGCATTCCAGACACCCGCCAAGGCGGCGCTCTTCCACGGCAACTGCCGGGCCGCCGGAAGACTTTTCAGCGGCTGGGGCACCAACAAGGTGAGGTTGGGCTGGAGCACGTTCCAGGACGCCCCCTGCTGCGCAGTCACCAAAACCGCATCCAGCCGGCCCTCCTGCAGCGCCTTCAGCAATGCATCGGTCCCCTGGGAGCTGATGAATTTGGCCTGGGGCAACCAGCCGGCAACGAGGCGCAGTAGGAACGGGGCTTCAAACCCCAGGCCCACCCGCAGGCCTTGGACCTCCACCAGATCACTCCACTGGCGCTTGCTGCTCAGGGCTGAGCCCTTGATCAGCAGGGCAACGCCGTAGGTCAGGTGCGCATCGGTGAAACGGGTGCGGGCCGCCTGCATCGGCGCCATGACGTCACTGGAGAGCTTGAGGTCGCAGTAGCCCCGCTCCAGGGCCTGCAGCCCATCAGGGCGCGGGTCGTTCGCGTTGCCAATCCGGTCGATCAGGACATAACTGGGATTGAGGCCCATCTGCTTGGCAAAGAGCATCCCCATCTCCACATCGGCTCCCACCAGCTCGCCATCCGCATTGCGATAGGCCATCGGATAGTCCTGCTCATGGACGCAGTAGCGAATCGCTCGGGCCCGGCGAATCGCCTGCCAATCCCCTGGCTGATCCACGGGCGACCAGCCCTGCACCACAGGGGCGCGGCCCTTGGCCAGGGCAAAGTCCTGGTGCATCAACTGGTCGCGGGCGCTATTGACCGGCTTGGGCAGCAGCTGGAAGCCCACACGGCTCAAGAGAACAAATCCCGGGAAGACCGCCAGGGCAGTGGCCGCTGGCACCAGACGCCTGAAGCGCTTGGGGAACCCCTCCAGCGACACCCAGGTGCCAATGATCACCAGGGCGATGACGCTCATGCAGGCCAGCAGGGTGCCCAGACGCGCCACTGCCAGTTGATCAATGGCGATGTAGAGCTGCACCAGATCGCTCGGCAGGCCCATCCGATCCAGCAGAAAGGTCATCGCCAAAATCCCCTCAAGGAAGGCACTGGCCAGACCCGTCAGCAGGAAGCCCGGCATCTCCTGCAGGCTGATGGAGTTGCCCGTGAGCCAACCGGCAAAGGGCACAAAGGCGAGGGAGAGCAGGCGCCCCATGTCCGGAAAGACCAGGGCCAGCGGCGCCAGCACCTCAACGGGAAGGTCCACCTGATCCTTGAGCTCCTGCTCGCTCACCCCTGGAGCCAGGTGCGCCGCACGGGCCTCGTAGAGGAGCGTTTTGGAGAGCTCCACCAAGATCGGCAGCACCACGAGCATGTTCGCGGTGGCAAAGGCGATGGTCAGTGGGGTGCGGAAGCTGCGCAGCAGCTGGCGCACCGGAATCGGCGTCACCCCGGCAATCACCAGGGGCAAAAACAAGCCGGCCAGCAGCAGCGCGATCCCGCCCTGCAGCACGACATAGACCGCCAGTCGCGGCAGCTGAGAGCTCTCGATCGAGGCGCTGGCTGTCGCCAGGATCGCGAACACCCCAAGCGGGGTGAAACGGGCCACAAAGGCGGAGATGCCGAGTAGGGCCTCGGCGATCCGGTCAAAGACGTCGATCAGCGGTTGCCGTTTTGGAACGGCGATCAGGGCAATGCCAAGCGCCAGGGAGAACAGCACCACCGCCGGGATCTGCGTCTCCGCGAAGGCCGCAAAGGGGTTCACCGGAATGAAGAGCTCGGTGAGGTCCAGGGGCTTGGGGGCCTGCAGCAGACTCGGCTTGAAGAACGAGGCGTCATGCCAGCTGGGGAAGCCCAAGGGCACCAGCAACACCGCCAGCAGCACCACCAGCCAAAAGCCGATCAGCACCAGGGCCGAGCGGCCTAGCAGCCGGCTGGCCTGAGCGAACTGCAGGCGCCCCACCCCGGCGATCAAGGACACGCTCAAAAAGGGCAGGACCGGCATCTGAAACAGCCGAATGAAGCCATCCCCAAGGCCACTCAACGGCGCTAGGGCCGAGGCGGGCAGCAGCCGGCCCACCAGGATCCCGGCCACCAGGCCCTCCAGGATCTGAATGGCCAGGTTCTGGCGCAGAAACAGCCGCACCGGAGCGAGCCAGGCGCCCCCTCGATCGATCCTCACCACACACCCAAGTCCTGCCCTGCCTGCAGGATGCGCAGAGGCCGCGAGATCGCCAACCGCAGCCTCGCAACTGTTTAAAGAGCCGGTCTCTGGCTAGTTGGTGGATGTGGAACAGTCACCAACTAGGGAACGGCGAACGTCCTTCGTCGTGTTGCTGCTCGGTGCGGGCACGCTGATCGGCTTGCACGCCACGAACCTCCTGCCCTGGCTGCTGGAGGGACGTGTCCTCTCCCTGCTGCTGGGTCTAGCTGGGCTTGGAGGGGTCATCCTGCTGCTCGCCCTGCGGGTGGTCCATTACGCCGATGCCCTGGCGATTCGGCTGGGGGAACCGTTTGGAACGCTGATCCTGACCGGTTCAGCCGTGGTGGTGGAGCTCGCCCTGATTGCCAGCACCATGGGCAGCGGAGAGGCCAACCCAACCCTGGCCCGCGATTCGATGTTCGCGGTGCTGATGATCGCCCTCACCGGAATCAAGGGCATCAGCGTCTTTGAGGCCGCTCGAGAACAGGAGAAAACGCTGCGGGAGCCCCTGCAAGACAGTGATCTGGCGGCCATGAACATCGGCGGGAGCATCACCTACGTGAACCTGATTACGACCATCAGTGTTCTGGCGCTCATCGTTCCGAACTTCACCACCCAAACCACAGAAGCCAACTTCAACGGCCCCGGAAATGTGGTCCTGATTGGTGCGGCTCTTGGGCTCTTCAGCGTCTTTATCGCCTTTCAAACCGGTAGCTACCGCGGGCTATTCACCGAAAGCCGCGAGCAACGCCAATGGCTCGGGGCAGCGGATGGCGGCCATGAGGGCATCCCAGAGGTTGCCCCGGCGGTGGCTTGGCTCGCTGCTGGGCTGTTGATTCTCGTGATCAACGCGGAGTCCATGGGCGAGCTGATTGAGGCCAGCCTGAATGGACTCGGGTTGCGCAGCGCCATTGGCGGCACGCTGGTTGGCCTCTTGGTGTTGGCCCCTGAAGCACTCAACGCCCTCAGAGCCGCCTCAAGGGGACAAGTGCAGCGCTCCCTCAACACCCTCTATGGCTCGGTGCTCTCCACGCTCTGCCTGACCGTGCCTGCGGTCCTACTGATTGGGGAACTCACCGGAACCAAGGTGATCCTTGGACTTGATCCCCTCGAGATGGTCCTGCTGGGACTGACGCTGCTCTTGATCAGGCCAACCCTTGGCAAGTTCACCCAACTGGATGGCCTGATGCTTCTGGTGGTCTTCGTGTTCTGGATCGCGCTGCAGGTGATCTAAGGAGCCGGCTTGGACTGACTGCCCAGGGCTAAACCAGCCAGCACGCTCAGACCATGGTTGACCGCGGCATCAATCCGGCCATTGGGACGTCTGCAGGGCTCCAGGGGAACCGAGCGATGCAGTTGCACCCAGGTCAGGGCGGTGCAATTGAGCAGATCAAAGGCCAGAGCGAAGCCCTGGAAGCTCAAGATCCCAGCGGAGATCCAGACGACTAAACGGCGTGAGTCCATCGGTGTTCCGTGACTGAACACCGGAGGGTTCCGGGACCCTGCTGATTCAGGTACTTCGGCTCATCGCGCCTGGCCACCGAGTTGAGCCATGACTGTTGTGTGCCTTGGCAAGCACAGGGAGAACAAAGCCGGACTGGTGACCGGCTTTTTTCATGGCGCCTCCCCGGAGAGTGGCAGTCAGAGCTCCGCACACAGGCGACTTGCCTCCGGCTGCTCGGGCGGGATAGTTCTGTCGTGTGAGGAGTGAGGAACTCCAATCCGGAGTCGAAACGAGGACAGACGCCCGGATCGTTCCTGACCCCTAGCCCTGCCTTCGGCGGGGCTTTTTTCTTGCCTACGGCTCGGCATAGACGCCCCAGGCGGGGCGCGTCTTGAGCCAACCCTTGGCCATCAAGCCTTCCCAGAGGACCCGGGCATCGGCGCGACGCAGGTGATAGCGCTCCTTCAGCAGGGGCAGGTGGTCCGGCATGGCCTTACCCGTGTCCACAAACACCCAGGTCTCACGGCCCCAGGTGCGCTGGTCCTTGTGAAAGCGAACCTGCCAACCGGCCCTGGGATCCTGCAGCCAAGCCTCCTCCATCAATCCACCACAAGCAGAGTACAGGTGTACTACAGCGGGATGGGTTTTGCAAGGGGCCAGGCGCAGGGATCAGCGGCTCACCACTCGCCCACAGGTCGCCTGATCGGCTTGGGCATCAGGCAATTGCGCTTCGTGGTGCTGGGTCTCTCATTGCGCCGGAGCACCTCCTCGGCGTTCCACAGGCCTTCGACGGATTGGCAGTGCCCCTGCGGGTCGCAGACCCTGAAGAAGTTCCCCCCCAACGCATCCAGGGTTGAACCCTTCGCCGTGTGCGCGATGCGTGATTCCGGCATCTGGAGCTGGCAGCTACCCCCGCCCTAACTCCCCCTGGGCGACAGAACAAGGGCAAACCAAGGGCGCTGGCCAGCGGAGCCGGTCAGCGCTGGGGCCACCACCGCGTTTGCGGCGGACCTTATGAAAAACAAACGATCAGTTGCCGCCGTTGCAGTAGCGGACGGCCTGGGCGTTGGTCTTGCCCTCGGCCACCACCTCTTCCACACATCCGTTGAAGAGCTTGCTCTCTTGCTTCAGCGCGCAGACGCCAACGGCGATCGAGGCCAGGGCGATAGCGGAGACGACCGTGGCCGAGATCTGAGCCACGCCGTAGACGAGCATCGCCTTCTTTTTGCCGCCGCAGTTCTGCTGGCTGTCGTTCGCTTCGCTCATCGCTCGGGTGTGACTGGCGCAACCCTATGGATCCGAAATCTGCTGGCGCGAGGCGGCCAGGACGAGATAACCGCCCAGGCGACATCCGCTCTCACTTCAGCTGAAACGAGCGAACCAACTTCGCCTTGAGACGCTGCAGGACTGTCGCTCCAGCCACCGTCTGGGCATCCAGACAGCTCGAGCAGAGCACCTGACCTTTGACGCTGCGGTAGTGCTGGGTGGAGCGCTCAATGAAGGTCCCGCAACCGCGGCAGGGAAAGATCGGACTCATGGCGCTGCGCTCGCTCGGAGCATGCTGCAGGGCCGGGATGGGCCCCGTCTGCAACATCGATAGCCAGGGGAGCCGGAACCCTTTGGGGTCTTTAAACCCCCTCCCATGGAGATCAGCGCCGCCGGATTGAACCTGCTCAAACGCCTCGAGGGCTGCCGGCTCGTGGCCTACCCCGATCCCGGCAGCGGCGCAGAGCCCTGGACCATTGGCTACGGCCACACCGGCGCCGAGGTCCGGCCTGGGCTGGTCATCAGTCAGGAGCAGGCCGAGCGCTGGCTGCTGGACGATCTACAGGACAGCAGTCGGGCCGTGAAGACGCTGCTGGCGGGCGTGCCCCTGAACCAGGGGCAATTTGATGCGCTGCTGAGCTTCTGCTTCAACGTCGGTGCCGGAGCCCTGGGGCGCTCGACCCTGCGCAGACGACTGCTGGCCGGGGAGCCCGCAGGACTGGTGATCCGCAAGGAACTGCCCCGCTGGATTCATCCCCTGCCAGGCTTGATCCAGCGCCGCGCCGCCGAGATCCGACACGCTGAACGCCACAGCGCCACTGCCCTGGCGGTGCCCTACTGCTGCCAGAACAACAGCGCCACGGCGCACGGCCCGCGGATGTGCTTCAGCTCCAGCTGCGCCATGGCGGTGGAGTTTCTGCGGCCGGGCTGCTTCAGCGGTAGCGGCCAGATCGACGACCAGTACCTCGCGATCGTCCAGCGCTATGGCGAAAGCACGGAGGCCTCTGCCCAACTGCTGGCGATCGAGGCCTGCGGGCTGACGGCCCACTTCCGCCAAGACGGAACCATTCAGGACCTCATTGACCAGCTGGAACGCGGCATCCCGGCACCGGTGGGTTGGCTGCACCTCGGGCCAGTGGAGCAACCCACGGGCGTGGGGCACTGGAGTGTGGTCGTGGGCTGGGAGCCCAGCAGCCGCACCTTCTTGATGCACGACCCCAACGGCGAGGCGGATCTCGTGGGCGGCGGCTACGTCAGCACTGCCCTCGGCAGCGGCCGGGCGCAGCGCTACTCCGAGCACAACTGGGGCCGGCGTTGGCTGGTCGAGGGTCCCGGCAGCGGCTGGTGGATGGAATTCAGCTCCCCAGACCGCCCTGGCACCCTGGAGCATTGAGACCGGATCCATGCTGAGGCAGTTCGCTCGAAACACCGCCATGGCCCTGGCCATCGCCATCGCCATGGCTGGTCAGGCTGAGGCGAAACCAGAGCAGGTCGCCGAGAGCGGCTTCAGCCTTGAGCAGCTGGACTGCATTCCCCCGGGGTGGGGTTGGATCCAACGCCCCGGACAAGCCCCACTGAAGGTCTGGGTCAAACGCGACCGGTTTTGGGGCTTGGAGATCAGCTTGCTGTTTCTTGGCAACAACACCTTCTTGAGCGCCATCGCACCGCCGAAGGCGGCCAAGAGCTATTTCCCAACGGTCAAGCCCTTCCACCAGATCAGCGTCGACGGTGCTGAGATCAAGGTCGAGTCAAGCCGGATCAATCAAACCAACCTGCTCTACACGCTCAACGACGACCAGGTCAGCCTGCTGCGCAAGGCGCAGCAGGGGATTGTGTTCGCAACCGATCCTGGTTTCGAGCCCAGCCCCCTGAATCAAGAGGAACGGCGCAGCCTGCAGGCGTTTCTTGAGGCGCAGCTCACGGAGAACAGCGAGATCGATTCGATCGAGGAGTGGTGTAGCGAGAGCTGATGAACTGCGACTTCTGCCTGCAGAGCGGGGAGCTGCACTACCGAATCCGCACGCAGGCCAGCGGCAGCTGGCGCTTCGCCTGTCCGGCCTGTTGGCAACGCCAGAGCCAAGAGCCCGGCTATCAATACGGCGGCACCCGCAAGGCCAACCGACGCGAGCGGGATAAACGCAAACGGCGCTAGCTGCGGTAGGCGTCGATGAAGCTCGCACGCACGGATGCGATCAACGTCTCAGGCAGCTCCAGTCCCGCCCCCTGGAGGTACTGATCCAGTGCTGGCCCGAGCTGATCCTGCAAGGCCAGGCACTGGGCCGCCGAGAGGGCTAAGGCTTGTTGATAGAGCTCTTTGTTCGTCTTGCCGAGATGGAACAAACGACAACCCTCATCGATGACCGCCGTCAGTTGCGGATCCCTGAGGCACTGGCTCTCGCTGCCGGCATAGGGAAGGCTGCGGTTGCGGATGACAGAACGAACCAGAGCAAAGGAGCGCTGGGCCAATTCCGGGCCGACTCGATCCTCCGCTTCACGGCGCTCCTTGATCTGGATCAAGGCATTGACCAACTCGGCAGCTTTGAAGAGCGCCAGACAGTGGCGTTGCTTTGGAGAGAGGGCCTCGAGTTGAACGAGAGAGTCCGCGACGGCCGCCAGAAAAGCCTCGTCTTTGTCAGCCAGGGCTGGGCAGGACCGCCAACGCTCCATCGCCCCTGCCACCGCTCATGCTGACCGTAGCCAGAGGGTGCCGCGATGACCGTTGAACGCCTGCAGATCCCGACACAACGCCCCTTTCAGTGCATCGCTCTCACCGAAGCCCTGGAGCGCTTCATCGCCAAGCAAGGGGAGAAGGACGGAACGGTGCTGATCAGCGGGCAGCACACCACAACGGCCGTGATCATCAACGAGATAGAGGAGCGTCTGATCTGGGACCTCGAGGCCTGGCTTGCTGAGATCGCCCCTGCCCAGCGCCCCTGGAAACACAACGACCTCGAGCTTCGGCCCAACATCCCTGCCGATGAACCCCGCAATGCCCACGCCCACCTGCAGGCGCTGCTGCTCGGCAACCAGGTGATGGTGGCCGTCCAGGACGGGACACCGGTGCTGGGGACGTATCAAGACGTGATCCTGGTGGAGCTGGACGGGCCGCGTCAGCGAACGGTCGCCCTGCAGTGGATTGCCTAGGGTCTGCGCCCAACGACATCCAGCCATGCCCAGCCGCGAACAGATCCTGGCCGCCTCCGCCGGCTGGGTGGCGGTGCTCTTGAACGTGGTGCCGGGCCTGGGAGCGGGCTACCTCTACCAACGGCGCTGGAAGGCCTACTGGATCACCTCGGCCCTGGCCACCGCTTGGTTTGTCGCCGGAGCGATGCTGGGCCAGGACGCTGAACCCGCAGCCGAAGCCCAGAACCAACTGGTGGGCCTGATCGGCCTGCTGCTGCTGGCCGGCGGCACTGCCACCGAAGCCGGTCTGGCGGTCAAGAAGGTGCGCGCCGGGCTGGAGTAGGTCCTCAGGTCTGCAGGGGGGCGAGCTCGCAACGGCCCTCCTTGTCGACGGGCCGCACGGGCCGATCCGAGACCATCCGCAGCTGGGACGTCAGGCTCTTGAGGTTGAAGGTCTCATCGCTGCCCACCGGGGGATCCACGGCCCGCCAGCTGGAGGCGTCACCCTCACGGCTGAACTCACCCACCCGCGTCTCAATCCGCAGCTCATCACCCCGCAGGGAAGAGGTGGTCTGCACCGAGAAGCGCAGCTCCGGGGTCGGCCGGTAGGCGTTCAGGGGCTCAATGAATGCATAGAGGCGGCCGCTGCGCGCATCAAAGACGACCTCCTGGCGGCCGGGTCCACTGCAGACCAGGCGCTTCAAGGAGGGAGAGGGCGTGCACCCCCAGACCAGAAGCAAGGCCAGGGGAAGTAGGCCGCTCAGACGTTCCATCAGCCCTAGCCGAAGGTGCTGCCGTTCCAGCCCCAGCTGCTGGCTTTGACATCCTCGAAGGCCACATAGATCCGATTGGCCGGGATGCCCGTTCGCGCTTCGATCAGATCGCAGAAGGCCGCAGTCATCGCCGGGGGCTTGAGGGCACCAATCGACTTGATCTCGACGTAGGCGCAGGGATCACTACTGCCGGCGAAGGTCATCGGCACCGCCGTCTCCAGCAGGGTCATCACGTAGGACTCCGGCTTGCCCGTCTGCTTGGCCAGGGCCGCCGAAAGGTCCTTGAGCAACCCGGCGGCATCGGCCAGCTCAGGCAGGGACGTGCGCACGTTGATCAGGGGCATCGCAGCTCAGGGCACTGAACTCAAATGTGCCATGACTAACGGTTTTGAAGGCAGTACTTGCCGGAGCTGAACCAACCTGAGGGACAGGAGCTGCCGCGTTTGTGGATTGCCTGGCGCTGATTGCTGGCGCTGCTCAGGCAGTAGTTCCCAGAGCTGTAGAAGCCGGATGGGCAACTGCCGTTTTTCTCAATCGCCCCGCGGGCTGAGGCGCTCGGCTGGCAGTAGCCACCGGAGCTGTAATAACCCGAGGGGCAACTGCCGAGCTTCGGCATCGGCCGCACGGGTTGCTGCGCCCAAACCGCCGCCGGGAGCAGCAGCGAGAGGGCCAGGGTCCTAAGGAGTGCAGGGGCCATCGGTCTTCACCTCCACCTGATCGCCGAGTTGCACCGAGGCAAGCATCGCCTTGAGGGTGGGTTCAGAGACGTTCAGGCAGCCGCCGGTGACCTGCTCGCCGATGCGCTGTTCGTTGTTGCTGCCGTGGATCGCGAAGCTGTACCAGCGGAATTTGCCGTCGTAGGTGTTGAAGGCAAAGGGCTGCTTGACGCTGTCGATCGGCTCCAGGCTGATGTAGCCGATTCCGTATTCACCGACCTCACCATCGCCCTTGAAGTCGATGGCGTTCATGTTCTTGAAGAGCGTCTCCTTGAGCTCCGCCTTGCTCTTACCGGACTGGGCGATCAGCTTGGGATCCATCTCAAAGCGGTCCTTGCTGAGGATCGCGTTGACCTTGAAGGAACCCAGGGGGGTGTAGCCCTCCTCGAAACGGGTCTTGGCACAGGTCACCCCAAGCCGGCCAAAGCCCACCTGAAAGGTGGTGCGCTCATCACCGCGCACCATCACCCCTTGGCTCTTGGCGGGGATGTTCTGATCCAGCTCAATCGTGATCGGAGCCGTGATGGCCGGCGCGCCACTGGCCGTGGTCTTGGGAGAGCTGCCGCCGCAACCGCTCAGGGCCAGAGCCAGGCTGATCCCGGCCAGCGAGGGGAGACGTCGCATCCAAGACCAACCGCACTCACTCCATGTTGGCGAGGACGCCTGGATTTGCATGCAGCAACCCTGGACGGCCGGGGCCGCTGGATTCACCATGAGGGCAGGCACCCTGAACCGATGGACGACGCACTGCTGGCCCTCGTGGAAGATCTGGGATCGGGGAACGTGCTTGATGCCGAGACCCTCGAGGGCTGCACGGTCGAGCCCCATGAGCTCGATGAGATGGATGAGGACCAGGCGGCAATCGTCGCGGCCCATGTGTTTGAGCAGCTCTTTGACCACGACGTCTCCCAACAGCGCGGGGAATCAGCCGATCCCGAGGAAGGGGTCTGGAGCGGCACGGTCGATTCCTTCAAGTTCACGATCGAGCGCGATGACGCCGGTGATCTGGTGCTGAACTTCAGCAGCGGGGACTAGGGCGATGGCACAGGCGACCTGGGCGGTGAAGCTGATCGACAAGGGCCGCACCCTGCAGGTTCAAGTGCAGGCCCACACCCAAGCCGAAGCGCGGACCATCGCTGAACATCAGTACCCCGGCTACAAGGCCATGAGTGCCCAGCGGGCCTAGGACAGGAGGCTTCACGATGAACACCCCCGCCCCCGACTGGATGCCGGATGCCGCGAAAGGCACCTACCCGGGCTGGGTGCAGCGCAAGGCGGTGACACTGGCGAAGCGCGATCAGAAACGCGGTGGCGTGGGCAACGTGCAGCAGTACCGCCTGGCGATCCACGAGGCGGTGCTGGCCTCAGAAGGCCGCGACCACTGGACCGGCGAATGGCTCGCCTGGGAGCTGATCGGCACCTACGACAACCGCGATGCGGCCACGGGCAAAGGTGAGAGCAAGAAGCGCTACGCGATGCTCCCCACCCTTGATCAACCCTCCAAGCAACCGGAACCCAACTTCGTGATCTGCGCCTGGCGCACCAATGACGCCAAGCACGACATGACGGCGCAGGAGCTGCTTCAGTTCTGCACTGCTGTGATCAAGCACAGCCCGAACTGGGGTGGCTCAGGCACAGCTGACGAGTAATCAATGCTTTCGGCAATAAAAAACCGCCGGTACTCCTACCGGCGGCGCTACATCCCGTACCCATGACCTGCGTTCCACAAGTTCTGGCTACGGACGCACGCTAGAGACCAGGAACAACACGTCCATCGGCCTTAGCAGTTCTTAGGACGCTATTGCGGTGAGGCAATCGCGAGCTTGCGCTTGAGGTCTTCGTTTTCATCCTCCAAAGCCTGAATCCGGGCCTTGAGCTGATCAACCTCCGAGGCTTTCTCGCTCAAGGTTGTGATCTTGGCGTGATAGGTCGAGGGGATTTCTTGAATCCACGAAGCTCAGACCAACTGATGCCGGCTGCTCACCAGTTCCCCGGTGCACTCCACCGGCAGAAGCTTGGAGCGTCCCTTGCCGTACCAAAGCTCCACCAAGGCCGCGCTCTTGATTCCGGGATTGGCTCCAGCCAGCAGCCAGAGCTCGTCATGCAACACCTGGGTCTGATCCGGCATTCCCACGTACCAAGGGGCCTCCGGATCCGCTGAGAGCTCCTCATGGAGCAGCAGCAGAGCCTCGAGAACGTCAGCAGCCAGTTCAGGCGTCATGCCTCCATCCAGGCACAGCGCCGGGGCCAAAAGCAAGGTGCAGAAGGACCTAGCGCAGGGGCATGCCTTCGCTTGGCTTTAGCGCGCGCTGCAGCGCAGCCGGATGGCAATGGGGATGGCGCATCACCTCCTCACGCCAGCTCCAGACGGCCTGCTGCACCGCAGGGCGAGTGTGTTGGGACGCAGGACGTGGGGCGGCAGGCATGTGGTTGTTGGTGATGGTCTCTTCAGCGTTGGCAGCGCAACAGCAGCGAACTGTCCGCTCTGAACACCTCTTGAAAAACAGGTAGAAGTGCGCACCAAGAAAGAGCGCAACTGCTGACGACTTTCCCCATCCGTAGCAACGACAACCGGATTCTGTGAACGGGGTTCAGATTGAACAAACCCAAAGGTCCATCGGGGGAGACAGTTAACTCACAACCACCACTTCCCCCCTGCCATGGAAATCCTTGCCGTCATCGCCATCGTCGGTGCAGCCTTCGGCGGAGCAGCTGCCCTGACCAAGAAGTGAGCGACTGACGCTCCAGAGGAAACCGCAACCCCTGGGCTCGTTTGGGTCCAGGGGTTTTTGCTGGGCTATAGCAGGGACAACCGGCCCAGGAGCCATGCGCCGCTCAGTCCTGCCGCTCTTGACCCTGATCGGGATCGCCGCCCTGAGCCAGCAGCCTCCGGCCCGCGCCGACAACACGGTCGCCTACTGCCAGCTCAGCCGCCACGACCACACCATTGCCCTGGAGTCCGGTCCCTGCGCGTTCTCCCAACGCCAGGGGAACGTCAACGTTCAGATGGGCAAGCGCTGGGCCTTTCACTTCCCGGCCGATCAACAAGGACAGAGCTATCAGCGCAGCAACAGCGAGCAGGGCCTGCGCTTTACCCGCGAGGGGGACTACACCTTGAGCGTCTTCTGGCGGCACTCCCTGCAGTGCGCCGGCAGGAGCGAACCAGTCTCGGTGGCCTACACACCAACAGGGGCAGATCTGGCCATCGGCGATCAACACATCGCACTCCAGAGCGCTCGCTCCGGCAGCGGCGCCCGTTACACGGCACCAGGCGTTGAACTCTGGGAGCATCAGGGCACCACCCGGATCGATTGGTTCGGCACTGTCCTGCTCTGCCAATGAACCCCTGCATCACCGGCCAAAACGCCGCGATCCGCGCCGCCATGGCCGAGCCCGGGACCTACTGGCGCCAGCACTCGCCCCTGCAACTCGATCAGCTGCGCTCGGGCTTTGCCTGCGCGCTGCACATGCACCAACCGACCATCCCGGCGGGCTCTGGCGGGGAGTTGATCTCCCACCTCCAGTACATGTTTGAGCACCCGGGGGAGGGCGATAACCACAACGCCGAGCCCTTCGCCCAGTGCTACCGCCGCCTGGCCGATCTGATCCCCCAGCTGATCGAGCAGGGCTGCAACCCGCGGATCATGCTCGACATCTCCGGGAATCTGCTTTGGGGAGCCGAGCAGATGGGCCGCAGCGACATCACAGATGCCTGGCGCCACCTGGCCTGTGATCCCCTGATGCAACGGCACGTCGAGTGGCTCGGCACCTTCTGGGGCCATGCCGTCGCCCCCTCGACTCCGATCCCGGATCTACGGCTGCAGATCGAGGCCTGGCAGCACCAGTTCGCCTCAGCCTTTGGCCTGGAGGCCCTGCAGCGGGTGCGCGGCTTCTCCCTACCGGAGATGGCCCTGCCCAATCACCCCGACACCCTCTTCGCCCTGGTCGATGCCCTGCAACAAGCCGGCTACCGCTGGGTTCTGCTGCAGGAGCACAGCGTCGAGACCCTCGCTGGCGGCCCCCTCAGTGAGGCCCAGAAGTATCTGCCCAATCGCCTCATCGCCCGCAATGGCCAGGGCGAGCGCCGCGAGATCACCGCCTTGATCAAAACCCAGGGCTCCGACACCAAGCTGGTGGGCCAGATGCAGCCCTACTACGAGGCCCTCAGCCGGGATCGCCTCCCCCTGGGAGACATCAGCGTGCCGTCCCTGGTCTCCCAGATCGCCGATGGCGAAAACGGCGGCGTGATGATGAACGAATTCCCCCAGGCCTTCCTGCAGGCCCACCAGCGCAGCGCCGCTGAGCCGGGCACCGCCGCCATTAACGGCAGCGAATACCTCGAACTGCTGGATTGCGACCCCGCCGCCTTCCCCTCGATCCAGGCCGCAGGCCAGGGGGAACTCCTGCAAGGACTCGAAGAGCGCTGGTCAGCACAGCAGCTGCAGGAGCGCATCGAGGCCGGCTGCAACGTCGAGGGGGCCTCCTGGACCAACGACCTCAGTTGGGTCAAGGGCTACGAGAGCGTGCTGGAGCCGATGCAGCAACTCAGCGCCGCCTTCCACCAGCGCTACCCGACGGCCCTCCCCAGTGATCCCAGCTACCAGCAGGCCCTGCTGCACCTGTTGCTGCTGGAGACCAGCTGCTTCCGCTACTGGGGCCAGGGCACCTGGACCGATTACGCCCGCGAGATTCACAGCCGCGGCCAGGCGCTGCTGAGCCCCTAGAGCCAGAGCGCCCCGATCAGCAGACCCATCAAGAGACCAACGCCCCAGGCCAGCCAGGCCCCTTGGTATTCGGTCTTTAGACCCAGCTTGTTCTTGATCCAGAAGTAGGAGTGCTCATCGGCCCGAAGCAGTTGGCGAAACGGATTGTCCATAGCTGATCTCTAGCCACGGCACATCGGCAGAAGCACGGGGAACACTCGACTCAGCCGGAGCGCTCCCATGCATCCATCCGTTCGCCAGTGGCTTGAACGCAGCCGTCGCCATGCACCCCTGCCAGAGCGCACGGTGCTGGAGCTGGCCCGCACGATTCAACGCTGGCAGCAACATCCAGCCGGTCCCGCCCAGGCCCCTAGAGCGATTCAAAAGCGGGGCCTGCGGGCACGCGATCGCCTGGTGCGCCACAACCTCGCCCTGGTGGGATTCACCTGGAGAAAGCAACACAGCGGCCTCAGCCCTGAGGATGCAGCAACGGCCGATGCCCTGCAGGAGGCGGCCCTGAATCTGCTGCGGGCCGCAGAGAAATTTGACCCAACCCGGGGCTATCGCTTCTCCACCTACGCCAGCTTCTGGATCCGCCGCGGATTGCTGCGGTTCTGCCAGCGCGACCGGCGCTGCATTGCCTTCCCCCGCGAGCAGGCCGCACTGGTGCTCAAGGCCGAGCAACTCAGTGAAGAGCGCATGCGCTGCAATGGGATTGGCCCCAGCCTGAGCTGGCTCGCCGCCCAGCTGAGCACGAGAAAACAGCCCATCGCCCCAGCGCAATTAGAAGCCTTGATCCGCAGCTGGAATCACACCCAGACCTGCTCAATTGAGGCCTTCGCTTTCTAAGTCAAATCCAAAGGATCAGCCCCTCATCAGCCATCGCCCCTAGAGCAAAGAGGGTGAACAAGGGGCCGTGAATCCGGCTGTACTCCGCCAACAGATTCAGGCGCTGCAGCGGGCCATCAGCACTCTGCAGCAGGACTGGAGCATTGCCGTCTGCGCAGCGGATGAACGGCTGATTGGGATCGTCTGCCTACTGCTCGATCGCTGCGACTTTGCTGCGGGGTCCATCGCAGAACTGCTGGCCCTGCCGCTGCCCAAGCAGCAGAAGTTGCTGCTGATTTGTGATGACGAGCTCGCCGATGGCGGCGCCCTGGAGTTGATCCAGCGCCTGCCGCAGGCAACGGTCCTGGTCTGCCTCGATGCCGCCATTCCGCAGGAACGCCTGGCCCTGCTCTGGCGCAGCGGCGCTGCGGGACTCTGCTGCCGCCAGCACTGCGGCGGCGGTCGTCTGCTCCAGGCGGTGCTGATGCTGATGCGGGGGCTGCAATCCCTCGATCCGCTGTTGGGGGAGCGACTGCGCGAGCAACCACCGCGGCTGATTCCCCTACAAGGGAACGAGCAGCACCTGCTGGAGCTGCTCGCCCGCGGTTTCAACAGCCGTGAGATCGCGGCGCTGGAGCAACGCCGCAGCGACACCATCCGCCGTCAGCTCAGTGCGCTGTACCGCAAAGTCGGTGTGCGAGACCAGCGCGCCTTGCTCGCCTGGGGGCTCGGACAGGGCCTGGTGCGCCCCCGCGACCTGGCCTGCCGCACACCAGATCACTGAGCCGCCCGGCCTCCAGCACCGGCAGCAGGTCCAGCAGCTTGAACTGATCGCTCCGGCTTGGGAGCCATTCCGCCAGCACTTGGCGATCCCCCAGCGGCACCGGCCGGGGCAACGGCAACAGCCGCCCCAGCATCGGTAGCCAGCGCCCCTCAGACCAGGGCTCAAAGCAGCTGATCTCAGCGAGGGCGCTGATCGCCTCGGCCGCTGGAGCGAGCGCCGCCAAATAGAAGAGCGTTGGCAGCTTCTCCACCGGCAGGGGTAAAGGCAGCCACATCCCCCGTTCACAGGCGATTGCCATCGCCTGGTGGTGGTGGGCCGTCAACAGCAATTGGGTGGCCATGGGTTTCGGTCTCTCTGGGCCGGTTCTGGCTGCTGCCCGGCCCCCGGCGCCGCCCACAGCCGTGGCGCGTTGTTGCACAGCTGTGGGGAGCGCCCAGACGTCACTGGAGTCTTTCGGGCTCAGACGGCTCTGGTCTTTCGCCTTCTTTCGGACTTGGCAGGCGCGGGTAGCCTCCCGCACCTGTTTGAACGCCATGCCCACTCGCCTCAGCTCCGAGCAACGCCGTTTTGCCTGCCAGCACCTCGGTCTCGCCCACCAACAAGCCCACCGCTATGCGCGGCGCTGGGGCATGCCGATCGAGGAGCTACTCAGCCCGGCCTACGAAGGGCTCTGCAAAGGAGCAGCCCAGTTCGATGCCGCCAAGGGCTATCGCCCCTCCAGCTACCTGGTCAGCAAGGTCAAAGGGGAGCTGCTGCATCACCTGCGCGACACCGGCTTCGCCGTGCGCATCAGCCATCGCTACCGCGAGCTCTGGGTCAAGGCCCGCCGCTGGCTCGAGCTGGACCTCAGCGACGCCGAGATCGCCATCCGCCTAGGGGTGCCCCTGGCCCTCTGGCTGGACTGCCGCCAGGCCTGCGGACTGCGCCCCGGAACCCTTGAGGGCCTTTGACATGGACCCTTGCGACTCCAAGACCTCACCCACCTGCTCACAGGACTGCTGCCCCTCTTCAGCCAGCGGCGCCCAGCCCCCAGCCCCCGCCGCCGCTCCTTTGAGCAGGGGGACTGGCTGGCGGAGCTCGAGCTGCTGCAACTGGCCCAGGAACTCAAAGCCCTGGCCGATCAACGCGGCGGATTTGAAGCCGAGCTCTTCGATCTGATGGTTTCCATCGCCGATGTGCTCGAGCTCGACCATGGTTGGCAGCGCAGTCAATCCAACCAATGGCTCGTGCGCATGGGCCTGTGGGAGGAGGACCTCTCCGACGAGGCCTAAAGCCCCTCGCAGTGCTGCAGACTCAGAAGTAGAAGGCCCCATCCACCGGGGACTGCCGCACCGCCTTGCAGCGGGTCGCCACACGCCAGAGGGCTTTGTGGATGGGCGTGGGGTCAAAGCGCACCAGCAGGGGGTAGCGCTGGCGCAGCAGCGCCGTCCCGCGCCAGGCGTTGTAGTGGGGGATGGCCGAGTTCACGTGGTGGCAGACGTGGGTTGAGCCAATGCCGTGGTGCAGCAGGTTGATCAGCGGGCCGTAGGGCCGATCAACGGTCTGCAGCGCCCCCTTCACCCAGGTCCAGTGCTGGGAGTCGTAGTGGGGAATCTCCACATCGGTGTGCTGCAGCCAGGTGTAAACCACGAGCCAGCCATTCACCACCAGATAAGGAAGGCCGTAGACCGCCAGCACCCGCAGCGGCGAGAACTGAATCGCGGCCACGACAAGGGCCCCCAGCACCACCACTAGGCCAATGTTGGAGCGCAGCATCCAGCGGCGGAAGGCCGCAGGGAAGAGGGGCCGCTTCAGGGGAACGCCCTGCTCAGGCATCCGGAAATGGGAGACCGAACTGCCGTAGGCCTCACCGCCGGTGACACCAAACAGCAGATAGAGCGGCCAGCCGATGACGACGTGGTTGAACAAGGCCACCAAGCCCGCCATGGGGCGACCGAGCTTGCGGGCCAGTCCTTCGGTGAATAGCCCCATGGGCGAGCTCGCCCGCGGCGGCACATGGGTCTGGCCCCGCTCGAGCTCGTTGCAATAGGCGTGGTGCACCGCATGACTGCGGGCCCAGCAGTAGTAGGGGACCAGCAGCAGGCTGTGCAGCACAAAGCCCACCACACCCTCGACCCGTCGATTGGGGTGGAAGGCGTTGTGGCCGCATTCGTGGGCCAGGACCCAACAGCCCATGGCCACGGTGCCGGTCCCCAGCCCGTAGAAGAGCCAGAGCGGCAGGGCCGCCCAGCTCAAAGGAATCAAGGTGCCCAGCCCGTAGGCCAACAGGGACAGGCCCAAGGAGAGGGCCAGGCTCCCCCAGGACTTCAGCGGGTCATGGCGCAGCAACTCCTCCGGCAGCGCGCCGAGCAGTTCGGCCTTGCTGGGGAAGTCCTGATCGGCGGGGCTGATCGAACGCCGGGAAGGGGAAGAAACGGCCGCGGTCAAACGGACCACCTGGTCAAAAGGAACACAACGGCCTTCGGATTTGCTTAAGAATCTATGGACCGACGGTTCGCCCTGGCCAGAATGCCCGCCATGGACCATCCCCTGGTGTTTGTGATCGCTCCGCAGACGGGGCTTCCGCAGGGAGAGACCAGCTGGGCAGAACTCGTTGCGCTCCAGCACCAGGGCCCCAGCAGGGGCTTCGCCCTTCGCCTGTTTGTGGCTGGCGAAACGCCAAGCGATGGCCTCGCCCAATTGCCCTGGGACGGCCAGTTGGATCCAGGCGGCAGTGGATCCCTGCGCAGGCTGATCTGTGATGCGGTGGTCCCCGGCTTTGCTCCCCAGGAGAACGCCATCGGCGTCTACGAGCGCAGCAGCGATCCAGACGTCCTGCGCTGCATCGATTGCTTTGCGCTTCAGGACGCCGTCAATGAGACCTGCTGGTTCTATCCCACCCATGACGGTCGTTTTCTGAGCTGGCAGCGGGATCTGGCCCTCCGCCTCGAGCCCGGTGTGGTGGCCGCCGAGGGGACCAGCCAGGTCCCCGAGAGCTATGAGCGCAGCCACCTCGCCCTGCTCTGGAGCCTGCTGGCCGATGACGAGAGCCTGACCTGCGTCGGCCTGACCTACGGCGGCCAACGGATCGAGTGGGGCATCAGCCAAGGAACGCCCGCTTGCCAGACCACCTGGAGCGTCTTCACCGTGGACACCGAGGCCGAGGTGAGCCTGACCGTGAATGCGCGCGCCCAGGTGCTGGAGCCCTGATGGGCAAAACCAGCCCCCCGGAGCGAAGGGAACTGCTGGAGCTCCTGCGCCAGAACCCCAGGGGCAGCGCCAACCGGCAGCGCCAGCGGATCGAGCAGCTCATTGGCGTCCTCGAGGGCGCCCAGCCGGCGGACCTCTCGGACCCGAGTACCCAGCCGCTGTTGGAGGGAGTCTGGGAGTTGCGCTGGAGCAGCAGCCAGCAGCCCTATTTGACGGTCGCCCCCTGGCTGGAGAACCTCCAGGGCCTGGCCCCCTCCCAAGGACGCGGCGTCAACCAGCTGCGCCTACCCGGGCCCCTGGGCGCCATCACCGTGGAAGCTCAGTTGACCCTGGACCCCGATCGCGCCCAGCGGGTCCAGGTGCGCTTTCGCCGCGGTGGCTGGGTTGGACCCAACCTTGGGGGGAAGCGTCTCCAGTGGCTCCAGGACGTTCAGCAGTCCTTCCCGGCCTGGCTGGACATCACCGTTGTCGATCGCGAGCTCAGGATCTGCCGCGGCAATGCCGGCACCCTCTTTGCCCTGCTGCGGCGGCCGGAGTTGAGCGTCGATCAACTGCTCAAGCCCTAAACCAAAAACCCCCGTGCCAAGCGGCCGGGGGTGATGGAATGCGCAGTTGGTTGAAGCGGCTGGTTTGGCGCCTGGGGCCGAACATTCCAGGTGTGGGGCTTTGTGCTCCTGGGGCACCTCAGGCGGTGCAGATGGAGTGTCGACGGCTCAGACGTCCCTAATCAGTGTCCGATCCGACGACCTGCCTCACGAATGGGTGAAGACTGTTGGAGCAGGGGCCAGAAGTCAGCGTGCTTCTGCTGCTAGCGAGGTGGCGTGTCGTCCATTGAGGACGCCTCCTGGGTTCGATGGACACAGCATCGCCGCGCCGGCGGGGCCAGGCAATCCGCCATTACACGCATTGCTCTAGCCCCAGAGATCGATCAGCTTGGTTGGTTTGGGGCCTTGCCATTGGCACCAACCCTGTCCCTGCTGGCTGGCTTTTGCCTGCTGGGCTTTGCCCTGCTCCAACTGGTCTTCCGTTGGATGAGCTGAGCGCAGACAAAACGAAGGCTCGATTGCCGAAGCAACCGAGCCTTCAAAAAATGGGTCGTCTCAGATTCGAACTGAGGACCAATCGGTTAAAAGCCGAGTGCTCTACCGCTGAGCTAACGACCCGCCCGAACGCAGGTTAGACACCGTTGTTGGGGGGCGCCCAAAACTGGGCACCGAGTGAACGTATCACCCAGAGGTGCCCGCCTTCAAACCCCCCGAGAATGCGGGCCTACCCCTCATTTGCAGCACGCCCATGGCCAGCGCTCCGTGGCCCACGCCATCGGTCCATCCCGACGCCTGGGTGGCGGACAGCGCCGTGCTGATTGGCGACGTCCAGCTGGCCGCGGGCGCCAGCCTCTGGCCCACCGCCGTCGCCCGGGCTGATGTCTGCCCGATCGTCATCGGCGAGGGCAGCAACGTCCAGGACGGCGCCGTGCTCCACGGCGATCCGGGCCAGCCGGTGCTGATCGGTGCGGACGTCACCATCGGCCACCGCGCTGTGGTCCACGGCGCCACCCTCGAAGACGGCTGCCTGATCGGCATCGGCGCGATCGTCCTCAATGGGGTCACCGTCGGTGCGGGGGCCTTGGTGGCCGCCGGATCCGTGGTGACCAAGGACGTGCCACCCCGGGCCCTGGTCATGGGCGCCCCAGCCCAGATCAAACGGGAGCTCTCTGAGGAGAAGGCTGCCGAGCAGCGCGAGCACGCCCGGCGCTACCGCCAGCTGGCCATGGCCCACGCGGGGCGATCCACGGACCTGGGCTTCCACTGAGGAGGCCAATTGCTGCGAATTCGATCAGCTCCCGGAGTTCAAGGAACAGAAGTTCGTAAGATCTCGGCACTCCTTTTCCCCCAGTCATGGACGCACGGCTCCTGCTTGTTGTGACCCCGATCCTTCTGGCCGCCGGCTGGGCTGTGTTCAACATCGGCCGCGCCGCCGTGGGCCAACTGCAGATGATGCTCAAGCGCGCCCAAGGCTGAGGCCAAGCGCCCACCAACCGGCTCCTAGCCTGATCAATTCAGGCGGAGCCGGTTTCGCGTGTCTCAATCCAGCTCCCAATCCGTCCTGGTGATCGGAGCAGGCCTGGCCGGAACCGAGGCCGCCTGGCAGATCGCCCGAGCTGGGATCCCGGTGCGGCTCGTGGAGATGCGGCCGGTGCGCCGCTCCCCCGCCCACCACAGCAGCGAGTTCGCCGAGCTGGTCTGCAGCAACAGCTTTGGTGCCCTCAGCAGTGATCGGGCCGCGGGCTTGCTCCAGGAGGAGCTACGTCGCCTCGGCTCCCTGGTGATCGGCACCGCGGACCAGCATTCCGTCCCCGCCGGTGGTGCCCTGGCGGTGGACCGCGGCCGCTACAGCGCCGCCCTGACGGAAACCCTCGAGCAGCACCCCCTGGTGACGGTGGTGCGCGATGAGCAACTGGCCCTGCCTGGCCCTGAGCAGATCACGGTGCTGGCCACCGGCCCCCTGACCAGCGAACCCCTGGCCGAGGACCTGCGCGCCTTCACCGGCCGGGGGGACTGTCACTTCTTTGACGCCGCCAGTCCAATCGTTGAGGGCGAGAGCATCGACCTCTCGATTGCCTTCCGCGCCTCCCGCTACGACAAGGGCGACGCCGACTACATCAACTGTCCGATGGACAAAGAGCAGTTCCTCGCCTTCCGCGAGGCCCTGCTGGCGGCCGAGCAGGCCGAGCTCAAGGACTTCGAAAAAGAGAACGCCACCTTCTTCGAGGGTTGCCTCCCGATTGAGGAGCTCGCCCGCCGCGGCGAGGACACCATGCGCTACGGCCCCCTCAAGCCCATCGGTCTCTGGGATCCCCGCTGGGGCGATGTCAACGACCGGGACGTGCGCCGGGCCAAGCGCGCCTACGCCGTGGTGCAACTGCGCCAGGAGGACAAGGACGGCCGCCTCTGGAACCTGGTGGGCTTCCAGACCAACCTCAAGTGGGGCGAGCAGAAGCGGGTGCTGCGGATGATCCCGGGCCTGGAGAACGCCGAGTTCGTGCGCTTCGGGGTGATGCACCGCAACACCTTCCTGGAGGCGCCCCAGCTGCTGGATCCCACCCTGCAGTTCCGCAGCCGCCCGACCCTGCTGGCCGCCGGCCAGATCACCGGCACCGAGGGCTACGCCGCGGCCGTCGCCGGCGGCTGGCTGGCCGGCACCAACGCCGCCCGCCTGGCCCAAGGTCTGGAGCCGATCAACCTGCCGGCCACCACCATGAGCGGCGCCCTGACCCACTTCATCGCCGAGGCCCCCAGCGAGAAGTTCCAGCCCATGCCCCCCAACTTCGGCCTACTGCCCGAACTCCCCGAACGCATCCGCGACAAGCGCCGCCGCTACGGCGCCTACCGCGACCGGGCCCTGGAGGATCTGGCGCCCTTCTGCGAACAAGGCCTAGTGGCGGCCTGACAACTGGGGCCCGCTGCGCTTGATCCAAAGGGCCAGCGGAATGCCAGCGGCCGTGAAGACGCCGTAGAGGCCCATCGCCAAGGGCAGTCCCTCGGCACTGCTCAGCTGCAGCAACAGACCCGAGATCAGCATCATCAGGCCACCGCTGACGGTACCGCAGGTGTTGACCAGGGCCACGACGAAGGCCGTTTTTCCTGGGGCCGCAGCCTCCTCAGCCATGGGGAAGGCCATCACGCTGGTCCCGATCCCAAGACCCAGGCCGGCACCCGCCAGCCGTTGCAGCTCGCCGCCACCGGCAGGGCTGCCCAAGGCAAACAGCGAGATCGTCGCCAGCAGGCTCCCCACAAGCAGCAGACCAGAACGCCTCTGGGGGCGTTTCGCCAGGGCGCCGCTGAGCACCATGCTGACGCTGATGCCAAGCGAGAGCAGCAGGGTCGCCTGCACCTGAAGGTCAGTGTTCCAACCGCGTAGGCGGGAGATCAGGGCGTACTGCCCAAGGCCAAACAGCAGCCCCCCGCCCCAGGCGTACATCAGTGCGCCCTGCAGCAGTTGGCGGGGGTTGGGCGATCCCTCCGGCTCAGACGTCGGAGCAGAACTGGAGCGCTTCAGCGAGGGCCGAGACCAGGCCAGCAGCGCCAAGGGCAACACCACCAACACCGCCAACGAGAGGCTTTGGACCTGCACCAGCAGCCGCCAGTTCTGGCTGCCGATCAGCAGGGGCATGAGTGCGGCAAAGGTGGCGCCAAGACCGAGCAGGCTGTCGGTGAATCCCATCGCCAAGGCGAATCGCTCCTGGGGCAAGCTGCGGCGTGCCAGCAGTCCAGAGGCGGGAAACGCCACGGCACAGGCCAGGCCCATGCCGGCGCGGCTCAGCAGCAAGGCCTGGAACGACTCACCACGTGAGAAGACCAAGGTGAAGCTGGCGGCCGCGACTCCACCGAGCAGCAGCAGACGCTCGACCTGCCTGCGATCGAGCAGCCAGCCCACTGGAATCTGAACCAGCCCGTAGGGAAGAAGAAAGGCACAGCCCAGGAGCGCCATGGCACCGGGCTGGAGGGCCGAACCCTGCGCCAGGTCGTGCTCGAAGAATTGAAAACTGGTTTCAGCCCAGACCATCCAGGCGATGAAGACCAGGCTCAGGATCCAAAGGATGCGATCGCGCAAAACACCGATCAGGCTCTTCCCGGTCCTCTAGCAAGAGTGAGGGACAGCGGCCAAAGGCCTGGCGATAGGGTTCCAAGCTGCTTCCGCCAGTCCCGCCGTGACCAAGCCCGCCTGGGACGTGATCGTGATCGGCTCGGGCATCGGCGGCCTGGTGACCGCCTCCCAGCTGGCGGCCAAGGGCGCCAAGACCCTGGTGCTGGAGCGTTACCTGATCCCCGGGGGATCGGGAGGCAGCTTCCGCCGCGAGGGCTACACCTTTGATGTGGGCGCCTCAATGATCTTTGGCTTCGGCGAGAAGGGCCACACGAATCTGCTGACCCGGGCCCTAGGCGATGTGGGCCAGCACTGCGAGACGGTGCCCGATCCAGCCCAGCTCGAATACCACCTGCCGGGCGGCCTGAACGTGGCGGTGGACCGGGACTACGAGGCCTTCATCGCCCGCCTCTCGGGGCTGTTCCCCCACGAGGCCAAGGGCATCCGCGCCTTCTATGACACCTGCTGGCAGGTGTTCAACTGCCTCGATGCGATGCCGCTGCTCTCGCTCGAGGACCCGGCCTACCTGGCCAAGGTCTTCTTCAAGGCGCCCCTGGCCTGCCTGGGGCTGGCCCGCTGGCTGCCCTTCAACGTCGGCGATGTGGCCCGCCAGCACATCAAGGACGAGCAGCTGCTGAAGCTGATCGACATGGAGTGCTTCTGCTGGAGTGTGATGCCGGCCGACCTCACGCCGATGATCAACGCCGGCATGGTCTTCTCCGATCGCCATGCCGGCGGCATCAACTACCCCAAGGGAGGCGTTGGGGTGATCGCCGAGAAACTGGTGGCCGGCCTTGAGAGCCATGGCGGCGCGATTCGCTACAAGGCCCGCGTCACCGAGGTGCTGATCGAGAACGGCCAGGCCGTGGGCGTGAAGCTCGCCGATGGCGAAACCATCCACGCCCGCCGCGTGGTGAGCAACGCCACCCGCTGGGACACCTTTGCCGGCGAGGGCTCGGTGCGCCAACCCCTGGTGGATGCCGCCCACACCCCCAAGGCCGAGCGCACCTGGCGCCGCCGCTACAAACCCTCCCCCTCCTTCCTCTCCCTGCATCTGGGGGTCGACGCCTCGCTCATTCCCGAGGGCTTCCACTGCCACCACCTGCTGTTGGAGGACTGGGCGGCGATGGAGGACGAGCAGGGGGTGATCTTCGTTTCGATCCCGACCCTGCTGGATCCCTCCCTGGCCCCCGAGGGCCGGCACATCGTCCACACCTTCACCCCAAGCGACATCCAAGCCTGGAAGGACCTGAGCCCGAGCGCCTACAAGGCCAAGAAGGCCGCCGATGCAGCCCGGCTGGTGCAGCGGCTCGAGGCGATCCTGCCGGGTCTGGCCGGCGCGATCCGCCACCAGGAGATCGGCACGCCCCGCACCCACCGCCGCTTCCTCGGGCGCATGGGCGGCAGCTATGGCCCGATCCCGGCCCTGCGCCTGCCGGGCCTGCTGCCGATGCCCTTCAACCGCACGGGGCTGCAGAACCTCTATTGCGTCGGCGACTCCTGCTTCCCCGGCCAGGGCCTGAACGCCGTGGCCTTCAGCGGCTTCGCCTGCGCCCACCGCATCGGCGCGGACCTGGGCCTGAACCCCTGGGCCCTGCCGGACTAGGCCAAGAGCCGCCAGTCCTGGGGGGCTAGCTGGCCGCCATCGGGCAGCGCCAGCGCTGAATCCCGGCTGCGGTTGAGCACCAGCCGCCGCCGCTCGGCCCCGCTGCCTCGGATCAGCAGCAGCCCATCCTCACCAAGGAGCTCCAGCTCCAGTTCCGCCGAGCGCAGGGCGGAGTGCTCCCGGCGCATCTGGGCCAGAGCAGCGATGAAATCGCCCAAGACCAGGGGCGCCCCCCAGGGGAAGGCCTCACGGCAGGCCGGCTCCTCACCGCCCGCGAGGCCAGCCTCGGTGCCGTAATAGAGCGAGGGCACCCCAGGCAGGGCAAAGAGCAGCACCAGGGCCAACTGCAGGGCTGCCAGGTCCCCCTGGAGCATGTGCAGCGCCCGCGGCACGTCATGGCTGTCGAGCAGGTTGAGCTGAGCGCAGTTCACCTCGGGCCGGTACCAACCCAGGGTCTCGAGCAGCAGCGCGCGATAGCGCTCGCCGCTGAGGCATTGGTAGGGAATCGCCTCGCGGTGATGCCCATCGGCCAGGGCCCCGGCAGCGACCCAACCGAGGGTGCCCCAGGCCAGGCGGTAGTTCATCACCCCATCGAAGTGCTGGCCGCCGAGCCACTGACGCGCCTCACCCCAGATCTCGCCAACGATCCAGGCCTCGGGGTTGGCCGCGCGCACCTCCCGCCGAAACTCCAGCCAGAAGCTCGGCTCCACCTCATCGGGAACGTCCAGGCGCCAGCCGTCGATCCCGCGCTCGATCCAGTGGCGACCAACCGCCAGCAGGTGCTCACGCACCTGGGGATTGGCGTGGTTGAACTTGGGCAGGGCCGGATCAGACCACCAGGCGTGGTAACCGCAGGACTCCCCCGCGGCGGGATAGGGCCTCAGGGGCCAGTGCTCGCTGATGAACCAGTCGCAGTAGGGCGAGGCCGGCCCGTTCTCCAGCAGGTGATGGAAGGCCCAGAAACCCCGGCCGCAGTGGTTGAAGACCCCATCGAGCAGCAGGCGCATGCCCCGGCGCTTGAGTTCGGCCAGCAGGGCCGCAAAGGCCGGCTCACCGCCCAGCAGCGGATCGACCTGGAAATAGTCGTAGGCGTGATAGCGGTGATTGGCCGCCGAGCTGAAGATCGGGTTGAGATAGAGGCAGCTGATCCCCAGACCCTGGAGATGGTCCAGGCGATCGAGCACACCCCAGAGGTCACCCCCTTGAAAGGCATGGGGATCGGGCGCGGAGCCCCAGGGCGCCAGCAGCAGGCCGCTCTGCTGGGGCGAGCGCCCACTGCGGCAGAAACGATCCGGAAAGATCTGGTAAACGACGGCCTCCGCGGCCCAGGCCGGCGGCAGGCAGAAACCCGAACTCGCAGATGCAGAGACCATCTCCATAGGGTGGCCCCTCTTGACGCAAGCTGCCGAGATGCCGACTTCCGAGGAGCTGGCCCGCTACCTCGAGCAGCGGGGCGAACTCTCCAAACCCTGGATGCTGCAGCTGCTGCGGCTGACGAAGCTGAAGGAGGCCAAGGACACGATGAACCCCGAGGAGTACGAGCAGAAACTCCACGAGGCCCACGCCGATCTGATGCGCCTGGGTGAGTTCTGGAAGGGACGCGAGCAGGAGGTCTTCGGCAGGCGCTACCAACCCTCGACCGTGATCGAGCCGCTCCCCGGCTCCCCCGAGGACCGATGAGCGACCAGCGCTACCCGATGGCGCCGCTGATTCGCTTCACGCTGGTCAGCCTCTATCTGGCCCTGGTCTTCCCCCTGCCCTGGATGGCGCCGGCCAACCTCCAGCCCTGGCTGATCGCGGCCCTGCCCCTGGGGCTGCTGCTGGTCTGGGCCCTGGTGAGCGAGGAGGTCAGTCTGGGCGAGGGCGGCCTGCAGGTGGGCTACCCGCGCTGGTGCTCCTGGCTGCTGCGCCGCGGTTGGTCACTGACCTGGGAGCAGGTCAAGGGCCTGACGCCTGTGGCCACCAGTCAGGGGGGCCGCGTCTTCTACGTCAGAACGGAGGACGGCTCGGCCTATCTGCTCCCCCAACGGGTGCAAGCCTTCGAGGAGTTCCTGGGCCGCTTCAGCGACCGGACGGGCCTGGACACCAGCTCCATCGGCCGGATCAGCCCCCCTTGGACCTATCAGCTCCTGGCGGGGCTCTGCCTGGCGATGCTGGTGTTTGAGGCGATGGTGGGCTGGGCCCTGCTCAGCGGGCGATGGGTGCTCCCGTCAGCGGCGCTGAGCTGAGGCCATCGGAGGGAATGGTGTCCAGGCTGAAGCGGTAGCCCTGCTGACGCACGGTCTCGATGCCGCCGCCCTCGCCCAGACCGGCCTGCTCCAACTTGCGCCGCAGGGTGAGCACCTGGGTGTCGACCGAACGGGGGCCACCACTGAAGGGGGGCCAGGCCATGCGCAGCAGTTCGCTGCGGCTGCGGATGATGCCGGGGGGCATCAGCAGGGCGCAGAGCAGGGCGAATTCCCGGGGGCTGAGCTCCACGGGCTGATCCCGCAGGGTCACCTGGCGCAGCAGGACATGCACCTCGAGGGGACCGACGCAGACCCGCTCCTGCAGACCCGTGCCACTGCGGCGCAGCAGCAGCCGGCAGCGGGCGGCCAGTTCCTCCAGGCCAAAGGGCTTGCGCAGGACGTCATCGGCGCCGGCATCGAGCAGGGAGACCACCGGTTCTGAGCCGGAGCGGGCTGTGAGCACCATCACCGGACAGCGCAGCTGACCGGCCAGCTTCAGGGCTGAGGTTTCCTCCAGCAGTTCGGCGGCAACAAGCAGGTCGGGGGTGAGGTCCTCACAGAGGGCAACGGCCTCTGAGGCGGTGGAGACAGCGGCGGTGAGGTGACCGTCCTGCCGCAGACGCTGGGCCAGAACGGTGCGCAGGGTGGGGTGAGGATCCACCACCAGAACCCGTTTCAGATTCGATTCAGGACTTGGAGGTGTGGAGGACACGCCCTTCTCCTTGATTCTCTCTACGCTATCGGTAATTTCAGAGGCACATCGGTATCAAGCACTGCTTGATATCTGGCCACCGGGTCGAGGCCCTCTTCCCGAACCATGAACGGACTGCAGCACCCAGAAGCCATTCGCCATTTCCAGTCCCTCTGCGATGCCTGCCAGTCCCTGGCGGATCGCTACCACGGGCCCTCGGAACTGCGGCTATACGCCGATGGCTACCTGCATGCCCTGCGGCGCTCGGCCCTGCTGGACCCCCTGGCCCAGCGCCGCCTGGAGGAGGTTGTGGACCGCTGGATCATGGATCCCTCCAGCTTCATCGGCCCCAACGGCGACATGAGCACCCTCTACGAGACCGGCCGCAACTAGGCAAAAAAGGGGCCCTCAGGCCCCTTGGAGATCTCAGCTGGCGAGGGCAATCGCGAGCTTTTCCTTGAGTTCCCCGGAGTTGTACATCTCGATCAGGATGTCGGAGCCGCCAATGAACTCCCCATTGACATAGACCTGGGGAATGGTCGGCCACTCGGAGTACTCCTTGATGCCCTGACGGATCTCCATGTCGGAGAGCACGTCAAAGGTCTCGAAGGGAACGGCCATGGCGTTGAGGATCTGCACCACGTTGTTGCTGAAGCCGCACTGGGGCATCAACTTGCTGCCCTTCATGAAGACGAAGATCGGGCTGCTGCCCACCAACTGATCGAGGCGCTGCTTGAGGGCGGAATCCATGGGACGAATCGTGAAATCAGGAGGGGGTTGAGGTCTGCAGGGCGAGGGCGTGGATCGCCTCGCTAGCTAGCTCGGAGCGCAGGGCGCCGTAGACCAGCTGGTGCTGCTTGATCCGGCTGAGTCCCTCAAACGCCGTGGAGACCACCTTCACCTGCAGGTGGTCTCCACCGCCGGTGAGATCTTCCACCTCAACGCAGGCATCGGGAAGGGCGACGCCAATGGCGGCCTTCACCTGGTCGGGATGAACCATGACCTCAGATCAGTGAGCTTGGGACTGTAAGAAGACGGACTGCGGAATCAGTTGCCCGCGGCCGAACCACCGGCGAAGGGGGTGGTGACAAAGCCCAGCTCCAGCAGGCTCTGATAAGCCTTCTGACCCATCGGGTTGGCCGGGGTGGTGATCTGAACCACTTCCACCAGCAGAGGAACGGCAGCGGCGGGCTGATTCATCCGGCGCAGCAGCGCCGCCAGCCGCAGGTCGATCTTGGCCTGCAGCTCCAGGGCCTCCCGGCCCTTGGCATCCATCTCCCGGGGGATCCGGGCATCGAGGCCGCGGAAGGAACCGCTGAGGCTGCGATAGAAGCGGGTCAGGTTCTGGGCGCCTTCACGGGCCGAGTCGTAGTCGGCTTTGGCCTGCTCCAGATTGCCGGCGGCCGCAGCGGCATCACCGGCCGCCACCTTGGCCTCAATGGCGCTGAGGTTCAGACCCGAGCTGGGGGAAGCCAGGACCTTTTGGGCGTCCTGAGCCAGGGCGGATTGCGAGACCAGACCAGGGACAACCGCCGCCAGGGCGGAGAGGCTGAAGGCGGCGAGTTGCCGGCGCACAGGAGCACTTGCGAATTGGGGCAACTCTACGGGCGTTGCAAAGGGCGCCCAACCGCCTGGCGAGCCAGCGCCTCAGCAGCCTGAAGCTTCTCCGTCAGATCCAGCGTCAGGGCCTTGATCTGCTCCCGTTCCCCGCCGGCCAGACGCAGGGGTTGACCGAAGCAGAGGGCGGCCTGATCGCCAAAGCGGGGCTTGGCATGGCCATAGGCAATCCCGACGGGCACCACCTGAACCGCCACCCCCTGGCCTTCCGCCAGGGCCGTCAGCCGCGCCAGCCCAGGCATCAGCCGCATAGCTGGATCGTCCTGGTTGATCTTCCCCTCCGGGAACATCACCAGTTGATTGCCGCTCTCCAGCAGATCGACGGCAAAGCGCAGGGAGGCGGCGGCCGGCTTGCGCGGATTCACCGGGAAGCAGCCCAGGCGATGCAGGAACCAGCCCTGCAGACCGGTCATCTCATCGCTGGTGACCATGAAGCGGCAGTCCCGTCCGCTCACCCGGCGCCCGGCCGCATAGGGGAGCATCAGCGCATCCCAGCGGGAGCGGTGGGTCGGCGCCAGCAGCACCGGCCCCTCATGGGGCAAGTTCTCGCGGCCAAGGACCCTCAGGCCACCACCAAAAAATCCCTTCAGGGCAACGTCCTGGGTGAGCACCATGGCCACCGGCGCCAGCCAGGGGTTGATGCCGTTGCAGAGACTCTTTTCCCGTTCCGTCAGGGCCACCGATGCCGTGCCTGCCGCCGCCATCGGACTGAACACCCTGACCTGAAGTCCCGGCAACCTAAGGGCGATCCCCTGCCGAAAGCCCCTCAAGCAGGCAGTTGATCGAGCGGGCCTGGCGGCGCCATCCATAGGATCCGCCTAGAAGCAGCGATTGCCATGGCGAGCCTTGGCGTCAACATCGATCACATCGCCAATGTGCGCCAGGCCCGCCGCACGGTTGAGCCCGACCCGGTGAGCTACGCCCTGCTGGCTGAGCTCGGCGGCGCCGATGGCATCACCGTGCACCTGCGGGAGGACCGGCGCCACATCCAGGACCGCGATGTGGAGTTGTTGCGTCAGGTGGTGCGCAGCCGCCTGAACCTGGAGATGGCCGCGACCGCCGAGATGGAGGCCATCGCCCTGCGGATCAAGCCCGACATGGTCACCCTCGTGCCGGAGAAGCGCGAGGAGGTCACTACAGAAGGGGGGCTGGATGTGGCCTCGCAGCTCAGCACGATCAAAGGAATGTCGGGCCGTCTCCAGGACGCCGGAATCGGAGTCAGCCTGTTTGTCGACGCCGAGGCCGCCCAGCTGGAGGCCTGCCAGGCCAGCGGCGCCCGCTGGGTGGAACTGCACACCGGCACCTATGCCGAGGCGAACTGGCAGCAGCAGGCGAAGGAACTGGCGCGCATCACCGAGGGCACCTTCATTGCCCGCAGCCTGGGTCTGCGGGTCAACGCTGGCCATGGCTTGACCTACCAAAACGTGGAGCCGATCGCTGCCATCGAGGGGATGGAGGAGCTCAACATCGGTCACACCATCGTCGCCCGGGCCCTCGCGGTGGGCCTGGAGGAGGCCGTGCGGCAGATGAGGGCTTTGGTCCAGAATCCCCGCCGGGAACCCCTCTTCGGCAGCACCAGTTCATGACCCAGTACCACTTCGTGGCCGCCAGTGAGGCCTTCCTCACCGTGGAGGAGCCCCTCGATGAGGTGCTGCGGGAGCGTGTCCGTAATTACGGCGAGCAGGGCAAAGCCATCGACTTCTGGCTGGTGAAGCGCCCCGCCTTCCTCCAAGCCCCCGAGCTCAAGGCCATTGCCGAGCAGGTGCCCCAGCCCGCCGCCGCGGTGGTCTCCACCGATCCGAAGTTCATCGACTTCATGAAGCTGCGTCTGGAGTTCGTGGCCAAGGGCAGCTTTGAGGCGCCCTCCAGCTCCATCCCCGACGCCCTGGCCAGCGCCGCCTGAGCTCAGAAGAGACCGAGGAACTTCTTGCGGGGCTCATCCCCATCGGATCGGCCCTGCGCTCCGTCCTGCTGGTAGCGGGGCTTGGCATCACCAATGGTGAGCACCGCTTCTTTGTTCTTCCACCAGATCCAGTCGCGGATCGGCGGGGTGCGGGTGAGTTCCGCCTGGGTCAGCCCCAGACCCAACTTGGAGGAGGCGTTGAGGAGCACCTCCACCATCTCGTCGCCGTTAGCGCACTTGGCTAGGGCTTCATTGGTGCGCTTCGCCCCATCAAGCGCTTTCACCAGAATCTCCACCCGCCGACCCACCGAGAGGCTGCGCGGATCAACCGGCTTGGAGCTCTCCGGGATCTGGCTGTCCATCCAGAGGGGCGTGGTTAAGGGGACGTTATCCCGTTTTCAACCTCTGCGAGGGGATGCGCAAAAGGGGCTGACAGATCGTCAAGGCTCCAGCCAAAGTGGGAGATATGACGACCGTCAGTCGCAAAGCCCGCCACTGGGTCATCGGTGATGTGCATGGCTGCTCGGGGTCCCTCGAGAGCCTGCTGGCGCAACTCCCGACGGGAGACCGTCTGATTTTTTGCGGCGACGCCATCAACCGCGGCCCGGACACCCCCGCGACGATGGAGCGCATCTGGGGCCTGGTGGAGAGCGGCCGCGCCATCTGGCTACGGGGCAACCACGAGCAGGATCTGATCGAGGCCCTGCGCAGCGATGAAGGGGCCAACAAACAGGCCGGCGCCGAGACCCGCCGTCAACTCGGCAGCGACGGTTGCGCCCTTTGGCTCAAACGCCTGGAGCAGCTGCCCCTGGCCTACTGGGGCGAAGGTTGGGTGGCCACCCATGCCGGCTTCAACCCCAGCACCTGGCAACCGGACCTACGGGTGCGCATGGGGTTTTGGGAGCAGTACGACGGACGCTTTGGCGATGTGGTGATCGGCCACACCCCCGGCCCGAACGTCCGCCGCCTGCCCAACATCGTCATGGTCGACACCGGCGCCTGCTACGGCGGCGACCTCAGCGCCTACTGCCCCGAGAGCCGCGAGGTGGTGTCAGTTCCGGGTCTTGCCCATAGCCTGCAGTCGCCCAGCCTGAGCCCCGTCTGAGCCTTGCTCACGGTCTACCGCAGCAATCGCGCTGAGCTGCTGGCTCGCGTCCTGGCCACCAACCTGCAATTGCATCCGCCGGAGCTCCTCGAGGAGGCCCAGGTGGTGGTGAACACCTGGCCCACCAGCCGCTGGCTGGGGGAGCAACTGGCCCTAGCCAACCCCGCCGGCATCGCGGCGAACCTGCGCTTTCCCTTCCCCAGCAGCCTGCTGCGGCAGTTGGTCAACCAATGGCTGGAGGACGCCCCACCGCAGAGCGGCCCCGATCCCTGGCGCGCCCAGAACTTGGTCTGGCCATTACTGGAGTTACTGCCGGAGCTATTGCAAAGCCCAACGGCTCAGCCCCTGCGCCAATGGCTGGACGTTCGCTCCTCCGGACTGGACCGACTCGATCAGGCCCTCTGGCAATTAGCCCGAGCGATTGCCGATGCCATCGACGACTACGGCCTTTATCGCCCGGCGATGCTCGAGGCCTGGCTGAGCGAGCAACCCCAGACGCTGCCGGAGGGGTTGCAGTGGCAGCCGGAGTTGCTGCGCCGTTTGGTCGAACGCCTGGGCTGCCTGCCCTTTGGCGTGCGGGCACGGCAGCTGATTCGCCGGCTCGAGGCCGGCTGGAGACCGGAGCTCACCAGCGCGCAACCGCTGCGGCTCTTCGGCTTAAGCAGCCTGGCCCCGGTGCAGGTGGAACTGCTGCAGGCCCTCTCGGCGGTGCGCCAGGTGGAGCTCTACATGCTCACCCCCTGCCGCGATCTCTGGCAGCGCAGCGGCCCGGCGGCCCTGAGTGACCCCCTGGCGGCGGACTGGTTGCTGAGTGTGCCGAGCCTGGAGGCCCGCTTTGGCCGGCTAGGGGCGGAATTTCAGCAGTTGCTCGAGGGAACCGGCGAGAGCCAACTGGGCCAATGGCAGGAGGGGGATCTGTTCTTTGCCCCCGCCACCGTCGCCCGAAACGAGCATCAGGAACCGTCCCTACTGGAGCAACTGCAGGAGCAGCTGGTCTGCGGCGAACCGGAGGCCGATCAACCCCTGCATCGGGACCCGCTGGATCGCTCCCTGGAATTCCACGCCTGCCCGGGCCGGCTGCGCCAACTCCAGGTGGTGCGCGATCAGATCCTGCAGCTGCTAGCGGCGGACCCCAGCCTCGAGCCGCGGGACATCCTGGTGATGACGCCCCAGGTGGAGGCCTTCGCCCCGCTGGTGCCCGCGGTCTTCGGTGATGCCGAGGCCACCGGGGTGCGCCTGCCCTGGCGTCTGACGGACCGCAGCCAACAGAGCGAGGCGGGGATTGCCCAGGGACTGCTCACCCTGCTGCAACTCGGCGGCGAACGCCTGACGGCCAGTGCCCTGGAAAACGTGCTCTGCTGCGGGCCCCTGTTGGCGGCCCAACAGCTCGAAGCCGGCGACGCCGGCGAGCTCACGGCCCTGCTGCAGCGGGCGGGGTTCCGCTGGGGACTGGATGGGCGAGACCGGGGCGGGGACCCCAGCCACAGCCTGGGTTGGGCGATCGATCGGCTCGTGCTGGGCCTGGTGCTCCCGGATCTCCCGGGCCTGGCCCTCGGGGACACCGCGCCGATGGCCCTGGGCGGCAGCCTCGAGCAGCAGGGCCGCTGGATTGGCCTATTGCGGCAACTGCTCAGCAGCCTGCGCTGGTTCGCCCAGGCGCGGCGGGTGCCGGAGTGGGTGGAGGGCCTACGGGAGCAGCTGCCCCTGCTCTTTGGCGATGGGGGGAGCTGGGCTTGGGAGCTGCAGACCATCCATGCGGCCCTGGCGGACTGGCAGGCGGTGGCCGGCGAGAGCCCCCTGCAGCTCGCCGCTCCGGTGGTGGCCGATGTCCTGGCGGAGCGCCTGAGCGAGGGCAGCGGCCGCTTTGGACACCGCTCGGGGGCCCTGACCATCAGCGCCCTGGAGCCGATGCGCGCGATTCCGCACCGGGTGGTGGTGCTGATGGGGTTGGATTCCGGGGCCTTCCCCCGTCAGCGCCAACGGCCCGGCTTCCATCTGATGGAGCACCGCCGCGAGCTGGGCGATCCCAACAGCGGCGACCAGGACCGCTACGTCCTGCTGGAGGCCCTGCTCTCAGCGCGCCAGCACCTGCTGCTCAGTTGGAGCTGCCGCGATGAGCGCACCGGAGAAACCCTGGAAGCCTCCACACCGGTGCGGCAGTGGTTGGAGTTGCTGGCCCAACAGCTCGGCAGCAGCGCCGTTCCCCTGCGGGAGCACGCCGCCAATGCCCTGGAGCGCAGCAACTTCCTCGCCATGGCTCCCTGGCCGGCGGCGAGTTGCGACCAACGCCTCCTGCAGGTGCGTCAACAGCTCGAGCAGGGCGAGCTCCACTGCCAGCAGGGGCTGGCCTTCAGCACCCCGCCGCCGGCGCCGCCGCTTCCCCAGACCACTCCGGCTGAGGCCTGGAGCGATCTACAGCGCTGGATCCAGGCTCCCCAAGGCCTCTGGCTGGAGCAACTGGGCATTCGTCCGAAGGAATTCGATCAGCCGGTGCTCGATCTCGAAGCCCTGCAACTGGGGGAGCGGGAGCGCGCCAGCCTGCTGCGCCGTGAATGGGACGAGGAGCCCGGGGCTGCGAGCCCCGATTGGCGCGAACGAGAGCGGGGGCGGGGCCTGCTGCCCCCCCTGGCAGCCGGAGCCCTGGAGGTGGAGCAGTTGGAGCAGCGTTGGCAGAGCCTGAGCAGCTGCCTGGAGCTGCTGGGGGAGCCGGAGCAGCAGCCGGTGCAATGGCAGGGCTATGCCGCGGAGTTGAGCAGCCGCGGCGGCCAGCTGGTGCTGGTTCACACCGCCAAACCCCGCACCCCCCAACGCCTGCAGCTCTGGCTGGAGTGCCTGCTGGCGGCGGCCGCCGGCCTGAACCTGCAGGGGGCCTCCCTGGTGGGCCGCGACCGCCATCGTTTCCGGGTGCTGGAGCGCTTTGAGGCCCCCGCCCCCGAGCAGGCCAGCGCCCTGCTGGAGCAACTGCAGAGCTGGCGCGAGGCGCACCGTCAGAACTGCTGGGCGCTGCCGCCGGAAACCGGCTGGGCCTACGCCAGCGCCGAGAGCAGCAAACCCGGCCAGGGGCGCGGTTGGGCCAAAGCCAAGGAGATCTGGGAAGGGGGCTATCAACTGCGGGCCGAGCGGGACGATCCGGTGCAGCGGGTCTGTTTTGGCTCGGACCTGCCCCTGGGGGACCTGCTCACAGCGGAGCTGCAGACCCTGGCCCTGACGCTGCATGGGCCGCTGCTGGAGCGCCGCCAGGAGGTCAAGCCATGACCCTGGCCGCCTTTGACGCCAACGGCTTCAGCCTGGCGCCGGGGATCCGGCTGCTGGAGGCCAGCGCCGGCACCGGCAAGACCTTCGCCCTGGCTCACCTGGTGCTGCGGCTGCTGAGCGAGGGCAGGCGCCCGCTCGAGGTCGAGGAGTTGCTGGTGGTGACCTTCACCGATGCCGCCGCCGCCGAACTGCGGGACCGCATTGCCCGCCGCCTGCAGGAGGCCCTGGTCCTGCTCGATCGGGCCAACCCCGAGGCCGACGAACCGCTGCAGCAGTGGCGCTTAGCCCTACAGGCCGATCAGGTGATGGCGATCAAGGGCCGCTTGCTCTTGGCCCTGGAGCGGCTGGATCGCGCCGACATCACCACCATCCACGGCTTCTGCCGCCGCACCCTGCAGCGCCACGCCCTCGAGGCCGGCCTTGGCCCGGATGTCGCCCTGGAGAGCCAGGGGCGCGAGCGGAGACAAGAGCTGGTCCATGACTACTGGCAGCAGCAGGTGCTTCCCCTGCCGCCCCATCTGCTGGCGGGCCTGCAGAGCCAACAGGTCAACCCCGAGCAGCTGGTGAACCTGCTGGGCAGCCTCGATGGCGACCCGGCCCTCCAGCTCGCCCCCCTGCCCGAGGGCTGGAGCACGGACCTGACCCTGGCGGAGCAACTCGCGCCCCATTGGAGCCGCGTTTGGCAGCAGTTCCAGGCGGAGTGGGAGGCCCGCAGCGAGGCCCTCGAGGAGGAGTTCGCCGCGGCCGCCGTGGAACTCAAGAGCCTGGGGGTCAAGTACGCCCCCTACCGGCTCAAGGCCAAACCCGACCGCCTGAACCGCGTTCAGACCTGGCTCTCCCAACTGGAGGCACCAGCCGGCTACGACGCCCTGCTTCAGCAGGAGGAGCTCAAGAAGTACTTCCACCCCGGCCCCTTCACCAAGGCGGCGGCCCCGGCCCACGGCGATCAGGTCTCCTTGCCCCAGGCCCCCCTGCTCCAGGCCATCGCCGCGGTGGTGGAGGGGCCCGCCGAGCTGGCCCTGCTGCACTTCTGCCACTGGGGGCGCGCCGAGCTGCAACGCCGCCGGGAGCGCAGCGGTGAGATCAGCTTCGGTCAACTGCTCGAGCAACTTGATCCGGGCCCGGAGCCCCGCGAGTCCTCGCCCCTGCTGCAGGCCGTCTCCCGCCGCTACCGGGCCGCCCTGATCGATGAGTTTCAAGACACCGACCCGATCCAGTGGCGAATCCTCAAGCGGGCCTTTGCACTGGAGCCCAGCCGGCACCTGCTGGTGATGGTGGGCGATCCCAAGCAGGCGATCTACCGCTTCCGGGGCGGGGAGCTGCAGACCTACCGCCAGGCGGCCGCCGAGGCCGATGGCCGCTTTGGCCTGTTCGAGAACCGCCGCTCGAGCGCAGCACTGGTGGCGGGCCTGAACGCCCTGATGCAACCCGGGTTAATCCAGAGCGCACTGGATGTGCCCCAGGTGCTGGCCAAGGCCAACAAGGGACAACTGGAGTGCCCCGGCAACCCAGCACCGCTGCAGCTGCTGGAGCTGGATCCAAGCCAGGGGGTCGAGGCACAGGTGGCCGGTCTCTGCCAGGACCTGCTGAGCCAAGGGCTCCTGCTCAACGGCCGGCCGATCGACCCGGGCGACCTCTGTCTGCTGGTCAGCCGCCACGAGCAGGCTGAGGCCCTGCGGGCCGCCCTCGAACGCCGGCAGATCCCAAGCCGTCTGGTCAGCCGCGGCGATGTCTTTGAAAGCCTCGGGGCCAGTGCCCTGCAGCGTTTCCTGGATGCCCTGGCCCAACCCGGCCAACTGGGGCGCTTGAAATTACTGGCGGCCTCGGCCCTGCTGGGCTGGTCCGCCGCCGAGATCGAGGCCAGCAGCTCCACCCAGTGGGATCAGCTCGCGGCCGAATTGAGCACCCTGGCAGAACGTCTACCCAAACTCGGCTTAACCGCGGCCTTGGCTCACCTGCAGGGGACCGAGGGTCTGGCACGGCTCTCCCTGCGCGGCCGGGCCCTGGCGGATGTGCAGCAGGCCGCCGAGCTGGTGCAGGAGCAGATGCACCGTCAGGGCCTGGGCGCCCAGGCGGCCGCGGACTGGCTCAGGCGGCTGCGCCTCGAGGAAAACCGGGACACCCCCGAGGCCCATCTCTGCCGCAGCGATGCCGCCGAAGCCGCCATCGCCGTGGTGACCGTGCACCGCAGCAAGGGATTGGAGTACCCCCTGGTGATCTGCCCCTACCTCTGGAAGGGCAGCAGCAAAGCCAGCAAGCGCCTGGGCCGGCGCTGGAGCTCTGGCGGGCAACCCCAACTGGACCTGCACCTCAATCCCCACTGGGGCGTGGGCCGGCTCGCCGCCCAACAGGACCAGCAGGCGCAAATCGCTGAGGCGGAACGGCTGGCCTACGTCGCCTGCACCCGCGCCCAACACCTGCTGGTACTGGGCTGGCCCGGAGCGGATCAGGCCGACCCCGGCAACCCCCTGGGCAGCTGGTTAGACGAGCGCGAGACGGAGCTACCACTTGAGCGGATCCAGGCGTCTGCAGAGATTCACCAGCCCTGGCGGCCAGAGCCCGCCGAGGGAGTACTGAGCCTGGGCCCCCGTCCCAAGCGTTCCCTCGACAGCAGTTGGGGCAGGGCCAGCTACTCCGCCTGGGCCCACTCCCAGGTGAGCCTGCCGCCGGAGCAGCAGGAGGAGGGCCGTGACACCGATGCCTTGGGCGATGGCTTTGCGCAAGCCCTGCTGGAGGAGGGCAACACAGCCCAGCCGACGACGTCCTGGCCCGAGCTGGGCCCCCTCGCCCATTTCCCCCGGGGTTCGGGTCCTGGCGATGCCCTGCACCGCATCCTCGAGCGCCTCGACTACGGCGCCGTGGCCCGCGGGGAACGGCAGGAGGCCGATGCGGTGATCGAGCAGGAACTGCAGCGGGCCGGCCTGGGGGGCCCGTCGTGCGAAGGCCTTTTCGAGGGTCTCCAGCAACTGATGCTCACTCCCCTGGGCGGTCCCCTGGGCGCCTGCCGGCTGGGGGACCTCAAGGCCGGTTCTTGGCTCAATGAGATGAACTTCGATCTCCCCTTGGCGACCGGAGAAGGGGAGGTCCGTCTGGTGCGCAGCAGCGGCCTGGCGCAGGCCTTCGCCAGTCACCCCGGCGGCCGCTTTGGAGGGAGCTATGCCAAAACGCTGCAGACCCTCGAGGTGGCCAGCCGGGGCTTCCTGACCGGCTCGATCGACCTGCTCTTCTGCTGGGAGGGCCGCTGGTGGGTGACGGACTGGAAGAGCAATTGGCTCGGTCAGCGCGATCGTCTCGGCAGCGTCACCCATTGCGGCCCCAACGACTACCTCGAGCCGGCGATGGAGACCCTGATGGCGAGCAGCCACTACCCGCTGCAGGCCCACCTGTACCTGGTGGCCCTGCACCGCTACCTGCTCTGGCGGCTACCGCACTACGACCCCGCCCAACACCTGGGGGGCTACGCCTACGTCTTTCTGCGGGGGGTACCCGGCCCCACCCCCGATCCCACGGCCCCGACACCAGGGGTGCTGGTAGATCAACCCAACCTCGATCGGGTCCTCGCCCTTGATGCCCTGCTGCGGGAGGGCCAACCATGAGCACCCTGAGCGCCGCAGTGCTCGACAGCCTCCAGCGACTGCTGCCGCCCCAGCGCGGCAGTGCCCTGCTGCAGCCCATGGTGCAGGCCTTAATCGAGGCGCTCGAACAAGGCGAGCTGGGGCTTGATCTACGGGGCCCGCAGCCCGATGGAGTCCCCCCTGAGGACTGGCCTGCCGCTGCGGTCTCGGCCCTGGAGGACGCCGGCTGGCTCGCGGGCCCGGAAGCACCGATCGTTCAAGACGCCATGGTGCTGCGCTGGAGACGCTGGCATGAGCAACTTCAGCACTGCCTTAGCGCCCTGGAGCAACGCGCCCAACGCCGGCGACCCCTGCAGGAAAGCGAGCGGAAAGCGGCCCTAGCCGCGGCGGCGCAAGCGGGCCTGGACCCACGCCAATGCCAAGCCGTCTCAGCGGCCCTGGGCCAGGACCTGGTGCTGCTCACCGGCGGTCCGGGCACCGGCAAGACCTCGACTGTCGTGCAGATGTTGGCCGCCTGCCTGCACCAGACACCATCGCTGCGGATTCACCTGGCGGCACCAACGGGGAAAGCTGCAGCCCGCCTGGCGAGCTCCGTCAGTCACGGCAGCCAGGGTCTCGATCCAACGCTTCAGAGCCTCCCCAGCAGCACCCTGCACCGGCTGCTGGAGGCCCAGGGGGAGCTGCGCTTTGGCCGCAATCGCCGCCATCCTCTGGAGCTGGATCTGCTGGTGGTCGATGAACTGTCGATGGTGGATTTGCCGCTGATGTCGGCTCTATTGGAGGCCCTGCCGGCGGAGGCGCGACTGCTGCTCGTCGGCGACGCCAACCAACTGCCGCCCGTTGGAACCGGAGCCGTGCTCGAAGAGCTCTGCCGGCCGGAGCGACTCAGCCTGCTGGGGGCAGCCGCCGTCGAATTGCGCACCACTTACCGCAACGATGGCGCGATCGCCGAGCTGGCCGAGCAACTCCGGCAACAGCCGAATGCATTTCAAGGGGACCTGCTCGCCGCCCTGCAACCCAGCCTCCAGGCCCTGACCGCCAGCGACAACGTGAGGTGGCTCGAGGCCTCCAGCCGCAGCCTGCCAACACCCCTGCTGGAGGCGCTGCAACAGCACGCCGCCGCCCTACGTCAACGCTGCCAAGCCCTGGAGTGGCAAGGGGGAAGACCCAGCAACGAACAAAGCGACGCCCTGCTGGCCCAACTGGAGGAACTGGTGGTGCTCAGTCCCCTCCGCCTCGGGCCCTGGGGGGTGGAGGCGGTGCACCGCGCCCTGCTGGGCGACCTCGTCAAAAGCGGTCCCCTGCACTGGCCCCCCGGCACCCCAGTCCTCAATCGCCTCAACCGCGCCGACCAAGGCCTCGCCAATGGCGACATCGGCGTCGTCGTTCAACACCACTGCGAGCGCCGGGTCTTGATGCCGGGCCAGCGGCTCCTGCACCCGGCGCAGCTCAGTGGAGCGGAGCCGGCCTTTGCGCTGACGGTGCATAAGTCCCAGGGCAGCCAATACAGAAATGTGCTGTTCCTGCTGCCGGCGAACCGAGCTCTGGATCCGCGCCTGATCTACACCGGCCTGACCCGCGCGCAACGGCAGGCCACCTTGATCACACCGGTGGGCGCAGCCAAGAAACCGACCTAGCCTGCGCCCATGGCGGAGCCAGGCATCGTTCAGCGGCCTTGGGGCTGGTTCGAAACCATCGGTTCCGGTGAGGGATACCTGGTGAAACGGCTCTGCATCCAGGCCGGCCACCGCCTCAGCCTGCAGCGCCACCAACACCGGCTGGAGCACTGGATCGTGGTCAGTGGTTCCGGTCAGCTGGAATGCGATGGAACCTCAATTGAGGCGGAGGCCGGCACCACCCTGCTGGTGCCCTGCGGTGCGGTGCACCGGGCTGCCGCAACGGATGAGAACCTGCTGATCGTTGAAGTCCAGCGGGGCGAACACCTCAGCGAGGAGGACATTGAGCGCCTCGCTGACGATTACCAAAGGGTCAAGTGTTAGGTTGATTCCTCACCCTTTGTGAAGGGCAAGGCAGTTTCTTCAACGGGTGTCTGCCGGCCTGTCGACGAAGGATTCAGGCCCAGACCAACTTTGACCAATACCTCTCTCGAGAGCGCTACCAGCTCTGTGGATCTCAGTGCGCTCGATTTGGCTAGCAGCCAGGACAGCGCCCCGAGCGAAAGCATCGAAATCACCACGGCAGAACCCAGTCAGAAGACTGGATTTGCAGCATTTGGCTTCTCTCCCGAAATCCTCGAGGCCCTCGAGGAGATCGGCTACAGCGAACCCTCCCCGATCCAAGCGGCCGCCATCCCCGAGCTGATGCTCGGCCGCGACCTGGTGGGCCAAGCCCAGACCGGTACGGGCAAAACCGCCGCCTTCGCCCTGCCGATGCTGGCGGCCCTGGATGAGACCCAACGCACCCCCCAGGTGCTGGTGCTGACTCCCACCCGCGAGCTGGCCATCCAGGTGGCTGACTCTTTTAAGAGCTACGCCACGAAGCTGCCCCATCTGCGGGTACTGCCGGTTTATGGCGGATCGGACTTCCGCGATCAAATCCACAAGCTCAAGCGCGGGGTTCAGGTCGTGGTGGGCACCCCTGGCCGGGTGATGGATCACATGCGCCAGGGCACCCTCGATGTCTCCGGGCTGCGCAGCCTGGTGCTGGACGAGGCCGACGAGATGCTGCGCATGGGCTTCATCGACGACGTCGAGTGGGTCCTGAGCCAACTGCCTGAGAAGCGTCAGGTCGTCCTCTTCTCGGCCACGATGCCCAGCGAGATCCGCCGGATCTCCCATCAGTACCTCAACAGCCCCGCTGAGATCACGATCAAGACCAAAGGGTCGGATTCCAGCCGCATTCAGCAGCGCTTCATCACCGTCAACGGTCCGATGAAGCTCGAGGCCCTGAGCCGGGTGCTCGAGGCCGAGACCAAAGAAGGCGTGATCATCTTTGCCCGCACCAAGGCGATCACGGTCACCGTGGCCGAAGCCTTGGAAGCCAAGGGCTATGGCGTCGCGGTCCTCAACGGTGATGTGGCCCAGAGCCAACGGGAGCGCACGATTGAGCGCCTGAAGAACGGCACCGTGGATGTGCTGGTAGCAACCGATGTGGCGGCCCGCGGCCTGGATGTGGACCGGATCAGCCTGGTCATTAACTACGACATCCCCTTCGACTCCGAGGCCTACGTCCACCGCATCGGGCGCACCGGCCGTGCTGGCCGCACCGGCAACGCGATCCTGTTCGTGACGCCGCGCGAGCGCCGCTTCATCACCGGGCTTGAGCGCGCCGTGGGTCGCCCCATCGAACCGATGGAAATCCCCACCAACGCGAGCATCAACCAGAGCCGCCTGGATCGCCTGCGCGAGCGCCTGAGCGAAACCGTGAAGGGGCTCAACAGCGAAGAGACCAGCAACCTCAGCGAACAGCAGGCCCTGCTCTCAGAAATCATCAAGCGGGTCGGCCAGGAAAGCGAGGTCGCCCCAGAGCAACTGGCCTTGGCAGCCCTGCAGATGGCAGTCGGCGATCAGCCCCTGCTGGTCCATGACGATGAGAACTGGATCCGCCAGCAGCCCCAGTCCCGTGATGGACGCCGCAACGACCGCTTCGGCGATCGTGACCGCGGTCCCCGCAACGCCCCCGGAGCCCGCCGCGGCCCCCGCGAGCAATCGGGTCCTCCGGAAGATCACATGGATCGCTTCCGGATTGAGGTGGGCTGGCGCGACCGGATCAAGCCCGGAAACATCGTCGGCGCCATTGCCAACGAGTCCGGCCTAAACGGCCGCAGCATTGGCCGGATTCAAATCTTTGACAGCCACAGCCTGGTGGACCTGCCCAAGGGCATGCCCGAGGACGTTTTCCACAACCTGAAGCGTCTAAAAGTCTTGAATCGCGAACTTCAGATCTCTCGCGTTCAGGGCTAGTTCAAGCCCGCAGGCGGGCCTCAGGCACAGAGGCCCGTCACCGATTCAGTGGAGAGCGCGGTCAGTTCAGCCAGGCCCATGCTCTCCACGGCAACGACCAAAGACGGCTGCACCTCTTCGGTTTCGATCGCCACAAGGGTCTGAAACAGATCAAAGCGATCCTGGGGGGCGAGCTCCCCGGTCTTGCTCCAAGCCAAACTCCAGGGCACAGGTGCCGTCATCAGGCGCTCCCGATAGCGGGTGTTCATTTGCTGACAATGGGACATTAATCGGGGATCAACCCGTTTCTTTTGATTCCCTTCGGTCTTGCTTTAAGCCTCGTTACCGCCCAGACCCAAAGAAATCACTGGGACCTCGGAGCTGTAGGCTAACCCTGATTCCCAAAGCTTCCAGGCTCCACACGGAACCCCACAGCATCAACGAATCAGTTTTCAGGTTCCGTCTAAGGAATGACCATTTACGTTGGAAACCTCTCGTTCCAAGCTGAACAAGAGGATTTGCTTGACCTGTTCAGCCAGTACGGCGAGGTCAGCAAGTGCAGCCTGCCTCTCGATCGTGAGACTGGCCGCAAGCGCGGCTTCGCTTTCGTCGAAATGGCGAACGATGCTGACGAACAGAAAGCCATCGACGATCTTCAGAACGTCGAGTGGATGGGTCGCATGATCCGCGTCAACAAAGCAACCCCCCGTGAAGGCGGCGGCGGTGGCGGCGGTCGCGGCGGCTACGGCGGCGGCGGTAACCGTGGCGGTGGCGGCGGCTACGGCGGCGGCGGCGGCGGCCGTGGTGGCTACGGCGGCGGTGGCGGCGGTGGCTACGGCGGTGGTGGCGGCGGCGGCTACGGCGGCGGTGGCGACAACCGCTGGTGATTGAGCCGCGCCCTGCATGCCAGGGCGCCACTCCTCCCCAAGCCCATAGAAAAATCCCTGGATGGAGCCCGGAATGGGCTCACATCCAGGGATTTTTTGCTGGTCAGACGGCGACTTCGACGTCCTCGTTCTCGATCAGATCCAGCAGCTGATCTCGTTGCCACTCGCGGCAACGGACTTCGGAGACGGGATGGATCGGCTGCAGTTCGCCTTCCCTGGGCTCAGGTAAGGCGCTGCGCAGGGAACGCCTTCTCAGCTTGGCTGTCCAGCGATGGAAGCGATGGAACGATCTCGAACGGGTCATAGACACCCTCCTGTTGGAGACACCACGGTTCTAACGCTGGTGAAACCCAGAAATCAGTTCCCAGTGAGCAGCTTCATATTGAATTCAGCCCGGCGCCTTTGAATGGCGCCATGACCCCAGCCCAACCCCCACTGCGCCGCCTCCTGCGTGCCCTAAGGCCCCATCGCCGCTTGGTCCGGCTCGCAGCACTCTGCTCAGTCCTGAACAAGCTGTTCGACTTGGCTCCTCCAGTGCTGATCGCCCTGGCGGTCAATGTGGTGGTGCAGCAGGACACCTCATGGCTGGCCAGCTGGGGGGTGACGACTATCCCAGGGCAACTGGGCGTCCTGGCCGGACTGTCCTTTGTGATCTGGAGCGCGGAGTCGCTGTTCGAGTACCTCTACGCCCTGCTCTGGCGCAACCTGGCCCAGACGGTGCAGCACGAGCTCAGGCTGGAGGCCTACGACCATCTCCAACGATTGGAGATGGGCTTTTTTGAATCGAGCTCCAGCGGCCGCCTGCTGGCGATCCTGAACGACGACATCAACCAGCTCGAGCGCTTTCTTGACCACGGCGCGAACGAGGTTCTGCAACTGATCACGACCGTGTTGGCGGTGGGGGGCGCCATGGTCTGGCTCTCACCTGCGGTGGCTGGGGTCTCCTTCCTGCCCATCCCCTTGATTCTCTGGGGCTCCCTGCATTTCCAGAAGCGCCTGCAACCGCGCTACCGCGAGGTGCGCGAGCGGGCCGGAGACCTGGCCAGCCGACTGGCCAACAACCTCGGAGGCATGCTCACCATCAAGAGCTACGCCGCTGAGCAGTGGGAGACCGATCGTCTCTGCAGCCAGAGCCGTGCCTACCAGAGCAGCAACGGCCGGGCGATTCGACTCTCGGCGGCCTTTATTCCCCTGATTCGCTTCGCGATCCTGTTTGCCTTCCTGGCAATCCTGGTCATTGGCGGCCTCCAGGCCTGGCGCGGGGTGATCGATGTCGGCACCTATTCCTTCTTGGTCTTCATCACCCAGCGCCTGCTCTGGCCCTTGACCAGCCTGGGCCGCACCCTCGATGACTACCAGCGGGCCATGGCCTCCACCCAGCGAGTGCTGGATCTGGTGGACACACCGATCGCGATCCCCAGCGGCCATCGCCCCCTGCCCAGCCAGAGGGTGCGCGGGCAGATCCATTTTGAGCAGGTGAGCTTTGGCTACAGCGGCAGGGAGCGGCTGCTCCGCAACTTTGACCTGGAGATTCCCGCCGGCAGCACCTTGGGGATCGTCGGGGCCACGGGCTCAGGCAAAAGCACCATCGTCAAATTGCTGCTGCGTCTCTATGGGCTGCAGGGCGGAACGATCCGCCTGGATGGCCAACCGATCGAAGCGCTGGAACTGGGGGATCTACGCAAGGCGATCGGCCTGGTGAGCCAGGAGGTCTTCCTTTTCCACGGAACCGTGGCCGAGAACATTGCCTATGGCAGCTTCGAGGCCACGCGGGGCGAGATCGAGCAGGCCGCACAGCTGGCGGAGGCCTCCCGCTTCATTGAGGAGCTGCCGCAGGGCTACGACACGGTGGTGGGCGAGCGGGGCCAGCGCCTCTCCGGTGGACAGCGCCAACGGATTGCCCTGGCCCGGGCCATCCTCAAAAATCCACCCGTCTTGATCCTCGATGAAGCAACGGCGGCGGTGGACAACGAGACCGAGGCGGCGATTCAGCGCTCCCTCGATCGAATCACCGCCGAGCGCACCACCCTGGTGATTGCGCACCGCCTGTCCACCGTGCGCCATGCCGATCGGATCGTGGTGATGGACCAGGGACGAATCGTCGAGAGCGGCAGCCACGAGGAACTGATCGCCGCCGGTGGGGCCTACGTCAATCTCTGGCGGGTCCAGGCGGGACTACGGCAGGACGAGGTCCTGGCTCTCTAACCAGCCAAGGAAGTGGCACCAATGCAGGGGTTACCACAAGATGGGCGGCAGAAAAAGAAATAAATTGTGAGAATGAAGAGTCCCACCCTGAAAACAGCCCCCGCCAGCCCGATGCCCCGCCGCCGCGATGAGCGCGCAGCGATGCTGACGGCCATTGGCTTTGGGCTGGGTGGTGGACTCCTGCTGGCCTCTCCCGTCGCGGACTACCTCAGCAGTCCCCAGGTGAGCGAGCGCCACCAGCTGGTCAATCCCTTCAGCAGCTGGAACAGCCTCAGTGACGCCGATGTGGTGATCCTGGGAACCGACGTCGGCGGCGGGAATACCGACGTGATGTACACGATGCGTGTGCAAAACGGCGTCACCAAGCTGCTGCAGGTACCCCGGGACACTTACATCAACTCCAGCAGCTTTGGCCCGGTTAAGGCCAACGCGCTCTACGCCTATGGCGGCCCCGATGCGGTCAAGGCGGAGCTCTCCAAGCACCTGGGACGTCCGGTGCGTCACCACATCCTGGTGAACCTGGCGGTGATCCGGCGCCTGGGGGATGCCCTGGGCGGCCTTGAGGTCAACGTGCCCAAGCGCATGTGGTATCACGACAACACCCAAGGCCTGCACATCGATCTGCAGCCAGGCCGCCAGGTCCTCAAGGGCCGAGACCTCGAGGGCTTCCTGCGGTTCCGCCACGACGAGATGGGGGACATCGGCCGCCTGGATCGCCAGCGCCTGGTGCTCAAGGCCCTGTTCAAACAGATCACCCGCCCAGAGAGCCTGGTGCGGCTCCCCGCTCTGCTCGCTGTCGCCGGCAAGGACCTGCGCACGGACCTCGGGCCGATGGAGATTGGAGGCCTGATCAGTGCCATGGGCAGCACCGAGCTGAACGCCGAGCGCCTCGGCGGCCGCCCCTTCATGCATGAGGGCATCAGCTACTGGAAGGCCGAATGGCCCGAAGCCACCGCCGCTGGGGCCGCCGCCGCCGGCAGCTCTGAGCGCTTCAAATTTCTCTTCTAGGGCCTCTTTTAAGGCTGGCCTTCCTCATCCCGGTAGGCCGCGGGAACGAGCACCAGAAACAGGCCCCACCAGGCCAACACAGCCACAGCCACCGGTGCGCTGATCCACCAGCGGTGCAACAGCAGCCAGCTACCGGCGATCACCAGAACACCGGTCAGGAGGATCGACCAGGGCTGACACCACCAGGGCTTGAGACTCCAGAACGCGGGCTTGGTCTCAGACATGGGGCCTCTTGGCGTGTTGTGAGAGCACCACGAGGGCCAGGAGCAAAGCAGTGATCGCCAGCACCGGCGTTGATGCGGCCACCGTCACCCCGAGGGCGGCTGTGAACCAGATCGATGCGGCACTGGTGAGGCCGTGCACCCGCGGATGCTGCCCTGCAAACGACTCCCCGCCGCGATCCACCAGGATCTCGCCGGCCCCCAGGAAACCCACTCCCGTGGCGATCCCTTGAATCGCCCGGCTGCGCGCATCGGGTTGGTCCCCCGCCGCCAGAACCAATAAGCAGGCACTGAGACCGACCAGCACGTGCACCCGCAGCCGGTTCGTCTGGGGCTGAGCGAAGTGCTGGGCGCGGTTGTAGCCCACCGCCAGACCACACAAGACCGATAACCCCAGACGCAACAGCACCGTCAGGTCGACGTCCAGGGTCGAGGACCAGGAGTTCGCCAACAAGATTGAGCCCATCAGCGCAGACCTCCATAAGCTCCCCGCAGACCCAGAACGCCGCGGCCCGTGGACGCACTGCTGGTGCGCAACACCCTGAAGATGTTCACGGCGGTGTTCCTCACGGCAGCGATTGCCCTGTGGTTTGAGCGCATTGAGTTTGTTTGGTATCCGCTGATGGCGGTGGTGATTGTTGTTGATGACAACGATGACCACACCGTCAAGGCCGCAACCGCCCGGGTGATGGGCACGGTGATCGGTGGACTGGTGACCTTTGTGGTCCACACGATCCTCAGCGGCTGGATGGGGGTGCTGGTCTCGATCCTCTTGATGATCCCGGTCCTGCGCCTGTTCGGCTGGCAATCGGGCCTGAGCACCGCCGCCACCTTGAGCGTGATGTTCTTGATGATTCCCCGCTACGAGGCCCTCGATTGGGACTACGTGTTCAACCGCGGCCTCGACACCGTGGTCGGCTGTCTAGTGGCCTTGGGGGTGGGACTGCTGTTCTGGCCGCGCAACAGCTACCGGGAGTTGCAAAGCCTCGACCAGCACCTACTAGCTGATCTGCAAGGGCAACTCGAGCGCTACCAGGCCTGGCTGGATGGTCAACACGAGCGACCGACTCCACTGAACACAGCACCCCTGACCGGAAACCTGATGCGGATGACGGATCTGGTGGAGCGGGAACGCCGGGGCCCCCGCCAGAAGCGGCTGCGCTCCAGCCGCTGGCAGCAACGCCTACGGCTCTGGCAGATCGTCCAGTTCCACTGGATTGCCTGGGAGCGCCTGATCGACGGCCTACCCCCACTCAACATCGCCCAGGCGACGCCGCTGCATCAGAGCATCGCCGGCCTGCATCGACAACTCCAAGGGGGCGCCCAGGCCACACCGCGGCGTGAGCCGCAGCGCTGGCAACAGCTCGCCCAGAGCCAACGACTCCCGCTGTTGCAGTTGCTGGCACTCGAGGAAGAGACCAGGCCCCTTCACGCCAGCCTGGGCAGCTTGGCCCGGCGGCCATGCTGATCAGCCGCGCCGAATTGCGGTTGGCGGTTGCCGCCGGACTGAGCAATGGCTTCGCCGCCATGACCGGCTTGACCTATGGCTTCTATTCCCCTCTGGCGGTGGTGTCCGTTGGAACGGGCAGTTACGGCGGGGCGATCGAATTGGGCCGTCAGCGGCTACTCGGCACCGTGCTGGGCTCAGTTCTGCTGCTGGTGGGCTACTGGGGTCTGCGCGATGTGCCAATGCCCATCGCCATCGCCATCACCCTGGCGGCCCTACGGCTCCTGGGAGGGTGGCTCAAGCTGTTGGTCGGCTACAAGGTCGGCGGCCTGATTGTGGTGATGGGCTGGCTCTCCCACTCCGCCAACCTCGGCACATGGATTCCCCTGCGCTTTTTCTGGACGGCCTTTGGCGTGCTGGTGGGGCTCCTGAGCCTGCGCTTGTTCTGGCCAACCCGCAGCCTCGATACCGTCCTGCAGCAGTACGGCGAGCTGTTCAGCGACCTGAGGCAGACCTACCAGGAGCTGGCCCAGCGCCTGCTGAACAGCGAAGCGCAAGGGCCAGGCATTGAGGACTACAAGCGCCTGCGCGCTCGCCTAATCAGCCTGCGGGCCCTGCGCCCGGCCCTCAGCCTGGAACTTGGGGAAGGGGCGAGCCGCCATCCCAGCGTTCAGCTGGTGCAGTGCCTCGATGACGCCTGCTCCCGTCTAGTCATGATGGTTGGCGGCATGGTGCGCCGGGCCCCGACCCTCAACGACAGCGCCATGATCGAGCGGCTGCATCAGGGCGAAGCGGCCTTGCTGCAAGTTCTGGGCCAACGGCTCGAACAATGGGAGCAGCGGTTCAGCGGCCGGCGGCGAACCCTGCCGCAACCACCCAGCTCTGCGCTGGCCTTGCCCCAGGCCTGGCTTGATCTCAACCGCGAACTCGCGGACCCCAACCTCAACCGCATCCCTCTTGAGCGCTTGGAGCGCATCGCCGCTCGGCTGCTGCTCTGCAGGCAGGCCGAACAGGCCATGCAGGATGCCGAGCGGACCTGGGCGAGCGTGCTGCCCCGCTAGGACTCAGGCCTCGACGCCCACCAGCGCTCCACGCGATAGCCCAGGACCACGAGCAAAACCACGAGCCAGAACCAGAGCTCGGGGGCGTTGGCGTTGAACAGGATCAACAGCAGAACCACCTCCGCCACCAACCAGGGCAACTCCTTGCGCAGCAAGGGATTGCGGAGGGGAGGCAAGCGCCAGGCCTTGAGCTTCACTCCAAGGTTCCGGGCTGCCTGAGGAAAGGACGGTTCCATAGGGCGTCAATTCTGAGGGTGCGATAGCCACCGGTGAGGGAGCGCAGCCCCGGGAGCACATAACTCAAGGGGGAGCGCCATTCCACATAGCCATAGGCGTTGAGGGTCAGGCCATCGCGCACAGGGAACACACCGCTACCGCCCGAGAGGGTCCAGCGGTAGCCGTCATTGCTCCAGCGATCGCGGCCCAGTTCGATCTCGGCGCGCATCACCGGCCCCTCCTTGGTCAGGGCCTTTGCCAACTGGGGGTTGCCTGTGGTGGTGGAGACGTCGTCCTCGGTGGCCGGCAGGGTCAGGACCTGGCTGACCTGGCCCACGATCCCGCCAAAGCGCCCCCGTTGTTTCCACTGCGGCACCAATTCCATCCGCAGTCCCAAGGGAAGGCGGCGGGCATCAGCCGGGGAGAAATAGGCCACGGCACGCAGGGGCGGAGCCTTGGCACCGGGTTTCTGGGGGCGTCCAATGGTGCCCAGGCGCTGGCCGGTGGAGACGGTTTGCCCGGAGATCACCTGGATGTCGAGCAGGCTGCCGTCCCGGCCCGCCAACACCTCCCCGTCGTAGGCGATCTGCGCTTCGGTGACGCGAATCTGCCGCTTGAGGTCGTCAATCTGGTAGCGGCGATTCAGCGCCTCGGTCTCGATCGTGAGCTTCACCTGCTCGTAGTCGGTCAGGACCTTCTTACGCTGGATCTTCACCGCATCGAGGTCCACGCTGGTGTTGGTGAAGCCCTGCTGAACGGCTACCACCTCGCGGGAGAGCGGTGCCACCACTTCCCGGCGAGCCAGCCAGTCGAGGTTGCTGAGCTTCGTGCTGTAGGTGGACTGGAGTGAGGCGTAGCGGGCACTGTCGTCCGTCAACTTCGCCAGGGCGACCTCCACGGCACGCTTTTCGGTCTCGAGCCGCCGCAAATCGCGCTGGTCCAGATCGGCGTTGATCCGCTCCAGCTGCGCCAGGTTGCCCCGCTGCTGCGCCAGTTGTTTCTCCAGAACCGGCAGGTAGAGGGTCATCAACACCTGTCCCTTGCGCACCGGTTCGCCAACCTTGACCTTGACGTCGAGGACCTGCCCTCCGGAGCGGGCATTGAGCACCCCAGCGTTATCGGGATAGAGGAACACGCCCTGACCGCTCACCTCGGTCGGCACCGGCCAGAACAACGCCCAGAGCGCCAGGACCCCGCCGACCCCCGCCAGGCAGACGCCGACTTGGTTGTGGTCGCTCAGACCAACCCAACCCTGCTGGAGCTGTTGCCGCCGTTGCTGCCACATAGCGACAGGATGCTGGGCAAAGGCGATTCTGGCCAGATTCGGCAGACTGCATCACAACTTCCCCCGGACGTTGCGCCTCGCTGCGGCAAGCCGAATCTTGAGCCTGGCCGGCGGCCTGGCGTTGGCGAGCCTGTGCAGCCCGCTGGCACTCGGGCAACCCAACATCGAAGCCAGCTCCCCCGAGGTGGAGAAGCTCGAGCGCAGCTGGCGGGCCCTGGATCAGCAGCTGCGCGTCCTTGATGCCCTGATCCCTCCCGACCCCCAGGGGATTCCGCCACGGGAAGCCGTCACGGCCCCCATTCCAAGCAGCCTGCTGCAGCCCAATCGGGCACCCAGCCAACAGCTGCAGCCGGGGCAAGCCGCAGCCCCCGCACCCCTGAGCCTTCCGACGCCCCAACAGCTCCAAAAAGGAGTCGTTGAGCGCCTGAGCCTGCTCGAGGCCCTTGCCCTGGGCTTCAAAAACAACCCGGAGCTCCTCGCCCAACGGGAGAGGGTCGCGGCCTCCCTCGATGAACTGCAGGCGGCCCTTGGCACCTACTGGCCGCGGATCAGTGCGGTCGCCGGCGGCAGCACCGGCCAAATCAGTTCGAACAACACCGCCTCCGTCGGCAACGGCAACCTGAACCTGGGGCCCCTGTTTGAGCCGGGGGGAGCCTTCTATGTCCCCACGGACGGGGGGGCTTACCTCAACCAATCCAGCAACGTCGGCGCCGCCGGGCTGCAACTGGACTACGCCCTCTTGGACTTCGCCCGCACGCCCCGGGTGCAGGCCGCACGGGCCGTGCTGGAGCGGGAGCGGCAGCTCTATGGCAACCAGCTCAGGCAACTGCAGCTGAACATCAGTGAGGCCTACTACCAGCTGCAGCAGGCCGATCAGAACGTCCGCATTCAGGACGCCGCGGTGCGCGATGACCTGCTGATCCTGCAGGACTCCCTCGATCTGAAATTGGCGGGTCTGGTGCCCCGGGTCGATGTCCTGCGCCGCCGCGCCATTGAGGCCAGTGACCAAGAGGCCCTGATCCAGGCCCTGGCCGATCGCGCCATCGCCCGGCGCCGCTTGGCCCTGGTCCTGAACCTTCCCGCCACTGTCACCCCCAGTGCCAGCGATCCGATCGCTGTGATGCCCCACTGGCCCCTGGACCTTGAGCAGAGCCTGCTGGCGGCCTACCGCGGCAACCCCGAACTCGAGGCAATCCTGGCGACGCGCACCGCCCTGGCACGCCAAAAAGATGCGACCGCCGCCCAACTGCTGCCGCGACTGGCCCTGTTTGCCGGCGGCGGCAGCTACGGCCAGAACGTCAATCAGTTCAATATCACCACCAGCAATGGGGGCTGCTGCGGCTCCACCGTGATCCCCACCCTGAACACCAGTGGCTACGACTGGTCCCTGGGCCTTAGCGTCCGCTGGCTGCTGTTTGATGCCGGCACCACCAGCGGCGAGACCCGGGCCCTGCAGCGCCGCGTCGAAGCCGCCGGACAGGACTATGCGGCCCGGCGCAATGCCATTCGGTTGCGGCTGGAGGCGGCCTTCTTCAACCACGAGGCGAGCCTGGCCAAATTGGCCTCAGCTCGGCGCGGGGTCGCCGCGGCCCTCGAAGCCTTCCGCGACGTACGGCTGCGCTACCAAACGGGACTCTCCAGCGAGGTGGATCTCTCGATCACCCAGGAGCGCCTGATCAGTTCCCTCGTGCAACGGCTCAACGCCACCGTCGGGGTCAACATCACCTACGCCCAGTTGCTGCGCGAGCTGCTGCCCGTGCCGCGCGATCCCGCCGCGCCACTCACACCGGAGCTCACCTGGAGTGCTGCCACACCTGCAGCTGCTCCAACTTCCCCTGCGCCGTAGCGCTGCCCGCCGCCAGCACCTCCGCCAGCAGCGGCGCAAGCACCGGCACCTGGGCGAAGCCGCCGCTGAAGCCGCTGAAGCCAAACAGTCCTGGCGCATCTGCCAGTGGGCCAGCCAAGGGGATCCCCGTGCGGCTGAAGGCCACGGGGACCTGATGCCAACGGCCGGGCGCCTCAGCGAGGACCTTGTGCAACCCGGATGCAGCGATGGCCTGCCTCAGCTCCTGCTCCATGGCAGGCGGGGGGTCGTGGAGGGACAAGCCGGGAGCAAAGCTGCTGACCTGCCCCAAGAGCGCCCCAGCGCCGCGGGGCACGAGCCCGGCATCCACAACGGTCCGAGGGGCCTGGAGTTCCGCGCTGGATCGCTCCAGCGCCGGGCGCTGGAACTGGGCTGGCAGCCGCAGACCATGGGTCGGCGCTTCGGGCAACTCCAGCACTCCCGCCCAGCTGCTGCGCAGCGCCTCAGGCCAGGCCGGCCAAAGGCGGCGGCAACCCGCACCGGCGGCCAGCACCAGCTGAGGACAGGAGTGGGCCGAGCCATCGCTACAACGCACCAGCCACTCCCCCTGCTGACGCTCAAGGCTCAGCGCCTCGGCGGCGACGTAATGAACCCCGGCCTGCTTGAGCAGCTCAGGAAGGCGCGCATGAAAACGCGCTGTGTCCACCTGAGATCCCGGCAACGGCAAAAGCCGCGCCCAGGGCTTGCCGCCGTGGAGATGGATGCGCGCGCTGGACCAGCCGAGATCGCCATAACGCCGTTGCAGATCACGCCAGAGGCCAGCGGCCTTGGCAGAGCGGATCGCCAAGGCTGAGGTGCCCAGCGGCCAACCCGGGATCACCCCATAGCTCCACTCCGTCGCGGAGGGCTGCTGGCCGGCGATCAAACAGACGTCGACGCCGCGCTCGCGCAGGGCGAGGGCCAGCAGTCCACCCGCCAGGCCACCGCCAACGATCAGCACTCGATCAGATCCGCAGGGTGAAGGACGTGATCACCTGATGGAACAGGCCCTTGACCTTCGGCCAGCGCATCTCGTTGGTGCTGGCGGCAAAGGTGTAGAGCCGGCCGCGGTCCACAACGACCGTCGCAAGCTCATGGCGATCACGGTCGGGAAGGTGAACGGCGTACTCCAGGTCGTAGAAGGTGCGCCCGCCGTCCTCACGCTCAGAGGCCTCCACCAGTTCCGCCTCGCGGCCGCTGCCGTCCGGAGCGATGACCACGCGGCGCAGCTTCTCGCCCACCGCCACGGCACTACCGAGGTTCTCCAGGCTGTTGGTCTCATTCACATCCGAGACCACCAGGCTGAGGGTTTCATCGGCATTGATCAGGTCGTGGAAGACCACCTGGGGACCCTCGGTGACCTGCACCCGGGTCCAGCCCGTCGGATAGAGGAAGGCGTAGCGCCCATCCGAGCTTTGGAAGGAATTGAGACCGGCCGCGACCGCACTGCAGCTCACCAGTACCAGCACCAGGCCAAGGGCCAGGAACGAACGCAGTCCTCGGGAGATCCAGCGGGTCAGCACGGCCATTGATCAGCGCTTCAGCGCAGCCATTCTCACGCGCCGCCGCAGGTCTTGCGGTTCCTCTTAGATTTACGCCAGTTGCCTCAAGGGATCTGAGCGGCTTCACCAGACCCCTGGCACGGCTGATTGATCAGTTCGAGCGGCTTCCTGGCATCGGGCCGCGCACGGCCCAGCGCCTGGCGCTGCACCTCTTGAACCAACCCAGCGAGCAAATCCAGGCCTTCGCCGATGCGCTGCTGGCCGCCCGCAGCCAGGTGGGCCAGTGCCAGCGCTGCTTTCACCTCTCGGCCGACCCCCTCTGCGAGATCTGCCGCAATGAGGAACGCAACACCGGGGTGCTCTGCGTGGTCGCGGATTCCCGTGACCTGCTGGCCCTCGAGCGCACCCGCGAGTTCAAGGGGAGCTATCACGTGCTCGGCGGCCTGATCTCGCCCATGGATGGCATCGGCCCAGAGCTGCTGCACATCCAGCCGCTGGTGGAGCGGGTGGACCGGGACGGCATCAGCGAAGTGATCCTGGCCCTCACCCCCAGCGTGGAGGGGGACACCACCAGCCTCTATCTGGCCCGCCTGCTCAAACCGTTCACCCAGGTCAGCCGCATCGCCTACGGGCTGCCGGTGGGTAGCGAACTGGAATACGCCGATGAGGTCACCCTGGCGAGGGCCCTCGAGGGGCGGCGGCGGATGGAGTGAGCGCATGAGCCGCTACAGCCAGATCCCACCCAAGGAACGCCTACCGGACTGGATCCGCACCCCCATCGGCGCGGCCAGCGCCCTGGAGTCGGTCCAGGCCGTGGTCAAGCAGCAACGCCTCCACACCATCTGCGAGGAGGGCCGTTGCCCCAATCGGGGCGAGTGCTACTCCTCCGGAACCGCGACGTTCTTGCTGGGGGGATCGATCTGCACCCGCAGCTGCGCCTTCTGCCAGGTGGACAAGGGACAGGCGCCGGAGCCCCTCGATGACCAGGAGGCCGAACGGGTGGCCGAAGCGGTCGAAACCCTGGGACTCCGCTATGTGGTGCTGACCTCGGTGGCCAGGGATGACCAGAGCGACCACGGCGCAGCGCTCTTCACCCGGGCCATGGCCGCCATCCGGGCCCGCAATCAACGGATCGCCATCGAGGTGCTCACCCCCGACTTCTGGGGGGGCCACCGCGAGGAAGCCGAGGCGATCACGGCCCAACGCCAACGCCTGCAGACGGTCCTCTCGGCAGCACCCGTCTGCTTCAACCACAACCTCGAAACCGTGGAGCGTCTACAGGGAGAGGTCAGGCGCGGGGCCACCTACAGCCGCTCCCTGGGCCTTCTGGCAGCCGCCCGCGAACTCGCGCCACAGATCCCCACCAAGAGCGGGCTGATGCTCGGTCTGGGTGAAGGGTTCGAGGAGGTGGTCGAGGCGATGCGCGATCTCCGCGCGGTGGACTGCCAGCGGCTGACCATCGGCCAATACCTCAGGCCCTCCCTGGCCCATCTCCCGGTGGATCGCTACTGGACGCTCGAGGAGTTCGAGGAACTCGGGAGCATCGCCAAGGCGCTGGGCTTCAGCGACGTGCGCTCCGGCCCCTTAGTGCGCAGCAGCTATCACGCTGGAGACCAGGGCTAGCTGGCTTGATGGCGATCCTCCTGGCGCAATTCCAGGGCCAAGAAATAGTTCAAGAAGGTCCGGATCAACGCCACCGCCCCCAGCTGAATCAGGGCATTGGGTTCACGGCTAATCGTGGTCAAGACCACATCAGCCCCGAGCTGAAACTCCAGCGCCAAGGCGACCCAGGAGCCAAAGGTCACCCGGGCCATCGTGACGGGACCCCGCTGGATCAGATGGGGCGGAATCTCCCGCAGCCGCAACTTGCGCGCCCCACTGAGAACGGCCACCAGACCAATCGCGACGGAAATCAGCGAGAGGAACTCCAGCAACTGGCGAAGCGCTTGGGCCGAATGATTCAGCAGGAGCTCCATCCCATGCAAATCCATCACCTGAGATCCCTAGGTGCTGCCGGCAGTGTGGCGCGTGCGACCGGGCAACACCAGTAACCCACCCTCGGGTTCGCCGTAGATCTCTGCCTCGGCCCCCTTGGCGATGTGCTGAGCAGCCAGGGCACAGACCGCCGCATCAATCCAGTCGATGCTGCTCAAGCCACTCAGCGAAACGCCAAAGCGCTCCAGGAGCGCGGAACGTTGCTCCAGCTTGAACGCCGCTTTCACCTCGATCTGCGGCGAGAGGGCGACGGTGATGCCGTGGGGAAAACTCTCAAAAGAGCAGCGCCCCTGCAGGGCTTGGGCATCACGGGCGATTGGAACCCTGTACCGCTGCAGGGCTTGATAGAGCGCCTCCCCGCGCAGCACCCAGCCATAGAAATTGCTGCGGCTCGCCAGAGCCGCCTCCCGGGTCGGGGTGGCAAAACAACGCACCCCCTGGGCCGCGAGCTGCCGTTCGCACAGGCGCGAGCGCTCGCCAGGAAGGGCCCAACCGCAGGGAGCGTCAATCGCGATCCGCTCGGCCCTCAGACACCAGCGCGCCAACGCCTCCGGATCAGAGGTGTTGAGCTGATCCACCACGCGGCTGCCCTCTAGCAAAACCGCGTGGAATCCCTTCCGGGCGCTGCCCACATCAATGCCGGCGACGATCACAGCCGGCGGCTTACCCGCTCCAGCCCCTGGGCGATATCCCCAGACATCAGCAGTCCCGCCCCACCCCAGACCAAGCGCAGGGGCAGATCCAAGGCCGCGGCCCCGACCTCGCGAGTGGGCTCAAACCCCAGCTGGCGGAAATAACGCACCAGCCGGCGGTGCTGCTGATCGTTGTCGCGGATCGCCAGCAACCGGGCACGACGACAGGGGGTGGCCTCCAGGGCCCAAGCAAAGGTGGCAGCCCAGATCAGGGCACCAACCCCCTGGGTGTCCTGGCCCTGAACGCGCATCGTGTCGAGCTGCAGGCCATCCGGCAGGGGCAACGCCCAGCCCTTGAGTTCGCCGAGCAGCACAGGCACCTGCCCCTCCCGCGGTCTGGCCACCACCACCCTCAGGGTCCTGACCGCCAAGGCCTGCTTCACCTGCAGCCGCAGCAACAGCCCCCGCGCCGCGGCCCGCTGCTCGATCTCCGCCAAAGACAACGGGACAGCCATCGCTACCAACGCTCCACCAGACAGACCGCATCCAAAGGCAAGGCGCCGTAGACATGAGGGAAGAGCTCCTCGCTGCCGGGGGCTGCTTCGGGGCGAACCTCGAGGCCATGGGCCGCCAGGCGCGTCGGATCGATCACCAACAGCCGCAAGTCCTCCAGATCGGCGTAGAAACGTTGGTGGGTGGCCTCCAGCTGATGGGCATAGCTGGCGTGGATGAACCCCACCTGATCGAGGCTCTGCCCCCGGGTTGAGATCCTGTACTCCCCCTGCTGGCGGGCCTGCTGCCAGTCCGAGGCCAAAGTCAGGTGATAGAGCCAGCGCGGTGATCTCCAGCAGCGGCGCTCCGCCCAGGGGGACTCCATGACCTGCTGGAAGAGCGGGGACTGCTCAAAGCGCGCCAGCCAGCCCCGGACCGCATCTAGCCCTGGCTCCCCGTCAAAGCCCTCTGGATCTGCGGAGCGGAATTGACGCACAAATGGCAGCAGGGCCCAGTCCACCAACGTCGCCTGCGCGCCAAGCAGCCAACCCCCAGGCTGGAGGCGCTGCTGCCACTCGCGCAGGACCGCCAGGGATGCCGAGCGGTGCTCACGGAGGTCGACATCGCCGTAGCGATCGGGGTATTTGAAGCGATCCAGATGCCGTTTGAACGGCCCATCGTTCTGCGCCAGCAACGCCGCGGTCTCGGCCCCATCCCCCTGCAACCAACCCAGGGGATCGCACTGCTCCAGAGCCCAGCGCATGATCTCTAGGCTCTCATCGAGCACCGGACCGCCCGCTTGCACCAAAACCGGAACGGTCCCCTTCGGCGAAGCCTCCAGCAGCTCCGGGGCCTTGGCTTTTAAGGCCACCTCCCGCAGCTCCACCTCCAGCTCCGCCGCGGCCAGGGCCAGGCGAGCCCGCATTGCGTAGGGGCAGCGGCGGAAGCTGTAGAGAACCGGAGCCATCCGCCCTACCCGAGGTGCCGCTGTCCGCGGTCGCGGGCCAGCTGCATCTGACGCTGGCGTTCAGCAAAGCGCTTGCGATCAGTCTCCGTAAAGCGCTCAATGCAGTGGGGACAGCTGATGCCCTCGCGGTAGCTGGGCTGCAGGCGCTGCTCAGGGGACACCGGTAGGCCGCAGGCGTGGCAGAGGCTGTAGCTGCCGGGCTCGAGCTGGTGGTTCACGCTCACCCGCTGGTCAAAGACGTAGCACTCCCCTTGCCAGCTGCTGCGCTCCTCGGGGATCTCCTCGAGGTAACGCAGGATCCCGCCCTGCAGGTGATGCACGTTCTCAAAGCCCTGCTGCAGCAGATAGGCCGTGCTCTTCTCGCAGCGAATCCCGCCGGTGCAGAACATGGCAATCGCCTTCGGTTGCCTCTGCTCCACCAGGGGCCGCAGGGTCTCCTCCACCCAGGCGGGGAACTCGCGAAAGCTGTCGGTGCCGGGATCGATCGCTCCGGTGAAGCTGCCCACCTCCACTTCGTAGCGGTTGCGGGTGTCCACCACCAAAGTCTCTGGATCGGCAATCAGCGCATCCCACTGCGCCGGCGGGACATAGGTCCCCACCTGCTCCGCCGGCTTCACCGTGGGGCAGCCCATGGTGACGATCTCGCGCTTGAGACGGACCTTGAGCCGATGGAAGGTTTGCTGCTCAGCGCGGCTGAACTTGGCCTCCAGCCCCCCGAGCCCGGGCAACTGGCGCAGCCGCTCCAGCACGGCCTGAACACCTGCGTCTGGACCGCTGATGGTGCCGTTGACCCCTTCTTCAGCCAGCAAGATCGTGCCGAGGACCCCCTCTTGCTGGGCCAAAGCCCTGAGTTCCTGCTGCAACCCAGGCAAGTCCTCCATGGCGGTGAAGCCATAGAAGGCCATCACCAAGGCGCTCACGCCGGCACCTGCTCCTGCCAGGGATTCACGCCGGCCAGGGCCAACAACTGTTGGTCGGCCTCCACGTCGGGATTCCCCGTGGTGAGCAGGGTCTCGCCATAGAAGATCGAATCCGCACCCGCCAGCAGGCAGAGCACCTGCCCCTCGCGGCTCATGGTTTCGCGGCCAGCACTGAGGCGCACACGGCTGTGGGGCATCAGGATCCGGGCCACCGCCACCATTCGAACCAGATCAAGGGGATCGACGGCGGGCTGCTCCTCCAGCGGAGTTCCCTCCACCGCCACCAGGGCGTTGATGGGCACGCTTTCGGGATGGGGGTTCATCGAAGCCAGCACCTGCAGAAGCGAGGCACGATCGGTGAGGCTCTCGCCCATGCCGATGATGCCTCCGCAGCACATCGAGATGCCCGCTTTGCGCACCCGAGCCAAGGTCTCAAGGCGCTCCTCGTAGGTGCGGGTGGTGATGATCCGGTCGTAGTGCTCAGGGCTGGTGTCGAGGTTGTGGTTGTAGGAGGTCAGGCCTGCCTCCGCCAGGCGGGCGGCCTGGCTGTCCGTCAGCATCCCGGCGGTGACGCAGGCCTCCATGCCCAACTCGCGGACGCCGCGCACCATCGACAACATCGCCTCAAAGGGCGCGCCGTCGCGGATATCTCTCCAGGCCCAACCCATGCAGAAGCGATGGGCGCCGGCCTCCTTGGCCGCCCGAGCCCGGGCCAAGACCGGCTCCACCTCCAGCTCCGGTTGCCCCGTGACATCGCTGCTGTTGTGCATCGACTGCGGGCAGTAGGCGCAGTCCTCTTCGCAGCCGCCGGTTTTGACGCTCAACAGGGAGGCCAGCTGGACGCGATACCCCGGATTGGCCTCGCGGTGCACAGCCTGGGCTTGCCAGAGCAGGTCCATCAAGGGCAACTCCAGGAGCGCCTGAATCTCAGAGGTGCTCCAGTCGTGGCGCACCGAAACGGAGGAGGAGGTCACGCGATTAGGAGGAGACGGAGGCCACGCCACCAAAGCGACGTTGGCGGTTCTGGAAATCCATCAAGGCGCTCACCAGGGCCGTTTCATCGAAATCAGGCCAGAGGACATCCGTGATGTGGAGCTCGGCATAGGCCAGTTGCCAGAGCAGGAAATTGCTGATGCGTTGCTCGCCGCTGGTGCGGATCAACAGGTCTGGATCCGACTCACCAGCGGTGAGGAGCTTGGAGGCAAACGCCTGCTCATCAATCGACTCAGGATCCCGTTCACCGCTGGCCACCTCTTGCGCGAGCAGCCGCGCCGCCCTGACCAACTCGCGACGACCGCCGTAGTTGGTGCAGACATTGAAACGAATACCGGTGTTGGAGGCCGTCCGCTGCGTGGCGTCCTGGATGAGTTGCTGCAGACCCTCCGGGAGTTGCTCCAGGTCGCCGAGAAAACGAATGCGCACCTGCTCCTGTTCAAGCGCTTTGAGCTCATTAGCCAAGACCCGTTCAAACAGGGTCATCAAGAAGCTGACCTCTTCACCAGGGCGGTTCCAGTTCTCGGTGGAGAAGGCGTAGGCCGTCAGCGAGCCAATGCCCCAATCACTGCAGAGGCGCAGGGTGCGCTTTAAGGCTTCCACGCCTTCCCGGTGCCCCATCACCCGGGGAAGTTTCCGCTGCCCGGCCCAACGGCCATTGCCGTCCATGATCACCGCGACATGGGCCGGCAGCCTGGCCGGTTCCAGCCCGGGCGGGAGGGCGCAGCGCGAGGGCCTGTTCCCTTCGACAGTTAAGGCAGTCGTCAGGGAACGACTCATGCGAGAGGCTCGGACGAATCTACGGACACGCTACGACCCGCAGCTTTCCCAGAGGATTTCGGGGCCTGCGCAAGCGCTTCGCTGAGCAATTCCTGAAGCCGCGAGCTGGTAATCGGACGCTCCAGGCGCCCCTGCTTCGCCAACGACAACGTGCCGGTCTCCTCGGACACCACGATGCAGAGGCAGCGATCGAAGCGCTCGGTGATCCCTAGGGCCGCCAGATGGCGGGTGCCATAGCGATTCACTCCCTGGCGAGAGAGGGGCAGGATCACCCCCGCCGAGAGGATCCGATTGCCTTTGACCAGCACCGCCCCGTCATGGAGCGGGGTGTCGATCGCAAAGAGATTCAGGAGCAGATCGACTGAGAGCTGAGCATCCAGGGCGATGCCGGGGTTCAGGAAGTCCTCTGGGCGCAGATCACTGCCCAGATCAAGGACGATCAATCCACCACGACGGATCTGGGAGAGGCGACCCGCGGCCTCACTGAGCACACCAACGGAACTCGAGGCGAGCTTGTCGGCCCGTTGGCTGCCAAAGAGAACATCCAGCCGACCAGTCCCCAGCAGTTCCATCAGGCGCCGCAGTTCCCCTTGCCAGAGGATCGCCAGGGCCAAACTGCAGGCCATGACCAGGGCATCCACCAGCTTGCTGGTGAGCGGCAGGTTGGCGTAGCGCTGAACCACCCAGGCCAGAGCCACCAAGGTGAGGTAGCCCCGCAGTAACCAGAGGGTCCGCGGCTCGTTTACCCGAGCCAGGATGACCATGCCAAGGGCGGTGGCCAACAGGAGATCCAGCACGAAGCCCAGCTGGATTCCCCCGATCAACCCGAGCACCCTTGCTCTATTCGCTGAGGATCAGACTACCGGCCGAAGGCGTTCCGGCAGAACGTCGTAGCGCAGCAGTTCCTCTGGCAACTCCCGGCGTTGCACCAGCTCCGCCATGCCGTCATGCACCATTACCGCTGCAGGGCGAGGGATGCGGTTGTAGTTCGAAGCCATCGAGGCGTTGTAAGCGCCGGTGGCAAAGACTGCCAAAACATCACCTGACTGGGCCGGAGGAAGGGCCAAGTCCTTCAGCAGCACGTCTCCGGATTCGCAGTGCTTACCCGCCAGGGTGACGGTGTCGCTGGCTTCCGCCTCAGGGCGGTCAGCCAAAACAGCGGTGTAGAGCGATTGATAGGTGATCGGACGAGGGTTATCGCTCATCCCGCCATCAACGGAGAGATAGGTGCGAATCCCAGGGATCTCCTTGCGGCTGCCAACGCTGTAGAGGGTCACCCCAGCCGTAGCCACCAAGGAACGACCGGGCTCGCAGAGAAGCCGCGGCAGATCCAGTCCCCGCTCCTGGCAAGCACCAGCCACGGCCTCGGCCACGGTGCGGACCCATTCGTCGATGGACGGCGGATCATCGGATTCGACATAACGGATTCCAAGACCACCGCCGACGTTCAAGTCCGAGACGGGATGGCCAAGTTCGCGCGCCAACTTCAGGGCGTCGGCCATCACCGCTGCCAAATCGCGGTGGGGCTGCAGTTCAAAAATCTGAGAGCCGATATGGGCGTGGAGGCCGCTGACCAACGCCCAGCTGCAGCCCTGAAGGTGCCTCAGTACAGGCTCGAGCTGGTCGGGATCAAACCCGAATTTGCTGTCGAGGTGCCCGGTGCGGATGTACTCGTGGGTGTGGCACTCGATCCCAGGGGTAAAGCGCAGCATCAGGCGCACCGGCTGGCTCAAGCCCAGGGACGCCAGTAGCTCGAGATCCGACCAGTTGTCCGCCACCACGGTGACGCCCAAGTCGGCCGCCAATTGCAGCTCTTCCAGGCTCTTGTTGTTGCCGTGAAAGACAATGCGCTCAGGAGGCATCCCCCCCTGAACCGCCGTCAGCAGCTCGCCCGCCGAAACCGCATCGAGGCCGAGCCCCTCGGAGGCGACCACAGCGGTGATAGCCAGGCTGCTGTTGGCCTTCGAGGCGTAAAGCGCCAGGGCCGAACCGGGGTAATGGGACGCCAGCGCCTTGCGGTAGGCCTGGGCATTGCCGCGAAGGGTGGCCTCATCCAGCACATACAAGGGAGTGCCGTAGCGGCGAGCCAGATCACTCAGGCCGCAGCCCCCCACCTCCAATCCACCCTTCGGGCCAACGGCCGTCGTTACGGGGGTGAGATTGCGGTTGGGACTAGCGGTATCGCGGTTGCTCTCAAAGGGCCGGTTGCTCACTTGGAGATCGGCTGTCGCCATCGAAGTCGTCATGGGGTGATCCTAAAGAGGCCGCCTCCAGGCCCCTGTGCCGACGCACACCGCCGATCCCCCGATTCGCCTTGAGGCCCTCAGGCCCGAGCACCTCAGTGCTTGCCTTGCCCTGGACAAAGCCGCCCTGGGCGGGCTCTGGAGCGAAAGCCAGTGGAGCACTGAACTGGCCGACGAACAGAGGCCAGGGCTGGGGCTCTGGCAAGGGGAGAAGCTGCTGGCCTTCGCCTGCGGACTGCTGGTCCTGGATGAACTGCAGATCACAACCCTGGCCGTGGATCCAGGCCACAGGAGGCAGGGCCTGGGACGGCGCGTAATTCAGGCGTTCCTGGAGCGAGCCCGGGAGGCTGGAGCGCAGCGAGCGACCTTGGAGGTGGCCTCGGACAACACCGCCGCAGGGGCGCTCTACGCAGACCTGGGCTTCAGCACCGCTGGAATCCGTCGCGGCTACTACCGCAACGGAAGCGATGCCCTGATCCAATGGTTTGAATTACACGACTGAGAGGCGGTACGGATTGCCGCCCATTCCTGATAGCGAGAACCGGAAACTTTTAACCGCTTCGCTGTGACGATCGCGCGTGGCAATCCCTTTTGGGCATTGGGATTTGGCGCTTCTGAAATTGATCTCACACACCCCCAAGCAACCCTGATAAATTGGGGGAACATGCAGCCAGGCCCCGCCCCATGTTCGAGCGGTTTACCGAGAAGGCCATCAAGGTGATCATGCTGGCCCAAGAAGAGGCCCGCCGCCTGGGTCACAACTTCGTGGGCACCGAGCAGATCCTTCTGGGCCTGATCGGCGAAGGCACCGGCGTTGCCGCCAAGGTCCTGAAGTCCATGGGCGTCAACCTCAAGGACGCTCGGGTCGAGGTCGAGAAGATCATCGGCCGCGGATCAGGCTTTGTGGCCGTCGAGATCCCCTTCACGCCAAGAGCCAAGCGCGTTCTGGAACTGTCCCTCGAGGAAGCGCGTCAGCTCGGCCACAACTACATCGGTACAGAGCACCTGCTGCTGGGCCTGATTCGCGAGGGCGAAGGTGTTGCCGCACGGGTGCTGGAAAACCTTGGGGTGGACCTGGCCAAGGTGCGCACCCAGGTCATCCGCATGCTGGGCGAGACCGCCGAGGTCGCCGGCGGTGGCGGCGGTGGTGGCAAGGGTTCCACCAAGACACCAACCCTCGATGAGTTCGGCAGCAACCTGACCCAGCAGGCCTCCGACGGGAAGCTCGACCCGGTGGTTGGTCGTCAGCACGAAATCGAACGCGTGATCCAGATCCTGGGTCGCCGCACCAAGAACAACCCCGTCCTCATCGGCGAACCCGGTGTGGGCAAGACAGCCATTGCCGAAGGCCTGGCCCAGCGCATCAACTCCGGCGATGTGCCCGACATCCTGGAAGACAAGCGGGTCCTCACCCTGGACATCGGCTTGCTGGTGGCCGGCACCAAGTACCGGGGCGAATTCGAGGAGCGCCTCAAAAAAATCATGGAGGAGATCCGTGGCGCCGGGAACGTGATCCTGGTGATCGACGAGGTCCACACCCTGATTGGCGCCGGTGCCGCTGAAGGCGCGATCGATGCCGCCAACATTCTCAAGCCAGCCCTGGCTCGCGGTGAGCTGCAGTGCATCGGCGCGACGACCCTTGATGAGTACCGCAAACACATCGAGCGTGATGCCGCCCTGGAGCGTCGCTTCCAGCCGGTGCAGGTGGGTGAGCCCTCCGTCGAGGACACCATTGAGATTCTGCGCGGCCTGAAGGAGCGCTACGAGTCGCACCACCGCCTGACCATTGCCGATGAGGCCCTGGTGGCGGCCGCCACCTTGGGTGATCGCTACATCTCCGATCGATTCCTGCCGGACAAGGCCATCGACTTGATCGATGAGGCCGGCAGCCGCGTGCGCCTGATGAACTCCAAGCTGCCCCCGGCGGCCAAGGAGGTCGATAAGCAACTGCGCGAGATCGAGAAGCAGAAGGATGAGGCCGTGCGCGAGCAGGACTTCACCAAGGCCGGCGAGCTGCGCGACAAAGAAGTCGAACTGCGCGAGCAGATCCGCTCGATCCTGCAGAACCGCAACGAGGAGAAGCCCGCTGCCGAATCCAGCGATGGCTCTGCGGACAGCCCAGTCGCCGTGGCCGAGGCGCCCCTAGCGGCTGTGAGCGAGAGCGGTCCGATGGTGACCGAAGAGGACATCGCCCAGATCGTGGCCTCCTGGACTGGCGTTCCTGTTCAGAAGCTCACCGAGAGCGAATCCGCAAAACTGCTGAACATGGAGGAGACCCTCCACCAGCGCTTGATTGGTCAGGACGAAGCCGTGAAGGCCGTGTCCCGCGCCATCCGCCGCGCTCGGGTTGGCCTGAAGAACCCCAACCGGCCGATCGCCAGCTTCATCTTCTCCGGCCCAACGGGTGTGGGTAAGACCGAGCTGACCAAGTCCCTGGCGTCCTACTTCTTCGGCAGTGAAGAGGCAATGATCCGCCTCGACATGTCGGAGTTCATGGAGCGCCACACGGTCAGCAAGCTGATCGGCTCCCCTCCGGGCTATGTGGGCTTCAACGAAGGCGGCCAGCTCACCGAAGCGGTTCGTCGTCGTCCCTACACCGTGGTGCTGTTCGACGAGATCGAAAAGGCACACCCCGATGTGTTCAACCTGCTGCTGCAACTTCTGGAAGACGGTCGCCTGACCGACTCCAAGGGACGCACGGTCGACTTCAAGAACACCCTGATCATCATGACCTCGAACATCGGCTCGAAGGTGATCGAGAAGGGCGGCGGCGGCCTCGGTTTCGAGTTCTCTGGCGGCGATGCCGAAGAGACCAACTACAACCGAATTCGCTCTCTGGTGAACGAAGAACTCAAGCAGTACTTCCGTCCAGAGTTCCTGAACCGACTGGACGAGATCATTGTCTTCCGTCAGCTCAGCCGCGATGAGGTGAAGGAGATTTCCGAGATCATGCTCAAGGAAGTCTTCACTCGGATGCAGGAGAAGGGCATCACCTTGACGGTGACCGAGGCCTTCAAGGAGCGCCTGGTCGACGAGGGCTACAACCCCAGCTACGGCGCCCGCCCGCTGCGCCGTGCGGTCATGCGCCTGCTGGAAGACTCCCTGGCCGAAGAGTTCCTCTCTGGCCGGATCGGCGAAGGCGACACCGCCCTGGTTGATGTCGATGACGACAAGCAGGTGGTCATCCGCAAGGACTCGGCTACCCCCTCGATTCCTGAATTCGCTTCTGTCTAAAGCGGCGCAGATTCGAAGAGTTAGCCCGGTCATTGACCGGGCTTTTTTATTGGAGAGTCAACAAAGAAAGAGAGCGAAAAAACGCTGACGCGCCCACATCTGCGCTGGCTGAGCGATGAATCAGTGGTAGTGAGCTACACCCGCCTGACGCAAAAACTCGTCAATGGTGATCCGATCACCGCCCGCTGCTGCGAAACCCGGATCTGGCAAAAGCTCAGCGGCAGCTGGAAACAAGTGCACGTGCACCGCTCCTGATTGATCAAATCAGGTCTAATCGCGAGTTCATTTCAAGAACAAGGCCGCCGAGGAGTGATCCACGGCGGCCTTTGTTCAGCGGAAGCCCATTATTTCCAGGCACAAAAAAACCACCCTTTGGGGTGGCTTTCTCGTCTCAACCCATGGCTCATCTCATCTAGAGAGAGCAGCAT